>NZ_JASGFH010000042.1:0-6506 GCF_047605665.1 Lacrimispora sp. | reverse complement strand
CTTAATAAATAGGTATACCGCGATGAAGAAAAGTGGTATGATTGTGGGCATAGAGAGTGGTCCAGGGATTGTTGATGATGTGATAGAGGGTTCGGGGAAGATTAAGCCAACGCCAGAGTTGGAATCACATATAAAATATACTGATCCAACAGTGCCTAGAAAAAAGGGCATAGGAGGAGCACATAATAAAGAACAGTTATTAACTAATGATATTGAAATTGTAAAGTCCACTCCGCATCCAACACTAGAAGGCGTTGAAACGATTGAATATCAAATGCCCAAATTAGATAAGATAGGAACTCCAATACCAGGAGAATATCAAAGTGGAGTACCCAAAGTTAAAACAGTATATGATCCTAATATTATAAGCGATGAAGTCTACATGGAAAAAGGAGTTCAAGCGGCTAACGATGCCCTTTCTAAGAGTCCTGATGGTTTGCTACCAAGGGAATGGGTCGGCAATGATGGTGCTGGAGTAAAATGGAGAGGATATAGTGATGGAAATGGGAACATTACATCGTTCTTTCCAGAACAATAAAAAACGATTAGGAGATTAATCATGAAAAGAGATTTTAGGCTTCTTGATCAAAATATGCTGGACAAAGAACATTTTCCAGTACAAGCAGTTTTTAATATGGTCAGTGATGAGAGATTTATTCAGATTGTAGAAGGAATAAGTGAGGGGAGAGGATTTGGAGAAAACTTTGGTGCTTGTGTTTTTCCAGACGATTTAGATGAATATGATATTGCAACAGAAGGCATATTTGAAGGTGTTGAGTTTGGTCTACATAGTGGCGAAGAGGTAGTTATTGATTATGTAACTTTATATAAATATCTACAAATAATTTCATCATCTTTTATAGAGGATTATCCAGATAAACAGGAAACTTTAAATAAGTTATTAAATATATATAAGCAAAAATACAATATTGAGTAATTAGAAAATAAAAAGGATATTAATTCGAATTTACGGGCTGTCTATTCTTTGATTCATTGGTAATGTTTAGATGGAGTCGTTCATAACCCCGTAACTCATTTGTGTAAAAGGGCTTTTCTTGTAAATATGACTCCGGTTACGACCCCAATGCCAGGAATCCAACCCCGCTGAAAAAGTCCTCTCAGCCTGCATCGCAGGCTGAGGTAATCAGAGACGGGGAGTTTTTGACCCCGGCTCTTTAACCTGCATCATTTTCGACCCCATGGTTCACCTCTGTTTTAGGGCAGGAAATGAGAGTAGCTTTTCCTTTATCAGATTTAAAAATTGGTTGTAAATGTGCGGCTTGAAGCATATGAAAAACGGGCGTATATTCGACATTTTTCTGATAAAGCAGCAGGAAGACGAATAGGAGGTAACAGCAATCCAAGCATTTGTTAGATAAAAAGGGAAGAGCAATCCTTTACAACTTTGTCCAACAAGGCGCTTGATTGCCTGGATGGCATACATGCTCCACCATCGGTTTTAAAGGTTCACAGGGGCGATATTTTGCGACACAGGGCTAACAGGGAATGGGACATCAAATCTGCGTTGCCATTGGTTTGTAATATCTGCCTACCCCCATGGTTCATGGTGAACCATGGGATTTACAGGAAATCGGTTCTATGGTAAAATGGGGCTGCCGGGGGTTACAGGGGGTAAAATATCCCTTTCTGTAGCTCCCTTTTCCGTTCTTTTTTCTGCTGTTCTTTCTTCTTAAAATAAAACCAGAAATGACTTGCAATCCATTTGATACAGAGTTAACATCAACAACCAATAAAAGAAATAACTTGTCTTTTCACCCATTGGTTTGTTGTAGATAGGCTGTCGAACCCTTGCGGACTCAAAAAGAGTTAACACTGTCATCTGAGGTTGCCGGTACGGAAACTGATTGGTTGGAAACAAGATCAGGAGGGAGAGAATTGCAGAGAAGAGAAAATCTGCTTTATGTATGGATTGACCTGCATAAAGAAACTCATACCGCAGTGATGGTAAACTGCTGGAATGAAAAGTTAGAGGTTGTTGTGATAGAAAATAAGCCAAGGGAATTTAAGAAACTGGCGGAAAAGGTGAACAGAAAATCCAGTATTCTTGGACTTGAACCCGTTTATGGGTTAGAAAACGCTTATGGCTACGGCAGAAGCTTAGCTGTCTGGCTGATTGAAAGTGGTTACAACGTGAAAGACATCAATCCTGCTCTGGCTTATGACCAGAGAAAAAGTGCACCCATGTACCGAAAAAATGATGAGTATGATGCGTGTTGTGTGGCAACGGTTCTGATTAATCAGTTACATACGTTACCTGATGCAAAGCCAAAAGATAATGAGTGGACACTGGCGCAACTGGTGAATCGGAGAGATTTACTGGTAAAAGACGGCATCCGTTTTAAGAACGGACTTCATGAGCAGATATCTATGGCATATCCCAGCTACAGTAAGTTTTTTAGCGAGATAGACGGGAAATGTGCCATGTATTTCTGGAAGACCTACCCGTCCCCTGTCCATTTGCAGGAAAAGACGGCAGAAGACCTAACAATCGAATTTAAGGAAATATCTCGCATTGCGAGAAGAGATAAAGCAGAGTTGATTCTGGATTGTGTTCATAATGATGGAGATACCTTTCGGGAATATCAGGAATCCAGAGACTTTATCACAACAAGTCTGGTAAGAGACTTGGAACATCAAAAAGAAGAATTGGCAGGGCTTGATAAAGAAATCGAGAAAATCCTGCTTAGTTTTGATTATAAACTGACCAGTATGCCGGGAATAGGAACTTCTATTGCCAGTAAGCTGATTGCAGAAATCGGAGATATCCGAAGATTTTCCAGTGCAGACAAGCTGGCAAGATTCGCAGGAGTGGCCCCTGTGAAGTTCAGTTCTGCCGGAAAAGGCAAGGAACAAAGCTCCAGACAGGGAAACCGCCAGTTGCACGGACTGTTTTATTTCCTGGCAGTAACCATGGTATCCCGACCAAAGAACGGAGTACCTAATCATCCGATATTTTATGACTATTATATGCGGAAAATCGGTGAAGGTAAGACAAAGTCTCAGGCACTGGTCTGCATCATGCGCCGTTTGGTGAACATAGTGTACGGAATGATGAAAAATAAGACAGAATACCGGGAACCACTGCCAGAAAAAGAACAGTAATTTTTCTATTTAAAAACAGCACAAAGACGTGCTATACTTTTTTTAAACGAATACGAATTTTCACCCCTTTCCGTATATCTCAGTACTCCACCTGAGGGTTCGGGGGCTGGTATTAAGGGTGGTTCATCAACACCTAAACCAAAGCAAGTACATCATTATGCTTCTGATAAGAGTAAAACATATACACAATCATTTAAAGATATTACGGATAAATATGGACTTGATTTAGATGATGTTTGGAATAAAGAATTACTCCCACATCAAGGAAGACATCCAAATGCATATCATGATTTTATATTGGATGAAATGAGGAACATTGATAATGTTGCACAGGGTAATAAGGATATATTTTTAGATTTATATGAAAGCGAGATAAAAAGTATTATTCGGGAACAGCCTGATATGCTGTATTCAAACTATTGGGAAAATTTGAAGGAGTGAGAGGTATGTTTTATAAATTAACATTTGATATGGATAAAATTGATGATTCTATAAAAGATGGGACAAATACCATTTATGCAGAAACAACTAATTTAGATGAAATAGTTTATTTAGATATTAAAAAGGGATATTTTGATAATATTATCTTATCCCAACATAACATAGTTGATTGGCCAAATGTTGAATTCTACTATAGTTCAAAAGTATCAAGTTTAGAAAGTGATTATTTGTTGAATGTGAAACGGTGGCCTATAATCCATGTTAGAGTTATGGAAAAGTTTGTGGAGATGGATATTAAGGGGCTTAGTTATTTTCCAATAAAATTAGTTGATGTGGTTACTAATAATATAAATAATAATTATGTGTTAATGTATATAGATAATTTTATTGATGCATTTGATATGGAAAGAAGTAAATATAAATATAATGAAAAATATAATTTATATACATTTATTCCTCAGGAAACTTATTTAAATAAAAAGATATGTAGCCAATATGATATCTTTAGATGCTCTAAAAGTGTAGCTGCAATATATGCTTCCCAAAAGATAAAAGAAACAGTTGAAAAAAATAATTGGACAGGTTTTGATTTTTATAAACAGAGTTAAATATATTAAAAGGATTGAAAAAAGAAGTTTCACAATTCTGTAAATTGAAATCCTAAAACTAAGAGGGAAAGTTTTCTCAATAGAATGGCTTTCCCCTTTTACAAATGTAACTTTAAAAGGAATTTAGTAATTTCCCTACCCGTATACCGTCAATAAAGCCATGGCGGTAGAGAAAGGCTTCCTCAAAGGCTAACTGTTCAGCCGTAAGATAAATGAAATGGGACAATATTTGGCTAGGGTTAGCTGCGCAAAGCAGCATTCAATATAGTCTTCATGCCCCCTTAGGTGTGTGCCCACAGTGGCAGACCGCTTTTAAAATCGACATTAATTTTCCCCGTATCCTTTAGCCACGCGAGATAAGAACGAACTGTGCTGCCCACGAGGACATACTGCTCAAAATTCATCGTGAGACCATACTCGTTGAACAACTTTTGCAGGATATGTTCAAAACAGAGCGGTTCCCTGCAGAGCAGCAGAATCTTTTCCTCAATCTCATGTACCTTGTCAATGTTGAGCTGGGCGAGCGGTGCGATGTCGTTTGTTGCCTCCGCATGGGCAGGAACAAACATGGTGGCTTTCAGTGTTTTTACCGTTTCCAGCGTATTGAGATAGGCTGCCACATCATAAATAAAACTGATCTGATATTTATCCAGCGTTTCTTTGCTGGACAGGCAGTCTGCCAGATAGACCACATCGTCCGCATCCCGGTAACCAACCATGTCGAAAAAATGCCCCGGTAAGGGGAGAATGGTCATACCGCCCGGCAGCGCCTCCGCATTCAGATATTCCGCGTCGCTCTCCTGAGCCATCAGAAATTTGTGCCGCAAATCCTTGGGCGGATAGCCGCCATACAGAAAGGATGGTTCCAGCAGAGGGTGGCGCGTAAAGTCGCAGTCGATCCCCGGCGCGTAGATTTTACAGTCTGTCTGACTCTGCAAATATCTGTTTCCCCCAATATGGTCAGCGTTGGAATGGGTGTTCAGAATCACTTTCAGGTACCAGTTGTTCTTCTCCAGAATCTGACGGACTTTTCTTCCTGCATCCTTGTCGCTTCCGCTATCCACCAGATAGACCTCGTCATCATGATCCAAATAAAGCCCGATTTTCGCGGGGCAGTTAATATAATAGCTATTGCTTCCGACCTTTACCAGTTCATACATTGCTGTAACCTCCTTATCGGTTTGGATAGAAAATCATATTGTGGACCGTGCAAATTTCTTCGAAGGGATTGCTGTAAACATGCGGCGTATCCGCCCTAAAACGAAGCGCCTGCTTTTCCTCCACCACGACGGGTTTTCCGTTTAAGTCAAGCTCCATCTTGCCTCGTAGAACTAAAATGTATTCCTCAACACCGTCCAAATGCTTCTCGGAGCGGTGATCGCAGCCCGGATCAAACTCAATGTAGAATGTTTCCACATTTCTTACAGGATCGTAGGTGAACAGCGGATACGCCCTCATACGACCGTCATCCTCAACGATAACGTCTTTCGCCTGCAAAGCTGCTACAGCATATTCCGCCTGCTGTTCTCGCAAAAACGAGGATAGAGGAATCTTCAACCCTGTTGCGATCTTCCAGAGCGTATTGACAGTGGGGGACGACTGCCCTCGCTCAATTTGCCCCAGCATTGGCTTGCTGACAGCAGTGATCTTTGCCACTTCATCCAGAGTGAGGTTTTGGCTGGTACGTATTTTCTTCAGTCTTTCCCCTATGCTTGGAATGGATGTAGTCATTATGCCCTCCTTAAATATGTTATGTTATTATAATTAGTTATTATAACATATTTAATGGGGGCAGCAAACTATAACCAGATATTTTTATGATTTTTTGATTAAGAAAAAATAATAATCAAAACTTGTTCACCGTCCTTATGCAAGTATTGACTGGTAGGTGCTGGAGATGTAATAAACAGAGAGCTGTTATGGCAAACCAATGATGTAATGGCTCAGATTGTTGTATTGAGATTTTATTTTTTCATAAACTAAAAAAAGCTTTGCTAATTGCGACAAACTTATCTTGATTTGACAGCATTGCCGGATAGTCGCCATGACCAAACAGATACTGTTGACCATGTCCTATTTTACGAAGCATTTGTGCAAAAATCATATCATAAAACCCTGTTGGAAAGAATAAGTCCTCTCGACTTCCCGTAAGCAGAATATCAGATTTTGATTCTGTAAGTGGTTTGTAGAAGAAGTCTAAATGTTTAGTAACACTAATTGGTAAGGGAAGAAAAAGCAGAAAAGTATTTTATGCAACAATGTGGGAACCAAGTGGGAGCCCCTCAAATATGTGGATGACGCCATTATGGAAGCAGACAGGGCGCTGTTTGAAAC
>NZ_JASGFH010000041.1:0-8319 GCF_047605665.1 Lacrimispora sp. | reverse complement strand
GAATTTTCAGGGTTTTACATACTGTTCAATCTTCTGTTTTCAAAGTGCGTTTTGTTGTTTTTCTTGCTTAATCGGCAACTCATATAGTATATCATGCAGTCACTTATCTGTCAACAACTTTTCAAACTTTTTTCAGCCGGTTTTGAATGGCTGCCTTTGCGGTTTCTCTCGCATCGGGTCTTTAATATATCATGTCCCTTTCATATTGTCAAGGATATTTGTGCCCTTTATTCAAACAATTTTTCCTGTCTTTTTTCAACCACTATATGTATTAGTTTCCCCTGAATTTTTCTATATTTTGTGGTGTATGAAAAAATCTGCAGGAAGAGGGGTATCTCTCTTTGCCTGCAGATTTGTTTTAATTGCACATATGATAAATACAATTTTATTTCTATACCAGCTTTTGCAAAAGCCCTAAAACCATCAGATTCAGAAGGTTGTGGTCGTATAAAAAGGACAGCCATTTGCTCGCCTCAATCTGATTCAGCAGGGCAAGGCCCCAGCCGGTGGAGGGAAAAGCGGTGATGACCAGGCAGGCCAGCCATAAGAAGACAAGGCCTTCCAGACCTCCCAGCAAAGCCCCGGCAATCTGATTGATTCCGGACAGGATCGGAAGCTTGGAAATGATGTCCAGCCATCCGATGAGAAGTTTGATCACCATATAGACAAGTGAAAATAAAATCACCGAACCCAGAGAGCTGAGAATGACATCTGCCAGATAGCCCCCTATATAATCGGTAAAGGCGTTGACTCCAAGGGCCTGATACATCTCACTGTTATTGTTTTCAATCAGGGCTTCCTTCATGTTCTTTGGGAGTTCAAGGCCTTCGATCAAAAGGCGCTGGGCTGAGGGTGTTTCCAGAGCTTCGTCCGCCGGGACTTCTTCTTCGTCTAAGTGTATGGATTTTTTTATGCTTTCTGAAATGGTGTGCTGCAGGGCTGTATTTTCTTTTAAAAATCCCGTTACAACAGGGAGGGATACTCTTGCAATGGTAAGGGACAGGATTACTGCCACCATGGAAATCGCCAGCCGGATAAAGCCCCTCCGGTGGCCGTATAAAATCATTCCCAGCAGGTAGACTCCTGCTGCTATTGATAACCAGTTTTCCATATAAGACCTCATCATGATTCCGCCTTCAATACAAACCGGTCAATGGCTGCCGCCACTCCGTCCTCATCATTGGTGTTTGTTATGTAATCGGCTGCCGCAAGAAGTTCTTCTTTTCCATTTTTCATGGCAACTCCGATTCCGGCTGCCTGGATCATGGTCAAATCATTTTCTCCGTCTCCGATTGCCATGGTCTGACCGGCTTCCAGTCCCAGATGGGAGGCCAGACGGAGGAGGGCTGCTCCTTTTGTCGCACCGTGGGCATTGATCTCCAGGTTATTGGGAAGGGAGGAGGTGACCAGGATGTCATCTCTTTTTTCCAGTTCAGCTCTTAATCTGGCCCGTTCTTCCATGTCGGAGAAATACAGGTTGATCTTTTCCACCGGTTTTCGGCCGTTTTCTACGAATTCCAGGATGTTGGGGTGAACGTCCCTGGTCCGGCGGACTAATTCCTGCAGTTCCGGAGTCAGGCCGTATTTTGATAAATGGTCGAAAAAACGGCCTTCCGTTATTCCGCGGCCATTGATATAGGGGTCGTACATCACATCATAGGAATCCACAAACCGCAAAAGCTCCAGTGCCTGCTCACAGGGCAGCATGCAGGTATCGATGATCTGCTTTTGGGTCATATCTTCAACCACCGCACCATTGGTGGTAATGGCATAGCGGACACCGGGAATCCGGATTATTTCTTCGGGGATTCCGGATGCGCTCCGTCCGGTGCATGGAACGATCCAAAGCCCCTTTTCGCAGCACTCTGCAAGGGCCTGGAGCGTTCTCTGAGATATTTCCTTTTTGCTGTTTAACAGGGTTCCGTCTAAATCCAGTGCAATGAGTTTAATATTCACGTTTTATACTCCAATTAATAAATGAAATGTTCTTCCTTTAATATAAGAAGACCTTCTTTATCGTACTTTGTAGAAAACAGGCCTTTGAGCATTTTCCCAAGAGGGGGCTTTTCTGCCCGGTCAGCAGCTTCTTCAATCAGGCTTTCCGCATTGGTGCGGTTGAGAGGGAGACCGTCCTCTTCCATGATCTCGATTCTTTCATACAGCGCCAGCATGCTTTTACCGGTAACGCTGCAGTCGATCTCATTGGCATAGCGGCAGGCATATTGGGCAAATTCGTCAATGTCCATCTCTTCCCCATGAAAGCCTGGGCCTTCTTCATCACGGACAGAAGGGCGGTCTTCTTCGTAAAACTCCTCCTCTTCATATCCTTCCTCTTCTTCATACTCCTGATTCTGCCAGGAATCTGATTCTGCCGGATATCCCTGGTTTTCATACCTTGGGGCCTCATAGCTTTCCTGGGATTCTTCATAACCGTCTTCATAGGAAGGAGCATCCGGTGTTTCATAAGAAGGAATGGCCGTTTCATATGCAAGAGGCGCTTCATAGACAGGCTCTTTGGGAGCGGGAGCTTTATAAGCAGGTACTTTTGACGCGGCTCCCTGCTGGGGGCTTAAAGGAGAAGCCGGTATTTCCCTTTCAGGAATATTCTCATCCGGGTTTCTCACCGGCTGGGCCTGCATTTCTTCGCCGCTTCCGATGCATTCGAATTTGCTTGCGAGAGCTGGGTGATCACAGTGAAGGGCTTCCATCTGCTTGGGATTGTCGATGAGAACGACGATCATGCCGCTGGTATCCTCAGCCATCAGGGTATTTAATTCTTCTAAGGCTTCTGCGGTGAGATCACCTGCTTCTTCAATGACAAGGTCTTTTCCTGCCAGCTTTTCTGCGGATGCCAGCACGCCACGCTTGGACAGCTTTGATCCGGTGATTCTGGCAACGGGATTTTTTACGCCGCTTTCCAGATGTATCTGCTTTAAGGCATCCACTGCCATCTTAAGGCCTTTTTCCGGAGTTCTGGCTTCTATCATCAAATGATTCCGGACCGCAGCTTCTCCGATTTCTTCGTCTTCCTCTTCTTCATAAACATCTTCTGCCTCCGGGGCTTCATCCTGCCCGAAGGTATAACGCCAGGAAGCTTCACTTTCATCTTCCGGGTCCTCATAAGATGATTCATGAGATGATTCCGATGCTTCTTCGTCCTGATACGGTTCAGCTTCATAAGGCTGATGATAGGAATGGCCGTAATCAGCATCCTCAGAATCGAAAGCCTGAGGCTGATAGAAATCTTCCTCGGAATCCTCGGCTGTTACGGCTGACTGGAATCCGGCGTATTCAAACGGGGAGACAGCTTCCATCTCCGGCTCTTCCATGTCGTCTTCTTCAATCATGGGAGCGGAGAAGTAAGAGGGAACTTCTGATTCTTCATTTAAATATATTCCTCTGGGTTTTGGAAGAACGGCTGTGGGGTGTCCCACACGCCGGATATCTTCTAATACCCTGGTATGCTCCAGCCTGGGAGCTTCCTGTATTACCGGCTCATCATAGGAAATCCTGGACATTTCTCTGGCAATGCTTTCCTGAACCGCCTCTTCTTCCATGCTGGTTTCCGGCTCTTCATCCATGGGGGGCTCCTGAAACCTCATATCCTCGTAATAGGGCTCCGGCTCCTGAAGGGATTCTTCTTCGTAATACTCTTCTTCCGCCTCAGGTTCTGCAATCTGCCTTCCTCCGGCTCCGTATTCCAGCTCCACTGCCCGCAGCTTTGCCTCGTATTTATCCCGGTTTTCCACAAGGTCCATCTGGTAAGTGGTCAGGGGAGCGTATCTTATTTTTAAATCCATGGCCTTATCCACGTATTTCCCAAGGCCGAACATCAGCATGATGCGGTCGCAGGTTTCCACACAGCGGTCGGTCATGCCTGCGAGGCTGTACAGTTCTGCCAGCTCATACAGCCATTTTTCATCCAGCTCCACGCTGGTGTAGGATTCCAGGGAATGGATGAGCTGCTGGGCCGGGGCTCCTTTTGCTTTTAAAATCATGTAGCGCAGAAGCTGCTGCCTTGGGTCGTCAGAAGCCAGGTCGCCGAATTCTTTGTAATAGGCTTCGGCCTCTTCGATATTTCCTTCTTTGATGGCCAGTTCGGCCAGCTTATAAAGCAGCCGTTTTCCAATGGGTGCCCGTTCATAAGCCTGAAGAAGGATTTCCTTAGCTTCCTGATAGCTTCTGTTCTTTTCATAGACAGTGGCTACCATGGAAAGCAGAGTGATGTTGCGGACTCTTCTCCAGTCTATTGCATCGGCTATTTTCATAGCTGTCTCATAGTCATTTTTGCCTACCAGTTTTTTAATCTGTTCAACCTTTATATTAAACTCGTACTTATCCATTATTTATCTCCTAATGAATCTTTTCTTTCAGACTTCCAGCTTCTGACAAGACGGGGGTTTTACAGCTCTACCCGGCCTTCTAAGGCCCGCAGCAGCGTTACCTCGTCTATGTACTCCAAGTCTCCGCCCACGGGAACTCCGCTGGCGATCCTGGTTACCCTGATTCCTGTGGGTTTGATCAGCTTGCTGATATACATGGCTGTTGTTTCGCCTTCCAGGCTGGAGTTGGTGGCAATGATCACTTCTTCCACATCTGCCTGCAGCCTCTGCATCAGTTCTTTCAGCTTTATGTCATTAGGTCCTATTCCCAGCATTGGGGAAATGGCACCATGGAGCACGTGATAAACTCCTTCAAATTTCCCTGTTTTTTCATAGGCTGCCAAGTCTCTGGTATCCTCCACCACCATGATGGTCTTGTGATCCCGTTTTTCACTCCGGCATATGGGGCACAGCTCCTGATCGGTCAGGGTAAAGCATTCCTTACAATAGCGCACATTCCGTTTTGCATCGGTGATGGATGAGGAAAGGCCCATGACCTGCTCCTCCGGCATGTTGATAATGTGAAATGCCAGACGCTGTGCGGACTTGCTTCCAATGCCCGGAAGCTTAGACAGCTCTTCTATTAATCTGGTGATCTGACTGCTGTAATAATCCATGATTAGAAGGGAAATCCTCCGCCCATGCCTCCCAGACCGCCGGTCAGTTTTGCCATGGCAGCGCTGCTTTCTTCTTCCATCTGGCGGAATGCCTCATTGGTGGCTGCCACGATTAAGTCTTCCAGCATCTCGATGTCATCCGGGTCCACAACTTCCTGGGACAGTTTGACAGAGGTCACTTCTTTTTTTCCGGAAACAGTGACAGTTACGGCTCCGCCGCCTGCTGCTGCTGTATATGCCTTTTCTTCCAGTTCTTTTGTCGTCTCTTCCATCTGGCGCTGCATCTTCTGCGCCTGCTTCATTAAGTTGTTCATATTGCCAGGCATGCCGCCTGGAAAACCGCCACGTTTTGCCATGGTGTATCTCCTCCTGATTAATCTTCTATGGTTATATCCATTAAAATATTTGCTTTTAATTCTTCATCACTTACATATATGGTATCCAGCCGTTCTCCTCCGCTTCGAAGCCTCGCTTTAAAGGCGATGGATTTCTGGTAATGGTCTTCTACGTAACCCTGGATTTCAGCAATGGTGGATTCCCTGCTTCCTATCATATAGTTGCTCTGATCAGAAAAGACGATGGTGAGGCAGCTTTCTCCTGCCGGTTCCACCACTGTGTCACGGAAGCTGGCCCTGATGGGACCGCCTAATTCCCGTATGATCTTATTCCATTCGCTTCGGATTAAGTTTAAATCCTCCAACTGGCCTTTGGGAAGGGTGATCCGCTCTGCGGGAGTCATTTCCCGGTCAGCCGGAGCGGAAGCGGTTTCTTTGGAAGGCTCCGTTCCTGCGGAAGGGGCCATCACAACGCCTTCTTCCAGCATTTTTTCCATGACCAAAATGCGCTGGAGTATGGAATCTAAATTCTGTTCCATCTGGGGGCGGGTCAGCTTGATTAAAGCCACCTCGATGAGGACCCGCTTTTGGGAAGCGTAGCGAAGCTGGTTGGAAAGGTCTGAAAATACCCTGATATACCGAAGCAGGGTTTCCTGGTCCGCAAGCCGGCTGTCTTCCTTTAGAATGCTCTGGTTCTCTGCCGACATATCCAGAAGCCCTCCCGGATCGTCCACAGATTTTAACAGAAGCAGGTTTCTCAAATACCAGATGAAGTCAATGACAAACTGGCCCAGTTCCCTGCCCTGAATCACCATTTCTTCCAAGGCCAGAATGCAGTCCCTGGTCCGGTTTTCTGCCACGGCCCGGAACATGTTTCCAAATACCGTGATGTCCACGGCTCCCAGCACGTCTAAAACCAGGTCATAGGTCAGGGGTTCTCCGTAATGGAAGGCGATGCACTGGTCCAAAAGGCTTAGGGCATCTCTTAAGGCCCCGTCTGCCGACCTGGCGATATAGGTCAGGGCCCGTTCCTCCACCTGGGTCTGTTCTGTTTCCAGGAGCCCTTTTAGGTGCTCCACAATGGTTTCCACGGTAATCCGTTTAAAATCATACCGCTGGCACCGGGACAGGACAGTTACGGGAATCTTCTGGACTTCTGTGGTTGCCAGAATGAATATGACGTAGGACGGCGGCTCCTCCAAAGTCTTTAACAGTGCATTAAAGGCTCCTGTAGAAAGCATATGAACCTCGTCAATGATATAAACCCGGTATCTGCCTTCTGTAGGCGGGTACTGGACTTCTTCCCTGATTTCCCGGATGTTCTCCACGCCGTTGTTTGATGCGGCATCGATCTCCACCACATTGAGGGAGGCTCCGGCTGCGATGTTTTTACAGGTCCGGCATTCCCCGCAGGGGCTTCCGTCCATGGGCTGTTCGCAGTTGACCGCTTTTGCAAAGATCTTGGCAATACTGGTCTTTCCGGTTCCTCTCGTTCCGCAAAACAGGTACGCATGTCCGATACGCCCGGATACTATCTGGTTTTTCAAGGTCTGGACAATATGGTCCTGACCCTTTACATCGGAAAAGGACGAGGGGCGCCATTTCCGATACAATGCCGTATATGACATGGGAATGACTCCTTATTCGTCGCCGAAGCTGATGCCTGTCATCTTGGCTTCCCTGATGATCGAGCTCGCCGGGTCGACTGTTTTTAATTTTCCGGCTACTTCGGCTAAAGGCGTTTTTACAACCTCATTGTTTTTCACCGCAGCCATGTATCCGTATTCTTTGTTTTTAATCAGCAGAGCGGCTTCTGCCCCAAGGCGGGTGGAAAGCACTCTGTCGTAGGCGCAGGGCTGTCCGCCCCTCTGCATATGGCCGGGTACGGTGACCCGCACTTCCTGCCCGGTCTTCTCTGTGATCTGTGCGCCGATTTCATAGGCCACGGAAGGGTAAGCCGGGCCGTTTTTCTTTTTTTCTTTTAATTCTTTTTTGGTGAGGAGAGCATCTTCTTTGGAAATGGCTCCTTCTGCCACGGCAAGGATGGAAAACTTTTTGCCGTTTTTGCTTCTGGTTTTTAATGCGTCTATTACAACATTCAAATCATAAGGAATCTCCGGGAGCAGGATGATGTCAGCTCCTCCGGCTATGCCTGCGTACAGGGTGAGCCAGCCCACCTTATGTCCCATAACCTCTACAATAAAGACCCTTCCATGGGAAGCTGCAGTCGTATGGATGCAGTCAATGGCATTGGAGGCCACATCAACGGCGCTCTGAAAGCCGAAGGTGATGTCGGTTCCCCAAAGGTCATTGTCAATGGTCTTTGGAAGGGATACCACATTGAGCCCTTCCTCCCAAAGGAGGTTGGCAGTCTTCTGACTTCCGTTTCCTCCTAAAACCACAAGACATTCCAGCTTCAGTTTTCTGTACGTGTGCTTCATGGCCTCCACCTTGTCAAGGCCGTTTTCATCGGGCACCCGCATAAGCTTAAAAGGCTGTCTGGAGGTTCCTAAAATGGTGCCTCCCTTTGTCAGTATTCCTGAAAAATCTTCCGGTTTCATGACGCGGTAATCTGCGTGGATGAGTCCCTTGTAACCGTCTTCAAAGCCGATGATTTCTACATCGTCCATCATCCGGTACAACGCCTTTGCCACCCCGCGCATGGTAGCATTTAAGCTTTGGCAGTCGCCTCCGCTCGTAAGCATTCCAATTCTTATCATTAAAGAACTCCCCTTTTCTGATTCGGTTTGTCATATGGAAATAGGTACTATTATACCCATTTTATACTCAATTATAATACAAAGGGACATGGGGGGCAAGGGAAAACTTTATTTCCCGGAGAAATGTAAGAAAATATTAAAATGATTATTTGAAAACAAAAGACGCTGCGAAACAGTTTTCTGCTTCCCGGCGTCTGGAAATTCTTTATATTTAATCCGTGCGTCTCACTTTGAACCGCTACCACAAGCGTTACCCTGACAGTTA
>NZ_JASGFH010000040.1:0-10219 GCF_047605665.1 Lacrimispora sp. | reverse complement strand
AGAACGGATGAAGATAGATATGTAACAATGTGTGGTTTTGAGGGTATATGCCTCAGAAGAGAAAACGAAGAAAACAAAGTAAGCGCGAGTGGCTCAGTTGGTGGAGTACGACCTTGCCAAGGTCGGGGTCGCGGGTTCGAGTCCCGTCTCGCGCTTTTTTTAATTGCAGCGGAAACCTGGATTTATCAGGGGTTTGGCTGTTTTTTTGTGTTGTGAAAATACTTTTTTAGGGTAGACAGGGTGTAGACAAGGGTGGACCTAAAAGGCCTTTTGAGTCGTAGACAGAGTTTAGACAAGGGCGGATTTTGTATTGAACCGGTGGAGAGACTTTAGGCGCTCCCTTGGGAAAACTATTTTTATAAGGAACAAGGTGGCTGATCTATAGCAGCCATGTTCCTTTTATTTTTAAGGGGATTTTATGCAACAGGGTTATTTTCGCTTTAGGTATGAAAGGTGAAATGCCGGGAAATATGTGTACAGGAATTGAGGAATGTGGTAGAATGCGGATATATCAAGAAGTTTTGTGATGCCTGAGAGAGTCATATAGTCATGGAATAATTGGAGAAAGAATTATGGAGAATTTTCAATATTGTAAAATAGAAATCTTTATTCCTGAAACACATTTATCTTTGCTGCAAAGCGCTTTACAAAGTGTGGATGCAGGGCATATAGGAAATTATGACAGTTGCTTGTCCTACAGCCAGGTTATAGGGTGCTGGCGGCCTTTGGAAGGGAGTAGTCCTTATAGCGGAGAAGAAAATGTAGTGAGTGCTGAACCTGAGCTTAAAGTGGAGGTCACTTGCCTGCGGGATAATATTGATACTACTGTTCATGCTATTAAAAAAATACATCCATATGAAGTTCCGGTTATTAATGTAATTCCATTATACCGGACTAGCTTTTAGTATGTGTGTAGATGGTGTGGAGCACAGCTTGTTTTTAGCGAAGCGTTTCGGCGGAAGTCTTGACCATTCCATGCGTTGTATATGTGATTATAATATGAAAAGGGTATAAGGGAAATTATTTTATATGTGAATCTTTATTAAAGGATGGGAAGCACTCTATGGAACAAATGGGGTATGACATTTAATAAAGGTTATTTATATTTTTGAGTTGTGCTAAAGTGAAATAGAAGAGAAAAGGACTGATTAATATGGAAGAGAGAGCGAAACGGGTGGCAGAATCCCGGACTGAGCAAATGCATGTGGTGAGGGCCAGGTATTTAAATTCGGCGGGGCGTTTATTTGGAGGGGACCTTATGTCCTGGATTGACGAAACCGGGGCTATGACGGCTAAACGTCATTGCAATGCCTATGTGACCACTGTGGCTGTGGACAGCTTGCATTTTGCAAAGGCGGTTCATTTGAGAGAGACTGTTGTTTTAATAGGAAGTGTGACTCATGTAGGAAGCACTTCCATGGAGGTGCGGGTGGATTCTTATACGGAAGATTTGGACGGAAATAGGGAAAGGGTGAATAGGGCTTATTTGGTCTATGTGGGCATGAAGGATGACAGACCTGTCCGGGTTCCTCGTCTTATTGTAGAAACAGAGGAAGAAAAGGCTGAGTGGGAGGCTGGGGAGAAGAGGGAAAAGCTTCGTAAGGAGCGCAGACGTCAGGGGTACTGAGAAAGAAACTTCGCAAAGAAAATAGATGCCAGAGGTACTGAAAAAGAAACTTTGCAAGGAGTGTAGAAGTTGGAAGTACCGAGAAAAAACTTTGTAAAGGGCATAGAAGCTGGGTGGTATTAAGAAAGAAGTTTTGTAAGGAGCGTAAACGCTGGTGTACTCAGAAAAAGCTTCGTAAGGAATGTGGACGTCGGGGCACCCAGAAAAAAGCTTCGTAAGGAATATAGACATCGGGGTACTGAGAAAGAAGCTTCGCAAGGGGTGTAGAAGTTGGGCGGTATTAAGAAAAAAGCTTTGTAAGGAGCGTAAACGCCGGTGGTACTCAGAAAAAAGCTTCGTAAGGAATGTGGATGTTGGAGTACTCAGAAAAAGGCTTCGTAAGGGGTATAGAAGCATGTGTACTGAGAAAGAAGCTCCGCGAGGGACTAGAAGTTGGGTGATACTGAGGAAGAAACTTCGCAAGGAGTGTAGGCTCCAGGGCTATTGAGAAAGAAACTTCGCAAGAAGCGCATACCTCAGGCACATCAAGAAAGAAGCTTTGCAAGAGGCCGAAACGCTGAATGCATTAAGAAAATAGCTGAATATTAAAAACGGATCATCACTTTCCTTCTGATGATCCGTTTTTTTGCTATCTTGTTTTCAGTCATAATTTGTCCCTCCTCACATATATTGAGTTAAGAGGAGGGATGAAGGTGGAGAAAAAAGACGAGCTTATTAAAATATTTTCCAAGAACATAAGAGAGATACTGGGCCGGGTGACCGTGGATTTTGATGAGGTTCAGGAGATCAGGCTCCGGGTGGCAGCCCCTCTTTTGATGATATATCGCAATGAGGAGTTTTACATAACGCCAAAGGGAACCTTGAGCAGGGAGGTGAATGATGCCTATATAGCTTCTAAGAATGAATTGAAGGAAACTATGGAATATATGAGTAGCTATTCACTCTATGCTTTTGAGGAGGAAATGAAACAGGGGTTTCTCACTCTGCAGGGGGGACACAGGATCGGAATTGCAGGAAAGACTATTTTAGACGAATCGGGGATTAAAACTATGAAATACATATCATTTATCAATGTGAGACTGTCCCATCAGGTGAAGGGGTGCGCCGATGAGGTTCTTCCTTATCTCTATGAGAATGGAAATGAAATTTGCCATACGCTGATCATTTCTCCCCCCAGATGCGGGAAGACCACGCTTTTGAGGGACATGATCCGGCAGGTTTCCAATGGGACAAAGGAGCATATGGGACAGACTGTGGGAGTTGTGGATGAGAGGTCTGAAATCGGGGCCTGTTACCAGGGGATTCCCCAGAATGAGCTGGGCATACGCACAGATATTTTAGACTGCTGTCCCAAGGCAAAGGGGATGATGATGCTCATACGGACCATGTCTCCCAGGGTCATTGCAGTGGATGAGATAGGAAGCAGGGAGGATCTGGAGGCAATGGAGTATGTGATGAACTGCGGATGCAAGCTGATTGCAACGGTTCATGGAAGCTCCATCGATGATTTGAAGCAGAAACCGGTTTTGCGAAAGCTGGTGGAGGAGCGGATTTTTGAGCGTTATATTATTTTAAATAACCTTGGGAAGATTGGAAATATTGACGAAATCTATGATTCCAGGGGGACCCAGCTTTACAAGGCGAAGGTTCACCAGATGGGAGTTCAGTGGGACAGGCAGGAGTACATTGCTTATGGATAACAGGTGGCTGAGGATTTTAGGAGCTGTTTTTGTCATTGTTTCCTGTTCCGGACTTGGATTTTTTATGGCAGGGCAGTGGAATGAGCATTTGAAGACGGTGGAAAAGCTGCGTAAAATGATATTTCTTTTAAAAGCTGAGATTGTTTACGGTAATTCTCCTCTGGCTGAGGCATTTGAGCGGACAGGAAGAAGGGCGGGAGGAGATATAGGGGCTTTGTTTGAACGGGTGGCGGAACGGCTTTTTAAGCAGCAGGGAGAGCTTTTTTATGAGGTCTGGCAGGAAGAGATTGACCACATGCCAAAAGAAGTCTGCCTGTCAAAGGAGGACAAACAGAATTTGAAGGGGCTGGGGGAGCATTTGGGGTATTTGGATATGGATATGCAGGAACGGAATATTCTTTTGTATTTGGAGCAGCTTGATCTGACCATTGATTATTTGAGAGAACATAAGCAGGAAAAAAGCCGCCTTTATACCAGTCTGGGTATTATGGGCGGTTTGTTCCTAACCATAGTCATGTATTAAGGAGGATGGCATGGGGGTCAATTTGATTTTTAAAATTGCGGCAGTTGGAATCCTGGTTTCCGTCATCTGCCAGGTATTAAAACACAGCGGGCGGGAGGAACAGGCATTTTTAACAAGCCTTGCGGGGCTGATCCTGGTGCTGTTCTGGATGGTGCCTTACATTTATCAGTTATTTGAATCCATTAAAAATCTGTTTGCGTTGTAGGTGATGATATGACGGTAATGACCATAGCGGCAGTAGGGGTTGCTTCAGTGCTTCTGGCGGTTTCCTTAAAGGGAGTAAAAGGGGAATACGGGACGTATCTGATCATAGCGGCAGGATTTTTTATCTTCTTTTACGGCATGAGTAAGCTGACCGCTATTTTGGATACCATGAAGGAGATTCAGTCCTACATTAAAATTAACAGCGTTTATTTGTCCACTTTGTTAAAAATGGTGGGAATCACTTATATTGCGGAATTTGCCTCAGGAATATGCAAGGACGCAGGATACGGAGCTGTGGGCACTCAGATCGAAATATTTGGAAAGCTGTCTGTTTTGGCAGTCAGTATGCCTATTTTGCTGGCGCTCATTGAAACTTTGCAGAAATTTTCAGCATGACGGGAGGCGATACCATGAAACATACCCTTCTTTTTCTCGTGTTCCTTCTGCCCATGCTGCTTTTTAGCAGGGATTGTTTCGGGGCAGAGGTGTCCTGGGGGCAGGAGGCGGCCGGAAATGAGGCGGGAGAAAGCCAGGCCGTTGATATGGGAATGGACCAGTATGATTTGACGGACATTCAGCAGTTTCTGGACAGCATGAAGGGGGAGAAGGTGACGAACCTCTCTTTTAAACAGCTTATGACCGCCTTGATGGAAGGAAGGCTGAATGAAGTGATGGGACAGGCCGGGGATGCCATCAAGGACCTGCTCATAGGAGAAGTGAGAAGCAGCGGGAGGATGATGGGGCAGATTTTGGTCCTTGGAATCATTGGGGCGGTGTTTTCCAATTTTTCCAACATATTTACTGGGAGCCAGATTTCGGAGACGGGATTTTTTGTCACTTATCTGCTTTTGTTTACCGTATTGGCAGCCAGCTTTTTTACCAGCGTCACCATTGCAGCAGAGGTGACGGGGCAGATTATGGATTTTATGAGGGCATTGATGCCGGCTTATTTTCTGGCGGCGGCATTTGCAGGAAGCAGTGCTTCGGCAGTGGCTTCCTATGAGTTCACCTTATTTGCCGTATCAACGGCCCAGTGGCTTTTCGGGCAGGTAT
Organism: Lacrimispora sp.; assembly: GCF_047605665.1. Taxonomy (GTDB): domain Bacteria; phylum Bacillota; class Clostridia; order Lachnospirales; family Lachnospiraceae; genus Lacrimispora. Next base: position 5,112 of record NZ_JASGFH010000040.1, on the reverse strand, counting down.
TTCTGCCTCTCATCCGGTGCTACGCCCTTCTTGTGATGGCAGGCCACATTGCCAGGGAAGACATGCTTTCAAGGCTGAATGAGCTTTTGGAACAGGTGATTTCCTGGGGACTTAGGACTTTGGTAGGGGTGGTGTTGGGATTTCACATCATTCAGTCCATGGTGCTGCCTTATGTGGATTCCATGAAAACAGGAGCGGTCCAGAAGCTGATCGGGGCCATACCGGGAATCGGACAAGGGGTCAGCTCGGTGGCTCAGATGGTGCTGGGGTCAGGGGTTGTGATAAAAAATACCATTGGAGCGGCGGGAATCATCGTGCTTTTGGTCATTTCCCTCATTCCTCTGCTTAAGCTGGCAGTGCTCATGGTTTTGTACCAGTGCGTTGCAGCTCTTTTGCAGCCGGTATGTGATAAGAGGATCGTCTGCTGCATTTCTGATATGGCAAAGGGCCATAAGATGCTGCTTTCCGTAGCAACCTCAGGAATCCTCCTGTTTATCATTACCATAGCGCTGGTATGTGCCTCTACCAATGTGACTTATTATACCGGGTGAGTGAAATGGAAAACTTATTTGAATGGATACGCAATATCGCTTATTACCTGATTTTTATAACTGTTGTTTCCAACCTTCTTCCTAATAAGAAGTATGAAAAATATATCCGTTTTTTTGCCGGGATGGTCCTCATTCTTCTGGTTTTAAAGCCTGTTACAGGAGGATTGCGGCTTGAAAATACCATGGCGTATTATTTTGAATCCATCAGCATTAAGAAGGAAGCCGGGGAGCTCAAGGGGGAGATTTCTGCGATGGAGGATAAACGGCTGAAAACCCTGATCTCAGGCTATGAGGAGGCGGTGGAAACGGATTTGGCTTCCATGGCGGAGACATCAGGTTTTGGATGGAAAGAGATCAGGGCGGAAATAGACCGGGATCAGGAAAGCAGTACCTTTTGCCACGTTTTGAAGGTCTTTATGATACTGACTGTGAAAGAGGAAGCGGGAGAGACGGGGGGAGTGGTTCCTGTGGAGAAGGTAGAACGGGTGGAGGAAGTGAAGATTACGGAACAGGAAACGAGAAGAAGCGAGGAGAGAAGGCAGGAAGAAAATTTGCAGCTTTCAGGTCTTAGAAGGAGGATTGGGGAATATTATGATTTGGAGGAACAGGATATTGAAATTCAAGTGGAAGATGGGAAAGGATAAGTGGCTGATCCTGCTGGCGGTTGGAATGATAATCCTGATCCTTACATTTCCTACAGGCTCGGTTATGAACGGGAAGCAGGAGACGGCAGCAGAAAACCACAGCCAGGCCGTGGCCCATGGACTTGCAGGGGGACTGGAAGAGGGGGAAATGGCTGTAGCTGCGGCAGCAGGCCAGACGTATGAGGAGCAGTTGGAGGACAGGGTGAAGAAGATCTTAAAAACTGTGGAAGGGGTGGGTCAGGCAGAAGTGATGATCGTGCTGAAATCCTCAGAGGAAAAGGTGCTCCGGGTTGACAAAAACAGTTCGGATTCTTCTACAGACGAAAAAGACAGCGCGGGGGGAACCAGAAAGATCACCAGCTCAGAACAGCAGGAAAGCACCATTTTGATCGGCTCAGGAGAAAATACGGCTCCCATTGTGGAGAAGGAGATACGACCGGAAGTAGAAGGAATCGTCATCAGTGCCCAGGGCGGAGGCAGTCCTACGGTAAAAGCTGAAATTTCCAGTGCCATGGAAGCATTATTTAACCTGCCCCCACATAAAATAAAAGTATTAAAGAGGGTGGAATAATAAAGGAGTGTCAGGTATGAGAAGTTGGAAAACAAGTAAAGAACCTAAAGTCCCAAAAACCCCAAAGAAGATGGATATGAAGAAACTGTTTAGAAGAAATCAGATCATCATCACTACGCTGGCCGTTATGATAGCAGCAGCAGGATATTTAAATTACGCCGGAAAGCAGGAGCTGGCTTCCGCAACGGATGTTTATGAAGCAGGGATGACAGACATTTCTGAAGAAGATATTTTGGCGGAAAACCAGGCAATTGCAGAAAGTGATGTGACCCAGGAAATTGCAAGCCTTGACCAGGATGCAGAGGATATTGACCAGCTTGCAGCAGCAGAGTCTTCCCAGGCAGCCGAAGGGGAAGCAGGAAGCGGTGAACCGCAGGCAGCAGGACTTGACAATCCGGGAGAGGCAGTTCTTACCAGCGGAATGAATGTATCGGATTACATATCCAGTGTCCAGCTCAGCCGGGAGCAGGTAAGGGCCAGAAATAAAGAAACCTTGATGAATTTGATCAACAATCCAAATCTGGAAGAGTCTGCCAAACAGCAGGCCATCCAGGAAATGATCGAGATGACGGCTGTTTCTGAAAAAGAGAATGCAGCAGAAACCCTTCTTCTTGCCAAGGGCTTTGCAGACCCGGTGGTCAGCATTTCCGGAGGTAAAGTGGATGTGGTCATCAACGCTTCCAGCATCACCGATCCTCAAAGAGCTCAGATTGAGGACATCGTAAAAAGAAAAGCCGAGGTAGGGGCAGAAAATATCGTCATCACCCTGATGAAGCTGGAGGAGTAAAAATCCTTTGCAAACAACGGCTGATTTTGCTATAATGATTCCATGGTATATACAATATTAGTGCAGGAGGGAATCGCTGTGGCAGAAGTGGAAAGCAGAAATACTCACAAGGTATATGAAAAAGATAAAATCGGTGAAGTGCAGATTGCAGATGATGTGGTAGCAATTATCGCAGGTCTGGCTGCGACTGAAGTAGAAGGCGTGGATTCCATGGCAGGCAATATTACCAATGAGCTGGTTGCAAAACTGGGTATGAAGAATTTATCCAAAGGTGTGAAGGTGGAGCTGACAGAAGAGCATGTGTCGGTGGATTTATCCTTAAACATCAAATACGGTTACAGCATACCTACTGTCAGTGAAAAGGTACAGGAAAAGGTTCAGAATGCCATTGAGAACATGACAGGCTTAACGGTTCTGGATGTCAACATCAAGATTGCCGGAGTTGCCCTGGAAGAAAGCAAGTAGATATGAAAATCCCGCAGCGGAGAGCAGACCTTAAGAGGCGCTCTCCGCTTTTCTTTTGGAATTGCTCTTGTAATCAAATGGGACAGGACTTATAATGAAAGTTAAATGTTTAAAGAAGAAGGAGGCTGTCATGAGTAAGCTGAAACTGGGAATGATAGGAAACGGATATCTGGGAGAAATTGTTGTCAGGGCATGGAAGGAAGGCTTGCTGCCGGAATATGAACTGGTGGGAATTGTGGGAAGAAGCCGGGAGAAAACCGATGCATTGGAAGCTGGAAGCGGATGCAGAGCCTGTGAAAGCATTGAGGAGCTGCTGGAATTAAAGCCGGATTATATTGCGGAGGCAGCATCTGTGGAAGCAGTGAAAACCATGGCGGAAAAAATCCTGTCAAACGGCTCCAATCTCATTGTGCTGTCCATCGGCGCATTTGCGGATGGAGCATTTTATGAAAAAACAAAGAAAACAGCAGCGAGCCACGGCACCAGGGTATATTTAGCTTCCGGAGCCATAGGCGGCTTTGACGTGCTCCGCACCGTCACCTTAATGGGCGCATCAACCAGGTTCGATACGTGGAAGGGGCCTCAGGCTTTGAAAAACACGCCGCTTTTTGAGGAACACTTGATGACAGATGAGGAAAGCACGACAGTATTTGAGGGAAATGCAAAAGGCGCCATTGAACTGCTTCCCACCAAGGTCAATGTGGCGGTAGCCGCTTCTCTGGCAACCAATGGCCCGGAGAATACAAAGGTCACCGTCAACAGTGTTCCCGGAATGATTGGCGATGACCACAGGATCACTGCGGAAATGGATGGAATTAAGGCTGTTGTGGACATTTACTCCAGCACCAGTGAAATCGCAGGATGGAGCATTGTGGCTGCGCTGCAGAATATCGTTTCCCCCATTGTATTTTAAGGAGGCAGTGAAATGTTTGATAAATTAGTTGCAATTGAACCCGTAAGCCTGGTAAAAGAGGCAGAACAAGAGCTGTTTCGTTACGCCAGGGAAGTGGTGCTATATGAGGACATCCCTGCTGATGATGAAGAGATCATAAGAAGAATCGGAGATGCCGACGGAGTGCTTCTCAGCTATACTTCCAGAATCAACCGTCACGTATTGGAGACATGCCCTGATATAAAATATGTAGGAATGTGCTGCAGCCTTTATTCAAAGGAAAGCGCCAATGTGGATATTGAATATGCAGAGGAGCACGGAATCACAGTTTCAGGAGTCCGGGATTACGGCGATGCGGGAGTTGTGGAATATGCAATCTGCGAACTGGTCCGATTCCTCCACGGCTATGACCGTCCCATGTGGAAAGATATCCCGGTGGAAATTACCGGTTTGAAAGTGGGAATCGTAGGAATGGGCGTTTCCGGAGGAATGATTGCAGAGGCGTTAAAATTCATGGGAGCCGATGTCTCTTATTACAGCAGAAGCAGGAAACCGGGATATGAAGAAAAGGGGATGAAATACCGTTCTCTTCATGAGCTGCTGGAATATAGCGAGGTAGTATTTACGTGTTTGAATAAAAATGTAATTTTGCTTCATGAAGAAGAGTTTAAGAAGCTGGGGAATGGGAAGATTTTATTTAACACCTCTATCGGTCCGGCGTTTGAGGCGGGGGAGTTGAAGAATTGGCTGGAGAGCGGGGATAATCGGTTTGCTTGTGATACAGCCGCAGCTACTGGAGATCCGACAGGGGAATTGGTAAACCACCCTGGAGTGTTCTGTGTGAATGCGTCAGCGGGAAGGACAAAACAGGCGTTTGAGATATTGAGTAAGAAGGTGATTGAGAATATAAGGAAGTTTTTAGGTGAATAAAAGTACACTTTCTATTGTATAAAGAAGTTGGGTAAGGTATAATATTCACGAAAGCGATGAGCAGTGCGAAACAGGACGTAGACAAATTTTCGTTGTGCTTGCACATAAGAAAATTTGTCTACGTCCTGTTTCATAGGGCGAACGCCCGTGAGCCATCGAATCCAACGGATTCGATGGCTTGCACTGCGGACTAAAACACCACCCCATCAAACCAATCTTTTAAAACCCCTTGGCCCGCCCGGCGGCCCCGCCGCGGGGGGGGGGGGGGGGGG
>NZ_JASGFH010000039.1:0-10258 GCF_047605665.1 Lacrimispora sp. | reverse complement strand
GACAAACGGTTTTCAAGACCGCCTCGTTATGACCACTTCGATACCTCTCCAAATGTGCTTTTCCATTCTAATAGAAGTCCATGCTTTTGTCAAGCACTTTTTTCTATTTTTTTAAATCTCTTGGAGACTCACAAGCTCTGTTTCGCGGCTCTCATGAGCTGCAACTTGGATAGTTTATCATTGTTTGATTATTCTGTCAACATGTTTTTACATTTTTTTCAAGCTATTATTTTCAGGCCTTAAAACCGGGTCAAAAGCCCTGTTTTTTGTCCCTTATTCCGGGCCGGATTCTCTTCCTCAACTACCCGCTGATCCAGCCGTTGATCAGTTCCGTATTGAGCTTGATCCAGATCCGGGCCGACTCCAGGGGTTCCCTGCCGTCTTCTTTCATAGACTCCATGAAATCTTTCAGCTCTGCCTCATTCATTTTAAAATTTTTTAAAAACAATGCGACCTCCGGCATATCCGTTGCGAACCCTTTCCGGACATATTTATGAACGCGTTCTTCGCTTTCATAAGAAATGCCCAGATCGATCATATCACTGCCGTACTGTTCCACCTGGCTTTTGTGGGTGATCGGAAGGCGTACATTCAAACATGCGTCAGTGTCCCCTGCTGCAAGGGAGGCAAAGGCGGCATCAGCATCTTCCATGATCATATCCACACGGTAGCCCATTCTATCCTCCATCACTGCGGCGGCCAGGCTGGTCAGGGCGATTCCTTCATCCCAGTCCTCATACGTCAGCTTTATATTTCTCTCCGGTTCTTCAATTCTGAGTCTGCGGCAGCCGTACAGGCCTACAGCCGCGATTGACAATGCCAGAATCGTACCGATTATTTTCTTTCCCATAACTCTCTCCTTTGATCCATTTACCCAGAAAGCTTCCCTGCATTTTCGGCTCAGGGTTCTTCCTGTCTTCCTTTATATCTGTTTTATCATTTTCAGGCAACATTCCTTTCATGCTAGCACAGATCATTTTAATTGTCAAATTCAGGAATTTTATATCTTTCAGAGCCGGGGCTGAAAAAAGCAGGCCTCCTGTTGAGGGGCCTGCCGGGATACGAATACCGTTTATCTGATTACAGGAAGCAGCGGGCCTTTTTACGGAAAGCAGGCCTCATTTAAATGCTTTTTGCAGAAACAAAGCGGCGATTTCCAAATCCTCCGGTGTGGTGACCTTAATATTGGAATAATCTCCCCGGATCAGCTTCACCTTTTCCTGGGTCATGGTTTCCACCACCATGGCGTCGTCGGTGATTCCCTCCTGATGCTGCTCTGATGACATGAGCATTTCATACGCCTTAAGGACCAGGCTGTATTCAAATGCCTGGGGGGTCTGGATCAGCCATAGACGGCTCCGGTCCGGTGTTACGGAGGCGAACTCCTCTTCATCGGAAACTTTTATGGTGTCTTTGACCGGCATTCCCACCACACAGGCCCGGTAGGTTCTGGCGCCGAGGGAAGCCCTGTCGATGATTTCAGCCGTCACACACGGTCTGGCTCCGTCGTGAATCAGGACGTATTCACAGTCCTTCACGGCTTTCAGTCCACGGTGTACGGAGTGGTATCGTTCTTTTCCGCCTTCTGTAATGGCTTTTACCTTGGTGAAACCGTACTTTTCCACGATTTCTTTTTGGCAGTATTCTGTTTCTCCATAACCTGTCACAAGGATGATCTCATCCACAGAGCTGTTTTCAAAGGCATGGAGAGTGTAGTACAGAAGGGGCTTTCCGCAAATCTCCAGGTATTGCTTATGAACCTGGCTTTCCATGCGGGTTCCTTTTCCTGCTGCTAAAAGGACTGCTGCTGTTCTTCCCTCCATCGGATCACCTCTCCCCTAATTTCAAGTTAGGAACTGCATTTAAATCCCAGTCCGCCCTGGCTCCGTTGATGTATTCATAATAAGCGGCAACGGCGATCATGGCTGCATTGTCTGTGCAGTAAATGGGGGATGGGTAGTAAAAGTCGGCTCCTGCTTTTTTACAGGCCAGGGCCATTCCTTCCCGAAGGGCGGAATTAGAGGCCACGCCTCCTGCTATGGCAATCTTTTTTATGCCGTATTCTTTTGCGGCGGCCATGGTATGACTGACCAGCACATCTACAACCGCTTTTTGGAAGGAAGCTGCGAGATCGGGAACATTTATTTCTTCTCCCATCATTTTTCCATGGTTGATATGGTTTAAGACTGCTGATTTCAAACCGCTGAAGCTGAAGTCATAGACATTGCCTTCCACCTTTGCCCTTGGAAATGAGATGGCATCGGGATTTCCTTCTCTGGCCGCTTTATCGATCTTGGGGCCGCCCGGATATCCCAGGCCTACGGCTCTTGCCACCTTGTCAAACGCTTCCCCTGCTGCATCGTCTCTGGTCCGTCCCAGAATTTCAAATTCTCCGTAATCCTTTACAATGACCAGATGGGTATGGCCTCCTGATACGATGAGGCAGAGAAATGGCGGCTCCAGCTCCGGATGCTCGATGAAGTTGGCGGATATGTGGCCTTCTATATGGTGTACGCCTACCAGAGGCTTTTTGGCTGCATAGGCAATGGCCTTTGCCTCTGCAACTCCCACCAAAAGGGCTCCCACAAGTCCGGGGCCATAAGTCACTCCGATGGCATCGATGTCCTTTAAGGTGACTTCTGCTTCTGAAAGGGCTGTCTCAATGACCTGGTTGATCTTTTCAATGTGCTTTCTGGAGGCGATTTCCGGCACCACTCCTCCGTAGACCGTGTGGAGGGCGATCTGGGAGGAGATCACATTGGAAAGGACCTCTCTTCCGTTTTTTACCACTGATGCCGCTGTTTCATCACAGGAGCTTTCAATGGCCAGTATATAAACATCTTCTTCTGTATGATTCTTCTTCATTGCCATTTCCTCATTCCTCATCAAATTCCAGTTCCAGGGTCCAGCCGTCTCTGGCAGCTTTGGACCGGGGGAAAATTTCCCGGACCTTGTCCATAAATTCTTCGGGCCTTGTAAGGGAGGGGCTGTAATGGGTCAGCCACATCTGTTTTGGCTGGGCTTCCCTCGCCAGTCTGGCGGCCTCGTAGAAAGTCATGTGCCTGTATTCTCTGGCCTTGGCCTCTTTTCCCTCTTCTCCATACATGCCTTCGCAGATAAAAAGATCCGCCTCCCTGGCATATTCTGCAATCACAGGAACCGGTCTCGTATCGGTGCAGTAGGTGACCTTTAAGCCTCTCCTTGCAGGTCCTAAGACCATGTCAGGCGTTAAGGTCCGCTCCCCTTCCTCTATGATCTCTCCCTTTTGCAGGCGGCTCCAGAATTTCTGGGGGATTTGGGCATCTCTGGCCCGGTCCACATCAAAACGGCCTGTCCTCGGAATGGAGATGGAATAGCCGTAGCATACCACGTTGTGATTCACCCGGTAAGCGTCAATCACATAGGGGCCGGTTTTTATCTGTTCCTGATTTTCAGAAAGCTCGATAAATTCCAGGTCAAAGGGCAGCTCCGGAGCAATGGTCCGCAGGGCTCCCACCACGCGCTCCAAGCCTCTTGGCCCGATTAAGGTCAGAGGCTCTGTCCTCTCGGCATTTCCCATGGTCAAAAGCAGACCGGGAAGGCCGCTGATGTGGTCGGCGTGGTAATGGGTAAAGCAAATGACATCAATGGGCTTGGGACTCCAGCCCTTTTCTTTTAAGGCAATCTGAGTTCCTTCCCCGCAGTCAATGAGGAGACTGCTTCCGTCGCATCTTGCCATCATGGCCGTCAGCCAGCGGTAGGGCAGAGGCATCATACCTCCGGTTCCCAGTAAACATATATCCAGCATAAAATTTCCTCTTCTCTAGTTTGATATTTGAGTTTGTACAGTAAAGCTTGCTTTTTTACTGTATTGGCGAACGTACGCGGTGCATTCATAATTTGGCTGCGCCAAATTATTCATGACGGGCGTTCCGCCCTATAGAAATATTTGCCCGCCTGGCGCTTTGTGAGCGAGCTCACACGCTCCACTCGGTCAAATATTTCTGCACCGCTGAACTCTAAAAGCATATCACAAAAAAGAGGTAATTAGCAACTATAAATATTCCAGCTGTTCTTCTCTCTCCACCGGAATCTTAAACTCCGAAATCATAGCATCGTAGCAGGTTTCGCATAAATCCAAATGATGAACCTCCCCATCTTTCTCTGAAAAGAAATCCCAGGCATGGCTGATGTGGATAACCCCTTCCCTGGCTACTCCTTTTGACACGATGATCTTTTTTCCGCAGCAATTGCATATAACCGTTTCAAGCTGACCTCCGTTTTTGTACTTTCTCATCTTATTCTCACCTTTCCTTTTTCTTGTCCCTGCTTTTCAGACATAAAGGTATACCCGTTTGGGACATAAAGCCATACCCGCAGGGTGCTTCCTTATTTCTGCCCATGCATTCCCTGGCATCATGACGTGCCCGCAAGGCTCTCCTTTTTCGCGCTTTCCAGTTGTGACCTGATTCTTTTCCCCTCTCATCTGATGAATGTTCACTCAGCTAAACTGGCTGACGCTTTCTTTTGTACGTCTTCACTAAGCTGCTTTCGGCCAGGGATAGAAAAAAGGGCATCCATACTGGATACCCCTACATTATATACGGTGTTCTCCCTTATTTTTAGTGGTAAATGTTTCATATCAGGTGATTTCTCATGATGACAGCATTTTCACTGGGATTTTGGTAGTAATTTTTTCGGATGCCTTCTTCCTCAAAACCATAGGATTTATAAAGGTTTCTGGCGATTTTATTGCTTTCACGGACCTCTAAAAATATGGATGTGACCCCATTTTTTCTGGAATATTCTGCCAGCCTCTCCATAAGTTTCTTTGCCCTCCCCCCACCCCTGTATTGGGGCAGAATGGCAATGCGAAACAGCTCTCCTTCTCCGGCGATGATGCGGAAGACGCAGTATCCCTTCACAGCCGTTTCTTCTTCCAGAACCAGCCAGGTGTCAAAGGGATTTCCCATGCCTTCCTTTATGGTTTCTAAGGACCAGGGATCGGAAAAGCAGGCCTGTTCGATACCGCCGACTTCTAAAACATCTTCCGGACTCATTTCACGAACCATGAGTTTCTCCCTTTAAGGCATTTTCCTCCCGCTCCCGTTCGGCCTGAGGCTTTCTCAAATAATCGGGCCCATGATCAGCCGCAGAGACAGTCTTTCCTTCCTCATAATACAAAGAGCCCAGAGCCGCCACTGCTGCTGCCCGCTGCCGGTTTAAGTGGGCCGGGGCAAAGGCAAAGGGAACCTTCATATTTTCTTCAATCCGGCTTTGATATACGGGGACCCCGTCGCCCAAAAAGATGACCTTTTGACCGGTTTCGTTTAATTCTTCTATCAAATCCATGATATCCATGGCGCACTGTTCCTTTACCACGGAAAATCCGGCGCTATTGTCATAGATTCCGGTGTACACCTGATTTCTTCTGGCATCCATAATAGGGCAGACCAGATAAGCGCTGCCGTATAAGTTATAAGCCATGGCATCTACGGTGGGAACGGAAATCATAGGCTTATGAAGAGCCAGTCCCAGGCCTTTGCCTGTGGCAGAACCGATCCGCAGCCCGGTAAAGGAGCCGGGGCCTCCGGAAACGGCGATTGCGTCAATGGTTTCCAAATCCTCTTCCGTCATTTTCACGATCTCATCCAGCATGGGAAGGAGAGTCTGGGAGTGGGTTTTCTTAAAATTCACCGTGTATTCCGCAGTCAGCACCTGATCCGTCACAATGGCAACAGAGGCTACCAGGGATGAGCTTTCAATTCCAAGTATTTTCATTTATAATCCCTCCACGGTTATTTTCCTGTAATCAAACCCTTTTTCCAAGTCCTTTTCTATGGTCACAGTTATGACCTCTTCGGGAAGGAGTTCTTCGATCAGAACGGACCACTCGATCAGGCTCACTCCGTCTCCGTAGAAACAGTCCTCATAGCCGATCTCATCCATCTCGCTGATGTCCCCGATCCGGTATACGTCAAAATGATAAAAGGGCAGACGCCCGTCATCATACTGCTGGACAATGGTAAAGGTGGGGCTGTTTACCGGCCCTTCAATTCCAAGGCCTGATGCAAATCCCTGGGTGAATACGGTCTTTCCCACGCCTAAATCTCCGTTTAAGCAGTATACGGAAGAGGGCTTCGCCTCCTCTCCCATCTTTTTTCCAAGTTCAAAGGTCTCCTCTGGACTACGGCTTTCTATTACCATCATCATATCCTCTTTCGCCTCTTAGGAGGCAGTTTTTCTTTTATGAGCGCAGTGACTTCTGCCTTTTTTTCCGCTAAACAGTCATCAGGAAGAAGATAGGCCCTGATCCGGTCCATGTAGAGGATGGTCATATCTCCTATCCGCTCTCCCCGCCTGATATTTTCCCATTCCAGGGACAGGCTTTCTTCTCCCTGGGAAACCAAAATCTTCTCCTCGTCAAAGGAAAGCGTCATTCCGTTTCGAATTCTGGAATTTTTTGCCTGTTTGGCGGACTTCAAATAGAGGAGAAGGGGCTGCCAGACCGTAAACACCAGGGCGCTGACCAGGAACATGATCCGGTAAGCCACAGTGCTGGTGTCCCAGGAGGTTACCAGCAGGTAAACAGCAGCCAGGCTGAAAATAGCAGGAAATACCGCCTTGCTTCCCCAATAGGCATGATACAGGGAAAACCTCCATAAATCCTTTGCCGTCAATTTTATTTCTATTACAATCGGGAATTTTTCTTCCACGTTGTCCTCCTTCCTGCGCATACTTACCGCCGGGGCCCTTTGCACAGTTCTTTTACAGCTTCATGGTCAGGGCGATCCGCTTCTTAGGCACGTCCACACTTATGACCTTCACTTCTACAATATCTCCCACGCTGACCGCTTCCAGAGGATGCTTGATGAACTTATCAGACATCTGGGAAATGTGGACCAGCCCGTCCTGATGGACTCCGATATCCACAAATGCGCCGAAATCAATGACATTTCTCACAGTTCCCTTTAAAACCATGCCTGGCTTTAAGTCCTTCATTTCCATAACATCGGTGCGGAGAATGGGGGCGGGCATCTGGTCTCTTGGGTCTCTGGCAGGCTTTTCCAGCTCTTTTACGATGTCCCTTAAAGTGATCTCGCCGATTTCCAGTTCAGAAGCCAAAGCCTTGTAGTCAATGACCTTTCTGCCGATTCCGCTTAAGCCTCCATCAGCCAGCTCCCTTAAATCGTAGCCCAGCTTTCCTAAAAGCTTCTTTGCGGCATCATACGATTCCGGGTGAACGCTGGTGCCGTCTAAGGGATTCTTCCCGCCCTGGATTCTCATAAACCCGGCGCACTGCTCATATGCCTTGGGCCCAAGCTTGGGAACCTTTAAAAGCTGGCTCCTGCCGGTAAAGGCCCCGTTTTCTTCCCGGTATACCACGATGTTTTTGGCAATGGCCTTGGAAATGCCGGAGATGTACTCCAAAAGAGAGGCGGAAGCCGTATTCAAATCCACACCTACTTTATTGACACAGTCCTCTACCACACCCTGAAGAGCTTCGCTTAAATGCTTCTGGTTCATATCGTGCTGGTACTGCCCTACGCCAATGGACTTGGGATCGATTTTTACCAGCTCGGCAAGAGGGTCCTGAAGCCTTCTTGCGATAGATGCCGCACTTCTCTGTCCCACGTCAAAGTTGGGGAATTCTTCTGTCGCCAGCTTGCTGGCGGAGTAAACCGAGGCCCCTGCCTCGTTGACAATGATATACTGAACCTGTTGCGGAATTTCCTTTAGAAGCTCTACAATCACAGCTTCCGATTCCCTGGAGGCCGTTCCATTTCCCACTGAAATCAGGGAAATGCCATATTTTTTGACCATCTTTTTGACAGTGGCCTTCGCTTCTTCCACCTTATTCTGAGGAGCGGTTGGATAAATGACCACTGTGTCCAGAACCTTCCCGGTCTCATCCACCACCGCCAGCTTGCAGCCGGTCCGAAATGCCGGGTCCCAGCCCAAAACCACACGGCCTACAATAGGAGGCTGCATGAGAAGCTGTTCCAAATTTTTTCCAAACAGCCTGATTGCTCCATCCTCAGCCTTTTCCGTCAGTTCGCTTCGCACCTCCCGCTCAATGGCAGGATAGATGAGGCGGTTATAGCTGTCCTCCACCACTTCCCTTAAAACAGGAGCGGTATAGGGGTTGTCCCTTACAATGACCTGCTTTTCCAGAAAACGCAGAATCTGTTCCACTGGAGCCAGAATCTTCACTGTGAGCAGCTTTTCCTTTTCTCCGCGGTTTAAGGCGAGAATTCTGTGGCCTGCCGTCTTTTTGATGGTTTCTTCATAGTTGTAGTACATCTCATAGACAGACTCTGCCTCTTCATCCTTGGCAGAGGACTGGAGAATTCCCTGGCTCATGACGGCGTTTCGGATGTAGGTGCGGTACTCTGCATTGTCGGAAATCCGCTCTGCCAGAATATCCTTTGCCCCTTCCACAGCCTCCTCTGCCGAAGAAACGCCTTTTTCCTCTGAAATATACGCGGCAGCGTCCTCAATAACAGGCCTCTTTGCCGCCTGAAGCATAATGAGATCTGCAAGTGGCTCTAAGCCCTTTTCCTTTGCAATGGTGGCCCTGGTTCTTCTTTTGGGCTTATAGGGACGGTATAAGTCCTCCACCGCCACCAAAGTCCTGGCCTCTAAAATCTGCTTTTCCAGCTCCGGCGTCAGCTTTTCCTGTTCCCTGATGGAAGAAAGTACCTGGTCCTTGCGCTCCTCCAAGTTGCGGAGGTAGCGAAGCCGCTCATCGAGACTGCGGAGCACCTCATCATTTAAAGAACCTGTCACTTCTTTCCTGTATCTTGCAATAAAGGGAATGGTGTTCCCTTCGTCAATAAGCTTTACCGCAGCCTCCACCTGACCTCGTCCAATGGAAAGCTCTTCCTGCAATGCCTTTATAATATCCATGCTAATCCCCTTGTTTTCATAGTTTATACATGAGATATTATAAGTCATCCCTCACCCTTATGCAATACCCGTCTGGACAGAAGGGGGGAGTTGTGTTACACTCTTCACGAAAGCAATAAAATGGGGGAATATGCCAATTCCCATAGAAAACGAATTAAAAACACACGAGGTTTGCCACATGAGCGAAAATAAGAACACCACTTCAAATAATCATAAAACTCCGCCCAGCTCCGCTGCCACCGCCGCATCCTGGTCCGTGATCCTGGGCGGCTTCGGCCTGGTGAGCAGTTGTATTCCCGTATTCAGCATCTGGGAACTGCCTGCCGGATTGTTTTTAGGCATTGCCGGAACCGCATGCGCCATCTATTCCAAGCAGGGAAAGCCCTTTACCCATCAGGCTCAGCTTGGCCTGATCCTGTCCGTCATTTCCACAGTATGCGGCCTTCTCATGACATTTTTCATCATCTTCATGTACGATATCATGGAGAGCGACACGCCCCTGGGACGCCATTTCAGGGAAACCCTTGAAGCCCTTTCTATTCCTCAGGAATAGTCTTACTTCATGAGAGGAAGCAAATCCACCCTTAAATAAACCAGCATATAATTTTTAAACAGCCAGTTGACCACCACAATGACGGCTCCAAACAGAATAAAAAGCCTTTCCCATTTCTCCCGGTCACGGGGACGCCAGACCAGCATAAATCCAAATGCCAGGACAGCATAAAGGACCAGCGGATGATATTGAAAACTCATTCGCAGGTCCCCCCGAAGCAGTGACCGGACAGCCCTGGTTCCTCCGCAGCCCGGACAGTAAAGTCCGGTCAGCAGGAGAAACGGGCAGGGAAAACCGATTCCCAGCAGCCGTTTTAACCAGTTCAGCCCCTTCATCTCTTTTAATCCGCCAGGTCAAAGGCGTCATGAACAGATCTCATAGCACGGTTTACATCCTCTTCATGGATTAAAACCGTGATTCTTATTTCTGAGGTAGCAATCATCTTAATGTTGACATTGGCATTGGAAAGCGCCTCAAACATCTTGGCAGCGACTCCCGGATTGCTCATCATGCCGGCTCCGATAATGGACAGCTTTGCCACATTCTCTTCACTGGTTACAGCCTGGGCTGTAATGGACTCCTTATTCTGTTCCAGAAGTTCTAACGCATCCTTTAAATCCGTCTTTGCAACGGTAAAGGAAATATCTTTTTTCTCCTCACGTCCGATGGACTGGATGATGATATCCACGTTCATGTTATGTTTTGCCAGGAGATTAAATATCTTAAAAGCAATTCCAGGTTCATTCTTTACACCAAGCACCGAAATACGGGCTACGTTCTTATCTGCGGCCACACCGCTAACCAGCATTCTTTCCA
>NZ_JASGFH010000038.1:0-13559 GCF_047605665.1 Lacrimispora sp. | reverse complement strand
GGAAGCGCCTTTCAGGCATACCATTATGCCCAAAATGCGGGGCAGGAAAGAGGAAAACACAATGGATGATAAGATACGTATACTGCTTTCAGAGGAAGAGGTTGCACAGAGAACAAGGGAAATCGCGGATATAATCAGCAGGGATTATGAAGGAAGGCCCCTTCACTTAATCTGCATCTTAAAAGGAGGCGTTTTCTTTACCTGTGAACTTGCCAAAAGAATCAGCATTCCCATTACCATGGACTTCATGTCCGTATCCAGCTACGGAGCCGGAACAGTGTCCAGCGGAATTGTAAGGATTGTCAAGGATCTTGATGAGCCCATTGAAGGAAAAGACGTATTGATTGTAGAAGATATCATCGATTCCGGCAACACCTTATCCTATTTGATTGAGGTGTTAAAGCAGAGGAATCCAAGCAGCATTGAGCTGTGTACTCTTTTGGATAAACCGGAGCGCCGGGTAAAGCAGCAGGTGAAGGTAAAATATACGTGTTTCACTGTGCCTGATGAATTTATCGTTGGCTATGGTCTTGATTATAATCAGAACTACCGGAATTTACCATATATTGGAATTATAGAACAGCAATAAGGAGGCAGCGTGTTGAAACAACAGCAACCATTCAGAAGTATGGGGTTTTTGCTCCTTCTGGCCGTCATTTTTATATTCGCCGTCAGCCAGACTAAAACAGGCAGCAGCATTACCAATCAGGAACTCATGCTGGCCATTGACCAGGGAACCATAGAAAAAGTGACCATCTATCAGAACGATCCCCCTCCCACAGGCAGGGTGGAACTGATCGTAGATGGCAGTGCGATGGAGGCCAACGTATCCAATGTCATTGACATTCAGGACCGTTTGGACCGCAATGGAGTTGATTATACTCTGGAAGCAGTGCAGAAGGAAAACCTATTCTTAAGCATTGCCCTGCCGCTCATTCTCACGGCAACGGCTCTGGTTTTTCTGTTCATGATGATGAACGCCAGGGCAGGGGCGGGAAGCGCCAATACCAGGATGATGAACTTCGGGCGGAGCAGGGCCCATCTGGCAAAGGATGCCAATAAGGTCAACTTCGGCAAGGTGGCAGGCCTTGAAGAGGAAAAGGAAGAGCTGGAAGAGGTGGTGGATTTCTTAAAAAATCCCCAGAAGTACACCGGAGTGGGAGCCAGAATCCCCAAGGGAATCCTGTTAGTAGGACCTCCCGGAACGGGTAAGACCCTTCTTGGAAAGGCAGTGGCAGGAGAAGCCGGAGTTCCGTTTTTCTCCATTTCCGGTTCTGATTTTGTGGAAATGTTTGTGGGTGTGGGAGCTTCCAGAGTCAGGGACCTCTTTGAAGAAGGAAAAAAACATGCCCCGTGTATTATATTTATCGATGAGATCGATGCCGTTGCCCGGCGAAGAGGTACGGGTATGGGCGGAGGCCATGATGAGAGGGAACAGACCTTGAACCAGCTCCTTGTGGAGATGGATGGCTTCGGTGTCAACGAAGGAATCATCGTGATGGCAGCCACCAACCGTGTGGATATTTTAGACCCGGCTATTTTAAGGCCAGGACGCTTTGACCGTAAGGTGGGCGTGGGAAGGCCTGATGTAAAGGGAAGAGAAGAGATTTTAAAAATCCACTCCAAAGAAAAGCCTTTGGCAGAAGATGTGGATTTAAAGAGAATTGCCCAGACCACTTCCGGATTTACCGGTGCTGATCTGGAGAACCTGATGAATGAAGCGGCTATTTATGCGGCTAAACAGGGAAAGAAATACATCAATCAGGCAGATATTGAGAAGTCGTTTGTAAAGGTTGGAATCGGAGCAGAGAAAAAGAGCAAGGTTGTTACGGATAAGGAAAAGAAGATCACGGCTTACCACGAGGCAGGCCACGCGATTTTGTTCCACGTGCTTCCTGATGTGGGACCGGTGCACACCATTTCCATCATTCCTACGGGAATCGGAGCCGCCGGATACACCATGCCTCTGCCGGAAACAGACCATATGTTCAACACCAGGGGAAAGATGCTTCAGGATATTATGGTGGGGCTTGGCGGAAGAATCGCAGAGGAAATCATTTTCGGCGATATCACCACAGGAGCTTCCCAGGATATCAAGCAGGCAACCGCCCTGGCCCGTGCCATGGTGACCCAGTACGGCATGTCCGATAAGGTGGGTATGATCAATTACGACAACGACGGCGACGAAGTCTTCATCGGCCGCGATCTGGCCCACACCAAGAACTACGGCAGCCAGGTGGCAAACACCATTGACAACGAAGTGAAGCGGATTATTGACGAGTGCTATGAAAAGGCCAGGGAGATCATCATAAAGCATGAGGATGTTCTCCACGAATGCAGCAAGCTTCTGATCGAGAAAGAAAAGATCGGGCAGCAGGAATTTGAAGCTTTATTTCCAGCTTCAGAAATAGCATAATTTTAATAAGACCAGCGCAGACCCGGTAAAATCTCTAATTTTTATTCCACGGTCTGCGCTTTTTTTTATACGGAAGAAGGGGATTGCAAAAATGCATAAAAATATTTATGAAAAAAACGTATGTTTGTGCACACTTATTTTGAAGACCATGATATATTAATAAATGTAACCCCCCCCCAATACATTATATAGTTTTTGCTACACCCCATAAGAAACGAAATACCTTCTCCGAAAAAACGGTCAGCTCCCCCGCTGGCCGTTTTTTCTAATTATTTGTGAAAAAGGCGGGGTTGTATATTTGGGTTGAATCGGATAGAATAGAACGTATAGATGACGAGAAAGGAAATATAGAAGATATGTGCTTCCAGGCTGAGACCATAGATAGAGATGCATTATTCACCGACGAGACAGAAAGTTTCCGATTTCCGGCAGAGCCTAATGAGGGAGACGACGTAATCCTGCTTTTTAGAACCGCAAAGAATAATGCGGACCTGGTCTGTTATATTCAGGAGGGCAAGGCGGAAGAGCCTGCCATGGAGAAGACAGATTCCGATGAATTGTTTGATTATTATGAATATAGATTAACCGCAGTAAACGACAAAATCAGCTACAGCTTTAAGGTGATAAAGGGCCGGGAAGTCTGTTACTACAGCAGGCTGGGCCCTTCCGACCAGAACGGGGCAGGCGTTCCGTTTCGCATTGTCCCCGGCTTTTCCACTCCGGAATGGGCCAAAGGGGCTGTGATGTACCAGATTTATGTGGATCGGTTCTGCAACGGGGATGAGAGCAACGACGTGGTGGACGGAGAGTACATCTACATCGGCAGGCCTGTCACCGGGGTAGAAGACTGGGGAAAGTATCCCAACCAGATGGATGTGGGGTATTTTTACGGCGGAGATTTACAGGGAGTCTGGGATCGGTTGGACTATTTGAAGAATCTGGGCGTGGATGCGATCTACTTTAACCCCATTTTTGTGTCGCCTTCCAACCATAAATACGACTGCCAGGACTATGATTACATCGATCCCCATTACGGTCTTATCGTAAAGGACGGAGGGCGGACTGTGGAGCCGGGAACTGCGGATAACAGCCGTGCGGAAAAATATATGATCCGGACTACGGATAAAACGAATTTGGAGGAAAGCAATGCATTTTTCGCCCGGTTTGTGGAAGAGGTCCACAACCGGGGGATGAAGGTGATTTTAGACGGCGTGTTCAATCACTGCGGCTCCTTTAACAAGTGGCTCGACGGAGAACGGATTTATGAGATGTCCGGGAAGTATGATCCGGGAGCTTACGTGTCAAAGGATAGCCCTTACAGAACCTTTTTTAAGTTTTACAATGAAGAGGCGTGGCCGTACAACTGCTCCTACGACGGCTGGTGGGGCCATTCCACCCTGCCAAAGCTCAACTATGAGGATTCCCCTATCCTCTATGACTACATCATGCGCGTCGCCCGGAAATGGGTTTCTGCGCCCTATAACGTGGATGGCTGGCGCCTTGACGTGGCGGCGGACTTGGGCCATAGCAGCGAATACAACCACAAATTCTGGAGAGATTTCCGCCGGGAGGTGAAGAAAGCCAACCCGGAGGCCATTGTGCTGGCAGAGCATTACGGCGACCCTTCCGGCTGGCTCCAGGGGGACCAGTGGGATACGGTCATGAATTACGATGCTTTTATGGAGCCTGTGACCTGGTTTCTGACGGGCATGGAAAAGCACAGCGATGAGAGCAACCCCCAGCTTTTCGGCGACGGGGAAAGCTTTTTCACGTCCATGAAGTACCACATGAGCCGCATGATGGGAAGTTCCATTCTGGTGGCCATGAATGAGCTGTCAAACCACGACCATTCCCGTTTCCTGACCAGAACCAACGGCCGGGTGGGAAGAACCTCCACCCTTGGGCCTGAGGCGGCTTCCAGGGGCATTAACTACGGCATATTCCGGGAAGCGGTCATGATTCAGATGACGTGGCCCGGCGCGCCCACGATTTATTACGGAGATGAGGCCGGAGTCTGCGGCTGGACCGATCCTGATAACCGCAGAACCTACCCATGGGGCGGGGAGGATTTGGAGCTGGTGGAATTCCACCGGTATATGACAGAGCTTCACCACTGCCTGCCTGCCCTGCGGCTGGGGTCCTTAAAACAGCTTTTGGCCGGATACCACCTCATCGCTTACGGCAGGTTTTACAGGGATAACATCTGCGCTGTAGCGGTCAACAGCCTTGATAAGGAACGGGCCGTGACCATCCCTGTCTGGCAGCTTGGCTTAAAGGACGGAGAGACCATGTCCCGCTATATGCTGACCTATGAAAACGGGTATAATGTGGGTAAGGTCACTTATGAAGTGGAGAAGGGCCAGATCACCGTTGACATGCCGGCAATCAGTTCCGTTCTTCTGGTCGGAGACCGGGAATAGAGTCCTGAATTCAGAACTTGGATTTTTTTCAAAAAAACCTTGATTTTTTCATGTCCCTATGGTAAAATTACGCTTGCTTGACAAAAAAGCATGGGCGGATTCCCGAGCGGCCAAAGGGGGCAGACTGTAAATCTGTTGTCGACGACTTCGAAGGTTCGAATCCTTCTCCGCCCAGTTTTAAGAATTGGAGATACAAAAAACATCCTTTTTAAAACGGTATGAAAACCGGATTGAAAAGGATGTTTTTTTGTCTTATGATCTGCTGTTCCAACGTTTTAGTGTGGGAAAAAACTGCGTCATCATCTGGCGCGCCTGCTCTGCGCTCATGCCGGGGTTGTTCTCTGTCATGTGGGGAATGCAGATTTCGATCATTTCTTCCATGCTGCCGTCAAAGGTGAACTTGCCGTCTTTGTAGCAGTACTGGCAGTAATCGGCACTTTTGCTGCCGTTTACTTCCGTGCCGTAAAAATCATCACCGGTTCCCATTGGCATTGCGCAGCTTTGGCAAAATTTCTGATCCATATTTTTCTCTCCTTTTATTTTTGATAACCTGATTGTACCATATAGAACCTGACAACTAATTGTCAGGTTCTGTGGTGGATCACAATTTTTTCGCCATAGTCGGCCAGATGTTTCTTTAAATCAGCAGGCTCCAGTATTTCGATTTCCGTTCCAAAGGAAAAGAGATACTCCATCACCCAGTTGTCCATGGGAAAATCAACTTCTACCAGCAAATGCCCGTCCGGCTGGAGCGTGATGCTGCGGTGATCAAATTCGTCATATACCCGGAATGCCATGGCTTCGGTAAAACGCAGTTTAAGATGTATGGAGGAAAGAGAGGGAGTATTTATTTCCAAAGGAGGGATGTCATCGGCATAGATATTGGAAAAGCTTTCCCCCGCAGGAGAGATGTGAAGGATGCGGCTGATCTTAAAGAGCCGGAAATCATCTGCCTGAAGGCAAAACGCCTGCAAGTACCAGCTCTTATCCTTATAAATCAATTTAAGGGGATGAATGCTGCGCTTCGTTGTTTCACCGGAGGTGCCGGAATAGGTCAGATTCAGGGTCTGTCTGTTTAAAATGGAATCTTTCAGCAGATTAAAGACCGCCATATCGGTGCGGTGCAGCCCCCAGCGGGAAAAATCCACTTCAATCCAGTTCTGCCGGGGCTTTTGAAAGGCGGTCCCCAGCTTTTGAAGCAGTGCCCCTACCTGCTGGTCAGCGGCCTGCAGGCTTTGAATGGCAAAGAGAAGCTGGTTTTGTTCCTCGTCTGAAAGCAGAGTCTTATCAAAGGTATAGCCCGGCATCAGAGAAATGCCCCCGCCTTTGCCCCGCGTGGCATAGACGGGTATTCCTGACATGGACAATGCCTCCGCATCCCGGTAAACAGTTCGCACCGAAACCTCCAGTATGCTGGACAGTTCCGGTGCAGTCATGGTTCCCTGCTCCAACAGCAGGTAGAGTAATTGGAATAAGCGGTCATTTTTCATGGTGTAACCTCATTTTTTCCGGATAAACACATTATAACACAAAAATATGACGGGTGCATTCCAATAAAATTTCAAGATGTGATTGCATTCAAATTTCGTTAAAGCCTCAATCCCCGCTCATTTTGTGACTCGCATTTTCCTGCTTTTTTGCACGAAGGGCAGCGATGATTGTAGGCACAGCTCCTACTACGGTGAAGATATATACCATGGCAAGATCACCGTAATAAACACCTGATTCGAGATAACCCTCCTCAAGAAGTACGGGGATTAACTGGAAGGCTGAGAATACGTCTAAATCCTCAAAATAGTTTGCGGCGCTGATGGCCCAGTCTGCACGGTTTCCTATATAAACCATCACCAGCATGATTGCAATGCTGATAACGATTCCCTTTTTGCTTAAGCGTCCGCCTAAAAGCTCATACCCTTTCAAGCTGCACACCCCAAGAACCAGGCCGGATAAAGCAGCTACATAACCCAACTGTCCCAGCAGGATGATGACCGCCACTCCGATCAGGGAACCCAGCAGAGCTCCTACAATGCCGCCGATCAGATTTTCCTTTTTCTGATTTTGCTGGACTTCCTTTACGGCTGCTGTTTCACAATGATCGGAAAAGCAGTGATCACATAAGAGCGTACTGGCGCCGGAAATATTATAAGGATCAGCGGCGCCCGGTGTTCCGCAGCTCTGGCAGCAGTTTTCAAAACTGTTTTCCCGCAGATAGTTTGTTATGGATTCCAGCCCTTCCCTTAAGTTTTCCAGGGTTTTATTTGCCGTCATACCTGCCCGCAGGGTATAACTGACCCGGTATCCCCGCACTGAACATCCTGTGACCGCCTTGGAGGTGGGCACAGCCTGTTTCATTGTCTTTATATTCGGCATCTCATTTCCATGGCGCACGGACAGACTTAAGATGAACTGATACGTTTCATTTACAGGTGACAGGAAAACAGAATAGCCGTTATGTAAGCCGAAAATGGTTGCCATCTGCGTATCCAGCGTCAAATTAAGCTGCCGGGCGAATTCAAGAAGAGTATTTTTATACTTCTTTCTCATATTACATCACTCCTCACTATTATATTTTTTCTTAAAGGCATACATGCCCAACCGGTTATTGGCAATGTACATCATTGGAATCAGCAGCTTTTTAACCCCAGGAAGGAGGTGGCGCATCTCTTCCGTGAAATTGATCA
Organism: Lacrimispora sp.; assembly: GCF_047605665.1. Lineage (GTDB taxonomy): Bacteria > Bacillota > Clostridia > Lachnospirales > Lachnospiraceae > Lacrimispora. Next base: position 6,042 of record NZ_JASGFH010000038.1, on the reverse strand, counting down.
GGCCGATCTGCTTGATTCCGGGGCAGAGGCGTGTGATCTCGCTGCCGTCTTTCACGCCCCAGTGAAACTGAGCGCCGGTTTTCTTAACCGTATCATGAAGGCCTCCTTTGTTCACCAGCCCTTTATACAGCAAATCGAAATGGGCTTCAAAGCGGTCAAAGCCTCTGGTCAATATTCCGAGAAACTGGGCGACTTCCCTTTCGTGGAGAAACATCAGCATGCCTTCGGAAATAATCAGAAGGTGCTTGCCCCTCACTTCCACATCCAGTGTCCAGGAGGGGTCTAGGGCGGATTTTGAAATGTCCTTCACGCGTGGGTGATCTTCAAAAAACAGTTTGCGCTGTTCTATCACCTCAGGAAAATCCAGGTTATACCACATGATTTTTCCGTTATCCACCCTGGAAAAACGGGTATCCAGCCCGCAGCCCACGGACACGATGGTGCATTCCGGATGACGCCGTATAAATGCCCGCGCCTGGTCATCCATTGTTTTCGCCCTAGCCAGAACGCCGTAATAGGACATAAAGCCGCTGTCAAACTTGGAGAAGTCGTAGTCTATTTCTGCCGCTATTTCTGCAGCCTTTTGGTCGTTAAGGACAGGAGCCGCACTTGCCGCGTCTTTCGCCCGTACGTATAGTGTGATTAAAAGCGTCTCCATGACGCCGTCGAGTTTTACTGCCATATTCATTCCTCCCCGCATATTCTATGCATGATTAATTGGTTAGTTTAAACTAACTATACGCTCCGGTATTTTATTTGTCAAGAGTCAATGATGCTTTCCATATAAAAAGCCGGTTCAGTTTTTGGCTGAACCGGCTTCCTCAGTTTTTACGCCTCTGCCTTCCAGAAACCGTGAAGGTTGCAGTAAGCGAAAGCGGCCTTTGGAGAATCTCCTTTTTCCAGAGTAAAGCAGGCTTTCGGCTCGCAGTCAGGGCTTAAATTCACCCTCATGATGCCTCCGGCCTCGGTCTGGAGACAGACCCAGGTGATATTGTGTTCCTCAGACATGGGATGGAATACGCTTCCCACCTTTACCGTCACATGCTGCCCGTCTGTTTCAATGACCGGAACGTGTTTTTCCGAAGCTCCGTCGGAAGTGTTGGCTTCCAGCACTTCAAAGGGTTTTAAGCTGTCGGGAAGGGCGGCATTGGGCGTTCCCAAAATCACTTCCAGGATGACATTGCGGTTTTTGTCAGTTAAAAATACAGGTTCATTTTTCATGGGGTCCTCCGATCATAAAAGCTTCTATATATAATATAAAGCTGTTTTCATTTCCTTATCAGATTTCCCCAATGAGGGAGGAACCATTACACCAGATTTTTCCATCATAAAAATATCAAAATCATTTTTTACAGAAGCTTTTTATACGTAGCGTCCACAAGTGCCGCTCCCAAAGGCGCTGTGACCAGTATGGATAAAACCGCCGCAGTGAGGACAATGTCTCCGCAGGCCAGTCCCATAGCCAGGGGAATGCCGCCGATGGCAGCCTGAACCGTGGCCTTTGGAATATAGGCGAAAGCTGTGAAGATGCGCTCCTTTTTGTTGAGGCGTGTTCTGATGAGGCAGGTAAAAACACCCAGCATCCGAAATACCAGGACGCAGAATATGAGGGCAATAGCCATGAGCCCTGCATTTAAGGCATACGTAATATTTACGGTGGCTCCTACTAAGACGAACAGCCACACCTCGGCCCCCACCCACAGCTTTGAAAACTTCTCAGACAGCCGCATGGAAAGGTCGTATTTTCTCAGCCGTATGGAAGCCCCCAGGGCCATGACTGCAAGAAGGCCGGAAAATCCCATAATTCCTTTCATATTGTGTTCTGCCGTAACAAGCAGAAAAGAAACGGATAAAATCAAAATCACTTTTCCGCTGTCGCGGATGTGAAATTTGGTAAAGAAGGCGGACATGAGAATGCCTGTTAAGACTCCCACGGCCAGGCCTGAAAGGATGGAGGTAGGGATGGAAACAAAGCTTAAAGCGCTGATGGCTCCCCCTTCTGCCAGTCCGGTAAAGGCGGCAAACAGCACGATGACAAACACGTCATCCACAGAAGCCCCTGCCATGATGATCTGGGGAATGGATTTTTCTGTTCCGTAGCCTTTTTCTATGAGCTTTAGCATCCGGGGAACGACCACAGCCGGAGAAACGGCAGCGATCACGGTTCCCATAATGGCGGCCTCCAGACGGGTCACGCCCAGAAAGGAAGGGGCCAGAAGCACCATTCCCGCGATTTCAAAGCAGGCTGGCACAAAGCACATGAGAATAGCAGGACGCCCTGCCTTTTTTAAGTCCTCCACGTCCAGATTCAGCCCGGCTCTGGTCAGGATGATGATCAGGGCAATCTGGCGCAGCTCTGCGGATATGTTCAGGATTGAACGGTCCAGCAGGTTGAGGGCATAGGGCCCCAGTATGATTCCTGTAATGATCATGCCAAGAAGCCTTGGAAGCTTCAGCATTTCAAACAGTTTTCCCAAGGTCATTCCGCAGAGGAACACAAGGGCAAGGGATAATAGCATAGTAATCTCTCCAATCTACGCAGACGATCAAAAAAGCTGATGAGTCTGCGATTTTATAATCACAGAAGTCATCAGCTTTAAAAGCGGTTTAGGGAGTACCCAGGGGAGAACCTCATTCCCCGTTTCTGACATTATAATATGTTTCTCTAAGTTTGGCAAGATATTTGTTTTTTTCATCAAAATTAGAAAACTTGCTTGACAAGACAAACGAAATCTTGTAAAATTACACGTGTTGCAGATGGTTATGCCCAGATAGCTCAGTTGGTAGAGCAGTGGACTGAAAATCCACGTGTCGCTGGTTCGATTCCGGCTTTGGGCATTGTGCTTCCCTTAAGCACTTTTGAAATGTTTTGAGGTTCCGTGCGGGTGTAGTTCAATGGTAGAACACTAGCCTTCCAAGCTAGATACGTGGGTTCGATTCCCATCACCCGCTTTCACGAAAAACCGGAAAGTCTTTTAAAGACTTTCCGGTTTTTGTCATCCCTTAAACGGCCAGGCATATTTCTTTTCTTCTATCTGATATCTGAATACAACTGAAATTTCCCCACTTCATCCTTTCATATGGCAGACTGAGCGGACCTCTCTTCGCTTGAGTCAGAGTGTTCTTCCTCCCGCAAGCCGGATTCCCTCCGGCGGCTGTCGGACTGCTGTTTCCTGACTGTCTGTCTCTATGATCAGCCTGTTTCTGAAGAACTGGAGAAGGGTTACCATAGAAAAGGTTCTGAAGGGATAGAAGGTAACTTTTTAACTTGTATGCAATTATTATATTGGTTTTTTCTGGAAACATTATCCTGTTATTTGTGAAACCAGCCAGAATATTGAGGGATAATAAAAAAAATATAGAAAAAATGATAACAAAATAATTGATTTTCATAACTGGATGTGATATATTTTACAAAGCAGATAGAGGTAAAATACATATTTAGACAGACTGATATGCATTTGGCGGGATACTGATGTGCAATCTGAGAACCGCCTTGATGGAGAGAGATACACGGGAGGAAACGGAAATGGCAGAAGCAGAAAAAGGAAATCAGAAGAACGATATTTACAACCAACTTCGCCGTCACATACTGAGCCTTGATATCCCTCCGGGAGAGCGCCTCAGTGAAAATAATTTATCCGGCCAGATGAATGCCAGCCGGACCATTGTGAGGGAAGCCCTTTCCCGTTTGGTGGAAGAGGGATATATGGTGGTGTATCCTCAGCGGGGAACGGAAGTTACCTTATTAGATGTGGAACGGATCAGGCAGGCTGTGTTTGCCCACATTGTTTTGGAGCAGGCCATGATTGACGATATCTGCCGCCGGGGGCTTACCAAGCAGCAGGAGCAGCAGTTGGAAGCGGTTCTCAACCGGCAGAGGTCTGAGATGGATGACGAAAGCCCTGTTGATTTTCTGGTTACGGAGCAGCAGGTTCATTATCTGCTTTCCACATTTTGCGGCAGGGAATATGCCTGGGAGGTTTTCCGGACCATGGACTGCGATCTGCTTCGCTTGAATTATCTGCAGTATACGACCTTTAACTATAAGATTGATATGTCTTCCCTGACCAGCCGGGAGCATGCTCAGGTGGAAGGACGCCTTCTCCTTGATCATTTAAGGCGGCGGGATGCCGAAGCTGCGTGTTTGATCTGTGCCAATCATTTCAACACCATCCTCTGGAACGCAGGGACTCTTCGGGAAATTTATCCTCAGTTCTTTTCAGGAATGGCTTGATGCCGGACCTGATAGAAATAGATTTTTCACTATATTTGTTATGAAACACCCTGCGGGTGTACCATGATGCCCGGATTACAGGGCAGAAAAAAGGAAGCACCCTGCGGGTGTACCATGATGCCCAGATTACAGGGAAGAAAAGAGGAAAGGAGTTAAAAACCGGGATTTGAGAGACCGCCCAAGAAGCGGACAGAGTATTTACATGTGTGGCGAATAAAAAGTTATGGAGGTATTAATTGTGGAGTATATCATTGGTATTATCTTATTGATTTCTTTCTTTGGTCTGGCATACTACTGTGTCAAGGGCCATAACCTGATGATCGGATTCTTGCTGATCACAATTCTTTGGACTGTTTTACCCCTCGGTGGAACTTTCTTTGTAGGCGACGCATTCTTAGAGGCCAATCCTATTTTAAAATTCGGCCCTGACAACAAGATGATCGGTGCTTTAAACAAGATTTTCCAGTCAGCTCCTGAAGGCTGGGGAACCACTTTGGTAAACGTATGCTGGGGTGCATGGTTTGGACGCGTCCTGATGGATACCGGAATCGCTTCCACCTTAATCCGTAAAACGGTTGAGCTGGGCGGAGATAAGCCATTCGTTACCGTTGCCCTGTTAAACATCGTCACAGCTTTGATCTTTACCGCTATGACAGGTGCAGGCCCGGTTATCGCTATCGGCGTTATCGTACTTCCTATCCTTATGTCTCTGGGAATTCCCAAATCTGTTGCGCTGTTTTCCTTTATGGGCTCCGTTGCAGCAGGTATTTACTTAAACCCTGTAAACTTCGCGCAGTACCGTGCTTTCTTCATGAAGCCGGAAGAAATGCCTGACTTCACCCTTGGATGGTATGCAGCACACTGGGGCTATGCAGCTCTGGCAATCATGCTGATCGCTACCACCGTACTGTCTGCTGTTTACTTAAAGAAATCAAAGACAGTTCACTCCTGGGCTGCACAGACAAGAGGCGCTGCTTCTGAGCAGAAGAACGCTCCGTTCTACACCCTGATCCTTCCGGTTGTGCCTGTAGTTCTTAAGATCTGGCTTGATTTCTCCGTTATCGGCGGATTTATCATTGCAGGATTCCTGGCTCTTTTCCTTTGCGGAAGAATGGCTGGAAGCTTTAAAGAGAATTGTCAGCTTGTTAATAAGCTGTATTACGACGGCGTGGTTGATACCGCTCCCCTCGTAGGATTCCTTCTCACACTGCCTATGTTCAACCAGGTAGCGTCCTATGCTTCTCCTTACTTTAAGGTAATCATAGGCAATGTAATGCCAAGAAGTGAAATCGTTGTATGTATCGTATTTGCTATCCTGCTTTGCATGGGTCTGTTCCGTGGACCGATGACACTGGTTGGAAGCGGAGCTGCTACCCTTGGTGTACTTTCCAACGTTGCATCCTTCTCCGTACCTTTCCTTTATGCAGTATTTGCAATTCCTACAATCACCGTAAATATCGGAAGCTGTATTACTCAGTCCTGGGTTGCATGGGGACTTGCTTACACAAAGGTAGAGTCAAGAGAATTCTTAAAGCTCTCCATACCGAACGCATACTTAACCGGTGTGATTCAGTATGTGGCAACCTTTATCTTACTGGGAGGGCTCGGAGCTGCATGGTTCCTTGGCTAAAACCCGGTAAACAGATTTACATATACTCTCAAAATCCAAGGTATTAACCCATAAGTCCGGGGCGCCCCTGCGCGCCGGACGCTTTTCAACATTAAATGAAATGGGAAAAGCATGTCAGGAAAAAAAGAAAGGAATGGAAGAAGATGGCAGAGCATAGAGCAGTCCGTATGGGAAT
>NZ_JASGFH010000037.1:0-15110 GCF_047605665.1 Lacrimispora sp. | reverse complement strand
ATACTAGCTCAGGTGGTAGAGCACTTGACTTTTAATCAAGTTGTCCGGGGTTCGAATCCCCGGTGTCTCATTGTTTGCGGGTATGGCGGAATTGGCAGACGCGCCAGATTTAGGTTCTGGTGGGAGACCGTGCAGGTTCAAGTCCTGTTACCCGCAGTTTACATAAGATAAAAAGACACTAGGTTACATATGACAAGGTTTGCATAAGATAAAAAACACCAGGTTTCCTCGTGAGTGCGGGGCTTCCTGGTGTTTTAATTTTGCAAAATTGTGTCGGTTTTGAATTACATATACCAAAAAAAAGCCCTTTTAAACCTAATTTCTTTTATTTTATTTCATTTTATCACTATACGTTTCTCATATTCGTTATATAATTTTCTGGGAGGTGATAATCATGAAGCATTGGAAAAGTCAAAGAGAACATTATGAAAAAGAAGAATCAGACAGTCTGGAGTCCCAATCCAGGGAAACAGGGATTCCCCCTGCCCCGTCCGGAGAGTTTGAAAACATCATGGCCGAAATGGAGCGCAGGGGAATTGAACCCAGAATCAGAGGAGAATTGAAAAGCTTAAAAAATTCTGCGAGATAAAAACTTTAAATCCTCATCTCAGAAAGCTGGGCAAATATCCGTTCCGCATCGATCCGTCCGTATCCCCATATGTTATTTGGATAATAGTCCGGGCTGTCACGCCGGGCTCCCCGGACGATCACGCGGTTGATCTGATTTCCGGTAATGGAGGTAAAATTGCCTTTGCTGTAAGACCATTCCATAACCATGGCCGCAATGCCGGCCGCATGAGACGCTGCCGCTCCTGTGCCTGTAATGGTGCCGTACTGGTTCCCAGGAAGGGCACAGGACAGCTGGTAGCCCGGAGCGCCTATATCAGGCTTGATCTGACCCAGCCGGGTATAGCCTCTGCTCGATTCAGGAATGATGGTGTCATTTAACTGGTTATAAGCCGTGACCGTAAGGGGATGCATGGCGTCTCCCTGGGCGGTTATGGTGGTGTTGGCATCGGCATTTAAGAAAAATGTCTCATTGGTCAGCAGATTTCCCGACGGCAGCCAGCTATGAAAAGAAAACGGCTCTCTCTCATCACTTGACACACGGAATTGCCAGATTCCGGGATCAGCATTCTCAAACCGCAGCAAAATGAGCTGGTCTCCTGTCTCTTCCTCAAAATTAATATTATTGACCCAGACAACGGACTGGCTTGACTGGAATACCAGCCTTTGACATGCTCCGAATAAGGGATAGATGATCTGGGAAGCCTCCCTGCCCGGTGTGGTGATCTCAATGGAAAGCCTGGAAGGCAGGTAAGGCCATATCTCCATGAAAAACTTCCTGTCATAGCTTCCCACCTTAAGCTGGAAGCTGCCCATATAAGGCGCTCTCTCAATGCGCCCGAAATAATGCCTTAAGCTGTTCCCTTCATTTCCGGCAGACACCACAATGCCGATCATAGGCTGCTGGACAAGGTAATCTAAGTACATGCCCGAAGCCCCCCGCCCGTCATGGCCCCCCTGGCTGCTGCCCATGGCAAGGCAGATGATAATGGGCCGGTTCATCCGTTTCGCCGATGTGATCAGATATCGGATTCCAAGGATAATATCCGATTCCTGATAACACAAAGCTGTTTCCGGAACGGAAAAAAGCTTCTTTAAATTATTCTTAGCCTGTTTTAATTTTACCACCATCAAATCGGCATCGGGAACCACGCCGCTGAAATCATTGGCCTCATTGGGCCTTCCCGCCGCCACGCTTGCAATGGCGGTTCCATGAAGATGCTCATCAACGGAAGGCACGATGGAAAGAGGTTCCTCAGACATGAGGGCGAAATTAATCAGTTCTCTGGTATATTCTGCTCCAAAGGTAAAGCCATGAGGCGGAACACCCCCCTCTCTCGTCTGATCCCATATGGAAATAATCCGCGTTGTCCCGTCATAGTGCATGAACGCAGGATGGAGGTAATCAATGCCTGTATCCACAATCCCTATGATAACCCCTCTTCCAAAAAGAGCGAGTTCAGGGTCTCCCTGAACAAATGGAACACCGGATTTTTCCACGCTGATGGAAGACTCTAAGGTATAGAGGGCCGGAAAGTAATGATAAGCGTTTTCCCCCAGATCACAGGCCCCCACTTCGTCCTTTCTGATATGCAGCAGAGAATGCATTTCATTGAGCACCGTTACATTGTCCTCCGTATTGTACTGCGGAACCACGGAATTACTGATGATCAGGTCATAGTACCTGTTATCCAGTATCTTTTCCATATCTCAGCCTCCTGTATGCTTAAGAGAGCATATGATACATTTTATGCAGCAGGCTTCTCATAAATCCCCAAAATAAAAAGGCGGAAAGCCCGCAAAACGGGTCTCCCACCTGATCATTATTTTTAACCCTTAATTCCCGTCGATGCAATTCCTTCCACCAGATATTTCTGCATGGTCAGGAAGATGATGAAAATAGGAACCAGGGAAAAGGTTGCCATGGAGAACATGGCGCCCCAGTCTGAGCCCGAAGACGGGTCTGAGAACATTTTTAGGGCGTAGCTGACCGGATACTTTAAGGGATCGCTCAAATAGAGCAGAGCCGCCAGAAAGTCATCCCATCTCCACATAAAGGAGAAAATAGCGCTGGTCACCAGAGACGGTTTAATGAGCGGAAGGATGATCCGGACAAATATGGAATAAATGGTGCAGCCGTCCATTCTGGCCGCCTCGTCTAAGTCCATGGGGATTCCCCTGATAAACTGCACGTTTAAGAAGATGAAAAAGCCCTGACCGAAGAACTGAGGCACAATAATGGGAAGATAGCTTCCGATCCATCCCATCTGGTTAAAGATGATATACTGGGGAATCATGATGATCTGGAACGGAAGCATCATGGCTAACAGCATACAGGCAAACCAGATATTTTTAAACTTAAAGTCAATCCGGGCAAAGCCGTATCCCACAATGGCGGAGGAAATGACCGCTCCCACAGTGGAAAGGCCTGCAATGACAAAGGAATTCTTAAAAAATATGGAAAAGCTGTAGCCTGCAAACCCCTTCCACCCTGTTATGTAGTTTTCAATGGAAAACGTCTCAGGAAAAAGAGAGGTGGCAGTCCGGAATATATCGTTGGTGTTCTTAAAGGAGCTCATCACCATCCACAAAAGGGGATAGATCATCACGAAGGCGAACAAAAAGGTGAATACGTGATAAATCGCTGTGACGGCTATTCGTTTTTCTTTATATCCTGTCTTCATACTTCATCACCCTTCCGCTTCATAATGTACCCATTTCTTCTGGGTCTTGAACAGTACCAGGGTTAAAAGGCCCACCACCAATACCATGAACCACGCCATAGCGCAGCCGTAGCCCAGCTTGTTGTAGGTAAAGGAGTTCTGGTACATGTATACGGTGTAGAACAGCGTGGTGTCCCTTGGCTTTCCCTGGGTAATGATATAGCTCTGGGTAAATGCCATAAATCCGTTGATCAACTGGTTGATCAGGTTAAAGAAAATAGTGGGCGTCAGCATGGGAAGGGTGATCTTGAAGAAACGCTGGATGCCGTTTGCACCGTCCACAGTTGCCGCCTCATAAAGGCTTATGGGGATCTGCTTTAACCCTGATAAAAAGATGAGCATGGAAGAACCAAACTGCCAGACAGCCAGAATGATCAAGGTCCACATGGCCGTATCAGGCCTTCCCAGCCATGCGATGTCCGTAGGCAGTCCGATGGCTCCCATAAGGGCATTGACCACGCCGTCACTGGCAAACATCCGCTTCCAGAGAATGGCCACAGCCACGCTGGAGCCGATGATGGACGGCAGGTAATAAACTGCCCGGTAAAAGCCTGAGAGCCGGCTGCTCTTTACAAGGAGCATAGCCACAGCAAGGGCCATAATGAGCCGGAGAGGAACCGAAAACAGAACATAATACATGGTCACGCCGAATACCTTCCAGAACTTGGGGTCAGCAGTAAACATGGTCACGTAATTTTCCAGACCTATAAAAACCGGTGCCTTTAAAATATTATATCTGGTAAATGAAAACCCTAAAGATAAAACCATCGGAACAGCCATAAAAGCCAGAAAGCCTATAATGAAGGGCAGGATAAATATATATCCTGCGACCTTCGGTGTGTTTAATATCTGAGCCAATGTTTTTTTTCTCTTGGGGGCCATTTGATTGTTCTTCATCGTATCCCCTCCAGATTGCTTTTTATTTATTTCGCCGCTTCCTCCAGAATCTTCTTGGATTCTGCAACAAACTGGTCAGCCGCTTCCTCTGCAGTTGCATCGCCGTAACGGAGCGCTTCTACCATGGTCTTTCCTAATGCTTCGATCTCACCCTTTCCCGATGGGTCCGGAACGTCAATTGGAGTTGCGATTTCGCCAACCTGGGAGATGTAATCAAAGATGCTCTGGGAAATGGCTTCTGCCTTTGGCTTGATGGCTGCGGCAACCTCTGTGTTAACCGGAATTCCTCTCTCTGCCATCAGGATTTCATTGCACTCGATGCTGTTGGTGAACCAGTCGATGAACTTGGCTGCTGCTTCCTTATTCTGGGAAGACTCTGCAACGGAAAGGAACTGGCCTGGCTTTAAGTACAGGGGCTGGGTTTTTGCATTGTTTACAGTTGGATAATAGGTGAGGCCCAATTCTCTTCCGGCTGTATTGGAAACAGCGATATACTGGTTGGAAAGAGAGAAGTCATTCCATGTGGTTCCGTCGATGATGGGCTTTGTTTCAACGATATCCATATCTTTTTCTGCAAGAAGGTCAGGAGAAACAGCAAATTCAGCCTTTGCGAATTTTTCTACCGTTTCAAAGTGCATCTTCATGGCGTCTGTCTTGCCTTCTCTGATTTCTCCGAATAAGTAAGAGCCGTTTCCTCTGGCAACCATGACCATCATGTTGATTCCGCCGTCAAATGCGGTCTTAACTCCTGTTTTCTCATAAATGGTCTTAGACACTTCATAAAGCTCATCAAAGGTCATCTGCTTGGAAAGGTCCACTCCTGCCTCTTCCACAATGGCCTTGTCATAAGTCATAACGAGAGCATTGCTTCCGATGCTTATGGCGTAGCACTTGCCGTCAATGGAACCGCTGTCGATTACGCTGTCAGGAACATTTTTGGTGTCAATAACGCCGCTGTCAATGAATTCAGAAAGGTTAGCAAGCTGTCCGCTCTGCTGGTACTGGTTTAAGTAGGAGTAGTCCATCTGAAGGATGTCCGGAAGATTTCCGCCTGCTGCCATAGCGGAGAGCTTATCCCAGTAGCCGGTCCAGTCTGTGAACTCCACCTTGATTTCCACGCCCGGATTCTGGCTCATGTATAAGTCTACCGCCTGCTTTGTCACGTCATTTCTGAGCTGGTTTCCCCACCAGGTGAAATTCAGTGTCACCTTGTCTCCCGATGCTGCTGCCGTGGTATCCGCTGACTCCGCCTTTGTAGCTGCTTCTGTCCCCGCAGTCGTTGCCGCTGTTTCTGTTTTCTGACCGCAGCCTGCTAAAGAAGCCGCCAGAAGCACTGCTGCAAGAGTTGATGCCAATAATCTTTTTTTCATGTGAATAAAACCTCCCTTTCGGTTTGTGATGGTATTATTTTATGGCAAATATGCACAACGGTAAAGTTAAAATACAGCTTTTTATGATTAAAAAAACGGCTTTCTGTGATTTTAGCCGGTTTTTCAATTTCCTTTTTTATTTCTTTGCTATATAATAGGCTGGAACGAGAAAGGGCCCATGACGATGAAAACAAAGACAGCCTGGTTTAACAACCTATCCCTTTACAAAAAAATACTGATGCTTTTCCTTCTTGCCATACTGGCGCTCTGCATCGGCTTTCTGGTCAGCATCCGGATCATGACTACCCGCTACAACGAAGAGCTGTACCGGACCAACGCAAATTCCTTAAAGCATGTGACCGCTTACTTAGAATCTGAGATGCTGGCAATCCAGACCATATCCGACAACATGATCGGTGACCAGATTCTTCAGGACAATCTTTCATTTTTAGATGAAAACCCCTGGAGCAACCGCCGGGCCCTCGCCCGCAGAGACATTTACCAGCAGCTTTATTCCTACCTTTACAGGAGTGAGTACATCACTTCCATTAATATCATCCTGCCTGACGGGACCAATATCTGCATGGGAAGCTCTGATGACATCTTAAACTTCAACCGAAAAGAGCTGGATTCCATTCTGGACAGCTTTAAAGGCAGGGCCTCATGGACCGGAGGGATTTCTCCCGGAACCGGAACGGTCTGCGCCAGACAGATTCTGAAATTGAAGTATTTAAGCCTCAGGCCTCTGGCAGAGCTTTTTATTACAGTGGATATGGACAGCATGATCGAAGACGGGCTGAAAAACTCCGGAAGCCAGGCAGAGGACTCCCGGTTCATCCTGATGGCCGGTGAAAAGAGAATCTACCCGGCAGAGGCATTTCACGAGGATTACTGTTTAAAAATCATTTCCGGCAGCGCCCGCGGGGAAGAATCCTACTCCATCGCCACACTGGATAAGAAAAAGGAATTTATCATCACAGGCCAGGGGGCCTATAAGGGCTGGAATTACATTTACTTCCGGGATTATGACCCCCTGTTTCAGAGAACCCGGCTGACGGGGCTGGAAATCCTGGTCTTCACCATCTGCACTGCTTTGGTCACCGCAGTCTGCGTCACCCTGGTTCTGCGCCACTTATTCCGTCACCTGGATTATCTCATCGAAAAAATCCAGCGCTTTGGAAGCGGGGAAGCGCCGGAGACAGAGGCAGAGGCCTACGATTACCAGAACCGCCAGGATGAAATCGGCCAGCTTCACCGAAGCTTTGACGAGATGACCCACAGCGTCAAGGTCCTCAGGGATGAAAATTACGACAAGCAGCTTCTGGTGAGGGATTCTGCCATTAAGATGCTCCAGCAGCAGATCAATCCTCACTTTTTATACAACACCTTGGAAACCATCAACTGGATGGCGCAAAAATACGGGGCCGAGGACATCTCCACCATGGTCCGCTCTCTTGCCAGCCTGTTTCGGGCCTCCATCGCCGGGCAGGAGGACATCATCCCCCTTGGGGAAGAGTTAAAGGTGCTGGACGATTATATATTGATACAGGAAGTGCGGTTTAAGGACAGGCTCTGCTTTGAGCTGGAGGTGCCGGAGAATATCTCCAATATTTTCATCCCAAAGCTGTCCATTCAGCCTCTGGTGGAAAACGCTTTAAAACACGCCATGGAAGACTCTGATGAAATGTGCACCATCAAAGTCACCGTAAAGGAGCTGGAAGACCATTACGAAATCCGTGTGGCAAATACCGGGTCCCGGTTCGAGCCCGACCTCCTGCAAAAAATCCGGGAGAAGGAAATCACGCCCCAGGGGTCCGGCGTGGGCCTTGAAAACATCAACTCCAGGCTGGGGCTGCTCTACGGGGAAGAATATGGCCTGCATTTTTACAACGAAAACCAAATGGCAGTCGTTTTGCTGACCATACCGAAAGAAAAGGAGGTTTCCCATGCTCAGACTGCTGATCGTCGATGACGAGCAGATCATAAGAGAGTCCATTTCCCAGATGATCGACTACGGGGCCATAGGCTATGAAGTGATTGGCACCGCAAAAAACGGCATGGAGGCCTACGACATCATCTGTGACGACTATCCCGATGTGGTGATCACGGATATCCGGATGCCCATCTTAAACGGTCTGGATTTAATTGAACGCTCCATGAAGCTGGATTCCCGGATCACCTTTATTCTGCTTTCCGGCTACAATGAGTTCGAATACGCAAAACAGGCCATGCGGTACGGAGTCCGCCACTATCTGTTAAAGCCAACGGATAAAAACGAACTGATCGAATCCCTGACCACCATCAGACAGGAGCGGCTTTTAGAGGACGACGCGAGAAAGGTCCAGCAGCAGAAATTTTTAAGGAGCCTTCACACGCCTTTAGAGCAAAGCTTTATCATGGAGGCCCTGGAGCGCCAGGATTCCTTTCCCTCTGTATTTCAAAAATACCGGGAGCTTCTCGTCCTGCCCGCCGGATGCCGCTGCGCCTGCATCTGTTCCTTTGTGGAGGAAAATCACTTAAAGCAGTTTATGAATGATATGAGAAAGGTTTTAGAGGCCTTTAAAATCCCTCTCCAGTTTTCCGTCATCTATGTAAAAAATACAGTGGTCCTCATATTTCCCGTTTCCACCCTGGCGGTTCAGGAGCAGATTGAAGAAGCTGTCACCGCTTTTCAGTATCCCGGCCAGCCCGTATCCTTTGAGGCCGATTTCCTTTGCAGGGAAAACGGGGAAAAGCTGTTTCAGGATATCATTCATAAGATTTCCCGGTTTGAGCGGATTCTCCTCATCAGCGAAACAGGGGAAAGCCATGAGATCAGAAACCACATCGCTTCTCCCTGGATGGTCCGCCGGTTAGAGGATTCCATCAGCTCTGCAGCCGATACCAGCCAGGCCTCTGCGCTACTCCAGTCTGTTTTTATGGATTCCATGCCCCTTTCTTCGGCCAGGAACTTAGCCTTAAGCCTGTTCCTCCAGGGTGGGCTGGTGCAGGAGAAGCTGAGCACCGACGCTGCCTGCGATTTTTTCCGGAGGGTCTATTCCTGTGACAGAGTTTCAGGCCTTCGAAAGCTTTTAGAGACCGCCATCCTTCCCAGGGAGGAATCCGGCAGCCAAAAAGCCGTTTCCAACATCTCCCTTTTAAAATCCTACATCAGCCAGCACCTGGATTCGGAAAACCTTTCCTTAAAGTGGCTGGCAGAAAATTATCTCTTTGTGAGCGTGGGATATTTGAGCAAGCAGTTCATCAAAGAAGAGGGGATGCGGTTTTCCGATTACCTCAACAAGGAACGGATGGAGGAAGCCATACGGCTTATGGCATTTTACCGCAATGACAACATCAAGCTCATCGCCCGTCAGGTGGGCTTTGGCAGCAATCCCCAATACTTCAGTCAGGTGTTTAAACGGTATACCGGCCTTCCGCCCACCGAATATATGGAACAGTTGAAAAAATAAGCTTAATGCATAGAAAAGGAGAAGAATCATGATATCAAACCAACTACTGCTCGAAAAGATCCACCTGGTTGTGGACAAACTGATGAATCTTGGAGGCTGTGATTCCGATAAGGACAAGACAGCCAGCAGTGCAGACACCAGCAAGGGGTTCATCCAAAGGGACTTTGGCATCGAGGAATGGGACTGGCCTCAGGGCGTGGGCCTTTACGGCCTGTACAAGCTTCAGGAGTTCTACGGCGATGGCAGGTATCTTCCCTTTTTCAGCAAATGGTACAGGGGCCACCGGGAAAACGGCCTCCCTTCCAAAAACATCAACACCACCGCCCCCTTCCTCCCCTTATCCTTCCTGTATGAAAGCCTGGACAGCCGGGAGGAGTATTACGGCCTCTGTGTAAAAAGGGCCCAGTGGCTCATCAATGAACTTCCAAAAACCGAGGACAAGGGCTTTCAGCATGTGACAAGCGCCATCGGAAACCGGGATGGGGTGAGCTTAAACGAAGGGCAGCTCTGGGTGGACACCTTATTCATGGCAGTCCTCTTCTTAAACAAAATGGGACAGAAAACAGACAATGAGGTCTGGAAAAATGAAGCCCTCCATCAGTTCCTGGTCCACATCAAATACTTATTTGACAGGCATACAGGACTGTTTCACCATGGCTTCCGGTTTGACGGAAGGGATAATTTCGGAGGCATCTTCTGGTGCAGGGGCAACTCCTGGTTCACTTACGGGGTGATGGAATACATAGACACCTGCGGGGACCAGTTAAATCCGGGAGTGAGGGATTATCTGATTGATACCTTCAAGTCCCAGGCAGCCGCCCTTTTAAAGCTTCAATCCCCTTCCGGACTCTGGCATACCGTTCTCACCGATCCTTCCAGCTACGAGGAAGTGTCAGGCTCTGCCGCCATTGCCGCAGGACTGCTGCGGGGCGTAAAGGCCAAGGTTCTGGATGAGACTTATGAAGCTGCGGCAGAAAAGGCCATTGAAGCCATCTGCGCCAATATTTCCGAGGATGGAACCGTTCTGGGCGTGTCCGCAGGAACCGGAATCGGGATGGATTCGGAACACTATAAAAATATCGCCATCATGCCCATGGCCTACGGACAGGCTCTGGCCCTGACCGCCCTTTGCGAGGCTCTTAAGTAAGAGGGAAAAGCTCAACGCTCTTAACATTTTTTAAGATTATGCTTACTATTCATTAAGAATAGCACGATATAATTAAAGCAATTGTTTATTCTATTCAGATATTTAAATGTTGGGAGATCGCTATGGAAATCATCAAACTTCTGTTGACACTGGCCGCTGCATTTTTAGCCGGATCAGCCTTTTTACGCATGAAAGTCCCCGGCGGAATGCTGGTGGGCGGCATCGTAGGCTCTGCTGCTTTGGGCATCATCTTTCAAGCCTCCTATGTTCCTGGGGCGGGCAAGGTGTTTGCCCAGATCGTTGCAGGGGCATTTATCGGCTCCGGTGTGAAGAAAAGTGAGTTAAAGCAGATTCCCCGCATCCTGCGCCCTGCCGTCCTGCTTCTCAGCTTTTATATGGCTGCCAACATCGGCATGGGACTTTTGATACACGCAGCAAGCCCGGTGGACATTGTTACGGCATTTTTCAGCGCAGTTCCGGGAGGAATCAGCGATATTCCCATCATTGCGGCTGATATGGGAGCCAATGCGCCCCAGGTAGCTGCCCTGCAGTTTGTCCGTCTGGTCATCGGAATCGGAATATTTCCCGGCATGATCAACCGATTCTGCAAAAAGGAAGAGCCTGTCTCCAAAACAGAAGAGGACACTGTTTCAAAATCCCAGACAGCCGGTTCCGGGGAAGAGAAAAAGCCTTACCACGCCCTGATCACCTTTCTCATCGCCTCCATCTGCGGAGTTGTGGGAAAGATGAGCGGCATCCCTGCCGGAACCCTGGTCTTTTCCCTGGTCAGCGTCATCGCTTTAAAGATTTTCTGGGGCAAGGCCTATCTGCCTGCCGGTGTCAAACGGTTTGCCCAGTTGGTGTCAGGAGCCTACATCGGCTGTTCCTTAGGCTGGAAGGACTTGCTGGAGCTGCGGTATCTGGCTGTTCCTGCGATCATCCTCATACTTGGATACTCAGCCTTCTGCTTTCTCATGGGAGAGATTTTAAAACGGTTTTGCGGGATGTCCAGAAAGGAAGCCATGCTGGCCGCCACTCCGGCAGGAGCCAGCGACATGGCCCTGATATCTTCCGATATCGGAGTTCAAAGCACGGATTTGGTCCTGCTTCAGGTGCTGCGGCTCATCATTGTCACAGCGATTTTCCCTCAGGTACTCCATCTGATCCTGTTCACTTTATAAAAAAAGACAGTCACAAAAGATTTTTCATCTCTCCTGTGACTGTCTTTTTTATATGCAGGTCAGCCTTTGACCAGGCCTCCCAGAAAATCATTTCCGAAAATTCTCATTCTTCCCGGCTTTGGAATTGCTTCAAAAAGCTCCGGATACTGCTCTCCCAGCTTTAAGGCATTGTCATCAATGTCCAGCAAATGGCGGCTGGCCTGGTGAATCAGCATTTCCTTATCTCTTTTCTTAATGGATTCCAGCATCTCCTTGTGATCTTCCACCACATTCCGCTGATGGGTTTCATCCACGCAGATGAGCTGGCGCAGGCGCTGGTAGTTGCCCGCAGCTCCCCAGATCAAATCGGCGCAATACTGCTTTTCACAGACTGCAAAGAAATACTGGTGGAACTCATCATCAAGGGCCAGAAAATCACGCACATCCTGTTTTCCAATGGCGCTTTCCTGCTGCTCGATCAGGCTCTTTAAATCTGTCATATTCCGCCTCGTATACCGCTCCAGGAATTCCTTTAATATATTGATCTCAACGCTGTAGCGTATATACTGCTCCTTCTGAGCCTTTTCCAGATTGATTCTGGAAATCATGATTCCCTTTTGAGGCAGGGTGGTGATAAGGCCCTGCTGTTCCAGGCGGATCAAGGCATCCCGCACCGGGGAACGGCTTACATTCATTTCCTCCGCAAGATCATTGATGGTGACAATGACTCCCGGCTGAATTCTCATCTCTATGATGCTGCTTCCAAGTTCGCTGTAAATGTTATCTGCGGCTGTTTTCTTCTCTGGTTTCTTCAGCAACGGATGCTCCTCCCTTATACACATTTCTTCTGTATTAGTGGATTAATATATCACAGTTTCACAAAGAAGTCAAACGATATTTCTCAGCGTCCGATGAGGAAATATCCAATCAGAAGATTGACTGCAAAAATCACCCAGGACCAGGGGAAATTCGTACGGATATAGGCTTTTGCCTCCATCTTGGCATAGCTGATTCCCCACATGCTCCAGGACTGGGTCGGGCAGGAGTTTGCCACGATAGCAACCGGAGGAACCAGGAAGAGAATGAACAGGAACGGGTCTGTAAAGAATCCTGTCGCCTGAAGGATTGCCAGGGTTGCGGCTCCTGAACCGAATACCATAAGAGGTCCGCGGAACAAACCGAGAGGCGCTGCAATGATGAAGATGATGACGATAACCAGGGCAGCCTGAGGAATCACGCCTCCCAGCAGCTCGCTGAGGATGGGGGATACCTGCTTTGCAGCGGTGCTGAAGATATTGACGCCGTAAAGCATACCGATCAGAAGTCCTACGTCTGCGATTCCGTCGTATAAGGTCTTTTGCACCTTTTCAATGGCCATCTTATACGTTGCCATATTGCCTGTTAAAAGCAGTCCCAAAAAGATTCCGAGGAGGAAGGAGGGAACCGGCTTCCATTTAAAAATTGCTACCATAAAGATCGGAAGGAAAGGAATGATGGCTGCGATTCCGGGAATGGGTTTTGTCACAGGAGCTGCAGGAGTAGCCGCCCATGCCCTGCTCCTTTTTCCCTTGGAATAATGGAACACGATGAATATGAGCATAAATACTACGTGAACAACGGTTGCTGCAATTCCAAAACGGATATAAACATTGTCATAAGCCATGGAAGGGAACAGAGCCAGAAGCTGGTTCACATATCCGATGTTTAAGTACATGCCCGCTGCAACGGACATCAGGTAAGAGCCGACTGCAACGTGCTTTTCCACGTTGAGGGAAAACAGGATGGGAAGCACGATCATACCGATTGCCATAACAGAGCCTACGCCAAATGCGCTGGTAAAAATAAGGGTGCAGACAATGGATACCATAAGAGTGGTGACCAGAGGCTTATCGCCTGCAAGCTCCACAGTTTTCTTGATGATAAAGCCTGCAATACCCGTATCCACGATAACCCGGCCGAACCAGCTTCCGAATACGATGATGGCAATGGTGGGACCGTAATTTTCCACTGATGCCTGGAAAACCGTATCCACAACGGTGCGGTACGGCACACGGCCGATGATAGACCAAACGAGAGCCATGAAAATAAAGCCTACCAGAAGATTGCCGCCCCTCATGCAATATACGATAAGGCCTGCAAAGGATACGAGCAGAAGAATGCCCGCAATAATAATGTAGAGACTCATATAATTCCTCCTTTTTTTATGTTGCTTTCCATATGGATTTACCTGCACAATCCGTCGCTCTGTTATCCCAAATGTGCGCAACTAATATATTACACACATTAGTATACCAGTATATATTCAGATGTCCACTGTTAATTTAAACGAAAAAGCAATTATCATTTTATACATTTTAACTAAAATTTTTATTCTTTTTTTATTCTTTTTATTGGAATTCTATTCTTTTTTCCTGCCAGCTCCATCATTTCCTCATACAAGCCGCTGGCTTCCTCTGGCGAATAGCCGTATACCAAAAACACATCCATTAAATAGGGAGAATAACTGATTCCCATGATTTCCTGGGCAAAGCCCATGGCTGCGATCTCGCCCAGGGCGATGATATTGGAATCGTTGTGGAGAAATCCCAGGGACCACAGCCTGATCTTTTCGGTTTTCGTAAATATCTCCTCATGGTACTGCTCTTCCATACAGTGAAACAGCTCATGGGACAGAAGGAGCCCGCTGACATCCAGCTCCTTCGTGAGAACTTCCGAAACTCCAGGCCTTTCAAACAGCTTTTGTGCCTTTTTCACCGCATCCATGTAAATACAGATTTTATTAGGCACACGGAACTCCGCAAAGAGCACCCGGTCCGTCTTTTCCGGAAATTCAGGGAAAGAGACATCCATGCCCATGCACTCAGCCAGCCGTTCAGGGTCTCTGGTACGGTATTTACCGCATATTTTCTCAGCGTACTCCCTGCCGCAGGCCAGGGCCTTTTCCATCCACCCCCTGCGCTGTTCATCTGTAAACTTTCCGTTTAAGGGCTCTCTGGAAAATGCATATCCATACCATTCCTCCGGCCTGATCTCGGCTAAGTCTGCCAGCATATCCCCTAAGGGGCGCACATCAAAGTGTGGGCGTTCATATACTCTTCTCCCCTGCTTTCCGAAAAGTCCGTCTGCAATGGGCTTTAAAGCTGTTTGAAGTTCTTCTTTTTTCATGATAGCTTAAATCTCCCTATGGGATGCGATGATCAGGATATCCTCATCCGGTTCCCTGTCTCCTAAATCCAGATTCATAAGAAGCAGTACCTGCTCTAAGTCAATGGCACTGTAATCCGTCACCCTCGGTCCAAAGCATACGAAGAAGTCAGGGCGGAGAACGGAGTCTGTCTTAAATACGGCGTTTTCCTTCCAAAGCTTTTCCACCACCTCTTCATAATCCTTTGCCTTGCATTTTTCTACGGCACCGTCTGAACACTGCACCTTAATAAAGCCCTTGGTATCCACGATCCGAAGAGGTGTCTTTCCATCCTTTTCGCCCCTGTATACATAGAACTTTTCTGTCTGCTCTGCCAGTTTCGCGTTAGAAACTTTAGGACCAAAGTCTTCTAAAGCCAACTGATACGCCTCCGGCTCTTCACAGGCCTTTAATAAATCCGTGGTCTTTACTTCTGTGGAGCCGGTTGCAATGGCTGTTACCTTACCGGTCTGGTTGTCGATCTCGATGTGAATTTCAATGGTATCCGGGGAAGCTCCTGAGCTGACTGCCAAGTCTGCCGCCTCTTTTTTCAGCTCCCTGATGTCTTCCTGAGAAGGATTTGGGATAACACGCTCTACCACGTCACGAA
>NZ_JASGFH010000036.1:0-17748 GCF_047605665.1 Lacrimispora sp. | reverse complement strand
TCTGAAAGAAGTTTTTTGCCGCCTGTTTCAGCGGCGAGTTATATCATAACAAAGGAAAGGACAAATGTCAACATATATTTTGCATTATTTTTACATTATTTTCAAATTCCATAATTGCCATATAAATGGAGGCCATATTGAGGATGAAAACTTTTTTACGAGCGTAAAAACCCTTCATCTGATTTTATCCTCAAACCAAAAACCCAACACAATAAAACCGTAAGACTCCGGATATCTTTCTTACCTCTCATTTGCATTCTTTCTTCGGTAACCTGTTTTTATATCTATAATCTTTTTATTTATTTTAGTAACCAAAAGCTGCTCTTATATTATATTTTCCATATTTTATGCCGATATAATAATAAGAGAATTTAAAAGTTAAACATTACATGTCAAACAATTCATCACTGAAAGCGGAACAGGAACACAGCGCCGCCCTTTCGCCTGTTCATTTAAAAAGAAAAACAGACATTATATTACGTTAGGGGAGAAAATAATGAAAGAAAAAAACAGAAAAGGATTATTCGGCCTTTTTCAAAATGTAAAACACTCCTCCCAGGATTCGGAGGAAGTCAAAAATTCTTCTGCCGTTTCACCGGAGGAAGCTGTTACAAAAACATTTGAAGAGGCTCCCATGAGCGGAACCGATCAGACAAGTTCTTCAACAGAGCCTTTTAAAGACGATGAACCGGCGGTCTCCTTCTTATCTATATGGGAACCTTCCGATGATCCCCTTCTTATCCGCATTAACGAAGATGTATTAAACATCGAATGCAGTCAGTTCACAACAAAGACCAGTTCTCTTTCAAATGTCTTTAAACGTACTGCTTCTGTTTCTCAGGAAGGGGAAGGTCCAGAGCCAAAACCCAGAGATGCCCAGCCTCAGCTTTATATTTCAAAGGATGGCATGGCGGCATGGATATACGTGATTCCCCCCTTTAACAATGGACGGAACATAAACGAAAAGGATTTAAGGGCAGTCCTTTCTCAAAATCATGTTACCACCGGCATTCTGGAAGACGCTCTCAAATCAATTGCAAATGACCTTATTTATGATCGCTCTGTACTGGTTGCCAAAGGAAAACTGGCCCGTAACGGAGTGGACGGTTCCATCAGCGACCATTATAAGCGGGTTCTTCACCTCGAATTTGAAGAAGACGAAAAGGGCTCTGTGGATTACAAGCATTTAAATAATATTCAGGCCGTGAAAGAAGGGGAGCCTGTCTGTGAAATCACCAGAGCTGTACCGGGGCAAAACGGCACCACCGTAACAGGAGGCCCATATCCCTGTACCATCAAAGGAACGGAAATCCCCGTGCCCGCCGGACGCAATACAGTGCTCAATAAAGAAGGAACTCTTTTGATTTCTCAGAAAACAGGCCATGTCACATTTTCAAACGGCAAATTTCATGTGGACCCTATTCTTAAAGTCAATGGAAACATCGACAACAGTACCGGAAACCTGGATTATGACGGAGATATTTTCATCAGCGGAGATGTGAGAAACGGTTTTTCCATAAAAGCCACGGGGAGCATTGACATCCGGGGCTCTGTAGAGGGTGCTGTCATCACAGCCGGCGGCTCCATTACCATTGCCAGCGGTATGTCGGGGAATGGAAAAGGGGTGCTGACTTCCGACTCCCATATAAAATGCCGGTATCTGGAGCATTGCTGCGTATCAGCCGGCGGAAGCGTATATGCAGAAAGTATCATTAACTCCAAGGTGGAAAGCGGCCAGGATATTGTGGTGACCTCAGGCATAGGAGCCATCATAGGAGGAACCCTTCTGGCTACCAACAATATCGATGCCCGCATAATCGGCTCCAAAGTGCGCAGACTGATTACCGAGCTGATCATTGCCAACACTCCGAAAAGCGTGGAAGAAACAGAAAAGCTGACCAGAGAATTGGAACAGCTCCATTATAATATGTCTGAAGTGAAAAAAAATATCAGTTATCTGGAAACCTCCCAGCGGGCGGACAAAGAACAGTTATTGGAACGTCTGAGGCAGGCGGAGGAATATTTAAATATCAGAGAGCAGGGAATTAGTAATCGCTTAGAAGAAATCGCCGCTGATACCTCGGTTCAGACAGGATTGATCAAATGCCAGCAGATTCTTCCAGTGGTTCGCATTCGAATGGGTGCTTCCGTCCTTTTAATTCAAGAGGAGTATTCCAAAAGCTTGATTTACAAAAATAATGAAGGCGAGATTGTCATTGGAAGTAATTAGAGGAGGGACGTTTTATGAGAAAAAGAATTATGATTGTTGATGATTCAATCGTAACGCGTAGTGAGATCGAACAGTTACTGATAGGAACAGACTTTGATGTGATTGGCCAGTGCCGAAGCGGTGAGGAAGCTTTGGAAGCCTACGAAAGGGAAAAACCTGATATTGTGACCATGGACATCATCATGCCGGGAATTGACGGAATTGAAACCTCCCGCCGCCTGCTGGAACGCTATCCGCAAGCAGGAATCATTATCATCAGTTCTCTGGTCTATAATCAGACACTGGAAATGGTAGAGTCTCTGGGGCCTTCCGTCCCCTTTGTGTTTAAACCCATTAAGAAATCTTATTTTATATCTGCTTTGCTGAAGGTATGTGATTCCCTTCCAAAATAATGATACTGTTTATAAAAAAATGACTGCTGCAAAATAGAATTCTACTTTGCAGCAGTCATTTTTAATTCTTATAAAAACATGGACCCGCCAGTCAGATCTTCTTCCTCAGACTGGCCGCCAATTCCGGCAGAAGCCATCTGCATCCGGATCTTCATCATCTCGATGAAATAGAGATAATCTGATTTATCCAATTCCTGATTACCGGTAAGTCCAAACCCTTCTGGAAAACCGCTTGAAAAGGCGTTCATAAAACTGACCGGTTCTGATGAGCTGTATTGAGGAGCGCTTAAAACCGCTTCCCCCTCTCCCATGTAGTTCATAATTTTCGTCACATATTCTCTGGTCTCTTTAAAGGGAGGTATGCCGCCGTATTTCTGCACATTATTGGGACCGGCGTTATATGCCGCCAGGGCAAACTCTACGTTCCCATTATAACGGTCCAGATTTTCCCTTAAGTACTTGGCGCCACCCATGATATTGCTTCGGGCATCATAAGGGTCAGACACTCCCAAAGATCTGGCGGTGGCAGGCATTAACTGCATCACTCCTGCTGCCCCTGCTTTTGAGGTGGCAGACGGATTAAAATTCGACTCTGCCTTGGCAACGGCCTTTAACAGCTTCTCAGAAACCCCATATCTTTTTGAAGCCTCTGAAAACATCTCATTTAAGTTTTCCGGAGCCTTTAAGACTGACTTCAGCACCTGCTTAAAGCTTCCTTTAGAAGCTTTCACCGCAGGCTCTTTCTGCCCTGCCTGAACCTTTGCAAAAGCAGACAATTTCAACTGGTCTATGCTTGTCAAAACACAATCCTCCTAAATTCAACAATTCCCATTTTTACGGAATCCATCTGCCGGAAGCATCCACCCAGTAGCTTCCCACGCTGGTGCTGCTGGCCATGCTTCCATCTTCATATAAATAATACCAGACGCCCGGCCGGGGCTGTATCCAGCCTGTCAGCATTTCTCCGCCTGCCGGATTTAAGTAATACCACTTTCCATTTATAAACTGCCAGCCAGTGGTCAGCTTCCCGTCTCCAGGATTCAAATAATACCACCTCTGGCCTGACAAAAGCCAGCCCGTCTGGCGGATTCCATTTCCGTCAAAGTAATACCAGTCATTTAAAATCTGCTTCCAGCTGTTTGTGGGAACGCCTCCATCCTCCTGCTTGTAGGTTTCCCCCTTCCAGGTGCCTGCCGTGTCCCCGTCGTATTCCATGATCACATCACTTGATGTGATATAATCTCCCTCTTTCATATATTTGCGGTCCTCGGAGGTAAAGCCAATGGCTTTGACTTCATAATAATAAACCGCATTTTTATCCATATATTCAGAAAGGTCCGCCATATTGGTTTCTACGGAAATCCGTTTTTTCAGCTTGTCATCGGCGTAAAGAGACACCTGATAACCGGTGGCAAACTCCACCTTTTTCCAGACAGCTTTTGTCTTGTTGCTGTCACTCCAGCCGGCAGCCACCGTATTGCCAAGCTTTACCACGGGGACGTAATCCACCTTTATTTCGAGGGTATTGTTGTCCACGGCCTTGGCAGAGACAAATTTAGCTCCTGTGATCTTGCACTCTGAGCGGTTATAGGAATCGGCAAATACCATGGTATCCGATGTAAGGAATACGCTGACCCTTTCATTCCTGCCTGCCTTCCACTTTTCAATATCCCGTTTCCAGACCGCATCACTGACAGAAGCGCCGGTTACCGTTGTCTTGATTTCCGGCATCAGAATTTCCTGGTCTCCGAATTCACTGGTAAATGTAAGATTGACGCTGCGGATCACCACTGATTCAGCACCATAAGCCATGGCCGGCACAAGAATTGCGAGAACCAGGACCGCTGCTGCTAACAAAAAGTTTTCCAGTTTTTTCATCTCAATTTTTTTCATTGTACCCATACTCCATCTTCATTGACAGGGAAACCGTCAATAACCCGGTTGACCGCCATGGTTCCATCCTGATTGAAATAGCGCCAATATCCGTCGATCCACTTCCAGCCCGTCACCATCACTCCGTCTTCATCCGTATAATAGGTCTGTCCGTTGCGGGTAATCCAGCCCTTTAACATGGCTCCCTCTAAGTTGCCCTGGAGTGTATTGAGATAATACCATCTTCCGGCTTCATTGAGCCAGCCCTTTTGCATGCCTCCCTGGGCTGTGAAGCAGTAATAATAGCCGTCTACCACCTGCCATCCGGTGGCTGCTGCGCCCATAGGAGCTGCATACCCGTTGTCCGGATAAAAATAATACCATGTGTCGCCGATCTTATTCCAGCCGGTAGCCATGGCTCCCTTGGAATCCATATAATAGATGTCTCCGCCCAATAAGAACCAGCCGGTCACCATCTTCCCTTCCCGGTCAAAGCGGTACCAGACTCCGTCAAGAACCAGCCATGAATCAGCATGGACCGTTCCGTCTGCATACCGGTAATACCAGATGCCGGACTGCTGCTCCCAGCCTTCCTTAGCCTGTGCATCTGCCGGAACTCCGGGAAGTTTATCAGCTTCTTTTCCGGTTCCGTCTGATACATCCCGGTCTCTGATAACCAGTTCATCGGACTCCACCCAGCCGCTTTTCTTTCCATTCTTTAATTCATCCTGTTTGTAGGGAACGGAGCGGATTTTAAAGTAATAAGTGCCTTCTTCCGTCATATAGGGATAGAAGTTATAAGTAGTGGCCTTTACCTGCTCTTTTTTCAGGATAACGGATTTTCCCCGGTACAGCCAAATCTCATAGGCTCCCGAAGTGTTATCTCCCTTTTCCCATACCGCCTGTCCAAGCCTTGTGTCCTTCCAGCCCACATCATCAGGTTCCGCATACAGTCCCTTAATGGCTTTGGCCCTTAAGGTCACCACCAGATCGCTTCCGTTTCGTCTGGCGCTGACATAGGAACCGCCGTTGACCTTTATCTTGGAGGCCTCATAAGAGGACTTAAAGTAAGCATCGTATTCATCAGAAGGAGTGAGTGTAACACTCATTCTCGGCTCTTCTCCAATGGTCATGTCCTTTGAAGTGGATGTGACCCATTCGGCATCAATGACCTTATACTGTTTTGCGCCTGATGTCACATAGGCTTCCGCATCTGTCTTATCAATCTCGATATCCGGCAAACGGTCTCCTGCCTCGATGTTCAGCCCCACCTTAATACTGACTGAACTGATGGCCTCGGAAGCCATCGCCTTACCGGGAATGAGGGTCAGGCAGACTGCCAGAATCATAGTGACTGCCGAAACTCTCTTTTTGGATTTCATGTAATCACTCCTTTATGTAATGTTGTAATTACTATTTTACCATAAAAAACCAGTTCCCAATCTTACAGTTTTCTTTCCATACTTACAAAATATTAACATTAAAAGCAGAATTAGTCAAATTTGTAATATTATAACAGGGTCTTTCTTCTTTTCAACTGCTCCTGGAAGGTGAACTTCCGGACCAGCGATTCCTGATAGGTGGTCATATCAAAGAAACGGCTTCCATACCGGAAGTATGGTTCGTCCTCTTCTTTGGACAGCCTTTCAGCCCACAGCACCTGGCCCTTGAGCCTGGTGCAGCCCGTATCTGTATTAAAAAGAAACGAATAGATCTGATCTACCATCAACTGATGCTTTGATTCAAATCCAATTCCTCCTGCGCTGACATCCTTTATTTTGGCATCCACCTGGATTACCTTTCCATCCGGGTCCGCAATCTCCATTACAACAGGAAGAGAAGCCCTAACCTTCAAGTCACGTCTTCTCTGTTCCGAACCCATCATTTCATCAATATGACAGGGAACCTTATAGATGGCCCTGCCAATTTCCCCTACTTCTTCTCCGGTGATCTTCACCCTTGCAGACAAGCTGCATTTGCATGTGACAAGGCCCTGTATTCCGTCATAAAACACGACTACGCTCTCCGTGTTCACTTTATCCATATCCTCTTCCTCAAATATGAGGCCAATGCTGTCACTATGGGCATCCACCACTCTCACTTCTGCAAGGAAAACTCCATTTAAAGAATAAATACACGCTTTTTCACACTCATTAAACATCGTTCTGACCCACCATTTCTTCTTTTATTGATTCTTCTTCCCCATCCTCCACGTCTTCTTCAGAGGCGGCTTCTTTGGGCTCTGCCGGCGCGCCGGGCGCATAATTCAAAAAGTAAACATAGATATCCACGATGGCCTGATACAGTTCATCCGGTATCTGGCTTCCAAGTTCAAGCTGGGTCAAAAGAGTTGCCAGGGAGTTGTCCTCGTAAACAGGGACACCGTTTGCATTGGCAGTTTCTATGATCTTTTCCGCCATATACCCCATTCCGGATGCTACAATCACAGGCGCCGAATTCTTCGCCTCATCATATTTTAAAGCTACCGCTTTTTTATTCAATGTGTTCTTAAATTCTGACATCGACTGAACTTATCCTTTCCTGGATTTTGGGAAATACTTCCAGAGGGGAGGAGGGTCCGCCTCCTGCCTGGAGATAAACATTCTCCGCCCGGAAATGGTGCCGCTCAAGAATGGCCTTGATTCCCTTTTGAATGCCTGCTTCTGCTTTCTGCAGCTTTTCCGGATAAAATAACTGGAGAGAGGCTGCGTTGTCCCCATAGAGGAGGACCAGCTTAAACTGCCCCAGATCCCTGATATCGAACTTCACGAATATCCTGGCGGTATGCCTTACGCCTGTCTGGGTGCTGCTGCCTGACTCATCGGGATCAATCCACATTTCTGAAAACATTTTCCGGCCGTCTATCTCCACCGGAAATGCCAGGTGCAAAAGGGGCATATAAACGCTCTCATTTAAGACCAGAGACTGAAGCATGCTCTGAAATGCCTGCTTGTTCTCAAGCCCTGTTCCTCCGGTCACACCTGTCTTTAAAAAGTCCACAAACTTATCTGCCCACTGGTTTTTTCCGGCAGCCTTATCCATGTCCACCTGATCCAGCATCTGGTCAAACTGTTCTGCCGTCATGTCCCCGAAGAATTTCCGGAAGCCCTGATAACCTGAAAGCCTGGAAAATGACTGTAACACTTCCTGCCTGCTGCCGTTCTCATATCTGGCCATGAGAATGGTCAAAAGGGATATCTTGTCCCTGATGGTGCCCATGTCATGGGTGTTTGCCACATAGCGTGCAAGGAATGGCAGGATCTTTTCCTTTAAAAGGGCGCTGTTTTCCCCAGTCTCTCCCTGGGGCGCCGCCATATCCAGTTCCTGCAGCATAGCGTCGATCTCTTCCCTGGTCTGTCTAAAGACATAACCTTCCATATCCTGTATGGTATTAAATATATCATGAAGGAGGTGCTTTCCGGAAGACATATCGTTAAATTTCTTAATAAAATCCAAAATTTCTGCTTTTAAGTCTATGGAATTGGTCTCCGCCATAGCCTCCCGCAGCCGGTCAAATATCCCCCCGCTGAAACGGACTGCCGATTCCGCCTGTTCCTTTAAAAAAGGAAAGACCTCTTCCCCTTCCATCTGTGCCGCCTCAAAAAAAGAAGCGATCTGCTGTGCGGCTTCATCTCCCATGACTCCGCCTGTCAGCATCTCTTCTCCCTGGAAAAAAATATCGGTAAATATAGCCGACATATCCGGCATGCTCTTTACCATATTTAAAAATGCGCCAAAATTGGAACCATACCGGAAGGCAAGCTGCTGCTCCCCGTTTCTTCCGGCATCAGTCCTGTTGTCCCCGCGCATGACTCTGGTGGGGTCAATGGGATTTTGGATATGGGGCCCCTGACCGGCCTGGGGCGGGGTTTTAACCGTTGTATTATCGTAACCGGAAAGCGGAGTGGTTACTTTTAAAATATCTGCCATAATATGCCTCCATTTAACTGCTGATTCATATATTTTTCAAAAGGATACCGAATTTACTATTATCTTTTAGTCAGCCATACCGATAAACATATATATACTAAACTAGACAAGGCGGTGTAGATATTATGGATAACGGCATGGATAATATGCTTGATATGTATCTCTTTGAAACCAATTCCCTACTGGAGCAATTAGATGAACTCCTGATAGAAGCCGAAAAAGCAGGCGATTTTACAGTGGATGATGTGAATGAAATTTTCCGTATCATGCACACTGTCAAAGGTTCCTCTGCAATGATGGAATTCTCTTCTTTAATGCAGATCGCGCATCACATTGAAGATTTGTTCTTTTTTATCCGGGAAAATGGTCTGGACTCTCTGGACAGTTCCCACAAAAGCATTCTTTTTGACCTGATGTTCCGTTCTACGGATATGCTTCGCGCTGAGGTTTCAAAGGTTGAAAATAACAAGCCGCTTAGTGATAATGTCGACAATCTGACCCAGGAAATTAATAGCTTTCTCAAAAAAATCAGCAAGGAGAACCATTCTCCTGCCAAAGAAGAAAAACCTTCCGAAGCTGTCAAGGCCCAGGAAGCTTCCCAGGAGACTCCTGATTTAGCATCCCTCGCTTCTGCCGCCACTTTGGAAGAGATCCGTATCGATCTGGCAGAATGCCCCAATGACCCGGCTGCTTTCTTCCTTCGCATCTTCTTTGATGAGGGATGCGGAATGGAAAATCTCCGGGCTTTTATGCTGATCAGTTCCTTAAAAGAATCAGGTCTGGAGTTTAGCTTTTATCCCAGCGACGTGGAAACAAACAGCTTAAGCTGCGGCACCATCATCGAAAAAGGCTTTTTCCTCGCTTTCCAGTCACGGGAGGAAGCGGATTCAGCCATATCACAGATCAACAATTTAAACAATATCCGTTCCTACGAGCTGATTGAAAACCCACGGGGCAAAGCTGCTCCTGTTTCAGAAAAGAAAAGCGCGCCGTCAGCCTCCGCTCCGGCTGTCAGGGAAAGCTCCGCTGCTGCAGTCACTCCTGCCGCTAACAACGGACATCAGATGCCCAGCAAGCAGAACTTAATCAGTGTAAATCTGGCAAAGCTGGATAACCTGGTGGCTATCGTAGGCGAGATCGTTATTACCGAATCCATGGTGACCTCTTCTCCTGAGATTCAGAACTTAAAGAATCTGGACAGCTTTTTAAAGGCCACCAGACAGCTTCGCAAGCTGACTGATGATCTGCAGGATATCGTTATGTCCCTGCGCATGGTGCCTGTATCCGGCGTGTTCCAGAAGATGAACCGAATCGTCCGGGATATGAAGCAGAAGCTTAAAAAAGACGTTCGCCTGACCATCATCGGTGAAAATACAGAAGTGGACAAGTCCATCGTGGACAGCATCGGCGATCCTATCATGCACATTGTCCGCAACTCCATGGACCATGGAATAGAAGAAACGGCTGAAGAGCGTATTGCAGCAGGAAAAGATCCTCAGGGAGAGCTGGTCCTTTCCGCAACCCATACGACCAATGAAGTAATCATCTCCATCAGCGACGACGGACGGGGTGTCAATCCGGCAGGCGTTCTTGCAAAAGCAAAGAGAAACGGAATTCTCACCAAGCCGGAAAGCGAATATACCCAGAAAGAAATTCTTGCTCTTCTTCTCGCCCCAGGTTTTTCCACTAATGAAGTGGTCACCGAATTTTCCGGCCGCGGGGTTGGCATGGATGTGGTGAAGAAGAATGTAGAAAACATCGGAGGCACCATAAGCATTACCAGTGAATTGGGCAAGGGAATGTGCACCACCTTAAAAATCCCGCTGACCATGGCCATTGTGGACGGTATGGAGATTTCCGTTGGAAAATCCGTCTTTACCATTCCAATTGCAAATATCCGCCAGTCCTTTAAGGTGAAGAATGAAGACGTGATTTACGATACAGAGGGCAATGAGATGGTTAAAACGATGAACCAGTTCTACCCCATCGTCCGCATTCACAGGCTTTACAATATCGAGACAGAAATCACAAGCATTGAAGACGGTATTCTGGTTTGGGTGGAATCCGGCGACAAATCTTACTGCCTCTTTGTAGATGACCTTTTAGGCGAGCAGCAGGTTGTTGTAAAGCCCCTTCCGGTATTCTTAAACAGCTTCAATATCAAGGATTCGGGCATCAGCGGCTGTACCATTCTGGGTGACGGCAATATCAGCATCATATTAGATGTTTTGAACCTGTATGCCGCATCACACAACCAGTATTATTAATTGAAATTGGAGGAATACAAATGCCAGCAGAAAATACAGCTACAGCCGAAGATTTTACTTCCGGCCGGACAGAGACCACAGAACGCTATTTAACCTTCCGCACAGATAATTTAACATTTGGCGTGAGCACCAATTTTATCATTGAAATCATTACCAACCATACCATTACCGCCATGCCCATGGTTCCCGGTTATGTAAAGGGAATCATCAACTTAAGAGGACAGATCGTTCCCATCATGGATATCCGTTCCAGACTTGGCAAACCGGATATTGAATACACCAGTTCAAGCTGCGTCATCGTGCTGAACGTGGATTCTGTATTTTTAGGAATCATCGTGGATTCCGTGGAGCAGGTTCTTGACATCGATTATTCCAGAATCTCACCGGTTCCGGCCAGTAACCGGGAAGAACTGGTCAGCGGCATGATCTCATTGCCGGATAATCACGTTGTCCTTCTTCTGGATTGTGAAACCTTAGTCAATAACTCATAAAGGACGGCTATTTTATGTTAACAATTTCGCAGCAGGATTTCATACGGCTGGTGGACTTCGTAAAAAAGAATTACGGAATCGACTTATCAAAAAAGATGCAGCTTATTATGGGAAGATTGTCAAATACCATCACAGCCATGGGATTTACTTCCTTTACGGACTATGTGGATCACATTCTTTCATCAAAGAATCCGGCTGATCTGGAAATAATGCTTAACAAGCTCACCACAAACTATACTTATTTTATGCGGGAGGAAGCACATTTTAAGTTCTTTCGTGATACCATTCTTCCGTATTTACTGAGCACAAAAAAGAACAAGGTCTTGAGTATCTGGAGCGCCGGCTGTTCTTCCGGCGAAGAACCTTATACCATTTCCATGATCATCAAGGAGGCCCTGGGGGCGCAAGCCGCCCTCTGGGACACCAGGGTTCTGGCTACGGATATTTCCCAAAATGCTTTAAAGGCTGCAAAGGAAGCCGTGTACGACGAGGATTCCTTAAAAAACCTTTCTCCTGAATGGAGATCGAAATACTTTGTAAAAACCAGGGAACAGAATTTGTACTCCGTTTCCCCTGCGATCAAATCAAATGTCATTTTTCAGACCTTTAACCTGATGGACCCCATCCGGTTCCGGCTGAAATTTGATGTGATTTTCTGCAGAAACGTCATGATTTACTTTGACCAGAACACCAAGGATGGTTTGATCCAGCGTTTTTACGACGCAACTGCTCCGGGAGGATACTTACTCATCGGACATTCCGAAACAATCAACAAAGAAAAGACCGCTTACCGGTATCTGATGCCGGCCACATATCGAAAAGAATGATCTGCGTAATATAAAATCTATTTACTGCCGCGAAAGCTATACGCCTCAGTAGATGGATTTTATATTACACGGATTGCTGAAAGGAATTTGGATTCGCCTTCGGCTTAATAACAGGAGGAATAAATTATGACGAATAAAATCCGGGTTTTCATAGTAGATGATTCCCTGCTGTTTCGCAAGGTATTAATAGATAATCTCTCGAAAAATCCCAATATAGAAGTGATCGGATATGCTGTTGACGCATTCGACGCTGAGCGCAAGATTCCCATGCTAAAGCCGGACGTAGTCACTCTGGATGTGGAAATGCCCAGAGTCAATGGCATTGAATTCGTGAAAAAACTACTTCCAAAGTATCCGGTTCCGGTTATTTTGGTTTCTTCTCTCAATTTAAACGTATTCGAGGCCCTCTCTGCAGGTGCCGTAGACTTTGTCAGAAAGCCTGATATGTCCAGCAGCAATTCCGCTGGCACATTTTTAAATACGTTAATCAGCAAGATTTTTATTGCTTCCCGCGCTGCCATCAAAGTTCCTGCCGCTTCTGCGGCCCCCAGGGAGGCTGTAAGGGTGCCCATGGGAAAAACGGCGTTCAGCTTAAATGCCTCCAATACCATCATCGCCATCGGCGCTTCGACAGGCGGTACAGAGGCCACATTGCAGGTCCTTAAGGAGCTTCCCGCGGATACACCCGGAATTGTGGTAACCCAGCACATGCCGGAAGGTTTTACAAAAATGTATGCAGACCGTCTAAACCGTCTCTGTGCCATGAGCGTAAAGGAAGCCAAAAGCGGAGATGCAATTGAAAGGGGACAGGTTCTCATCGCCCCAGGCGACCTTCAGATGAAGGTGGTCAAAACAGGCAGCCGTTATACCGTAAGCTGCTACTCCGGAGAAAAGGTCAGCGGACACCGTCCCTCAGTGGATGTGCTGTTTCAGTCTGTGGCAGACACAGCCGGGGCCTCTTCCGTCGGAATCATCATGACCGGAATGGGACGGGATGGAGCAAGCGGACTTCTCAGCATGAGAAAAAAAGGCGCATTTACCATCGGTCAGGACGCGGAAAGCTGCGTCGTTTACGGTATGCCCATGGTGGCCTACAACATCGGGGCTGTGACCAGGCAGGTTTCCTGTTCCGGCATCGCCGGCGTACTGATGAAACACTTAAGTTCACTTTAATTTAATAAAATTCCTTTGTGTAAAGTTAATATTTCGTTGAAATTGACGATATTATAAATGTAGTGAAAAACAGAAGCATTTCCAAGTCTCTTAGAAAGGAGTAAAAAATGCGTATTTCTACGAATTATCTCAGTACGCTGTATAATACCTCCATGACACGACAAAATCAGAATGAAATCAGCCCTTCTGAATCCGGAAAAAACAATTACGATGAAATTACTATCCGCTTTGCTTCCCCGGAAGCAAGGGATTCTAAATTTGCCTCAACCCTCAAAAATGTACTTATGAATGAAATCAGACAGACCCCTTCAGAGGAAAAGCTGGACCGTTTAAAACAGAGGATTGAAAACGGAACCTATCAGGTAGATGCCAACAAGATCGCTGAAAGAATTCTTCTATACAAAGGAGCGGATTCCAATGAATGATTTTATCGCTGTAATTGAAGAATTGATCCAGTTATTTCAAAAACTGACTGAGATCGAACAGTTAAAACTGGAGGCCGCAAAAAAGAACCGTGTCACTTATGTGGAAGACTGCATGAATCAGGAGCAGGCCGCCATATTAAAGCTGAGAGGTCTTGATAAAAAGCGGGAGCAGTGCCAGGAACGGCTTGGCTTTAAGGGATATACCTTTCAACAGATTCTTTCAGAGGTGCCGGAAGACGAACCGAACCGTTTGAAAGAACTGTTTGACCGGCTCTCCTATCAGGTCAGGCTGTTCCAGGAAATAAGCGACAGCGCACGCACTATGATTGAAATAAATCTTCACATGATAAATAAGGCCATTAAGAATTCCCAAAATGAAGTGGCTCCAGATAAAGCAAAGTGGGAGGGACTACTATGACACGTTCTACCTTTTCCGGTTTTACCATCGCCCAACTGGCCATGACTGCCAGCCAGCGGGCTATTGATGTGACCGGACAGAATATAGCAAATATCAACACACAAGGATATACCAGACAGAGGGTAGACCTTGTAAGTTTAAATACAAGGGGCGCTGATGCCATGAGAACCGGACCGGGTACCAAGATCGGCTACGGTGTAGAAATCACGGGTATCTCTCAGATCAGAGACCCTTTTCTTGATGTCCAGTTCCGGAACCAGATCGCCAAGGTGGGAACTGCAGACGCCCGTCAGGCTACTTTAGATCAGCTGGCTGATATCTTTGATGAAACTGATGACGAAGGTATCAAAAGGGCTCTCAGTGATTTTAAATCCAGTCTGGACAAGCTTGCTTCCAATGCCGGCAGCAGTGAATTTGACAGCATTGTCCGTTCCAGAGCCCAGGTACTTGTAAACTACATTCACCAGAAATCAACTGATTTAAAAAGCGTCCGTGAAGAAACCATTAACGGTCTGGAAAATTCCGACGTTCCCACCATCAATGGCCTTCTTTCTGATATCGGCGAATTAAATGACGCTATCTGGAAAAGCCAGGTGCAGGGCAATCCAGCCCTGGAACTTCTGGATGAGAGAAATAATAAACTTGACGAACTTGCCAGCTATCTTCCGATCAGTGTCACTTACAATGATGTAGTGGTTGCCACAGGAACAAAATTCGAATATCCGGTAGTGAAATTCAGAGGTTCCGATGGAATGACTTATAACCTTACAGCAGGTGAACACGGGGAAAATGTAGCTTCCATTTCTTCAACACGGAACAAAGGAATAACCGGAGAGTTCGATGGAACTGTTTCTATTTCATTGATTCCGGCCAGCGACTTTCCCAAAGAATCCGACGTAAGCACCCTGAGTACAGACATCACCAAATATCTGAAAGAAGGAAGCTTAAAGGGAGTTGTAGATGCACTAAATAAATCTGGTGAACTAGATGTTCCGTCTACAGACTTCAGAGGAATCGGATATTATGAGAAGTCTTTTGAAGCTTTTGTGCAGAGTTTTGCAAAAACCTTTAATGAACTGAATAAGAATACAGATCCATCTAACACCAAAAACTTCGATTTATTCCAGACCTCAGACGGAAGTCTTCGCTTTACAGCCAGCAACATTAAGATCTCTGATGACTGGATGAATAACAGTATTCATATTATCTCTGCTTACAAAGACGAAGGTACCACTGCCAACGACAACATCATGAGAATGTTGAAAGCCATGGATGAGGAACGGGTCTTCAAATATGAATACACTTACAAAGACAGCAGCGGAATGATTCAGTCCGATTATATCACTCATTACACCGGCAGTTTTTCCCAATGCTACTCCAACCTTGAAAATACCCAAGGTATCGATAGTTCTGCCAATAGTGCCATACTCAATAACCATGTATCTGTGCTTCAGCAAACCTCAAATAATAAGGATTCTGTGTCAGGTGTTTCCCTGGATGAGGAAGGAATCAGCCTGATGCAGTACCAGAGATCCTTTTCAGCCGCTGCCCGCCTTATGACAACCCTGGATGAGGCACTGAATATATTAATCAATAGTACAGGCCTTGTAGGACGATAGGAGGTTCCAATGAGAATTACAACGAATGCAATCTTAAGAAATTATAAAAGTAACCTGGGCACTTCCATATCTAACTTAAACAAGTCAAGAACCCATGTTATGACTCAGAGAAGCTTTAACTCGGTTGCAGAAGATCCAGCTTCTGCTGCCCGCGCTTCTCAGCTTCACCGCAAATATTACACAAATCTGGACAACTTAAATACCTTAGAGGATGTTCAGTCCCGGCAGGATGGTCAGGAAGATGCCCTTATGCAGATATCCAACGCCATTCGAACCATCAGTTCAGATTATAACGTTCAGGCCATGAACGGTGACAAGCAAACAAAGGAAACACGGGCTACTTTTGCATCTGCTATTCGACAGTTTCAACAGTCCATGACATTAAGCCTTAACTCTACTTATGAGGATACATTCCTCTTTGCCGGGACAGACGGTAAAAATCCACCCTTTGAGTTGAAAGATGACGGAAAACTCTATTATAGAGGTATTGATGTAAATTCTGTAGATGATACTCCAGCTAAAGTCCTTGATCCCAATTCTGATTATAAGAAGCTTCAGAAGTTCCAGGAAGAAAAACTTTATGTTGATTTAGGTATGGGGCTTTCTTTTGACAACATCAGTCAGCATATAGTTTCTTCCAGTGCATTTAATGTTTCTCTTCCCGGCATCAAAGCCATTGGATTCGGAAAAGATGGAGATTTAAACAACAATGTCATCACCTTAGCCGGTCAGTTAGCCGATGCCCTGGAAGCGGATCAATTTGATGCTGAGAATTATGGAAAACTCATGGATAAGTTTAAAACAAAACAAACTGATGTACTAAACCAGATTACAGACCTGGGAGTTAAAGCAGAATTTTTAAATACAACGAAAGAGCGTCTTACAAATAATGATATTTCCTTGCAAGAACAGATGGTAAAAGTGGAAGGCGTTGACACGGCAGAAGCAATCAGCGATTATATGTGGAATCAGTATGCGTACAATGCTGCCCTCAAGGTAGGAACCAGCATCTTATCTCCCTCTTTTATTGATTTCATGAAATAGACTTGATAGGAGGTGTGTTATATGGAACCATTGCTTAAGATTACTACTACACCAATGGAATACGAACTGAAAATACAAAGGGCAAGATTGGAATATTCGAGTTCAAAATCTGAAGTTATTAATAATCATACCAAGGGTGGCTTCACCATGGAAAACCACCCTATCAAGCTACACCTTGATACTTACGATGCCCGTAATTCAGTTTGTCCGACTACAACAGAAAGCGTGCGTCAGGCGGCCAGCAAAGGCAAATCTGCCGCTATGGAGGCCACCGCTACCTATGCAAAGGAGAGTGCTATGTTACTAAGCCCCAATTCAAATGCGCTTAATCAGATATTCACCCAGCGCGCTCAGCAGCCTACAGGAGAATTCGGACTGCGTTTCATTCCTAACACCGGCCCTGAGATTGAATGGTCTGATCCTGACTTATCGATGCAATATCAGATGGACAGGCTGAGTTTTGATATAAAAGTGGCAAATGGAAATTTTGAATTCATACCAGGAAGTGTTGAGATGTCAATCACTCAGATGCCTGATGTAAATATTGAATATATTGGCAAGCCAATTTATGTCCCACCCAGTTCAGCCAATTTATTTAGCCATGCCCCAATGGATGTTCTCGCTTAATTTTTTACTCTCGGAGGTTTTACCATGGAAATCAATACCCAATACTTTGGCAGGATTTCTTGTTCAGAAGAAGAGTTTATCCATTTTTCTGATGGGCTGTTCGGCTTTAGTGACTTAAAAAATTATGTTCCCCTGGCGTTTCAGGAAAATAGCGATGCTATGATCTGCCTTCAGTCTTTGGAGGATTCAAGTGTTTCATTTATCCTTATGAATCCATTCCAATTTTATGAAAAGTATGAACCAAAATTATCAAAAGAGGATCAAAAACTTTTAAAAACAGAAGACCTGGAAGATGAGGTTTCTTATTATGTAATCAGTGTGATTCATGATCCCATGGAAGAAAGCACAGTAAATTTAAAAGCCCCCATTGCAGTGAATACGAAAAGCCGTGAAGCCAGACAAATCATTCTGGATAATCCGCTTTATCGTTTCC
>NZ_JASGFH010000035.1:0-17845 GCF_047605665.1 Lacrimispora sp. | reverse complement strand
TAAAAGCCCTCGTGTGCCAGCTTTTCCACACGGCTCATATTGAGCGCAAAGGAAACATGGGGGGAAAGAAAGCGCGCGTCGCGCAGGAGCGGCGCGATATGCTCGGCAAAGCCGCAAGCAAGCGTTGTTGTTTTCACCTGTTCGCCGCCGGTAAGTGTATAGTGCACAGCGTGGTTTTTATACTCGCAGCATGCAATTTGACCTGCGGACAGGGTGCGCAGGCCCTCTTTGATTTTCACAGTAACGGTAATTTCTTTGCCGAAATCCACCTTGGAAAAGGCCAGCTCCAGTGCGGAAAACAGAGCCTGCTTTTCTACAGGTTTGATCAGGTAATGCAGCGGATTGACCGCATAGGCATCCAGCGCATAGCCCGGCTCGGTGGTGATGTAGACGATCTGTGCCTCCTGGCTGATACGGCGGATGCTCTGCCCCAGCTCCAGTCTGCTGACCATAGGCATGACAATATCCAGCAGGTAGAGATGAAAGCTCTCGGTTTCAATGGCGGTCAGCAATTTATCCGGATGAGAAAATTCCTTAATCTCCGCTTCCCATAGATGGATGTTAAGATATTCTTTTATGTATTCGCTGATGATGTCCAGCTCTCTTGGCTGGTCGTCACAGATAGCAATACGCAGCATAGCGGTCACTTCCTTCTGGTATTTTCTTTTCGGGGATCAGTAGGCTTTTGGGCATCGGAGGAGGCCCCCCCGGAATGCGTCCGGTTTGGTAGTATTGATGTACGCGTCGTTCCGATACTCCCCATTTGCAGGAAACTTCCCGCGCTGAGATATATCCCTGCAAACGACTCACCCCTTTCACCTCTGCGTGGATATTAAAAGACATGATATATTATATACGAATATCCGCATGGTTTCAATCTGTTATCCCTATTCTTTTAGTTTGCGCCAGTTCATTTAAATGGTTTAAGGGGAGGTTAAATGAGCTCCGCCATCCCATTCGTTTGTTTTGCTTTGAACGGTCAAAGCAATAACTTTTTAATCCGTGACATTCACATCCCAGCTCGACAAACCTCACTGGACCTGTTACTATCAATTTACGGCAGAGAAGGCCGTACCAACTGGAAAAGGCTCAGAAACGCAATTGGTGACTTAGATAAGCTGTTTTGTAAATCCTTTGAGCAGTTGCCATTAGAGAACCTATCTGAAACACAGTTCAAGGCATTGATTGGCAGCTATGAGACCAAGAAACAGGAATTCAGGGTTTAGGACAAGAAAAAAGCCGTAGGACTTAAAATCCTACGGCTTTTCTCAAAAACTGAAAACATCCTTATTGGCAGGTGTATTTTACCGGCCTCTTTTCTTCTTTGATAAATAGGTATTACTGGGGAGCTTATATTGACAGAGATTCTATTAAAGCTACTGAGGGGACTCGAACCCCTGACCTGCTGATTACGAATCAGCTGCTCTACCACCTGAGCCACAGTAGCAAATATGAGAAAAATAATATTCGAAAACGGTGTGCGCTATGAAAGTAATCCAGAAATTGACATAGCCGCTAAACCTTTGATATTATAACAGTTAGAGGGCGAAAAATCAACCCTTTCGTGAAAAAAAACAACAGAGGTGAAGTATATGGAGAAATGGGAAAAGATAAGAAGACATATTTATGTGAGCGGCCGGGTTCAGGGAGTGGGATTCCGCTTCAGGACCCAGCATTTTGCTGTTGGTCTTGGACTGACGGGCTGGGTGAAGAATCTGGATGACGGCAGAGTTGAGATGGAGGTGCAGGGAACTGAGGAGGGCATCAGGCG
This sequence comes from Lacrimispora sp., assembly GCF_047605665.1. Taxonomy (GTDB): domain Bacteria; phylum Bacillota; class Clostridia; order Lachnospirales; family Lachnospiraceae; genus Lacrimispora. The sequence continues at coordinate 16,074 of NZ_JASGFH010000035.1, read as the reverse complement.
GCTGTTGGGGCATTTGAGGCAGGAGAGCTTCATTGTAATAGACGATATTTGTTCAGCCGATATTCCTGTTAAAGAAGAAAGTGGATTTCGAGTGATATATTAGATTTTTAACACAAAGGTTGTTTTTTACTTGACAAACCAGGAACCGGAGAGTATTATAACAGTGTTATATTACGGTGTTACAAAGGAGGATTTATGCCAGCGGATGAAGTCAGCACACAGGAACGCATCCTGTCGGCGGGCAAAGAGGAGTTTATGATAAAGGGATTTGCAGAAGCTTCTCTGCGCAATATTGCTGCTAAGGCCGGAGTGACCACCGGCGCTATTTATGGGTATTATTCTGATAAGAATGCATTGTTTACAGCGCTGGTAGAACCTGCTGCCGCTGAATTAACCAGACAGTTTTTATATGTCCATGACAGATACGAATATACTCCCATTGATCTCACCTTTCAGACGTCTTCTGACGCCTTAAACGGTATGATGGACTATATTTACGAGAATTTCGATTCATTCCGCCTGCTGATCTGCTGTTCTGCAGGGTCAGCCTATGAGGATTACATCGAATTTCTGGTGGAAAAAGAGGATGAATCCACTTTTAAATATGCCGAAATCCTGCGCCAGAATGGATATGCGGTGGAGCCCTTTTCCCCGACTCTGGTGCACATCCTGTCCCGCGGCTTTTTTTCTGCCATTTTTGAAACGGTTGCCCATAACATGGAGCAGGAAGATGCAAAGCAGTATGTCAGTCATATTGTGGATTTTTACAAGGCCGGATGGATTCATTTGTTCGGTGCGAAATAAGGTTTTCATGAAATAAAAAGGACGAGAGTCCTTTTTATAATAAATAATGGTTAGACAAAACTAACTAAAAGGAGGAAAATATGGAAACTGAAAAATCTTCTTCAGCAAAGCCTTATAAGACCGGTATGGCCCGGCTTCTGGAGCTTGCTGCCACGAAAAAGCCGTTGGTAGCCGGAGCAGTGGTGTTATCTTCCCTGGCTTCTGTTGCCAGCTTTATCCCTCATATTGCCATTTATCTGGTGATCCGTGAGGTTTTAAGTGTGTGGCCTGATAAAAGCGGGCTGGATACCGGAACAATGATTCGGTACGGCTGGCTGGCTTTTGGAGGGGTGGCTCTCAACATTTTGCTCTATTTCGGAGCTCTGGTGTGCTCTCATCTGGCAGCATTTGGCACCCTGTATGAGCTGAAGGTGAATTTTGCCTCTCATCTGGCAAAGGTGCCTTTAGGCCTTCATGTGGTGATCGGAAGCGGCAAGCTGCGCAAGATCATGGATGAGAACATCGAAAAGGTCGAGGGGTTCATCGCCCATCAGCTTCCGGATATGGCGGCTGCTTTTGTGGCACCGGTGGTCATGACTGTAATTTTGCTGGCAGTTGACTGGCGCTTTGGCATCGGAGCTCTTTTAGGCGTTGTGATTGCCTTTATCCTGCAAATGTCCATGTACGGCAATGAAGCGTCCCGGACAATGATGTCACAGTATCAGACCGCCCTGGAGGATATGAACAATGCCACGGTGGAATACATAAGGGGAATTTCCGTGGTCAAGGCATTTGGGCAGACGGTCTATTCCTTCCGGCGGCTTCACAATACCATAAAGGCCTACACCAACATGGTCCTTCCTTATACCTTTAGCTGGGAAAATACCTTTACTTCATTTTCCACCCTGATCAATAATATCTACCTCTTTATCATACCGGTGGGGATTTTTGTGGGGATGAGAACGACAGATTATCCGAAGTTTGCTGCTACTTTGATTTTCTACCTGATTTTCGTTCCTTCCATTGCATCGATTCTGATGAAGGTGATGTATGTCAATTCCAACAGCATGCAGATTTTAGGCGGTGTGGCGGCAATGGACCGCATTCTCTCAGAGGAGGAGCTGGCTCAGCCTCAGTCGCCTCAGATGCCAAAAGGCCACGGTATAGAATTTAAAGATGTGACCTTTTCCTATGATAAGGGGGAGACAGAAGCTCTCAGCGGAATTTCCTTTACCGCAAAACAGGGGCAGGTCACTGCCATTGTGGGACCGTCAGGAGGGGGAAAGAGCACCATTGCCCACCTGATTCCCAGATTTTTTGATGTGGCAAATGGGTCAATTTTGCTGGGAGATGTGGATTTGCGGGATATTCCTTCCTCCAGTCTCATGGAAAAGGTCAGCTTTGTTTTCCAGGACGTATTTCTGTTTAAGCAGAGCGTGAGGGACAATATCCGCATGGGAAATGGAGAAGCCACAGAGGAGCAGGTCATTGCCGCTGCCAAAGCAGCCCGGTGCCACGACTTTATTATGAAGCTGCCGAGGGGGTACGATACTGTGATCGGAACAAAGGGTGTGCATTTAAGCGGAGGGGAAAAACAGCGCATTGCCATTGCCCGTGCTATCATAAAGGATGCGCCTGTGGTGGTGCTTGATGAGGCGACGGCTTTTGCCGACCCGGAAAATGAGCATCTGATACAAAAGGCCTTTGAAACGCTGATGACAGGAAAAACAGTGGTCATCATTGCCCACCGCCTTTCCACCATCCGAAGCGCTGATAAGATCGTCGTGATTGAAAACGGACGTGTTGCAGAAGAGGGCAGCCACGATGACTTAGTCAGCCGGGGAGGACGCTACAGCGCCATGTGGAGCACATACAATGAAACTGCCAGTTGGCAGATCAAACGGGAAGGGAGAGTGGAATCTCATGCATGAACCGACCAAACAGCCCCGCCTTCAGGCAGCTCTCATGCTGTCTGACAAAGGATACAGGGATTTAAAAGCGGCCATTGCCGCCTGCACTCTGACGAATTTTTCCATGATGATCCCCTTTGGCATTATGGTCCAGATGATTTTAGAACTGTTAAAGCCTTTGAGCGGAGGAGATGTTTCCTGGCAGAAAATGTGGCTTCTCTTTGGATGCGGCCTTCTTGGCGCAGGCGCAGTATTTTTGTGCAGCAAAAATGACTATCGGAAAACGTATGTGGTTTCCTATATGGAAAGTGAAAAGTCCCGCATTGCACTGGCTGAACATATCCGCAGGCTGCCTATGAGCGTGTTTAACTCTAAGGACTTAACGGAACTGACTACGAATGTTATGGGAGATGTGGCTATTCAGGAGCATGTGCTGAGCCATGTCATCCCCCAGTTGGCAGCTAACGGCATTTCTGTCACTATCATATGCGCATTATTGGCATTTTTCGATTGGCGCATGGCCCTGGCCGCTTTTATCACCCTTCCCATCTCTCTTTTCATTGTACTGGGAAGCCGCAAAGTCCAGAAAAAGCTGGGACAAAAACACGCCGATGCCAAGCTGGAGGCCTCCGGGCAGGTGCAGGAGTATATTGAAGGAATCAAGGTGATTAAAGCCTGCAATTTAGACGGGGAAAAGTTTGAAATGCTGGAAAATGCCCTGCGTACCATGCGTAATCTTGCCATTCAGTTTGAGTTTGGGACAGGTGTATTTGTGACAGGTGCGCAGGTGATACTGCAGGCTGGAGTGGGTTTGACCGTGCTGGCAGGAGCCGTTCTTCTTGGCAGCGGCAGGCTGGAGATCGTAACCATGCTGATGTTTCTGCTCATTGTCACCCGCATTTACGGCCCTATTTTAACAGAGCTGGTGCTTCTGCCGGAGCTGTTATATCATCAGATCGCCCTGGGCCGTATGCGCAGGCTTTATGAAACCCAGACCATGGAAGGGCGGACGGATGAGGAAATTTCCTCCTATGAGATCGCCCTTGACCGGGTGGATTTCCATTACAATCAGGGTGAAGAAACCATTCAGGATATGACTGTGGATATTCCGGCAGGGGGCATCACCGCGCTGGTAGGGCCATCCGGAAGCGGAAAGAGTACGGTTTCCCGTCTGATTGGCCGGTTTTGGGATGTGAACGGCGGAAAGATTACCATTGGAGGCGTGGATATCCGGACTCTTGATCCGGAGCACTTAATGAGCTATATATCCTTTGTGTTCCAGGATGTGACACTTTTTCATGATACGGTTTACAACAACATTGCCATTGGCAATGAAAATGCTGGAGAGGCTCAGATATATGCGGCTGCAAAGGCGGCCTGCTGTGAAGAATTTATTAATAAGCTGCCAGGTGGATATGAGACTGTGCTGGGAGAAAACGGCTCCACCTTGTCGGGAGGAGAGCGGCAGAGACTGTCCATTGCCAGAGCTTTGTTAAAAGATGCTCCCATCGTGCTTTTGGATGAGGCCACCGCCTCCCTTGATCCGGAAAATGAAGCGCTGATTCAACAGGCCATCGGTGCGCTGATTGAAAACAAAACGGTTCTTGTAATTGCCCACCGCCTGCGGACAGTGACGGAAGCTGATAAAATCATCGTGCTGGATAAGGGCCGGATTGTGGAAGAAGGCACCCATGACCAGCTTCTTGAGCAGAAGGGATTGTATCATAAGCTGTTCACCATTCAGCAGGAAAGTCTTGGATGGAGCGTATAGAAAGGCCTGTCATTTATCCCCCAATCTGTCAATGATATGAAAATGCGTCTTAAACGGCTTTTTACAGCCTGGTTAAGACGCATTTTTTTGCTTGCAGACCTGTTTAAATGAATCAATTTATACTTGTGTTATATGGAATTATATGGTATCATAGTAACGCCAGTTAGCTTGATCTAACTGTTGGCTTAATGGAGGGATAATATGCCTTTGTTCTTAGCTGAATTAGGAGTACTCTATACGATTGTCCGCCTGGCGGGAAATGAAAAACTCCGGCACCGCATGGAGTCTTTGGGTTTTCTTACAGGAGCGGAACTTGTGCTTGTGTCTAAATTCAATAATTACTTTCTCATTAGCATCAAGGGGTCAAGAATCGGAATCAGTGAAGATATGGCAAAGCGGATTATTGTCCGGCAGGAGGTAATATGAAAAACAGATACACCACTTTTTTGCTTTATTCATGTGCAATGGTCATTGCGCTGATTCTTGTGATACAGATATATGGACTGACAGACAGGAATCTGGTTATAAGCTCCGGTATGCCCTATTCCCGAATCCGCCTTACTTACGGCGCTTCTATTCTTCTTTCCATTATGGCGGTTTCTCTGCTGTTTTCCAAAGAAGAGATCAACAGGGGACTGAAACGGAAGGCATACACCGATATTACAGGTATTATGAACAAACACGCCTGCCTTGAGCGGATGACGATGCTGGACTGCAATGACAGCACCTTAAAGATTGGATTTGCCCTTTTTGATTTAAATAACCTAAAAAAAGTAAATGATTTTTACGGACATGAACAAGGGGACAAGCTGATTCAAAATTTCGTTTCCATTCTGCGCCAGGCATCTGATGAGAAATACTTTCTCGGCCGGTTTGGGGGAGATGAATTTGTCACCATCATTGAAAATTGTGATGAGGGGCTGATAGAAGATTATCTTGACCGGGTCCGTGAACTGACAGACCGTTTTAACAATGGAAGAACTATACGGCTCAGCTATGCCAGCGGCTATGCGGTCAGCACAAGGGAGCACTACTATCTGATGGACGATCTGCTGAAGGAAGCGGATAAAAAGATGTATGAAAACAAAAAGATGATCAAGTCTCTGGATATGGATGAAACGGGACAGATCAGCAAGATACTTGACATGAAGAAAAATGTGCTGTCTGACCGTGATGAGCTGACGGAGCTGTACGGTTATAAGGCATTTATGAGCATTGTCAGGAAGGTTCTCCAGTTTTCCGGCAGTGACGCCCATCTGGCAATCGTATGCCTGGATATCAATAATTTCGGATACGTCAATGATATATACGGACGCAGGGAAGGGGACAATATTTTAAAACGTTTGGCAGCGGAATTGAACAGCCAGACTTTTTGCCTTTGTGCCCACCGTCTGTATTCTGACAATTTCACCTATCTTGCGGATATTTCAGGGATGTCCAGAGAAGAGGGGATGGAAATGATCCAGAACTGGAACAAGCAGTTTTCCCGCCTTGCAAACGAAGCTTACAAAGGTGCCCGGTTTATTGTAAAAAGCGGGATTTATTTTATTTCAGATCCATGCGAAACTGTGGAAACAATGATCAACAATGCCCATTATGCCCATAAGTCTTCCAAGACTTCCCACCAGGATATTGCCGTATACTGCGAAGCGCTGGGGCAGGCGGCAAAGAAGCGTTCGGATATTATCCATTCCTTCCAAAATGCCCTGGAACAGAATGAATTTGAAGTCTATGTCCAGCCTCAGGTTTCCTGCGGGAATAAGAATATCTGCGGAGTGGAAGCGCTGGTGCGCTGGAAGAGGGCTGATGGAGCTTTTGTCTACCCAGGCGAATTCATCCCGATTCTGGAGCAGACCGGAGATATTGTGGAACTGGATTTTTATGTGTATGAAAGGGTATTTGCCTATTTAAGCGGAAATGAGAGCTTTCGGGAAAAGAACGTTCCCATATCCGTCAATGTTTCCAGGGTGCATCTGCTGGAAATAGACCGGTTTATTGCCCGGCTAAAGGAGCTTGGAAACAGGTATCCCGTTTCTTCCAGGCTGATTGTGTTCGAATTGACGGAAAGCGCTTATATTCAGGATATTGACGATTCCCATACCTTTATCCGCAGAATTCATGAGCTGGGGTATAAAGTGTCAATGGATGATTTTGGAAACGGATATTCTTCTTTAAAGGCAATCCAGTCCCTTCCCTTTGATGAAATCAAATTTGACCGCGCTTTTTTGGATAAGAATGCAGATGAAAAAGAACCGCGCACGTTTCTCCAGCTCATTGGCCTGATAAAAGGCTTGGGAATTTCGGTTGTCTGCGAGGGCGCTGAGACAGAAGAACATGTAAGGCTGTTGGAACGCTCTGAGTGCGACAGTATACAGGGGTATTATTATTATAAGCCGTTTCCGCTGAAGGAACTGAAGATACAGGAGGTTGTGAAGGGGGAGACGCGGCAGACAGAGCCGGCGGTGCTTTGTGGGTGATTTTTCTTTTTCAGCTTTAATTCCTAAAATTAGTGACAATTAGATTGGATATTCCATGATATGTGTGATAAAATAAAGTAACAAATAAAAGGGGATGCAGAGCATGGATTTAGATATTCTAAAAACATTATTGAACGATGGAAAAATCAGATGGTCTGCACACTGTTTAGAACGAATGCAGGAGCGGGATATAAGCCGGGCAGATATTAAAAATTGTGTTTTGAATGGTGAAATTATTGAGAATTATCCAGATGATTTTCCTCATCCCAGTTGTCTGATTTTTGGATATAATGTAAATAATATGGCTATCCATATAGTTGTTGGAACAGATGACGAAAATATATACATTATTACTGCGTATTATCCCAATACGGTAAAATTTGAAGATGATTTAAAGACCAGAAAGGGGCGTTAATTATGTGCATGTTTTGCAAATGCGACACGGTAAAACCAAGTACTACAACACATGTTGTAAATTATAAGGGCTGTATTATTGTGATTAAAAACGTACCTTGTGAAGAATGCGAGCAATGTGGCGAAAAATATTATACTGACGATGTTGCTGAGCGTTTGGAAAATATGGTCAATTCTGCAAAGAAATTAATGCAGGAAGTGGCTGTGATGGATTATTCCAAGGTCGCATAGTGATTTCAGAGCTGGCAGTTTGCCGGCTCTTTTTTATCTCAAAACCCAATATTAAGAAGCCCGGTATTCGAAAGGATCTTTTGCGTTTGCTAGGGTAAAGAAAACAACAGATAAAGGAAATTGAACCGGAGTAAATTGCGTGTTTATGGGAAGGTTGATATCAGTTAATGTAATATTTTTTTACAACTGTTTTCCAATGGGAATACATTTTTGGAGTCTCATTTAGACCTGAGATAGATTCTAATAATTCTGTTTTTTATACATCATTTATCTTCTGTTGACCTATCAAGAAGTCTGTCTGCAACCGTTACAGCGTCACAGCTTATATTATAATAATTTTCTGCATAGAGGAGTGCGGTATACAATTTAAACTAATGTGTTGGTATAAAATGGAGCTTTCTTATAATAGATTCTTCCAATCCCTTATCTTTATGATATAATGACAATAAAAGGGGAAGTGAGAAATTATGGATTACTTTATTACTAAATTGATAAATTGGTTTATTTCTTTGGAAGGAGGCGAATATGTAGATTTTGCTATACTAATCACAATTATAATAGGTGGAATTTTTTCTTTGCATCAATGGAAACACTCCATAAAATTGAAGAGGATGGAGTTTATTAATACGTTAATTGAAAAATTCAGAGAAGATCAGGACATATCAAAGATAATGTATATGTTTGATTACGATTATACCTGGTATAATGAAAAATTCCATTATAATTGTAAGTCGAATTTAGAGCATGACGTTGATAAAACGTTAATGTATTTATCATATATTTGTTCCCTGCACAATAATAAATTAATTGATGAAAAAGATATGTGTAATTTTGAATATGAAATAAGAAGAGCGTTGTCTAATTTGTCTGTTCAGGCGTATTTATTTAACTTATATCATTTTTCAAAAGGTCAAAAGGTCTCCCTATCTTTTAAGGATTTATTTGAGTATGGACTAAAACGAGGATGGCTTCCAGAAAGGATTATAGTTAGTGATTCATCGGAATATCCTAAATATTTGAATTTCTAAATATATATTATAATGCTGCGGAAATACTGATAGGGCAAAGAAATTAACATTTTAGAGAGTTAATCCCTCTTTTTTGTTTTGCACAAGTAATGTTAAGCAGAAGAGCTGACAGAGAGTAAAGTAACTCTTTTTAAGGCAGTACGTGTCCGGCAACATTATTTCGACCGAGTGCAAGGTAGACCGTTAAAGGTTATGCAGGTAATTATAGGCATGTCAGCCTTGCAATAGCTGCAGACTTGTATTTCTATATATTATCGGATACGAAAAAAGAGAAGAGGAAAAAAAGAGAGAGAAAATACTATAAAAAATATAAGTGGTGTCAAAGCAAAAAAAAGAGGACATTCCAGATTATTCCGGAAGTCCTTTTTTCCTTGTAAATACAAGGGCTAGAGCAGATAACGGGAATCGGACCCGCCTCCTCAGCTTGGGAAGCTGATGTTCTACCAATGAACTATATCTGCTTAATATCACTTATAACGCAATACATTATATCACAGCAGCCTGCAAACAATCAATAGTTTTTCACAAAAATTGGTAAAAAAACCGGCCAGCAACTTGCCAAAAACCGAACATACGTTGTATAATGGAGCGTGACAATACCAGATGAGGTAAATTTACCCGCAGGGGAAAGAGAGGCCCCCCTGGGGATGCGGAGGAGTATCATGGCAAAAACACAGTATAATGCGGATAGTATTACCGTTTTGGAGGGCCTTGAGGCGGTGAGAAAGCGTCCGGGCATGTATATAGGAAGTGTTGGGACAAAGGGACTGAATCATTTGATTTACGAAATCGTGGACAATGCGGTGGACGAGCATCTGGCCGGCTACTGTGACCAGATATGGGTCACTTTGGAAGCGGATGGGTCCTGCACGGTAAAGGACTCTGGCCGTGGAATTCCGGTGGAAATGCATCAGAAGGGCGTGTCAGCAGAGCGTGTGGTTTTATCCACCCTTCATGCTGGAGGCAAGTTTGACAACGATGCCTACAAAACCAGCGGCGGCCTTCACGGTGTGGGCTCTTCGGTGGTAAACGCTTTATCAGCCAACATGAAAATTAAAGTACATAAGAATGGTCTGATTCATTACGACGCATATGAGCGGGGCATACCAACGGTAGAACTGGTGGATGGCCTGCTTCCCACGTTAGGAAAAACAAAAGAAACCGGAACAGAAATCAACTTTCTGCCCGATGAGGAGATATTTGAAAGAACCCGTTTTAAAGCGGAGTGGCTGAAAAGCCGCCTTCATGAGACTGCATATTTAAACCCCAATCTCCATATCACCTATAAAAACAACAGACAGGGAGAGGAAGAGACCGTCATTTATCACGAGCCTGACGGAATCATCGCCTATGTAAAGGAATTAAATTCCGGAAAAGATGGAGTCCATGACCCCATCTATTTTAAGGGAACTGTGGATAAAGTGGAGGCGGAGATCGCCTTTCAGTTTGTGGACACCTTTGAAGAAAATATCCTGGGCTTTTGTAACAACATTTTCACCCAGGAGGGAGGAACCCACTTAGCCGGATTTAAGACCCGGTTCACCCAGATGATCAATACCTATGCAAGAGAGCTGGGCATTTTAAAGGAAAAGGATACCAACTTTACGGGAGCTGATACCAGAAGCGGCCTGACTGCCGTAGTGGCGGTTAAACACCCTGATCCTATCTTCGAAGGCCAGACCAAGACAAAGCTGGCCAGCGCCGATGCTACGAAAGCGGTGTTTACAGTGACAGGAGATGAGCTGCAGCGTTACTTTGACCGCAATTTAGAGGTGCTGAAATCAGTTATCGGATGCGCCGAAAAGTCCGCAAAAATCCGTAAGGCAGAAGAAAAGGCCAAGACCAACATGCTTTCCAAATCCAGATTTTCCTTTGACAGCAACGGAAAACTGGCAAACTGCGAAAGCCGGGAAGCGGAAAACTGTGAAATATTCATTGTAGAGGGAGATTCCGCCGGCGGCTCTGCCAAAACAGCCAGAAACCGGAAATACCAGGCCATCCTTCCCATCAGAGGAAAGATATTAAATGTGGAAAAGGCTTCCATGGACAAGGTGTTGGCCAATGCGGAGATCAAAACTATGATCAACACCTTTGGCTGCGGATTTTCTGAAGGTTACGGCAATGATTTCGATATCACCAAGCTTCGGTATCACAAGATCATCCTCATGACCGATGCCGATGTGGATGGAAGCCATATTGACACCCTTCTTCTCACATTTTTATACCGTTTTATGCCGGAGCTGATTTACAACGGCCACGTATTCATTGCCATGCCCCCCTTATTTAAGGTGATTCCCAAACGGGGGCAGGAGCAGTACCTCTATGACGAAAAGGAATTGGAGAGGTACAAAAAGACCCATACAGGAGAATTCACCCTTCAACGCTATAAAGGTCTTGGTGAAATGGACGCGGAACAGCTTTGGGAAACCACCCTTGATCCGGAGCGGAGAGTTTTAAAGCAGGTGGAAATCGAGGATGCCCGCATGGCTTCTGAAATAACGGAAATGCTCATGGGCAGCGACGTGCTTCCCAGACGTCAGTTTATTTACGAACACGCGGAAGAAGCGGAGATCGACGCATAGGAAAGAAGAGAGGATAACATGGCAGAAAAAATCATTAAAACAGAATATTCCGAGGAAATGCAGAGGAGCTACATGAATTATTCCATGAGCGTAATCACTGCCAGAGCCATCCCGGATGCCAGAGACGGTCTAAAGCCGGTACAGCGGCGCGTCTTATACGATATGAGCGAGCTTCGCTTGAACCACGACAAGCCTCACAGGAAATCAGCCCGTATTGTAGGCGATACCATGGGTAAGTATCACCCCCATGGAGACAGTTCTATTTACGAGACCTTGGTGGTCATGTCCCAGGTATTTAAAAAGGGAATGCCTCTTGTTAACGGTCACGGAAACTTCGGTTCCATTGAAGGAGACGGGGCGGCGGCCATGCGTTATACGGAGGCCAGGCTGGAAAAGTTTGCCGAGGAAGTTTATTTAAAGGATTTAGATAAGACTGTGGACTTTGTCCCCAACTATGATGAAACGGAAAAAGAGCCGGAGGTTCTTCCCGTGCGCGTTCCCAACCTTCTGATCAACGGGGCAGAGGGCATTGCGGTAGGCATGAGCACCAGCATTCCGGCTCACAATCTGAGAGAGGTCATTGACGCGGTCTTTGCTTACATAGACAATCCGGAAATTTCTGTTCCGGAATTGATGGAATATCTGCCCGGACCTGATTTTCCCACAGGAGGCATCATTGCCAATAAAAGCGATCTGCCTGCCATTTATGAAACGGGTGCAGGAAAGATCAAGCTCCGGGGAAAAATGGAAGTGGAGCTTGGAAAACGGAAGGCGGATAAGGATAAGCTGGTGATCACAGAAATTCCTTATACAATGGTAGGAGCCGGAATCAACAAATTCCTGGTGGATGTGGCTGATCTGGTAGAGAGCAAAAAGCTTACCGATGTGGTGGACATTTCCAACCAGTCCAATAAAGACGGAATCCGCATTGTGCTGGAACTGCGCAAGGATGCAGATGTGGAAAGAATCCGCAACATCTTATATAAGAAGACAAAACTGGAAGACACCTATGGCGTCAATATGCTGGCGATTGCAGACGGACGTCCGGAAACTTTGAGCTTAAGGGGAATCCTGAAAAATTACCTGGATTTCCAGTATAAAAATGCCACCAGAAAATACCAGACCCTTTTGGAAAAAGAGCTGGAAAAGAAAGAGATCAAGGAAGGCTTGATAAAGGCCTGTGATGTCATTGATTTAATCATCGCAGTCTTAAGAGGTTCCAAGAATTTAAAGGATGCAAAAAGCTGCCTGATGACCGGAGATATTTCCAATATTAATTTCCGGGTCAAGGGCTTTGAAAAGGATGCCCAGGCCCTGCATTTTACAGAAAAACAGGCCACTGCCATTCTGGAAATGCGCCTTTATAAGCTGATCGGTCTGGAAATTCTCCAGTTGGAAAAGGAATATAAGGAGACTCTGGCTAAAATTGCAGAATATGAAAAGATTCTCTCCAGCCGTAAAAATATGGATGAAGTGATAAAAAAAGACCTGTCTCACATCAAAGAAGAATACGGCACACCGAGGAGAACGCTCATTGAGGACGGAAAGGAAGCCGTTTACGATGAAACCGCTGTTGTTGTGTCGGAAGTCACCTTTGTTATGGACCGTTTTGGATATTGCAAAGTTCTTGATAAAGCTTCTTATGACAGGAATAAAGATACCATTGAAACAGAGCATCCTTATGTGGTAAACTGTTTAAATACGGATAAAATCTGTATTTTCACCCATACGGGAAATCTCCATCAGGTGAAGATTCTGGATATTCCGGCAGGAAAGCTCCGGGACAAGGGAACGCCTATTGACAATTTGAGCAAGTTTGACGGGACAAAGGAAGAGATCATATACTTATGTCATGGGTCAGGATTAAAAGGGCGGAAGTTCTTATTTGCCACAAAGCAGGCTTTGGTCAAGCTGGTTCCCGGAGAAGAATTTGAAACCAATAACCGAACAGTGGCAGCTACCAAGCTTCAGGACGACGACCTCCTTCTCTCCATTCAGGCCCTGGAAGGTCAGACCGATGTGGTGCTTCAGACGACATCGGGAATTTTCTTGAGGTTTTTAACAGAAGAAATCCCTGAGCTGAAAAAGAATGCCAGAGGTGTCAGGGGCATCAAGCTGTCCCAGGGAGAAGAGCTGGAAGAGGTATACCTTCTGGGTGAAGACCCGGTTATCCGTTATAAGGTGAATTCGCCTGAAGGGCAGAGAGAGGACCCTCTGGGAGGTAAGGAAAAAGACGTCCACCTAAATCGGCTGAAAATCGGAAAACGGGATGGAAAAGGCAGCAAGGTGCGCCTTTAGTGCTTTCGGGCAGTACAGATTTTAATGAATGTCTTTGATGCGCGTACAAATGTATTTTTATGGCGAATAAATATTGATTTTTTTTTCACTTTGTTATAGGATAGTTAAGAATTTAGCTGAACGATTCGTATTACAATATGAAAAAAGCGAGGAGAAAAATATGGAAAAGAAATTGAGAGTCGGTATTTTAGGAGCAACCGGCATGGTAGGGCAGAGATTTATCTCTTTGCTGGAGAACCATCCATGGTACGAAGTGGTAACTGTGGCAGCCAGCCCCCGTTCCGCAGGAAAGACATATGAAGAAGCAGTAGGCGACCGCTGGAAAATGACCACTCCAATGCCGGAATCAGTAAAAAAGCTGGTTGTGACGAATGTCAATGAAGTGGAAGCTGTTGCAGCCAGTGTTGACTTTGTATTCAGCGCCGTGGATATGACAAAAGAAGAGATCAAGGCCATTGAAGAAGCTTATGCCAAAACAGAGACTCCGGTGGTATCCAATAACAGCGCCCATAGATGGACTCCCGACGTTCCCATGGTGATTCCGGAGATCAATCCAGAGCATTTTGAGGTCATCAAGGACCAGAGAAAGCGTCTGGGTACAGAACGGGGATTTATTGCAGTAAAGCCTAACTGTTCCATTCAAAGCTACGCACCTGTTCTGACTGCCTGGAAGGAATTCGAGCCCTATGAAGTGGTGGCTACCACTTATCAGGCGATCTCAGGAGCGGGAAAGAACTTTCAGGACTGGCCGGAAATGGTTGGAAATTTAATCCCTTATATTGGCGGAGAAGAGGAAAAGAGCGAGCAGGAGCCTCTTCGCCTCTGGGGAAAAGTTGAAAACGGAGAAATCGTAAAAGCCAGCGGCCCTGTCATCACCTGCCAGTGCCTCAGAGTTCCGGTTCTAAATGGCCACACAGCGGCAGTTTTTGTAAAGTTCCGCAAAAAGCCAACCAAAGAGGAACTGATTGACCGCATCGTGAGCTTTAAAGGAATTGCACAGGAATTAGACCTTCCAAGCGCTCCAAAGCAGTTCATGCAGTACTTAGAAGAGGATAACCGCCCCCAGATCACCCTTGACGTGGATTATGAAAAGGGCATGGGCATTTCCGTAGGACGTATCAGGGAAGACAGCGTTTATGATTATAAGTTCGTAGGCTTATCCCACAACACAGTCCGGGGCGCAGCAGGCGGCGCAGTTCTGTCCGCAGAACTTTTAACTGCCCAGGGCTATATCAAGGCAAAAGCATAATGAAATCAGAAAGTCCCCTCCTTTTTGGAGAGGGACTTTTCATGAAAAAATAAAATGGAGGAAGCAGACATGGCATATAAGAAAGAGCATTGGGGAAACATGCCGGACGGAAGGGAGATCAGCCTGTACACACTGAGCAATGAAAATGGAGTGTCAGCCTCTTTTACTGATTTGGGTGCAGTATGGGTTACGATGAATGTGCCGGACAGAGATGGAAAAGAGACGGATGTTATCCTGGGGTTTGACAGTGCAGAGGAATACTTAATCAATCCCCCTCATTTTGGAGCTCCCATCGGACGCAATTCCAACCGCATCGGAGGTGCAGCATTTTCTCTGAACGGAACAGAGTACAAGCTGGAAGCGAATAATGGTTCCAGCAATTTACATAGCGCTCCCGACCTTTACCACAGACGCCTTTGGGAGGGACAGGCAGAGGAGACCGATTTAGGAGCCAGGGTCAGTTTTTTCCTTTCTTCTCCTGACAAGGACCAGGGATTTCCGGGAAATGCGGACATCACCATCACCTATACTCTGACTCCGGATAACAGCCTTGTGATTTCTTATCATATGGTCTGCGACGCCGATACAGTGGCTAACTTCACCAACCACAGCTATTTTAACTTAGACGGACAGGATGGGGGCTGGGCCATGAAGCAGAGAGTGTGGATTGACGCAGACACCTTCACGAAAACCAACGAAGGACTGGTTCCAACGGGAGAATTTGTTCCGGTCAAGGGAACTCCCATGGATTTTAATGTTATGAAGACCATTGAACAGGACATTGAGCAGGATTACGAGGCTCTGCGCATTGGAGCGGGATATGACCACAACTGGGTTCTCAATCACGAGCCGGGAGAATTGGCCCTTTCTGCTGCTGCGGAATCGGACAAGACAGGTATTCGGATGGAGGTTTATACAGATCTGCCGGGAATTCAGTTCTATACTGCTAATGCCATGAAGCCGGAAACGGCAGGTAAGGGGAAAACCCTTTATGGAAAGAGGGGCAGCTACTGCTTTGAGACTCAGAATTTCCCTGATGCCGTCAACAAGCCGGAATTTCCATGCCCTTTCTTAAAGGCAGGAGAAGAGTATCAGACAACCACGATTTACAAGTTTTCTCAAGTATAATTTACAGGGACGCGGCTCTGCTGCGTTCCTGATCTTCTGTAAAGAAACAGGAAGCACCCCGCGGGTATACCAAGGTGCCCAGAATGCGTGGGCAGTAAATAGGAAATACCCTGCGGGTATACCAAGATGCCCAAAGAGCGTGGGCAAGAAATAGGAAACACCCCGCGGGTGTACCAAGATGC
The DNA here is from genome assembly GCF_047605665.1 of Lacrimispora sp. Classification (GTDB taxonomy): domain Bacteria; phylum Bacillota; class Clostridia; order Lachnospirales; family Lachnospiraceae; genus Lacrimispora. Next base: position 21 of record NZ_JASGFH010000035.1, on the reverse strand, counting down.
CCAGAAAGCATGGGCAGTAAA
>NZ_JASGFH010000034.1:0-20540 GCF_047605665.1 Lacrimispora sp. | reverse complement strand
CCGATTCCTGTCGCCCCTCCGGTGACGACTGCTACCTTTCCCTTAATATTAAGATTCATATTATTTGTCCTCCTCCATAATTATTGATTCTCAATGCTTCTACAGGGCCCTTTTGTATTTTCATAATATTATAAATATTTTGTAAAGTCATCGGATATGGAACAAAACTCATCAAAACTTTGCTTCCCCTTTTGTGCCATTGAACAACCCATGGTACAAAAGCGGAAATATACCAACTATTTCTTGACGCTAACCGAATTTGTTTTGTCATTTAAAAGCAAACTGTGGTATATTAAAAACAAAGTATGATGTGTTTGGAACTATGCGGGATAATCATAGATTACCAGGAGGAAGAAACGCAATGGTGCTCATTAAAACGATTATTGATATGCTGTCCGTTTCCCCAATCCGGACCCAACTGCACGACGCGCGAAAATATATTGCTGTCTATGCCTACCACGAAACGGAAGCGCCGATGCTGGACAGCGCTATTATTGTGCTGCGGGCCTCAAAATTCAATGAAATTAAATTCGAGCAGAACAGGCCGTGTCTTTTTGTTATTCACGATTGTGAGTTCGAGTTCAATACCGATAATACTGACTGTGATATTGTTGAGTTTCCCGGCAGTGTGGGGCCCTCCCAGCTAATTTCAGAAGTTGTCGCCATTTTTGAAGACGCCGCGGCCCATGCACGTAATTTGTCTCTGTTGACGGAATCTGTTTTGAAAGGCGGCGGGCTCAACAGCCTTTTCGCGTGCGCTGCAGAAGTTTTCGGAAACCCGCTCTTCTTATGGGACATCTCATCCAGGGCCATATTAAAAGCTGAAGTGGCAGGAGTTGATGCCGATGCAGATGAAGGAATCAACATTGGAATAAACAAAGGCTATGCAACTCATGACTTTGTCCAGAGAGAAAACGTTCTTGAAATTTTATCCAAGATCGCAATCTCATCCGAGCCGTTTATTCATAATCAGGGCTATGCAAAGAAAAATCGCAGGCTGCTGATGCGGGTAAAGAGCTCTACCCAGGAATATGACTACTACCTGTCCCTGGCTGAGATAAAGCGCCCCTTCGGACGCTTTGACGCAGCGCTGATGAAGCATTTGTCAGAGCTTATTTTTCTGAGCGCTCAGCGTGAGTTGAACCAGATTCACAACAGCATCCGAGGAACCTTTTTGTTGGATCTGTTGGACAGAAACATCCCTGATAAAGCGGATTGTGAAGAACGGCTGATGAGAATTGGATGGCACCTGAAACCATACAAATTTGTCATTTTAATCGGCCATAAATCGAGAGACGGAGAAGATACACCTGCGATCCGGGCTAATTTGATTTTAACGAGGACACAAAAGGACTTCAGAAACCAGTTCCCATGGACCTCCAGCACCATCACCAAAAGCGGAATTGTGGTGATGACAGACTTCAACCATCTGGATGACATTCAGGGGTTTTATGCTGAATTAATCAGTTTTTTGAAAAAAAACGAACTGTTGGCAGGAGTCAGCAATGTCTTTAATGATATTCTGGCATTCAGGACGATGTATAAGGAAGCAGTACAGAGTCTGGAAACCGGGTTACACCTCAATTTGCCGGAGAATATTCTACCCTTTGACGACATTTATTTTTACAATTTGCTGTGCGCAGTCAAAGATCCGGAACTAGTGGAAAGATTTTGCCTCCCTGGCCTGTCTGAGTTAAAGGAGGACGATGAACGATACGGGACGGCATTCTATGAAACCCTCCGCAATTATGTGCTCTTCGGGCGAAACATGAGGGAAGTTTCGCGAAAAATGTTTATCCACCGGAATACGGTATGTTATCGGATTGATAAAGCTTGTGAGATGTTGAATATCCATATAGATTCAGATACTGATATTTATAAGCTGTTCATTTCCTTTAAGCTTATGGAGTTCGAGCAGCTCAGGGAGAAATAAGGCCGTTGGGCAGTTGCCTCATTTCAAATCATATCGTGCTCACCTGCACCTATCGGCAATTTTGGGGGGGCGGGCATTTTGTTTTTTCTTTTTATTACGCTTTTTTAGATTATCCGCTGCTCCGTGGAATATATAAAACAAAAAAACGGCTTTTGCCCTGCAGGAAATGGAATGTCTGCGGGACAAAAGCCGTTTTTTCTATTATTTAAGATAATACAAAAGCGATTCTCACTCTTCCGGTAAAGTCAGGTTCATGCTTCCGGTCCGGTAGCCGTCCAAATCCAGTGTCACATAGGAAAAGCCCAGGCCATGAAATGCATCTACAATCTCCTGTCTCTTCGGGCCCTCCACCAACTGCATCAACTGGGAAGGAAGGACCTCAATCCTGGCTATGGTGCCATGGATTCTGACCCGGACCTGTTTTAATCCCATATCCAAAAGAAGCTGCTCTGCCCGGTCCACCATGGACAATTTTTCCCTGGTAATAGTCTCGCCGTAAACAAAGCGGCTGGACAGGCAGGCAAATGACTGTTTATCCCAGGTCAGCAGGCCCAGCTCTCTGGACAGTTCCCGGATTTCATCCTTTGTGAGCTTTACATGGCGCAGAGGGCTGCGGACATTTAACTCCGCCACCGCCTGTAAGCCGGGGCGGTAATCCCCGTTGTCGTCCTCATTGGAACCTTCCACAATTTCACTGATACCGTGTTCGGCAGCGATGACGGCTATCTTTTCAAACAGCTCATGCTTGCATAAGTAGCAACGGTTTTTCGGATTGCTGCTGAAACCATCTATATCCAGCTCTTCGCTGTCCACAATAAAATGCCGGATTCCTTCTGCTTTACAGAATTCCACGGCCTCATTTAACTCTCTTTCAGGAAAGGAGCAGGAGCGGGCTGTAACGGCAATCACACGGTCTCCCAGCACATCATGGGCTGTTTTCAGCAGAAATGTGGAATCAACGCCTGATGAAAAAGCAACGGCAACGCTTCCAAGCTGGGAAAGGTAGTTTTTCAGTTCTTCATTTTTTTCTTGTAAAGTCATATGCACTCCTTAAGCAGGTCTTATAACCATTTATCCTGTAACAGACCAAATATATATGTTGTATAAAAATTATAACAATATATGATTTGCGTGTCAATGGTTTTAAAGCCCCCTGCCAAAGCAGCCGTCAGGAACGGACCCCAGGAATCTCCGCTGCCAGGCATTGTGCCTCTTTCGAATCATCGGCTATGACGCAGGTAATGAGCCGGTGAGTCCCAGGTTTCAGCCGGTAACAGACCATGGGGATAAGGGTTAAGGGATGGAATAGATTGGTATTCGGGAAAGCATCCACCATTTTCCCCTTTCCGCCGCTTAAGCTGACCACCTTGCTGATGCCCCAGGGGAAAGAGGCCGAGGCCGTTTCTTCTCCCTCTTCAATACAGCTTCTGTCATACTTTGCCGATTCCACCGGAATTGCAAAGCCGCCGTCAGCCGCATCGATTTCATGTTCCGTCCTGATTTCATGGATTCTCACATGCCAGGCTCCCTGAGGGATGATCCGGCTTACCACGTCTACTCCCGGCATGAGCCGGTAAGTGATCTTCACTTCATCCCCGTTCACTTCAAAGCTTCGGGCCCCATAACGCATCTGATACTGCTCTTCTCCGGCCAAAGACACCGCCAGGGTGCTGTCAAAAGCCCCCTCGGATAAGCCAAAGCCCCTGGATACGCTGAATCCGAACTTATTGGAATAAACGAATTTTTCATATTTTTCCGGGCAGGCCCCGTGGTTTCTGCAGTGCTGTCCGGCCACATAGGCCAGCACATGATTGTGCTTGTCATGGGTGACCAGCATATGAGGATGGGAAAGCAGCTTCTTTTCTTCATATGGATATGCCTCTTCCTCAGCCTGCCAGAAAGGGTGTTCCTGGGGGAGGGCCAGAAGGAAGAAGGACTTAAAGGCCCAGTAGGGAGAGCCTGGGGCATTATAGCGTTCGCTCATGAACAGGTTGGGATACCCGTAGCCGATGGATAAGAAGCCTCCATTGTCAAAGATCGGAAACTTCAGCCACTGTTCCAGGTTCTTAAGAGCCAGGCTCTTCATGATCCCATATCCAGCCCCTTCAACTCCGGCAAAGCCCATGGCTCCGAAAAAAGCGCTGTGGGCAAAGCGGTAGGTCAGGCTCCTTCCATAGGGAATTTCCCGCCCATCCTCTGCAAACCAGTAAACGAAATCGTGGGAAAATATGTGGGAACGCTCCTTGAACTTCCTGCTTCTCTCCGGGTCCTTCTGCTCCATCATCTGAGCGTAAATCAGGCCGTAAAAATGAATGGCAAAGGGAATATAATAATCCACCTGTCCCGCATTTCCGTCGTAATACCAGCCGTCCCCTGTATAACAGCCTTCTATGACTGCCATATCATCCTCCATGACCTCCTCCGGCCAGGGCAGGTCTAAAAGCTGAAACATCATGTTCACCAGAATGCGGAAGAATCTCCAATTATTAGGGTGGACCTTGTGGTCATTGATCTGATTCAGCCAGTCATAGAGATTTTTCTTCTCCTTCTCTGCAAGAGGATTCCAAAGCTTTTGAGGGGATAAGCTGATTCCCGTCACCAGAGAGGCCATTTCCACCATTTTCTGATCATAATCCACCAGATCGCCCCAATACTCTTCATGATCCGGGTCTGTGCCGTGGATGATTCCCTCTAAGTACAAATCCAGCCATTCATCTGCCTCCTGCTTAAGTTCTGCCAAAAGGCCGTTATTATCCTGAGACCACAAGGGGCCAAGCCCCCACATCACCCTGGCAAACCCCTCCATCCAGGCCGGTTTATCGCCGTAATGGACTCCTGTATTCCCCGCTTTCAGCCAGCTTCTGCCTGGGCTGTAAAAGCCTTTTAAGGGACGGATCATATCCAGCAGCACTTCTGCCGCATCATTTCTTGTCACGATTCTGCGCTCTTTCCACTTTTCCATACAGTGATTCATTGTTTTTCTCTCACCTTTCCTTTATTTCCCGCACAGCATTTTGCTTAAATATGGCTTCTACCAGATCATAAACCCTTTGTTTAAAAGGTGTAAAATGCCCTCTGTAAAGAAGTAATCCCCATAAATAATCGGCACATGGGTTTCCCCTTCTTTTCCGTATGCCACAGTTCCGTTTTGCAGGATTCCATCCTCTTCCGGGTTCCAGTTGCAGTGGTTTTCTGCCAGAGCCATCAGCATCTTCACGCCGCTGTCATAGTACAGGGGCTTTTCCAAATCCGGAACCATTTCTGAAATCTGGAGCAGGCCGCAGGCCGCGCAGGCTCCTGCGGTGGTGTCCCAGCTAACCGGCTCCTCAGGCGCCCTGAAATCCGTAAGGGGCACATATCCGGTGAGGGCGATATTGGACAGGAAATAATGGGCCGCCCGTTTGGCTGCATCTAAATATTCCTGCTGCCCTGTGTGTTTAAACGCCAGCGCAAAGCCGTAAATGGCCCACGCCTGGCCTCTGGACCAGGATGATCCCGGCTCATACCCCTGGCCTCCGGGGCACTCCAGCAGTTCCCCTGTTGCCGGATCAAAGATGGCAATGTGGTTGCAGGAGCCATCCTCTCTTTGAAGCACTCTGATGGCAGTATGGGCGTGGCGGTTGGCAATATCCGCAAATCTGGGGTCATTTAATTCATTTCCCGCCCAGTACAGAAGGGGGATGTTCATCAGACTGTCCACAATCATCCAGCCGGACCGGTCCAAGTTCCAGGCGCGAAGGTATTCTCCCGTCACATTGAATCTTCCTGCCAGAAGATTGGCGGCATGAAGCCCCATGACTTTGGCCTTTTCTTTTCCAGTCAGCCGGTAATCCGCCACCGCTGTGTGCAGAAACTGAAATCCCACATCGTGATGAAGCCCCACATACCGTTCCATGGCCTTGGAAAGGGCGGCTTCCGAATATTCCGCTGTTTTTTTATAGGCTTCATTTCCCGTACTCTGATACATCTGCCACAGCATACCGGCCCAGAATCCATTGGTCCACCAGGAATCATTTACCTCACGCATATCCTTCTGGTAACGCCCGTTTTCAGGGATATAAGGAATTTTCTCCCCCACTCTGGCGCATTCTGCCTGAAGCTTTTGATCCAGTTTTTTGTAAATATCCTGCAATTTCCCGTTCATCGTTCTCTCCTTTTCATCTATTCCTTCACTGCGCCCATCATGGTTCCCTTGGTGAAATGCTTCTGTAAAAATGGATATACGCACAGAATCGGAAGGGTTGCAACCATAATCGTGGCGTACTTGATGGTCATTCCAATGGCCTCTGTATCCATGGCTCCTGCGCCCGCTGTCATGGAGCTGACATCATTTTGCATCAGGATTTCCCGGAGGATGACCTGGAGGGGATACATTTCCCTGGTGCGGATGATGGCGGACGCCCAGAACCAGGAGTTCCAGATACTGACACCGTAATACAAAACCATAACCGCTAAAATGGCCTTGGACAAGGGAATCACAATCTGCATCAAAATAGTGAAATGCTCTGCCCCGTCAATCTGAGCCGCCTCAATGAGACTGTCCGGGATGCTCTCAAAAGAGGTCCTTAAGATAATCAGGTTATAGGTGCTGATCATAAAGGGGACAATCAGTCCCCACAGGGTATTGGTCAAGTGTAAATCCTTTAAATTCAAATAAAACGGAATCATGCCCCCTGAGAAAAACATGGTGAACACAATGAGCATCATAATAGGCCGTTTAAACATCACCCCTTTTCTGGACAGGAAATAAGCGCCTAAAGAGGTCATGACAAGGTCTAAAAATACACCGATCACCAGAAGGAATAAGGTATTTAAGTACCCCTTCCCGATCATGGGATTTTGAAACACCTTTTTATAGGCCTCAAAACTCAGACCTGCCGGCTTTAAGAGAAGGCCTGTATGCTGTGTCAGAAGGTTGCTGTTACTGATGGAAGCCGCTGCCACATACCACACCGGGTAGAGGCAGATGATGATGATTGCTGTTAAAAGTATATAGTTAAACACGGAGAACGCCCGCTCCCCTTTTGACCGTTTCACTTTCACGTTTAAGTCCTCCTTACCATAAGCTGGTCTCGCTGTAGCGTTTCGACAGCTTGTTTGTGAACAGCAGAAGTCCGAAGTTAATTACGGAATTAAACAGACCGATTGCCGTAGAATAACTCCAGTCCTGCTCTAAAAGGCCGATCCGGTAAATATAAGATGAAATAATATCGGCTGTTTCATAGGTGGACGGATTGTATAACAAAATGGTTTTTTCATATCCCATATTCATCAGGGAGCCCATCTTTAAGATGAACATGATGATAATGGTGGGTGCAATGCCCGGAAGGGTCACATGAATCAACTGCTTCCATTTTCCTGCCCCGTCAATCTGGGCAGCTTCATAAAGCTGGCTGTCCACGCCTGCAAGGGCGGATAAGTAAATGATGGAACCCCAGCCCACCTCCTGCCAGATTCCGGATATGACGTAAATGGAACGGTACAGCTTGGGATTTTGCAAAAGGGGAGACCTCTGTCCGCCGAATATTTCCACAATGTCGTTAAACAGTCCCGTTGTCATGCTGAAATCCGTCAGCATTCCCGTCACCACAATGAGAGAAATAAAGTGGGGCAGATATGTAATGGTCTGAGTCACGCTCTTAAATCTTCTGTTTCTCACTTCATTTAACAAAAGGGCCAGGATGATGGGAGCCGGAAATCCCACCACAAGATTATAAAGGCTCAATAAAATGGTATTCTTAATCAGTCTCGTAAAATAAACGCTCTTAAAAAACCTGGTGAAGTTGTCAAACCCCACCCAGGGGCTTCCGGCAATTCCCAAAGCCGGGCTGTATTCCTTAAAGGCGATGATTGCCCCATACATGGGCTTGTAGTGAAATAAAATATAAAATGCCAGAACAGGAAGTATGATCAAATACAACGAGCGGTTCCTGGCCCAGTCCTTTTTTATGCGGTAGCCTAGCTTCATGCCGGTCTGCTCCTTTTCTCTTTCTTCTTTCATCATAAAGGACTGTTGCTTCCAACAGTCCTTTATGGCTATGCTTTTATCTTGAATTATAGCGTTCAAAAGCCGCATTTTGAATTTCCAGTGCACGGGTTAAGCCCATGTTTTCGATATTTTTGACATAGGTGTCAAAGTTATCCAGGCTCTCTGTGCCGAACATGAATTTCAGAGTCATTTCATCCCGATAGGTGTTGATTTCATTCATGATGGTGGAGAATTCCTTGCTCTCTTCTGAGGTAGGTGTAATCGGAGGAATGATGTGGGCACTTCCATTGGACTGCCCCCATACGGTAGGAGTTTCCCTCTGTTCATCCAGGGTATAATACTGCTCCAGATAACGCACATCCTGTACAAATGGTCCGTTGTAGTTGCCGCGGATGTAGGCAGACATGGCCTGGGATACAGGAAGTCCGTCAGGATTCTTCATAACCTGATCCGTATAGGTCGGATAGCCGTTGACCAGGGTGTAGGATTCCCCTTCAATACCAAAGTTAAAATACATATGGCCTTCTTCGCCGTAAGCATAATCCATCAGTCTTGCCGCACGCTCCACATCCTCGCAGGAGGAGGTAATAGCCACGCTGGCTCTTCCTGAATAGGGAACCTCGATCTGTCCAAACTCTGCCTTTTCTCCCTTTACCAGAGTTGGCGGCGGAGCTGCCACCAGCTTAAAGGAGGGATTTGTCGACCGGGCTGCTTCCGTCCAGGTTCCCATACGGCTTCCTGCCTGGCCCATAGAGGCTCCGGAAAGACCATTGGTCATCTTGGCACTTACCTGGTCGCCTTTTAAGGTGGCAAGGTCTTTGTCAATCAGCCCTTCGCTGTACCACTGATTCATGGTTGTCAGAAACCGTCTGTAGCCTTCTTCCACTGCTCCGAAACGTATCTTTTTGTCACTTCCTACATAGAAAGAGCGGTTTGTTCCGTAAGCATAAGCAAATGGATCACTGGTTAAGTAAGGTGTATTGGTATACTCAAAGGTATATGGAGCCTCAGCTCCTTTTTTCTCCTTAAATGCCGTAAGCACAGTATGCCATTCATCCATGGTGGTTGGAACTTCCAGACCCAGCTCATCCAGCCAGTCCTGACGAAGCATCAGTCCAATGGTATTGAGCAGCATTTCATCTCCTCTGACAAATGGGAATGCATAATAGTTGCCGTCATCGGTCTTAATCATCCCGTCTATCACCGGATTTGCTTCCAGATAAGCCTTTAAATTGGGGCAGTACTTGTCAATGATATCATTTAACGGAACAATCACTCCATCCTTGATCGCCTTTTCCGGGCCGCCTGGATAATCCGTTACCCAGTTGTATTCCATTAAATCCGGCAGATTGCCGTCTGCCATAATCAGGCTGAACTGTTCCTTTAACTGGCCTGACGGCGGATGCAAAAATTCGATGTCCGCTCCTGTCCGTTCCATCCAGCCCTTTCCAAAAGGCGTATCTCCTAAATTTGCATAGTTTGCAGAAACTGTGCTGGTCAGCTCGCACCAGTACTGAAGCTGGTCTCCCTTATCCATTGGATAAGAAAAGTTCACTGCCTCTGCCCCCGTTTCTCCTGCTGCCGCAGTGGTCTCTGCCGCAGGTGTTGTTTCAGGTGCCTGCTTTGCTGTACCGCAGCCCGCCAGTGTTCCGGCTGCCATTGCGGCTGTCAGCAGCAATGATAATCCTCTTTTCTTCATTGCCTCCCTGTCTCCTTTCGATCATACAGTTATTTTTTGCCGGGGAATTTACGCCCCGCCATTTGTGTCCCTATCATAGCATCGGACAATACCAGGAAGATATAGAAAAAATGCAAACTCCATTGGCAAAATCTCCAATTTCCATTTGCATTTTTTCGAGTCGATGCGTTATTTCTCAAGTTTTCTTTTTTAACTGCCCCGGTGTAATGCCGTATTTCTTCTTAAAAGCCCGGATAAAAGTGCCGCTGTCCCGAAAGCCTGTCTGCTCTGCCGCTTCCACCACACTTTTCCCTTCTTCTAACAGTTCCTTTGCCCGCTCCAGCCTCATGGTATTGATATAATCCAGAAGGCTTCCCCCGGTCTGCTTCTTATAAACGGAAGAAAGGTAATTGGGAGTCATGTCAAAATGCTGGCTGGTCAGGGAAATATTCAAATCCGGGTCCATATAATTTTCCAGAATGTATTTTTGAACCTTTTTGCTCAAGGTTCTGTCCTGACTGGTTTCCTTTTCTAAAATCAGAATCTTTTCACAGATCTTTTCCAGAAGGTCTTCAAACTGGCACTTCACCTCTTCCACCGGCTGCCGCACCTTAGACTGGTCCGGAAATTCCAGTTCTCCTGCCGCCTCCCGGTATCCGCCCAAGTTGGCGCCCTTTAAAAGAGTCCCGATCATGTCATAAATCAGGCATCGGTAAATATTGGCTGACACATGGCCGGTTAAATTCCGGTCAAATACCTGGCGCATGGTCTGTCCGGCCTGCCGGCTGTCTCCCACCTTCATGGCATTGATGATCTTTTCTTCCATTTCCGCCGGGTAATCGTATTCCGGCTGGATATTTTTCACCTCGTCATAAAGGATGAGGCTGGTATCCAGCAGATTTAAATACTCCTCCATATCCCTGGCCTGGAGATAGGATAAATGGATTCCCTCCAGCCCTTTGGAAATGGAGCCGGCAAAAATACGCACCGTAAAGCCAAAGGATTCCTCTGCCATCTGCTGAAGATTTTCCGCCATCTCCTTCACCGTCTGAATGTGCCGCACGTCCTGGGTCGGCAGGTTGATAATTGCCGCTGTCCGCTCACCGATTTCCACCATTTCCACGCCAAAGTGGTTTAAGCACATTTCTTCAAACACGTTGGTGACCACGAATTTTTGCAGGGCATTTTCCTTTACATCGTCCTTTTTCACCTCCGGCTCAAACAGCATGACCATGTTGTATTCCATGTGCAAGTGGATGCCGTAGGGCTCCATGGGCCTGCCGTTATAGTAATCCTGCAGGAGCTGGATCAAATAGTAATTCTTAAGATTCTTCCTGTTTTCAGCTAAAAGCCGCTCGGAATTCACCTGTTCCTGGAAAAACTGGTTGATCTGGCGGTTTAACCACTGGTATTCGTTTTCGTTTTCTTCCATTTCCCTGCTGCCATGGTTTTTTACGGTTTCCAGAAGCATTTTCACCGGATTGTAGTTCCTTTTGGTTAAATAGCCGGAAATGGCAAAGCCGGAAATAATGCAGATAAACAGACCGGCTACCGCTATATTCTGAATCGCCCTGGCCTCTTTTTCAATCAGGGCTGCGGGAGCTGCTGCCACGTATTTCCAGGCAGTCTTGTCCGAGTCCACAACAGAGATCATATAGGGTTTTCCCTTGCTGTCCTTTTCAATCACGCTGCCTTCGGTCAGGCTGTCATAGGTCAGCCCGTGGCTGCGGGCATTTTCCCCTCCCGCAGAAATGATATCATTGTGCTCATTGATCACCAGAATATCGATACCGCTGTCCCAGCGCATGGATTCAAGCCTCTGGAGAACGGTATCGTAATCCACCGCGATTCCCACGGTGGCGGACTTTCTTCCTACCGCATAGTCCAGCACCGTCATGGTGAAAATCAGCCTCTCTCCTCCGGTCTTTTGATAGAAAGAAATCATATCGTTATAGTGAGGCAGTCCCATGTATTCCTTAAATACATCAAAGGGAAGCTTCTTGCTGTCATAGTAGAGATCATAGTACATGTCAGAAGACATATTTCCATTAATACAGCAAACTCTCTGGGTGTTGTTAAAATAGATGAATACATCCTCAATGAATTCTTCCGACATGGCAATGGACTGTAAATCATTGAAGAGGTAATACAGGGTCATCTGGTCTTCATTGCCAAAGCTTCCCTTCACCTTGCTGGCCAGCTGCACTCCCGTATCCATGGCCATTCTTGCCGAAATCTTCTGGATATTATCGATTTCCTTGTCCAAATCCCTTTGGACCATGGTCAGAAGATTGGTGTTCATCTTCTCTTCCTGACGGCGCACAGAACGGAATGAATAACCATAAATGACAGTTCCCAAAAGAATGGGAACCAGAAAAATCACCAGATATGACAAAAACAAGTGGAGATACACCTTTGAACGCTGTTTCATGATTTTCCTTCCCTTTCCTTTTGTTTTATTTCCTGATGTGTTTTGATGGATTAAATATCCTGCTTCTCAGGATAACTACCTATGAAATATCGGTTTTTCACATGAAAACTTTACAGAAAACCAGGATGTTTTAGGAATTATGTACAAATTGCTCATGGTTTGAAGGTTTTGCCTATTGGTTTTTTCTCCTGACTGTCTTAAGCTAAAACCGTATGAACCAGAAGCATAAGCAAAATTACAAACGAGGTGAACGTTCCATGACAAGCAATTCGAAATGCTCTGCCTTCTTCTTATCCGGTCCGGACAAGGACCAGATTCTTGCGCAGGCAAAAGCAGCTCTTGACGCCCCCATTCCCCACATCACCGATGCGGTCTGCCCTCAAAGCCCCGGCTCCATCCACGATTACTGTTCCAACGGGGATTACTGGTGGCCTGACCCGGCTTCCCCGGACGGCCTTCCCTATATCCGCCGGGATGGAGAGTCCAATCCGGACAACTTCCATGAACACCGACGGCTGCTGCGCCGGATGGGTGATCTGGTGGTGTCCCTTTCCTCCGCCTACGCCCTGACAAGGGAGGAGCCGTTTGCCCGGCAGGCAGTTACTGTGCTGAAGGAATTTTTCCTGGACGAGGACACGAAAATGAACCCTCATCTTTCTTATGCCCAATCCATTCCAGGGATATGTACCGGGCGGGGAATTGGTATTATTGATACGATCCATCTGGCGGATATTCCCTATGCATTTCAGGCTTTGTGTAAAAGTCCTTCTGTTACGGAAGAAATCCGGCAGGGGATGAAGGACTGGTTTGCGCAGTATCTGGGGTGGATGCTCACTAGTGAACACGGAATCGAGGAAATGAATACCAGCAATAATCACAGCGTCTGTTTCTTTATGCAGGCCGCCGTATTTTCCCTGTTTACGGGCAATGAGCTGCTGGCTGGTCTTTGCCGCAGACATTATAAGGAGGTGTTGTTAAAGCAGATGAAGGCGGATGGTTCGTTTCCGGGAGAGCTGGCCCGGACCAAGCCATATAATTATTCCATATTTATCGTAGATAATTTAGCCGCCATCTGTCAGGCTTTGTCTACGCCGGAGGACAATCTTTGGGAATATGAGGATTCTGACGGGAGAAGCATGAAAAAGGCGGTATCCTTCCTGCTTCCCTATTTATTGGATAAATCCCTCTGGCCTTACCCTCCTGATGTTATGCATTTTGATGCATTTCCGGCACGTGCTTCTTTTATGATGTTTGCGGGATACCGGCTGGGGATTCCTCAACTGGTTAAGCTGTATGAAAAGCTTCCCTTTGAATCAGATAATGAGGAAGCCAGGAGAAATGCGGCTGTCAGGCAGCCGTTTTTGTGGATGTAAACGGAACTTTAATCGCGTGTAATGTGAACAATCACAGTTGTAAACGGGTGCTGTCCCACAATCCTTGGCAGCACCCGTTTTAGTATTCTCATATGCTTTCAATTTCAATCATATCATCAAGCCTGGCTTCGTGTTAAGTTCAATTATTATTTGATTTTCCCATTAATAATAGCATTTGCCTTTTCGTAATCTATCTTTTTAACATATATAGTGTATTCGTATGCCAACTGTAAGTTTTCTCCAAATGTCCCCGTTCTCGCTCTGGAACCCGCACTAAAGGGAGAGGGGCTTTTTCTATTAATTACCTTGTATGAATAGGGAATATGATACTGAGCCATTAATTCCCGTACCTTCACCTGCGTTTTCATATCAAATGTACTAGTCAATTCTTTACGGTTAAATATCGTAATCATCCTTGAGCCGCCTCCTTTTTCTTTTTAATATCATAATACAGGAAAAGCCGGCAGCTATCAATAAACAATCTTAATGAATCACCCTCTGATTTCAAACAATATAACCTTGCCGCCCAAAAACATATAAGGCATTGCAGAAAGAATAATCTGTACTTTCTCTATTTATTGCCACAAACTAATCTTCCGTTTATAATACGAATAAGAGCAAGTAAAATCAAGTAATAACCTCTCTATTTCTTTATAATAAATATAGGGTGGTTGAAATGAGGTAAACAGACGCATGCACGAATGGCAAAAGCAAATTCAAATAATTGTTGATGAAATTGACAGTTGTATTAAAAATTATAAAGACGAAGCCTTGACATTACGCGTTCTTTCTCACAAGCTGGGTTATTCCGAGTTCTATACAACCAGAAAGTTCAAAGAAATATCGGGTATGCAATTTAGGGATTATCTCCGGCATAGAAAATTAGCCTTTGCACTAAAGGAAATCCGGGATAGTGAAAAAAGCCTTTTAGATATTGCTTTTGATTATGGTTTTTCATCACATGAAGCTTTTACCAGAGCTTTCAAGAAAACATATGGTATAACTCCAAGTGAATACCGAAAAAATCCTAAGCCTGTCGTTCTTCGCACAAAAATAAACCCTTTTGACCGCTACTTTTTAGGATTGGGAGAGATTGGAATGATGAAATCCACGGATGATATTAAAATTTACTTTGTAACCATTCCTAAACACAAATTTTTGCATATTAAAAATTATGAGAGTAATGGGTATTGGGATTTTTAGGAAAAGCAAAGTCTTATTCCAGGGCAGGATTGCGAAACAATTTGCGGACTGCTTGATAGTATTAAGGACAAATTGGATGATAATGGCGGGAGTGAATGTAACAGCGGCAGCGGTCAGATTATGGCGTATATTAACGACCCAAACGGAAGGCTCTGCGATTGGGGTATTCCACGTACAGAGTGTTATGGTGTACGGCTTCCTTTTGATTATAAAGGTGAAATACCACCACAAATGCTCATGATTAATGTTCCCGAAGACGAGTATATTGTTTTTGAACATGGGGCATTCAATTATGAGCAGGAAAACCGTAGTGTGGAAGAAAAAATCGAAAAGGCAATGGCAACTTTTGATTTTGCAGGCACTGGTTACTGCTTTGATACTTCCCCCGGTAGAATCATTTACTTTTATCATGATCCGGAACGGTTTTTCAAATATATCAGACCAGTGCGGAAGTAAGTGAAGTTAAACACTATGATATAATTTGGCATCTGTATTTGCCGGACTATTGCAATAAAATCACGATACTCCCCCATGGCTTTTCCGCAACCGAAACAGACCCGCTTTTGTATATAAAAACTGCATCAACTGCCAATAGCCTGTCCCGTCAGTCCGTATTCCTTGATTAAATCAACTTTAGCTTTATAGCTTATAATCTCCTCAAATCACACCTCATGCTGAACTCCATATTACCAGTAGTGGAAATGAGGATTCATAGCCATTTTTATTGCTATCTCCCTCTCTTTCATATATAATAATGAAAAATACTTATAGGGGGATATATGAAAAAAACAAAAATTATTTTAATGACGGCCTGCTTTCTTTTTCTCTTCTCCATTCAGTCCTTTGCTGGCTGGATACAGCAGGAAAACGGACAGTGGAAGTACGACCAAAACGGAACGCTGGTAACCAGCCAGTGGATTGAAGATCAAGGGAACTGGTACTATTTAGATGCCAGTGGTGTAATGCTTGCAAACACTATGCAGAACATAGATGGCGTAGTTTATACCTTTGATGCTTCCGGGAAATGGGTAAATCCAAACGCTTCCACTACGATAACTTACAATACCTACAGCAATACAGAGATGGGATATTCTTTGCAAATTCCCTCCGATGTAACCACAACTGCTTTTGACGGAAATTCAGAAACCTTTGATATATTTTCACAAGATATATTAATCAGGTTTGATAATCAATTTATACCTCAGGATTCTGATCCTATAATTTATGCATCTTTTTTTGAATCAGGATTTACTGCCGGCCTCAGTGGAAATGTATCTTACATCGATAAGACGAATACTCAACTAGGTGAATTTGCAGTTTTTAAGACTCGATATCTATACAATGGTATTAACCTTGATCTTTACATTTGTATTCGAGGCAATAAGATGTTTACTATTGCTGCTTGCCATGTACCTGAAACCCAGGCAAAGGTTCAGGAAATTTTGAGTACATTAAAAGTACTATGATAATTTACAGTTATTAAAGCTGCCCGCCTATTACGGCGGGCTTTTTGATTTGCATAAAATGGCAGCTTCACATTTACTCTCTATGAAATATTATATATAATGAATTTATCAGATGGTGATATTGTGAAACATTTAGTCAGACAGATGATCGGATTAAACAGCATAAGCTTTTTAATAATATATAATTAGGGAGAAAACGAGATGAAAAAGAAATTACTAACAACAGCATTGTGCGCTATGGCTGTCAGCTTATCTGCCTGCGGAGGCAAAACGACATCAGCCGAAACAAGTTCATCGGAAGCCGCCACTACAATTGAAACCACGGTTTCTCAGAGCTCTGGTGAAGACTCCATCTTAGGCAGCGAAGTTCAAAAAAGTTTAGAAGCTGTCGGGGAGGTAAATGTTGAAAAGGGAATATTTAATGTGGAATTGAATATTCCTGCTGATTTTGTTGGGGAACAGACACAGGAAGAGTTAAATGAATTATGTAAAGAAAAAGGCTATAAGTCCATCACTTTAAACGATAACGGAAGTGCCACATATATAATGACAAAACAGCAGCATAAAGAAATGATGAAAGGAATAAGCGATAATATTGATTCAGCCCTAACGGAAATGGTAGGTTCAGAAGACTATCCAAATTACACAAATATAAAAGTGAATGAAGATTTCACTGCATTTGAGATCACCACCAAATCCACTGAATTGGATTTGGCAGAGTCCTTTTCAACATTAGCTTTTTATATGTTCGGCGGTATGTATCACGTTTTTAATGGAACAACTGTTGATAATATCTCTGTAACATTCATCAATGCTGATACAGGAGCAGAAATCTTAACTTCAAATTCTAAAGATATGGGAAAATGATTCTGATGTATTGGAAATCAGTTCATCTATAGCCGAAGTGACTTTGTAAAAATCACATTATTCTCAAAATGCCCTCGCAAGAGGGCATTTTACTTTTAAACTCTTTCAATTTCAAACATATCATCCAGCAGCAGCCAGTTATTGCGGAAAAACTGCATCAACTGCCAGTAACCTGCCCCCGTCAATCCGTATTCCTTGATCAAATCGAACTTTGCTTTATAGCTTCTCACATCCTCAAACCACACCTCATGCTGAACACCGTACTGCCAGTAATAAAAATAGGGGCTCATAGCCACCTCATCAAACAGAATCTCAGCTCCATGGTCAATGGCAAGGCGGATAGCTTCCAGGTTACTGATGGTCCGGGCCACTGTCGTTCCTCTTTCATAAGGCAGAGGCCAGTCATAGCCGTAATTGGGAATTCCAAGGCTGATTTTTTCCTTTGGAATTTCAGTCAGAGCATACTCCACCACTCTCCTGACCATGTTGATGGGAGCTACGGCCATGGGAGGGCCATATGTATATGGACCGATAAGATATAGGTAATATTCTATTATGGGCGAGCCCGGAATACCGGATACCCGCCTGTTTATTCCTTTACACTGTATTCTAATGGGAATGTTTGGATAGCAATGTATAATAAATATCCTTTAAGCTCGTAAAAACAAGGTAACATTATAACAATAGAGTAGCATAAAAAATTTCATATGTTAATCGATTTAAATTATTATAATATCAATTTACCTTTTTTTAATAACTCTTTACTTTTTGTCTTTTTTATGGTACGATAATGAAAAACGGATAGCCACATGAGAGGTGCGAACTCCCATGTGGCTTTGTGATGGATATCTCCCTTAACCCTTCTTTAATTTGCTCACAAGATACTACCATATCTTGAGAAAGGAGATACATATATGAAAACACCACTGAATATATATGGTTTTTCAATATCACTAAAAAGGAAAAGAAAGCGTTATTTAATCAAAGTAAAACATTACCAGAGAATAATTTTTAAAATACACTTTAATAAAGTATCATTAAGTGATTGTGCTTTCATAATCATTATAGCTTTGATTACACTAAAGGCATATCCGACAATAGATATGCTATGATAACAACTTGTCGATCACGCGTTTTTTCCCACATTTTATGTGGGTTTTTTTTATTACAATATTCAAGAGCTTAATTGCTGTTCAATCTCTCGGTTTTTAAAGTGCCATCACTGAATAGCCTTTTATACAAGCGCTAATATAATACCACGTTTCTAATTATATTGCAATACTTTTTTTCAAAAAGGTAAAAACTCGCCTATATACTGCACTCCTTCTTTGTCAGTTATATACAATGCACATTCCAATGGATGTCCTGCCCTGGGTTCGAAGTAATACCACTTGCCTCCAATCTCCTGCCAGCCGGTCAGGGCATATCCGTCTGGATTGAAATAATATTTGTGGCCATTAATAATCTGCCAACAAGATTTATAATAGGAAGTATTTGTATCCGCATACCACCAGCCATTTTTATCATAATTCCAGCCTACGGTGTATTCTGGTGTTGACACCAACGCTGTCTTAAATGCTTCCCAGGTATGCTGAGTGTGATTATATACATAGGGGTTGGGACATATCTTCCCTGTCACATCATAGTGCCGGATCACACGGTCAGCAGGCACATTGTACTTTGCCATCAGCTCCCTGGTTAACTCAATCGCTGATTGTACCGTGGCCTCCTCAAAGTACCAATCCTTGGAATCCGCAGCTTGGCTGCCTTTATTCCGAACGCAAAGTTCTATTCCCAGGCTGTTATCATTACGGCATTCCGGATGTTTATACGCCTTTGCCCCACAATGCCAGGCTATATCTTTATCTTCAACAGATTGCCATATCTCACCATTAAAGCCTACAAAGTAGTGGGCGCTGGCTCCACGGTTGCCACCAGCATAATATTTACAGTTTGCTTCTGCACCTCCCAAGGCTCCTACATAATGGATTACAATATACTTGATACGGTTTACAGTACCTGCATTGTGGTTATAAGGGGTAAGTAATTTTTTAACTTCCATGTTTTATCCTCCAATCAAAAAGAAAAAGGCCCAGGATGCCCCAGGCCTAAAAAGTTGTAATGTTACGATGGGTAATTTAATAATATAGGTGAAAAACAACGTATTTATAAGGTTTCTAGCCTTTATGAAGACTATTTCTTCTATATAATATATACCTACCTTATACCTACCCACAAAAAAACAAGAACCGCAGCCCTTAAAAGGTTGCAGTTCTATGAATGATATATCTGATTTTAGGATAGTAAAATCAGCAAAGGATTTTAGCTATTTTTATCATTTGTTTTTGATAGTTTCATCATGGAATCCGTCTTGGCATCTGGCAGCACATGAGTATAAATGTCTGCTGTCATGCTTATTGTGGAATGTCCCAGTATCTCTTGCATGATTTTCAGTGGAATTCCCTGTTCCAAACCTCTAGTGGCAAATGAGTGCCTTAATGTATGGGGATGAACTCCTAATATTTTAGCTTTTTCACATGCGTGTTTCAGCACTCCGTAGGCATCACTTCTGTCTATAAATCTTCCTCTCGCACTGCAGAATACCAAGTTGTTAATATTTTCAAATCCTGAAACCATAAGTTTTTGCTTCTGTTTTTCCTCTGCATTTTTCAGGAGTACTATTGCCTCAGGAATGAGGGGAATTTTCCTAAATCCTGACTTTGATTTAGGAGTTCCAAATCCCTTCTGTAATTTTCGGCTCCCATCTGGCAAGATAATCCACTTGGATAATGATTTGTTTACACTTAGTATTTTCTCCTCAAAGTCTATATCGTCCCAAGTCAGAGCCAGTATTTCACCAATTCTCATACCAGTATACAGAATCAGTTCAAGATAATCCCCACTGGTGCTTTCTCTTAACTTCTCTATTACTTTTTCCTGTTCTTCTACAGTAAGAACTCTTGCCTCCTGTTTTTTCTTTGGGGGAAGTTTCAGTCTTTCCGCTGGACTTTTAGCTATAAGTCCATTATCTACCGCCACATTAAGTGCCATGTGCAATACAAGATATACATCACTGATTCTTGAATGACCATACCCTTCTGCCACCATATCTGTGATAATCTTCTGCGTCATATCTCTCCGTATATCCTTTAAAGCAACCTTTCCTAAAACAGGAATAATATGTTTTCTTATGCAAGACTCATTATTCACATAGGTTTCAGGCTTCACATACTGCGCCCTGTAATCACGCATCCAAGTGGTAAGCCACTGCTCCAAAGTCATTTTGCTCGGGTCGATATAATTATCAGTATTGATATCATTTAAGGCTGCTGTGAGCTTTTCCTGTACCTCCTTCCTGGTCTTGCCATAGAAAGCCTTACGCTTCTGTTTACCCTCTGCGTCCTTGCCTACCGTGATCCTAGCCCACCATGTACCGTCTGGACGCTTTGATATGGTTCCTTCGCCTTGTCCTCTCTTTGCCATTGTAAAAATCCTCCTACTTGATTTTTAATGGCTTCCAGGCTATAATAAGTTTGCGAGGACTATTATAGTCTGGAAAGCCTTTGATTTACCTATTTGGGTGATTGAGGGCTTTTCTCT
>NZ_JASGFH010000033.1:0-23856 GCF_047605665.1 Lacrimispora sp. | reverse complement strand
ACATTCTCCCCCTCCGCATAAAAACACAAGGTGGACAGCTTATCAATGCCATCCACCTAATATCTTTATTCACATCTTACTTAAGGTACAACCCTTCTTATTTTTCCTGCCACTTCTTCCGTTCCACAAACCGCCCCATGAAAAAGGCCAGGATACCGGTTCCAATTCCGGTCTGGATACAGAAGATCAGGCTTTCCACCTCGCCGGGAATCTCGCCGCCGATCCAGGTTTCCATAACAGGGGTAAACCAGGGCTCGTGTTCTTCTCCCTTGATTTCTGATATCATCTGGCTTCCCGCATCATCGGAACCGCCAAATTCAGCCCCTCTTAAAACAAAGACCGGAACCACCGCGATCAGGCATACTAAAATCAAAAGCATTGCTGCAATCTGTTTATTTTTCTTACTCATCTCGTTAAACCTCCTTTGAAAATCCAACAGCCTTAAGCTCAGGAAGAGCATAAGTCTCAAGGGTCATGATAATCACTGCCGTTAAAATTCCCTCAATGATCGCAAGAGGAAGCTGAGTGGGAGCGAAAACTCCCAAAAACTTGACGGCAGAAGCCCCTATACCGCCAACCTCTGACGGATAAGCCAGAGCCAGCTGCACGCTGGTCACGCAGTATGTAAGCAGATCGCCCAGTGTGGCTGCCAGGAAAACGCTGACCATTTTATTCACATTCAGCTTTCTGCATAATTTATAGATACCAAAAGACAGAAACGGCCCTGCAATTGCCATGGAAAAGGTATTGGCTCCCAAAGTCGTAAGTCCTCCGTGTGCCAGCAGAATGGCCTGGAAGATCAGCACGATCAGTCCCAGAATGCTGACAGCAGACGGCCCGAATAAAATAGCTCCCAGGCCGGTTCCCGTCATATGGGAACAGCTTCCCGTGACTGACGGAATCTTTAAGGACGATATGACAAAGATAAATGCCCCGGACATAGCCAGTATGGTAATGGTCCGGCCATCCTTTTGAAGAGATTTCCTGATGGAGAAAAATCCTGCCACCAGAAATGGAAGGCAGACAGCTCCCCATGCAATACAGTATGCCGCCGGAAGATATCCCTCCATAATATGCATTCCATAGGCGCTGGGCACAACGGCGAAGGCCATGGCAAATGCAACTGCCAGTTTCATGATACTTGTTTCTTTCTTACTCATTTCTTATTCTCCTTTCATTTTTCACACCCGATTTTCCAGGTATAAAGGTATACCCGAAGGGTGTTTCAAAAAAATAAGCACCTATAATCCGATGATTCCCACTCATCAGACAGGCGCCTTCTGGGTAAATCTTTGCACAGCAAAAAGACTTCCCGGCATTCGGTCATCGCTCGTAACCGAATGCGTCGCAAAATGAAAGGCAGGTCTTCTGACTTTGGCTTCCTCGCAGCAGTTCCTCTTCCCGGTTTCCCAGTGATCTATGGAACCCTGCTCCACACTTACAGCGGCGGGACCGTAAGGGATTTTCACCCTTTTCCCTATTATCCTGCGGAGAATTTTCACAGGCACCTTTCAAATAATACCATTGTATTGTAATGTTTTAGAACCTTTCTGTCAACATTTTTGAGCTGACCTGGATTTCTCAAGTAGAATTTCCAATTCCCCGGCATTTCTGGGACAGGCTTCTTTTTCATCTAAAATCTCATGCTTTATCAGACTGTTCCATACCTCAAGAAGTACAGGCTTTCTCAAATTGGCCTCTTTTAATACCTCATCCCTTTTGAAAATCTCTGTCATAGAGCCATCAGCAATAATCCGTCCATGGGCAAAAACCACCGCCCTGTCCGCCCATTCATAGGCGAAATCCACATCGTGAGTGGAAATCAAAAGGGTTTTCCCCATAACTGCCATTTTATCCAGAATGCCTTTGAGCATTTCCACATTGGCCGGGTCCAAAGAAGCGGTTGGTTCATCAAATATCACCACCTCTGATTCCATGGCCAGAATATCCGCAATGCTGACCCGCTTTTTCTCCCCTCCGCTTAAATAGTGGGGCGGGCGGTCCTTCATTCCGGTTAAATTCATATCAGATAATGCCTGTTTTACACGCCTTACTACCTCTTCCTTTGGAAGCCTTAAGTTCATAGGCCCAAAGGATACCTCGGCAAAGACTGTGGATGCGATGATCTGGTGGTCCGCATCCTGGAATACAATCCCTACATGCTTTCTCAATTCGTTGAAATCCTTTTTCTTTATTTCCTTTCCGTCATAGAAAATCCGTCCGGAATCCGGCTGCAAAACTCCGTTTAAGTTGAGAAAACAGGTGGATTTCCCTGCCCCGTTGGAACCCAGGACCGCAACCTTCTCTCCTTTTCTCACTGTTAAATTAATTTCCTTTAATACCTGAGTTCCTTCTTCATAGGAATAGCATAGGTTTTCTGCCTGTAAAAGAATATTTTCCATCTTTTTCACCTCCTTTTCAGCCTGCAAAAGCCGTTAATTCTGCCTTTGACTTCAGGCAATTTCTCAGCTATCTCCACTCATTACCCCGTCCCTATTCCATCCATCACTTCGCCCGCCATACCAACAGCCATACCAAAAGCAGTACTCCAACATAACCTACCGAAACGGCAATCTGCCCCCTCTTAACAGGCCGCTCTTCTTCCAGAAACAAAAGCTCCCCATTATAACACCTGGCAATCATTGCATTGTAATAGATTCCGGCTTTTTTCAGGGAAACCACAAATAAGTTTCCTCCTATACGCCCAAAGGTGCGGCAGGAGGTTGTAAAATCACGATATCCAAGCCGTGACTCCGCCGCCTGCTTCATCTGGCGCTGGGAATCTGTCATCACAAAGATAAACCGGTAAATCAGGTTCATCAATTCCACAATCAGCTTAGGCACCCGGGTGCTTTGCAAAACGCCGATCACCTCGCTGGCGGTCGTGGAAAGCACCAGCATGTACATGGCGCTTAAGGAGGCCGAAGCCTTTAAGACAAGACCTGCTGCCAGCCTGATTCCCTCTTTTGTCACATAGAGGTAAAGCCCTGCTCCGGAAATAAGGACCTGCCCATAAGGTTCTCTGGAAATGCCTATGGCAATGGCTGCCGTGCCCAAAACCAGAAATCCAAAGGGTATCCTGAAAAGAACCAGGTATTTTCTCCAGGAAAGCCCTCCTGCAAAAATCGTAATGGCAGACATGGACAAGAGCACCAAGCAGGATATCCGCACATCATTTGCCGCAATACAGACCAGAAGACCGCTGACAGCTACAGCCGCCTTCAGCCGCGAGTTCCAGCTTCTCAGCCGGGAGACACAGGCATAATAGTCAATGGTATTCAACATTCTCACCTCCTTTCATATATCTAAGGCTGTCACCTGCTTAATCTAAAAAAAGACGGGCAGACAGGCGTTTCAACGACTGGCTTTCCCGTCTTTTTTATTTTATTTAATCCTCTGCATCCTCTGCAACCTGGTCCTCAGTCAGAGTAAATACCTGTCTCTTACGAGCCATATCATCACTTGCCAGGTACTCATCGTAGGTAGTGATCTTATCAATCAACTGACCGTTTACGATCTCCATAATACGGTTTGCTGTGGTTTCCACGATCTGATGGTCACGGGAGGAGAAAATCAGAACTCCCTGGAATTTCATAAGACCGTTATTTAAGGCAGTGATGGACTCCATATCCAAATGGTCTGTAGGCTCATCGAGCATCAGCACATTGGAACCGGAAATCATCATCTTGGAAAGCATACAGCGCACTTTCTCACCACCGGAGAGCACACGCACCTTTTTCACGCCGTCTTCTCCTGCAAAGAGCATACGTCCCAGGAAACCGCGTACATAAGTAACATCCTTTTCCGGGGAATACTGGGTCAGCCAATCCACAATGATATCATCATTGTCAAACTCCGCGGAATTATCCTTGGGGAAATAGCTGTGGCTGGTGGTAATACCCCACTTATAATCACCTTCATCCGGCTCCATTTCTCCTTCAAGGATTTTAAACAGAACCGTTTTGGCGAGCTCATTCGGTCCCACCAAAGCCACCTTATCCTCACGGTTTAAGGTAAAGGAGATATTGTCTAAAATCTTTACACCGTCAATGGTCTTTGATAAATTGGTAACCGTCAGCACTTCATTGCCGATCTCACGGGCAGGACGGAAATCAATGTAAGGATATTTCCGGCTGGAGGGCTTAATGTCATCCAGTTCGATTTTCTCCAAAGCCTTCTTTCTGGAGGTTGCCTGCTTGGATTTGGAAGCATTGGCAGAGAAACGCTGGATAAATTCCTGCAATTCCTTGATCTTTTCTTCTTTCTTCCTGTTGGCTTCCTTCATCTGCTTTACGATCAACTGGCTGGACTCATACCAGAAATCATAGTTTCCTGCGTAAAGCTGGATTTTGCTGTAATCGATATCTGCGATCTGGGTGCAGACCTTATTTAAGAAATAACGGTCATGGGATACCACGATTACGGTATTTTCAAAGTTGATAAGGAATTCCTCCAGCCATGCGATTGCATCTAAATCCAAATGGTTGGTAGGCTCGTCAAGGAGCAGAATGTCCGGATTTCCGAATAATGCCTGGGCAAGAAGCACCTTAACTTTTGACCCGCCGGTCAAATCCTTCATCAATTTATAGTGAAGGTCTGTCTCAACTCCAAGTCCGTTTAATAAGTTGGCTGCATCGGACTCAGCTTCCCATCCGTTCATGGAAGCGAACTCGCCTTCTAAATCTGCCGCCTTAATGCCGTCCTCTTCGGTGAAGTCTTCCTTCATGTAGATGGCATCCTTTTCCTTCATGATCTCATAAAGTCTGACATTTCCCATAATAACCGTATCCAGCACCTGAAAATCATCATACCGGAAATGGTCCTGCTTTAAGAAGGAAAGTCTCTGTCCCGGTGTAATGACGATATCACCGCTGGTAGGCTCCAGCTCGCCGGAAAGAATCTTGAGGAATGTAGATTTTCCTGCACCATTGGCACCGATCATGCCGTAGCAGTTGCCCTCTGTAAATTTGATATTTACATCTTCAAACAATGCTTTTTTTCCAATTCTTAATGTTACATTATTTGCACTGATCATTTTAACTTTAATTCCCTTTCTGTGATCTGCTTTTATCCGCTTTCCCTGTCCATGATTTCCCGGCAGAGTCTGCGGTTTTTTCATTGTCTCTAATCAGCAAAATAGGGGTCATTTGGCCCCTTTTTTGTCATCTCTCTTATTGTACCTGAAAATCCCGAATTTGCAAGCTTTTTATATCGCAAAAAGGAATTTCTGCCTGCATGATCCGGGATTTTAAGTATTTTTACTTTGCTGCTTCTACCTTTAATGGAAAATTCGTCTTACTGCCTGCATCATAATTGACGGTCACGTAGGTTACCTTTATCATGGCTCCGCTTCCATTGCCTCCGTCAGTGGCTGTTCCCAGCACACCGCTGTCCAATCCTTCACCGCTGCCTTTGATAAAGCTGATCTCTTCTCCTGATTCCGTCTTAATGGTAAATGTGCTCATAGCCTGATCCACCACGCTGCCTGTCACTGTCTCGACCGCCATATCCTTCTGCCCATCCAGCACCAGAATGATCTTTGCGTTGGAGGCATCGGAACCGGATATCTCACCCTTGTAAACGATGGAAACCTCTACTTCAGGCCCAAGGGCATAGGAAGTCTCCACTGCCACGCCTTTTAAGTCAAAATCAGTCTCGGTTTCACCGTTTAACACGGTCATGTTCTCCAAGTTGTCGTCCACCGCTGTGACCTTGGCTGTCAGTATCTTAAATTCCGCTCCATTGCCGGGGGCTTCCTGGCTCGCACTGTCAGTGCTTTCTGTTGATGCTTCGGAAGAAACAGGCGTCGATTCTGCGCTGCTTCCCGTATTGCCAGCCGATTTTCCACAAGCAGTAAATAAAACAGCACCGCAGACGGCCAATGCTAAAATCCATATTCTCTTCATGAGCATCCCCTTCTTTCTTTTCTGCTTTATCTGTTATTTCAGATTCAGTATATCATCCGATTGTGAAAAATGTTTATCTTTTTTCTTAAGTAATTTTAATAATTGGATAAAAATGGAGAAAAAAACCCTGATTTTCACCGGCATCCATATACTTCCTGTATTATTATTTTCCATTTAACGCACCATATTTTTGAGGTGATTTGATGAAAAACAATTTATCCGCGCTGCTTTTTAAAAGTACCAGCACCAGAGTTTACTTTATAACTCTTCCCGTGTGGCTGCAGATCATGCTGCATGAAAATCATTCATATATTGATACTGCTGCTCAATTACACCATGTTGCAGGGATATTATTACAGCAGAAAAACCTGAGTTTTTAATAAACTAACTTGATATTTACCCGCCATGATGTCAAGGCGGCCCTTGACGCCTATATCCAATTGGTGCTTGCAGATATAACGGTAAACAGGCTGGAACTCACTATATTGCAGTCAAATAAAAAAATCACAGCCCTGAAACACACTTAAGCAAAGGTTTTCAGGGCTGTGTTCAAAATCTCTATTCTTTTCTCTTAAATTTCTCCATACCGCCCCAGAAAACTCTGAGTCCTCATATTATTGGAGGCAAAAACATCCTCCGGTTTTCCTTCTTCCACGATCACTCCGCCATCCATAAAAATGATCCGGTCTGAAATATCCCTTGCAAAGGCCATTTCATGAGTTACAATGACCATGGTGATCTGCATGTCCGCCAGAGACTTAATGACCTTTAACACCTCTCCCGTAAGCTCCGGGTCCAGGGCTGAAGTCGGTTCATCAAAGAATAAAATTCTGGGGTTTAAAGCCAGGGCCCTTGCAATCGCCACTCTCTGGCACTGTCCTCCGGAAAGCTGGCAGGGATATGCATTGGCCTTTTCCTCCAGACCCATTTTCCGCAGCAGCTCCATGGCACTGGCTTCCGCCTCTTCTTTCTTCCGCTTCTGCACGTGTATGGGCGCATCAATCACATTTTTTAATACGGTCATATGGGGGAATAAGTGAAAGTTCTGAAATACCAGACCGTAATGTTTCTGGATTTCCTTCAGCTCTTCCTTTTTGGCGTAAACGGATTTCCCATCACTGCCTTCCCAGGCCGCCTTTTCTCCTATGTAAATCAGTTCTCCCCCATCCATCTGTTCCAGCATGGTGGCGCAGCGAAGCAAAGTGGATTTGCCTGAACCGGAGGGGCCGATGATGGACACGATCTCTCCTTCTTTTACCGACAGGGAAATATCCCGAAGCACACCCTGGCCGTCAAATTCTTTGCGGACATGGTTCATTTCCAGTAAGTACATCTCTTCTTCCTCCTATTGATAATAGTTCAAACGATTTTCCAAGTGCTCCATTCCCACTGCCACGATCAGGTTAAAGATATAATAGAACAGTCCTGCTGCAACAAAGGGAACGAGGCTGGTCTGGGAAGAGGCCAGAGCCTTGGCAACGGCGAACATTTCTAAAACGCTGATGGTAAAGGCCAGAGACGTGTCCTTGACCAGAGTGATGACCTCATTGGTGACAGAGGGCAGTATCCGCTTCACCACCTGGGGAAATATGATCCGGAAAAAGGTCTGTCCCCTGGAGTAGCCCAGAAGCTTTGATGCCTCGTACTGTCCCACAGGCATGGACTGGATTCCGCTGCGGTAAATCTCCGCAAAATAGGCGGCATAGTTGATGATAAAGCCGATGAAAGCGGCCATAAGCCGGTATCCGTTTCCTACCTTTAAACCAAATAGGTAATAGGGGCCGAAATACACCACCATGAGCTGAAGCATCAGAGGAGTTCCCCTCATGACTGAAATATAAAATTTAACAATGGCCCTGATAACAGGGTTCTTTGACATCCTTCCAAAGGACACCAAAAGTCCCAGGGGCAGAGAAAAGACCAGCGTCACAAAAAATATCTGGATGCTGACCCACATACCCCCTGCCAGTTGTAAAAGTATCTTATCTAAAGTCATGACTTCTCCTCCATGTTCTCCCGAAAATGGGTTCCGGCTTCTGATGAAAAGGGCCGGAACCCATGGGGTTTATCTTTATTTTCCGATGGTTGTTACATCCTTGCCGAACCATTTCTCAGAAACGGTCTTTAAGGTTCCGTCAGCGGCCATCGCCTCTAACTGTTCCTGAACCTGATCTCTTAAAGCATCGTTGCCTTTCTTAAAGCCTACGCCGTATTCCTCGGCTGCCAGAGCTTCGTCCAGTATGATGAAATCTGCGTTTCTCTGTTCGATCTGATAGCCTGCCACAATGACATCCATGGCAATGGCATCAACAGCGCCCATTTCCAGGTCCATAAATGCGGTGTTGTAATCCGGTGTTGTCTGTAAAGTGCCAAAGGTTCCTGTCAGCTCTGCATCTTCCTGCAATGCCTTTTCCGCAGAGGAATCTGCCTGAACCTCTACCACTTTTCCTGCCAGATCAGCAAGGGTTTTGATGCCGGAATCTCCTTTTACTACGAATACCTGGCTGTTTTCCATATAAGGAGTTGTCCAGGTATAGCCGTCTTCCCGTCCGTTCATGGTAAAACCGTTCCAGATGCAGTCCACATTTCCGGAAGCCAGTTCCATGTCCTTGGAATCCCAGGCAATGGGCTGGGGAACATAGGTCTTTCCAAGGCGTTTTGCAACCTCCTGGGCCAGCTCTAAGTCAAATCCTGTATATTCTCCGTCGTCTCCCACAAATCCCATGGGCGGGAAGTCCTGGTCAAATCCAACGGTAAATGTATCGCTTCCCTCTGCCGCAGCTTTGCCGGTCTCTCCTGCCGCTGTGGTCTCTTCTGCCTTTGTCTGTGCAGACGTTTCTGCTGTCGTGGCAGGAGCGGCTTCCTTCTGTCCGGAACAGCCTCCAAGGATCAGTGCGGCTCCCAGCAGTGCGGCTGCTTTCCAAATCTTATTTTTCATAATTACTTCCTCCTCGTTGTTTTCATGTGTTACCATGGTAGCATAGTAAAGCGTTTCTGTAAAGAAGAAACTCAATAATTTTACTTCACCTGCCCATAAACCCCAGAAAAAGCATCAGAAGAATCAGACCTGCAAGCACTCCAAAAACCACAGCCGGGCTTACGGCCCTCTTTTCGGAAGGCTTTTCCGGCTCTGCAAACATCCCCCACGGACTCAGTTCCAAAAGTCCGGGCAGGATATGTCCAAGGCCTTCCCCTTCCAGAAAGTTTAAAAACTCCCTCCAGTCCCGTTCTAAAATACGTTTTCCATCTTTCCAGTCCTCCAGGGCTTCCCTCTTTTCCTTAGAAAAGAAGAAACCCTCTTTCTCATCTTCTCCCGCGCTTTCCCGTTTCTTTAAATACTGGCGGTAAGCATGGCGAAGCCCCTTATTGATGACCTCCTGCAAATCACCTGTGGTTTGATAAAGATTCATCATATAATAATAGGTCTTATAGGCTGCCCTTGGCTCAAAAAGGCCTTTACGGATTCCTGTCCCGGCCTTGTTGTCTCCTTCCTGTCTGGCAGCTTCTTCCTGAATATATAGATCGATCATTTTATCAACCGTGCTGCGCAGATCGGAAGACATTTCCTTTTCCACCGGCGAAATAGCGGCATACGTCTGGGATTTGATCGCCATGACTGCTGCCAGAAAGCCGTAAAGCTCTCCGCTGGTGCCGCTGATCCCCTGTGCAGCAAATAAATTTCCCCGGCGGCTTATGTACCCGGCAAACCTCTCCCCCGGCTCTAAATCTGCCGGAGAATAAACCCGGTTCTTTCCCATGGCAGAGATAGAGGCTTCCGCCCCGTAAGCCTTTTCCCGTCCCGCCTTCATAGCCAGGGGAAACTCCATTTCCATCCGGTCCGTATACCGTTCATTTCTTACGATCCGCCCCTGACCGTCAGGCTGATAGATAATTCCCCTGCTTAAGCTCCCCTGGTTTACAGGGGTGCGGATGCCTCCCCGGACCGGAAAATCCCCCGCTTCCGCATCAAAGTCTCTCTGCACTTTAAAGACCCTGTCCAGTTCCCCCTGATCCGGAGAATGGCCTGTCACACTGCGGTAAAGGGCAGTCTGTAAGGACCTTACGGAGCCCTGAGTCCCATAAGCTTTAAAAAGGCCGTTTAACTCTCCCAGACGGGTATTTAAAATCTTTGACAGGACCTCCGACAATATCTGATCAAGGGTGCCGGGCTGCCCCCCGGTTGTTTCCTGGGTTCCATAAAGAAGCATCTGCTCAACAAGCTTCTCATACATGGCCCCAAGATTTAAAAGCTCGGATTCCAGAGAGATATCCAGGGAAACGGCCCAGTTTTGCAGACTCTTCCAGGCCAGCTCCAGTATTTCCCGGCCCTGTTTCTCCTCGGAAACAGCGGACTGACTGCGAAGCTGCCGGTAGGGCCTGCTTTCCCTGGATAAGACAGCCTGGTCCTTGCCGGACTCTCCGGTGCTCTGAGGATTGTTTTTATTTTCTTCTTCCTTTTGCGCCATGGCTTCGATCAGTTTGCCGTCAGTCTGGATTTTTCCCATTTCCAGCGCTGCTTCCACGTTTGGGGGAAGCTCCTGGACTGGCGGTTCCCCTCTGGCTGCTCCGGCAGAGGATAAGTCCTGGGCCTTAATTTCCATATTTTCTCCTTAGTCGTTTTCGTCCTGGTAAACGATCTGGCCGCCGCAGATGGTGTATTTCACCTTTCCAAAGAGTTTCTCTCCTGTAAAGGGAGTGTTCGAGGACTTTGATGCGTATTCCCCTGCAATCCATTCTTCATTGGGGTCAAAAATCACCAGGTCCGCTGCTGCCCCTTCTTTTATAAAGCCGGAGTCGAGGCGGTACAGTCTGGCAGGATTGAGGCTCATCTTTTCCATGAGCTCCATCATGGTCAGATGGCCGGGCCTTACCAGATTCGTTACAGCCAGTCCTAAAGCTGTTTCAAGCCCTGTAATTCCGCTGGGTGCTTCTGTTATGGGCTTTTCCTTTTCCTCTTTGCTGTGGGGGGCGTGGTCTGTGGCAATGATATCAATGCTTCCATCCTTTAACCCCTGGATAATGGCCTGGCGGTCCTTTTCCGTCCTGAGAGGCGGATTCATCTTTGCCAGGGTTCCATGCTTTAACACCGCTTCTTCCGTCAGGGTAAAATGGTGAGGGGTCACTTCCGCATATACGTCAGCTCCCAGCTCCTTTGCAAGCTTTACCATTTTTACAGAAGCCGCAGAGCTGATATGCTGGATATCTATGGTGGCACCTGTGTGAAGGGCGATCATGCAGTCCCTGGCTACCAGGCTGTCCTCTGCCAGAGCAGGGGAGCCGTAGATGCCAAGCTGTTCGGATACCTTTCCGTGGTTGATTCCGTTATTTTTAATAAATGCAGGCATTTCCTCATGAAAGCTTAAGGGAAGGTCCAGCTCTGCCGCCCGCTCCATGGCCTCCTTGACCAGCGTTTCATCGAGAAGGGGAATTCCATCGTCTGTAAAGCCTGCGGCTCCCCTGGCCTTTAGCAGAGCCATATCCGTCAGCTCTTTTCCCTGAAGTCCCTTTGATACAGCCGCTGCCTGGAGCACCCGGATTCCTGTCTTTTTTCCTTCTTCTATTATATATTGAAGAGTTTCTTCATTGTCCACAGGCGGCTTTGTATTCGCCATGCAGACGACTGTGGTAAAACCGCCCTTTGCCGCAGCCCTGGCTCCTGTGTGAATATCTTCCTTGTAGGTAAATCCGGGATCACGGAAATGAACGTGAACGTCAATCAGTCCGGGGGCTGCCACCAGCCCTGTCCCGTCGATCACCACATCTTCTTTGGAAATAGAATCCCTGCTGATCGAAAGAGGTTCCCCTGCTGAAACGATCTTCCCATCTTCTATGCAAATATCTCCATCCCGTTCTATCTGGCTTCCAGGGTCCACCAGGCGGGCATTTTTAATCCATATCATCCTTTTTTCCTCTCTTTCTTCTCTTATGATGTCCTGCCGCAGCCTTTAGCTGACTTCAAAGCTGTCTCCATCCTTTTGGATCGCGGCAATCCTGTCCCTATAAGGAGCGGAAACCTCCATCTCCTTAAGCCTTCCGATTACGGAAAAATCTCCCCAGCAGTGCATGGGAAATGCATGGGCAGCAGAGGCTTTTCTCATGAATTCATCAAAGCCCAGATAAAAGTTTTTCTCCTGTCTGGGGTCTAAGGGGAGAAAGGCTGCGTCCATGTGTGCGCCTGCCAGCTTGTCCATTTCCGCTGAAAACTGTTTTGCCATGTCCTCATTCCAGCTCTCCGGTTCTCCTTCCCACCTCCAGTGGTTTAAATCTCCGGCGTGGTAAATGGTTTTTCCTTCAGCTTTTATGAGAAAAGCAACGCCTTCATCGGTGGAACGGAAGGTCTGTATCTGTACTTCTTCCCCTGCCCCAAAAAGGCTTACATGATACGTCTCTCCAGGCTTTACAGCGGTAACAATTTCTGAGACCTCTTTGGGGAACTGCTTTCTTTCTATATCGTCTGACAGAACATACCGGACACTTTCATGAATTTTCTGAAATTCCAGTATTTTTGCTGAATAATGATCCCCATGGCGGTGGCTGGCAAAGACCAGGAGGGGCTTATGTTCCGGAAATTCCGGCAGTGTTCCCTCTGTATAATCAAACAGAAGGCACATGGTATCAAGCTCCACCAGGAATGCGCTGTGATGGATAAATGTGATCTTCATCTGAAATGACCTCCTTTTCAGTTTCTTTAGAAAATTATATCACAGAGTTTACTGCTTTGCATAGCAGGAGGCACGGAGATTGATGGTTTGCCGGGTATAAAGCAATTGTAGAAAGTCACACTTTCTGCTATTATGAACGTATAACATATGGAATTAACCAATTAAACATTTTTCGGTGCATTGCAGATACACCGTGAGAGCAGAAAACGCTGCTGTTTTTTTAACTTGATCGGAGTGATCATTTTAGCGTAACGATAGCCATGGCATCAGTGATTTGGTACAATTATTCATAGAATCAAGTCACCGGTGCAATGAAGGGAGGGAGAGACCATTGCCTTTGATTTATTATATCCAAACCTCTGCGACAGGTCTGATATTGACGCTGATCATCTATTTTCATATGGGCCGTCATGCTTTTTATCAGGAGTCTTCCCAGCGCATATTCCGAGGGTTGGTTGTCTCAAACATTGTGTTGCTCCTGTTGGAAATGCTGGTGAATATTTTCACCGGCCAGGATTCCCCGGAAGCGCGCCTGTTGCTTCCAGTCATCGTCTGGGTGTTCTATACCCTCAACCCGCTCCCCCCGGCATTGTTGGTTCTGTATCTGGACTCCTTTGTCAGAAAGCGCGGAAAACGCAGCGCTTGGCTCTTTTCCGTTGTCATCATGCTCCCTTTTTTGCTAAACGCCGTTTTTTCAACGGTAAGTTTATTCGGGGAATATGCGTTTTACATCGACGCCCAGAATGTCTACCGCCGCGGCCCTGACTTTTGGCTGATGCCGGCTGTCTGTTACAGCTACATAGCCTTTTATCTGATACATGCGCTGCTTCACGGCAAATCCATCTCAAAGCATGACTACAAATATCTGTTGCTTGTCGCACTGCCGCCTATTATTGCGGGAATCCTGCAGGTCACGTTTTATGGAATCAGCGTTTTGTGGATAGCCCTCACTTTTTCGCTCCTCATAACATATCTGAATCTGCAGAGCTCCCACATGTATATGGATCATCTTACCGGGGTGGGAAACCGGATGCAATTTGATCTTGTGGTCAGGACGATGGCCAGAAGAAAAAAGAGCGTGAGCGGAATCATCGTTGACATCGATAAATTTAAGCACATTAACGATGTTTATGGCCATGACATGGGGGACAAAGCGCTTGAAAAGGTCGGCATTCTTCTCAAGAGCAGCCTGCGCAAAGGCGATTTTGTGACACGCATCGGCGGCGACGAGTTTTTTGTTCTGATCGACGCGGATAGCATGAAGAGCCTTGAAAATACCGTCCGAAGAATTCAAGAGCACATTGAACAGCTCAACGCCGCCCCCAAGTTTCCGTTTGAACTGCACTTAAGTATGGGATACGACATTTGGGACATCACCGGCGGACAGACCTGGGAGCAGTTTTATAAGCTCATTGACGAAAAAATGTACGCGGAAAAAAGTGCAAAAGAAACAAGTTAACGATTGTATTGCAGCAGGTTGATGTGCACTTCAATTTTGTTGGTAAAATTTAGGATAAGAGAAAAGCCGCAGGACTTAACATCCTACGGCAAATCTCAAAAACTGAAAACATCCTTATCGACAGGGGCATTGTCTCCGCCCTGAATTTTTTTGCAGCCTGACTCACTCATCTTATCTGACGCTTATTTTGCAGCAGTTTCTGATTTTTCTGCCGGGGATTCTCCTGTTTTTTCCGTCGCTCCTGAAACAGCATCTGTTGTAGTCTCAGCAGTTGTGGCCGCTGTCGTGGGCTCAGGTTCCTTGCCGCCGCATGCGGAAATAATGGTCATAGTCAGTATGGCTGCACTTGTAAGTACAAGTTTTTTTGCTGTTAACTTCACAATAATTTTCCTCCTTATGGCTTCATAGATTAATAGACTTTTATATACCCATAAAACCCGATATCAAGTCTAGCATTATAAACGGGTAAAGTCAATTGGTGCGGCATGATTTCAAGCCGTTGTCCATTGTGAATTGCCCTCATTCCTGCTATAATTCATTTAAGGACATAAATAAAAATTTAAACCGCCAGGAGGAATTGTATATGCTGAAAGATTTAGTTTCCAAATGCCGTACCTACCGCCGTTTTTATGAGGAACAAGCCATTTCACTGGAAGATTTGAGAGATTTGGCGGACTTAGCCAGACTGGCGCCCTCCTCTGCCAATTCCCAGGCCTTAAAGTTCCGGCTTTGTAATACTCCGGAAGAGAATGAGAAAGTATTTCATACTCTGTCCTGGGCCGGTGCGCTGCCTGAGTGGAAAGGACCTGAGGAAGGGGAACGCCCCTCTGCTTACATCGTCATCCTCTGCGACCTTTCTCTTGGAAAAAATAAGCTTCATGACGATGGAATCACCGCTCAGACCATGATGCTGGGCGCCGTGGAAAAAGGGTATGGAGGCTGTATTCTTGCAAGCGTTCAAAGGGAAAAGCTGGCAAGAGCTCTGGGCATCGACATTTCCCGTTACTCTGTTGATCTGGTTCTGGCTCTTGGAAAGCCTAAAGAAGAGGTTGTCCTGGTTCCCATGAAGGAGGACGGGGATGTGCGTTATTACAGGGATGAAAATCAGGTGCATTACGTTCCAAAGAGAGCGCTTGATGATATTATTATGTGAGCCTGTCAGAGATTTTAAAAACAGCCGGTTTCCTGATCGTTCAGGGCCGGCTGTTTTCTTCGGTCTTTATTCTAAAAATGCTGTCCGCATTTGGGGCAGTATTCAAAGCTTTCGGATGTTTCGTATCCGCATCCTGAACACCTTTTATAGTTCCACTCTGCCGCCCTATGCCCGGACTGTACCAGGGTTAAATCCTGTTCGCTGATATTCACAGATTCCCTGCGGCTGAGCTGCTTGCCCTTTTCCGGGTTCAGTTCGTAAATGGTATTACAGCAGGACATCTGAACGTAATAATGACGGTTCCATTTTATAATGGGGATGAAGAAAATGCTGAAATAGCTGTAAGTCATGAATGCCTGATATCTGCCATAGCCTCCGCATTGGCCGCAGATGACCGTTTTTGTGTAATCCAGTAGTTTCCTTCCCTGGCTCATGCCGAATATGAATAACATGGTTTCCTCCTGAAATTGGAATTTGATCTGTTTATTTTTCCTGCCTTCCATCATACAACAGAAAGGGAACCAGGTCAAATTCAAATATGAAGAAGAGGACACTGCCTTCGCAATGCCCTCTTCTCCATATCACTTACTATCTTTCTGTTCTGACTTCGGAATGACCATAAAAGGTGAACAGGTACAATCCGCAAATTCCCACCAGCGCATACAGGATTCTGGAAACCCATGTCATGCTGCCAAAAACAAATGAGACCAGATTGAAATCGAAGAAACCTACCAGCCCCCAGTTTACGGCGCCCACAATGGCTATGGTAAGGGCTGTGTAGTCCAATGCTTTATTTCTCATGGCACTACCTCCTTTTCATCTGTTATTATGAGATAGAGGCCTGATTTTTATACATTACTTCCCCAAGCCGTTGATTCTGGCCCTTATTTCATCCTCACGGGTGTTGAATAAAAGCCTTTCATTATACTGATAATACCGTTCACAGTCGTATTCTTTTAAAAACTGAACGCTGTAATAACCGGTATTTAATTCTGTTACGAATATGACCATTTCCTGACCGTCTCCGAAAGCTGCCTCCATAAAATCAAAGGCGTGTTCCAGGGACTTTCCCGCTTCTGACAGGGCCTCATCATACCGCTCGCTTTCCTCTTCAAACATCTGGCCGATCCGTTCCCAGGCTGCTTTTACGTCTTCGATATCCTCTTTTTTAAGGGTCTCTTCATATTTGAGAAGAAGGGCTTCCACATCACGGCGTAAGTAGTCTTCTCTTCTGCTCAAAAGACCGGCTTCCCGCTTGCCATTCCATTCCTTTTTCCACTTATCCCGCAAAGCGGCCAGGCGGTTTATCATGGAACCGGAGCCGCTTCCTTCTGTTTCCGGATTTATTTCCTTTAAGGCCTCCATCAAAAGTTCAGTTTTGTCTCCCTGATCAGAAGACTTGCGAAAACCCTGTCCCAGTCTGGACAAAAGCAGGCCGATGACATTTAATTTTTCATCAAAAGCCGCTCGTTTCAGCTTATCGCAAAGCCGTTCCCGAATGATTCCCGATAAAATCTCATCAATCTGATAATCTTCCTGATACTTATAGTATAGTTCCAGGTAGTTTGCAAAATCCTTGGCAATTTTGGGAAATTGAATGTACTCTCCCACCACATCACGGTCCGGTTTTCTCTCTAACCGCTCGCTGATCTGGATAAAACGGGATAAGTCCTCCCAGCCTCTGGGAGTGGCAAAAAGCTTGCCGTCCACAGTGGTTTCAATGCGGCAGAAGTTTTCCGTTCTGGCATTTAAATAAGATATGACCGCCGGGTGAAGTCCGTTTTCATAGGCATAAGCCTTCCATACCTCATAGTCCGGCTCCACATGGATCAGCTTGATCCTATCCAGGGTCACAACGTCAAAATCCCGGACTGATTTGTTATATTCCGGTGGATTTCCGGCAGTGACGATGACCCAGCCTTCGGGAATGCTGTGATTTCCAAAGGTTTTATACTGCAGAAACTGGAGCATGGTCGGTGCCAGGGTCTCGGAAACGCAGTTGATCTCGTCAATAAAAAGGATTCCCTCTTTCAGTCCTGTGCGTTCTATTTTATCATAAATGGAAGCCACAATTTCGCTCATGGTGTATTCCGTAACGCTGTAATGCTTCCCGCCGTATTCCTTTTGAGTAATAAAGGGCAGGCCCACCGCGCTTTGACGGGTGTGGTGGGTGATGGTATAGGCAACCAGCCCCACCTGGCACTCTCTCGCCACCTGCTCCATGATCTGAGTCTTCCCGATTCCGGGAGGCCCGATGAGAAATACCGGCCTCTGGCGCATGGCTGGAATCTCATAGGAACCATAAGAATCCTTCAGCAAATAGGCTTCAATGGTATTTTTAATCTCTTCTTTCGCTCGTTTTATATTCATAGTCAAATCTCCTGTATTTAATTTCCAGTAACACTTACCAGATCCTCAGGCGTCAATATCACTTTCATGGCCCACCCAGGGACGGAAATGTCTTCATACTGGTCCTTCATAAAGACAAATGCAGCATCATAAGGAGGCATTTTCACCGGATAAATTCCCTTTCCATCGGTAAAATAAATCAGTCCCCGCAGCTTTTTAAAGGCCCCTTTGTTCATAAGGCCGTTTACGTATTCAAAGGCAGGACGAAAATCCGTGCCTCCAAAGCCGGACAGGGTAAAATGCTCCATGTAGTCCTCCATCTCCTCCCGGCTGGTGATGGTCACATCGGAGCGGATTTCCTCATCGCACTGGATGATGTGAATGTTGATCTTCCTGAAATAGCTCTCCGACTCCCCAAGAACCCCATACGTTTCCTGGAGAAAATGGCTCACCAAGTCCCCTGACACGGACATGGAGGTGTCAATGACAATGACAAAGTCTTCTATTTTAAAAACCTCTTTCGTTTCCAGAGGTTCAATTAAAGGCATATTTTTATAAAGGGACAGGCCGTAAGTGTAGAAAACATAATCAAATGAATCGGGGTCCACTTCTGCCTCTTCCTTTAGGACCGCAAACTTTCTTAAAAACTTTTTATAGTCATACTGTTCCCTGTTTTCCACCTTGATCTGGTCCAGAAGATTCTTAGAGGATTTGTCATCCTTTTCTCCGAAGGATTCCATCTCGGTTTCCATCTTCTCCCGGATGTTCTGCCACTGGTTCTGGCGCTCCACCGGAATCTTTGGGTCCTGTTCCTGATCCCAGAGGGCATGGCTGTCCACATAGAACTCCCCTGCCATCTTATGAAGCTGTTCTGCGGGGAAGTTCTTTTCCTGGAGAAACTGATAGATTCCTTCAGCAGTAAAGACCTTGAGCCGTTCTCCGATCCGCCCGTATATCTCTCTGCGGTAGCCGGACTGATGGCGGTAAACGGATTTCACATAAAAACCGTCCAATATGGACTCTATGGCAATGTCACAGGCCAAGTCCCAGACCGCCTTTTCCCGGTTTCCCCTGGAGTATAAATGGCAGAACAGACAGTGAAACAGCATGTGCAAATAGGCCCGGTTGACCCAGACCCGGTTGCTTTTATACATGGCAAACAAGTGCTCCGGATGGTAATAAATCACGGCCCCATCCGTCGCCAGACCTGTGCCTGACCAGTCCGCCTCAAAGATGAAGCTGCTCAGGGCGATGTCCAGGTATCGGAAATTTAAATAAAGCTCATTGCGGGCATTGGTTAAAATGTCGCTGCCTATTTCCACAGTTTTCAGTTCATCAAGCTGTTTCTGTCTTACCGGATCGATCATTGCTTCACCTTCTTTCTGCAAAAATCTCTACTGTACAAATTATGTCAAGGAAAACCTCCGCTTTACCGCAGGAAAACGCCTGCGCCGCATTTCCATAAGAGCGCTTAAAACCTCTGTCCGGTCCGCCTCCCCTGCCAGGTCAACCAGCCCGTCAAAGGTCTTTCTATCGTGCCCGTACTCTCTTGCCAGCCAAAGGAAAAGATCAGAGTCCTCCTCTGCAACAGCCTCCTTCCCAGCGGCCATCATATGATCTGCCAGATAGTTCTCATAAACTTCCCGGTCCTGGTCGTAAAGGTCAACGGGAGTATAAAGCCTTCCGAGAACGAGAGCTGCCGTCACCGGCTCCTTTTCCTGCACCAGAACATGAGGAAACAGGGCATCGTATTTGTGAAACTGAAATTCCGTATGGTCAAAACAGTACCGGTACATATGTCCGCAGCCATGCATTTCCCGGATGGTAATCCGGGCCGGGGTGTGCTCCACCGACTCCTCAAACATCTCAGGAAAGACCAGACGGGCATTTCCCTTTGGACTGTAATAGTTTATATAAAGCTCCTGATGCAGCTCTGCCAGAATTTCTTCCATACAAGAGCGCTTTTCCGCCACAATATGAATATCCAGGGACTTAATTCCCGTACAGCCGGTGAACAGCCCGGAACCCAAATCTTCTATGGAACTATAGCACTGGAGATGAGCCAGATCAAAGCAATTATAAAATGCGTAATTTCCTATTTTCCTGATGGTATCCGGCAGATACAGAGCTTTCAGCTTTTCGCAGTTGACTTCCGGAGGCAGGTCTGTTTCTTCTGTAACAGGATTTCCCTCCTCATCACAGACCAGTATTTCGCTCCCTGCGCGGGCCAGCATTGCATCCCTGCCCCAGCCGCAGGAAAAGGCATAGGCAGACAGCTCTTTCACCGTCCTGTTTCCGATTCGCTCCGGAACCCGCACAATGCCGTCGTATCCCCGGTATCCGAGGATTCTCACATGATTATCCACAATCTGATACAAAAACATTCCAAAATCCTTTCCGTGAATGGTTTAACATGTTAGTTTAACAGAAAAAACGAATAAGTGCAACGGCTTTTAACAAAAATTATATATTCCACGGAGCGTCGGATAATCTAAAAAGCGTAATAATTGGAAGAGATACGCACAGTATTGATAAAGGCATAGAGCGTGTGGCTCGATATGGGCGTAAACCGTCTAAACTTGGATTCTTGGGTCCATAGTTTGCCCTAAAAGCCACATTATTGCAAGTCAAAGCTCCGTAAAATCTTCTTTTTTGTCCATTTGACCTCTTCCTGACCACAAAATTTAAAAGAACGGCCAAGGATTGTACCTCAACCGTTCTTTACGACCTATAGCTATATTCTTAGGGCAATTCTTGCCCCCTTATCCGGGAATCTTTCCTCGAATTTCTTCAAAACCGTCTTTAAAAATTTTGGTTAGGAAATCGATTTCCTGCATAAGCATCAAGAACATCCTGGCACCGCTGTCATAATGGCCCCTGATATTTTCGGGTGTTACTGCAGAAATTACGATTTTGCCGGCCTTGGTGGCCTTGACATCCGCATCTAAGAGGATTTTTTGAACCTCCGGGTCCAGCATATATTTACCCATTCGCATAGATAAATCACCGGGGCCGGGCCAAACGGCATCAATACCCTCCACCTGCAAAATCTCGTCCAGGTTTTCAAAAGCCTTGGGGGTTTCAAGAATGATTCCCACAAATGTGTCTCTGTTCCAACGCTTTTCGTTTTCTTTATCTGTCCAGCGCTCTTCATCAGAATAGTCGTTCAGCCATCTTGTGGGTGCCATTGTCGGACACCAGCCGCGATCTCCCCTGCTTCTGTCGCCATTCATGGTATACTTCGCAGCCCTGACAACCTTGCGGGCTTCTTCCGCTGTTTCAACGGTTGGAACAACGATTCCCTGAAAACCGGCGTCCAGCGTTGCTTCAATCATCC
Organism: Lacrimispora sp.; assembly: GCF_047605665.1. Taxonomy (GTDB): domain Bacteria; phylum Bacillota; class Clostridia; order Lachnospirales; family Lachnospiraceae; genus Lacrimispora. Next base: position 2,990 of record NZ_JASGFH010000033.1, on the reverse strand, counting down.
ACTCGTCTTTATCGCGAACCCGCGCAATCGCCGGAATATCATATGCCAGGCATGCCCACAAAGCGTTGGAAACACTCTTAATATTCTCTACCGTGTGTTCCAGATCGAATAAAAGCCAGTCGGGATTTCCATAGCGAACGAAATCGATGTACTCCGGGAGCATCAGATGTTGAAGCATAATGCCCGTGCAAGGTTTTCCGTTTCTCAGCTCATCTTTAAGAATTCGTCTCATTTAATTCTTTCTCCTATAATTTTATTGACTTATGGGCTTAGAATTTAAGCTTTTTATCCTATCCTCTGTCATTCCAAGGCACTTTTGGCTTCTGGATGCAGAACTTTCCGCCGGTGACCGGCACAATGCCTCCCGTCACATAGCTGGCTGCGTCAGAGCAAAGGAACACGATGGGCTTTGCAAGCTCGGAAGGGTCGGCCAGACGCTGCAATGCGATATCATCGGTGTAATAAGATTTTCCTTCAGGGTGATTGTCGATAAAAGAGTCAATCATAGGTGTCCGTGTCAATCCTGGGTGAACGCCTACAACCCTGATGTTGTATGGGGCCAGCTCCGCTGCCGCAATTTGTGTAAAGACGCCCATGCCGGCTTTAGAAATGGCATATAAGGAGCTCTTTTCAATGGGCAAATAGGATGTGATTGCAATGATGTTGAGAATGACGCCGCTCTTTTGCTTTTTCATCTGCTCAGCGGCAATTCTTGAGCAGAATACGCCGCCCTTTAAGTTGACGGCCATCACCTTATCCCATTGGTCTTCGGTAATTTCGTCAAAATAACCGCCTGAGTTGAGGATGGCCGCGTTGTTAACCCAGATGTTGATTGCACCGAACTCTTTGACCACATCATCCCGGAAAGCCGCTACCTGATCAAAATCAAAAATATCAACGCATTTGCCATATACGGGATACCCTTTCTCTTGAAACTGTTTCACTGCGCTGTCAACCTCTGACTGCACGTTGTTAAAGATGGCTACCTTCGCTCCTTCAGCGGCAAACTCCATTGCCGTGGCGAGACCGATTCCTGTCGCCCCTCCGGTGACGACTGCTACCTTTCCCTTAATATTAAGATCCATATTGTTATTCTCCTTCTTTATCCGTAAATATATTTGTCCAAACGTTTTGATTTTTTAAAGTGTTGATGGTTTGCAGGGTTCTCCCGTTAGACGATGGCAATCGGTCTGGTAAACATGCCGGTTGCACCCTTGAACTTGCTCGGAGCACAGACAAAGCAAAACTCATACGCTTTTGCTTCGGCCAATTCATTGAGCATAAGCAGTTCAATGATATGCACGCCCATGTTAGTCAAAAGGTACTCATGCACTGGATTCTGATGCCCAGGTACCGAAGTTTCTCCCTTTGCCGAGATATATTCAAAGGAAGTGGTGTCATTGCCCAGCAGGAACGCACCCTTCTCTTCAACGAGATAGCGGCATGCTTCCAGGCTCAGTCCAGCATTTCCGACGAGATCACACTGCGGCCATCTGTCTCCGGTTCTTGTAAGCACCACGTCGCCCTCTTTGAGCTCAACCTTGCCAAATTCCTCGCTGCGTTTGATATCTTCCACAGTGATTCTATGGTTCGGGTCTAAATGGGGTTTGCCCAAAGCACCCGGAACATCCAGCAGAACACCTCTTAAAATGATCGGCTGAATTGTCAGCGTATCGCATTTCATCGCTCCAAAATTTGTCCAATACTCTTTTTCCGTGTATCCATTGTAGAAATGGTCGTCAGCGCCAAAGGACATGTGGTTGAGTGCGTCTATGTGCGTTCCCAGATGCAGCGGACCAATCAGGATTTCTGTGTTGGCGGCCACACCGTATTCATTGTGTTCCAGCCAGCCGCCCTTGCCGTTCCAGTTGGACACAGGAGACAGATCCGTTCTCGCCATATTCCTGCGTCCTGTAGGCGACGCATAGGACAGTAAATCAAAGCTGGCATGAGCCGGATGGGCTGGAATCCCCTTAAACCTCGGTGTCTCCAAATCAAAGACCTTTCCCTGCTTAATGAGAGAAATGGCGTTTAATACATGCTGCGGTGTCGTTTCATTGAGAATACCCCGTTCATCATCTTTTCCCCAACGTCCCCAGTTTTTAACTTCCTGCCATGGTTTGTTATTACTCATGTTTATTCTCCTTTTCTTCGTTTCTTAAACGATCGTTAAGAAATCATCTCATTTAATTTTCTACCCTATCCTCTGTCATTCCAAGGCACTTTTGGCTTCTGGATGCAGAACTTTCCGCCGGTGACCGGCACAATGCCTCCCGTCACATAGCTGGCTGCGTCAGAGCAAAGGAACACGATGGGCTTTGCAAGCTCGGAAGGGTCGGCCAGACGCTGCAATGCGATATCATCGGTGTAATAAGATTTTCCTTCAGGGTGATTGTCGATAAAAGAGTCAATCATAGGTGTCCGTGTCAATCCTGGGTGAACGCCTACAACCCTGATGTTGTATGGGGCCAGCTCCGCTGCCGCAATTTGTGTAAAGACGCCCATGCCGGCTTTAGAAATGGCATATAAGGAGCTCTTTTCAATGGGCAAATAGGATGTGATTGCAATGATGTTGAGAATGACGCCGCTCTTTTGCTTTTTCATCTGCTCAGCGGCAATTCTTGAGCAGAATACGCCGCCCTTTAAGTTGACGGCCATCACCTTATCCCATTGGTCTTCGGTAATTTCGTCAAAATAACCGCCTGAGTTGAGGATGGCCGCGTTGTTAACCCAGATGTTGATTGCACCGAACTCTTTGACCACATCATCCCGGAAAGCCGCTACCTGATCAAAATCAAAAATATCAACGCATTTGCCATATACGGGATACCCTTTCTCTTGAAACTGTTTCACTGCGCTGTCAACCTCTGACTGCACGTTGTTAAAGATGGCTACCTTCGCTCCTTCAGCGGCAAACTCCATTGCCGTGGCGAGACCGATTCCTGTCGCCCCTCCGGTGACGACTGCTACCTTTCCCTTAATATTAAGAT
>NZ_JASGFH010000032.1:0-30204 GCF_047605665.1 Lacrimispora sp. | reverse complement strand
CTCAGGGCCAGGGCGGCTATCAGGGAAACCGCGACGGAAGACCTCAGGGCCAGGGAGGCTATCAGGGAAACCGTGACGGAAGACCGCAGGGCCAGGGCGGCTATCAGGGAAACCGCGACGGAAGACCTCAAGGTCCGGGCGGCCGTACCTCCAGAGATGGAGCGGCAAAGCCAACCGGTACGCCGATCCAGACAAAGCCCAGCAGCAACAGGGCTACCAAGAATGCATATAAGAACGACAGATTTGATAAGAGAGATAAAGATGATGAGACAAAGGGAAGAACTGCAGCAAAGGGCGGAAAGGGCGTAAAAGCTACGATCCAGCCTCCGGTTCATTCAGAGCCTAAGGTGGAGGAAGTCAAGACCATCATCATTCCCGATGTTTTAACCATAAAGGAACTGGCTGAGAAGATGAAGCTTCAGCCCTCAGCTATCGTAAAGAAGCTGTTTTTACAGGGAAAAATCGTCACCCTCAACACAGAAATCGACTATGAGCAGGCAGAAGAAATTGCCATGGAATACGAAGTGCTCTGTGAAAAAGAAATTAAGGTGGACGTAATTGAAGAACTGTTAAAAGAGGATGAAGAGAGTGAGACAGACATGGTTACCAGACCGCCGGTAGTCTGCGTTATGGGTCACGTTGACCACGGTAAAACTTCTCTTCTGGACGCCATCCGCCAGACCAATGTAACCTCCAGAGAGGCAGGCGGAATCACCCAGCACATCGGTGCTTATACCGTTGAGATCAACGAGCAGAAGATCACATTCCTGGATACTCCCGGACATGAGGCCTTTACTGCCATGCGTATGAGAGGTGCTCAGTCCACCGATATCGCAATCCTTGTGGTAGCTGCTGATGACGGCGTTATGCCTCAGACCGTGGAAGCTATTAACCACGCCAGAGCAGCAGGCGTTGAGATCATCGTTGCCATCAACAAGGTGGATAAACCAAGCGCCAACATTGACCGCGTAAAGCAGGAAATGTCTGAGCACGAGCTGATTCCTGAGGATTGGGGCGGAAGCACTGTATTTGTACCGGTTTCTGCTCATACAAAGGAAGGTATCAAAGAACTTCTGGAAATGATCCTGATCACCGCAGAGGTGAAGGAATTAAAGGCTAACCCGGACCGCCGTGCAAGAGGTCTGATCATCGAGGCAGAGCTTGATAAGGGCAAGGGCCCGGTTGCGACTGTTCTGGTACAGAAGGGAACCCTTCAGGTAGGCGATACCGTTGCAGCAGGTTCCTGTTACGGAAAAGTCCGCGCCATGATGGATGACAAGGGCCGCAGAGTCAAAGAGGCAGGTCCATCCACACCGGTTGAGATTTTAGGATTAAATGACGTTCCCAACGCAGGAGAAGTCCTGGTTGAGACTGATACTGAGAAAGAAGCGAGAAGCTTTGCGGAGACATTTATTTCCGAGGGCAAGAATAAGCTTCTGGAAGATACAAAGGCAAAACTGTCTCTGGATGATTTATTCAGCCAGATCAAGGCAGGAAATGTAAAAGAACTTCCTCTGATTGTCAAGGCAGACGTACAGGGTTCTGTAGAAGCAGTAAAACAGAGTCTTGTAAGGCTTTCCAATGAAGAGGTTATGGTAAAGGTGATCCACGGAGGCGTAGGCGCTATCAACGAATCCGACGTTTCCCTGGCTTCTGCTTCCAATGCTATTATCATCGGCTTTAACGTAAGGCCTGATGTGACGGCTAAATCCATCGCAGACCGTGAAAAGGTGGATATGAGGCTTTACAAGGTGATTTACCAGGCAATCGAGGACGTGGAAGCAGCTATGAAGGGCATGCTTGATCCTATCTTTGAAGAAAAGATCATCGGCCACGCCATTGTGCGCCAGACCTTCAAGGCTTCCGGCATAGGTACTATTGCAGGTTCCTACATCATGGATGGAAAATTCCAGAGAGGCTGCAGCGTCCGCATCACCCGCGGCGGGGAAAAGATTTACGACGGTCCCCTTGTTTCCTTAAAGAGATTTAAGGATGATGTAAAAGAGGTTGCAACAGGCTATGAATGCGGTCTTGTGTTTGAGAAGTTTAACGATCTTCAGGAAGACGATATGATCGAAGCATATGCTATGGTGGAGGTTCCCCGCTAGGAACCTGCCGCCAGGGCAGTAACAAAGAAGAAGCGCCCTGCGGGCATACCATGATGTCCTGAAAAACGGACAATAAAGAAGAAAGGAACATCATGCGCAAAAACAGCATAAAAAATACAAGAATCAACATGGAAATCCAGAAAGAGTTAAGTGAAATCATCCGCCTGGAGATCAAAGATCCAAGAATCCCGCCAATGACCACCGTGGTTGCTGCTCAGGTAACTCCTGACCTCAAATTCTGCAAGGCATATATCAGCATTCTGGGAGATGAGGAAACGGGAAAATCAGCGATTGAGGGCTTGAAGAGTGCAGAAGGCTATATCCGCCGGGAACTGGCCAGAAGAGTCAATCTGCGCAACACGCCTGAAATCAAATTCATTCTGGACCAGTCCATCGAATATGGAGTGAACATGTCCAGGCTGATTGATGAGGTCACTAAAGATATCAAAGATTGAGGAGGTACCCTTATGAGTATCCTTGATACAATTCTGGAAGATGTAAAAACCGTGGTCATTATCGGCCACATCCGTCCGGATGGGGACTGTGTGGGTTCCTGTCTGGCCGCCTATAATTATCTGACTGAAAACCATCCGGAGGTGGAGGCTGTGGTTCATTTGGAAGAGCCTCCGGTGAAGTTTGATTATCTCGTGAACTTTGACCGCATCATCACCGATTTTTCTGAGGACAGGGAATACGATCTTTGCATCTGTCTGGACAGCGGTGATGTACAGCGGCTGGGAGAGGGTGCAAAATTCCTTAAAACAGCGGGCAAGAGCCTTTGCGTGGACCATCACATCACCAATTCCAGGTATGCGAAGGAAAATATTGTCCACGATAAGGCCAGCTCTACCTGTGAAGTGCTTTACAGCCTCCTTGATGAGAACAAGGTCAGCAAGGCGGTGGCAGAGTGCATTTTTACCGGTATCATCCACGATACAGGGGTATTTAAGTACGACACCACCTCTCCAAAGACCATGGAGGTTGCCGGAAAAATGATGGCAAAGGGAATTGATTTCCCTAAAATCATTGACGACAGCTTTTTCAGAAAGACATATGTCCAGAACCAGATTTTAGGAAGGGCATTGCTGGAGAGCATCACTTTCCATGACGGACGCTGCATTTTCAGCGCCATAAGCAAAAGGGATATGGAATTTTACGGCGTTGACAGTGCGGATATGGATGGAGTCATTGACCAGCTCAGGGTAACGGAAGGGGTGGAATGCGCCATATTCATGTATGAAACCTCCTGGAGGGAGTACAAGGTGAGCCTTCGCTCCACGACAGACCTTGATGTGAGCAAAATTGCCGTTTACTTTGGCGGCGGCGGCCATAAAAAGGCAGCCGGATGCACCATGACGGGAAGCGTTCACGATGTAGTTAACAATCTGTCAGATCAGATTGTAAAACAGCTCAAATAGGAGACAGGAATTATGGCGGATGGCATCGTCAATGTATATAAAGAAAAAGGATTTACCTCTCATGACGTTGTGGCGAAAATGAGAGGTATTTTAAAGCAGAAAAAAATAGGCCATACAGGAACTTTAGACCCCATGGCAGAAGGCGTCCTTCCCGTGTGTCTGGGTAATGCCACGAAGCTGTGTGACATGCTGACGGACAGGACGAAAACCTATGAGGCGGTTCTCCTTTTAGGCATGGAAACGGATACCCAGGACACCACAGGGGCGGTGCTGTCTCAAAGTGAGGTACACGTAAATGAGGATCAGGTAAGAGAGGCGGTCTTGAGCTTTTTAGGCCATTACGATCAGATTCCCCCCATGTACTCTGCCCTAAAGGTGGATGGGAAAAAGCTTTATGAGCTGGCCAGGGCAGGGAAAGAAGTGGAGCGAAAGGCCAGGCCTGTGGAGATTCTGGAAATCCGGGTGGACAAGATCGACCTTCCCAGAGTCACCATGACCGTGACCTGTTCCAAGGGAACGTATATCAGGACTCTTTGCTATGACATCGGCAGGAAACTGGGCTGCGGCGGGTGTATGCAGTCCCTGTTAAGGACCAGGGTTTCAGGCTTCTGCCTGGAGGACAGCCTGACCTTAAAGCAGATCGAGGAGCTTCGGGATGAAGGCACTTTGGGAAACCACATCCTTCCGATAGATGATGTTTTTTCCGGGCATCCTGCTGTCTTTATGAAGCCGGATTTTGACAAACTGGTTCACAACGGCAATCCATTTTACTTAAACCAGCTTCAGGATGAGGTGAGCCTGGAGGAAGAGCTGGTGCGTGTCTATGACAGCGGGCGGCAGTTTATAGGGGTTTACTGTCCTGACAGGGAGACAAAGCTTTTTAAACCTCAAAAGGTGTTTCTGGGAGGAAGAGAACGATGAAATATATAACCGGAACCAGAGATTTTCAGATCTATGAGCCTTCGGTGGTGACCATTGGGAAGTTTGACGGGCGCCATAGGGGCCACCAGAAGCTGTTAATGCGGATGGCAGAAGTGAAGGCGGAAATGGGCTATAAAACTGCGGTTTTTACCTTTGACATGTCTCCCAACACCCTGGTGTCAGGAGGCCCTCAGAAGGTCATCACCACCAACTTGGAGAGGAAGAACAATCTGGAGAAGGTGGGCATTGACTATCTGGTGGAGTATCCCTTTACAGGGGAAACAGCCCGGATGGCTCCGGAGGAGTTCGTCAGGTTCGTCCTGGTGGAGCAGATGAATGCCAGGGTCATTGTGGTAGGAACGGACTGTTCCTTTGGCTACCGGGGAGCAGGAAATGCGGACAGCCTTTTGCGCTGGAAGGACCGGTACGGCTATGAGCTGATCGTCATTCCCAAGGAAAAGGACGACGAGAGGGACATCAGCAGCACCTATATCCGGGAGCAGCTTGACAAGGGAAATATAGAAAAGGCCAACGAGCTTTTAGGACAGCCTTATGCCATACACGGGATTGTTGTCCACGGAAACCACATAGGGGGAAGCGTTCTTGGCTTTCCCACCGCCAACATCCTTCCAGCCCCGGAAAAACACCTCCCTGCCTTCGGCGTATACGTGTCCAAGGTATATGTGGACGGCACTTATTACGGCGGTGTCACCAATATCGGAAGAAAGCCTACGGTAGAAGGAAATTCTCCTGTCGGCGCTGAAACCTTTATCTATGGTTTAAATCAGGATATTTATGGAAAGACTATAGAAGTACAGCTTTTGCATTTCATCCGCCCGGAGCGGAAGTTTGAAGGGCTGGAGGAATTGAAGGCGCAGATCGGGAAGGACAAGGAATACGGGATGCAGTACTTAGAGACTCTGTCGGATTCTCAGATCAACGGCGCTTAGACTAAGATTTTCTAAGAAAAAGGAAAGTGCATATGACTGATAAGGCATGGAAGGTACTGGGGTTTGCCATTGCATGGGGTTTTGCCGCATGGATAGGCACAGCAGAGGTACACGCCGCCGGATCAGAGACTTCCCTTAAGACCGGTTCACCCGTAGCGGGAATTGAGGTCGCCATGGACCGGTATCAGAAATCCATGAAGGAGAAGTCGACTGAGGCCTCGGCCGGTCTTACGCAGGAAAAAGTGAAGTACGGGACATTTCGCTCCATGTTTCAAAACCTTGGAGTCGCCGTTGTGGAAGAGTCCTTAAACATCAGAAAAGAACCAAAGAGTGATGCAGAAATCGTAGGGAAATTAAAAAGTCATGCCGGCGGCGATGTGCTGTCGGAGGAAAACGGCTGGTATCAGATAAAATCAGGGCAGGTGACAGGGTATGTGTACGGAAAATATCTTGCCACAGGGAAAGAAGCCAAGGCCATCGCTTATTACGACATGAAACTGATGGTCCGGGTGGACACCCCGGCTCTCAGGGTCCGCAGCGGGCCGGATACCAATTCCCAGGTACTGGGAGGGATTTCCCAGGGAGAAACATACCCCTTCATCTCCCAGAAAAACGGCTGGGCGCAGATCGATTATAAAGGCAAAAAGGCCTATGTCTATGTGCCGGAAAATGCCACCGTTGCCTACACCATACCGGAAGCGGAAAAAAGCAGCGACCTTCGAAGCCGGGTGGTAAACTACGCCGTGGGCTTTGTAGGAAAGCCCTACCGCTGGGGAGGTACAGACCCCAATACAGGAGCAGACTGCTCCGGTTTTATCCAGTATGTGATGAAGAATGGGGCGGGAATCCGTCTCGACCGCACCTCCAGGCAGCAGGCCACGGAGGGTGCTTCTGTTCCGGCCTCAGTCATGGAGCCGGGAGACTTGCTGTTTTATGCCAGCGGCAGGGAAATCGACCATGTGGCTATGTATATCGGAAAAGGAAAGATCGTCCACGCGGCCAACAGGCGCAGCGGGATAAAAATATCCTCCTGGAACTACAGAAAGCCCGTCACCGTGCGAAGGGTCATTCCCTGACAGGAAAGAAAAGACACGAATAAAAAAACAGGCAGATATCCGATGCAAAGGATGTCTGCCTGTTTTTTTGTGTATAGAAAAACTTTTTTGAAAGAAATATCCTGCGGATTGCTTTACGCTTTGGAGGTCTTTCCCAGATAAGCTGCTTTTACAGATTCGTCTGCCAGCAGTTCCTTTCCGGACCCTGTTAAGGTAATCCGTCCCGTTTCCATTACATAGCCGATATCAGCGGTGTGAAGGGCCATATTTGCATTCTGCTCGATGAGAAGCACGGTCACGCCTCTCTTATTGATCTCCTTGATGATGGAGAAAATGTTTTTTACGATCAGAGGAGCCAGACCCAGAGACGGTTCATCCATCATCAGAATCTTTGGCTGGCTCATCAATGCTCTGGCAACGGCCAGCATCTGCTGCTCGCCGCCGGAAAGGGTTCCGGCAAGCTGCCAGCTTCTCTCTTTTAACCTGGGGAATAAATCGTAAACCCAGTCGATGTCAGCCTGAAGGTCGTCACTTCTCAAATAAGCGCCTATTTTGATGTTTTCAATGACGCTCATATCCGGGAACACCCGCCGTCCTTCGGGAACCAGGGCAATGCCCTTGGACACGATATCAGTGGTATCCATGCCGATCAGTTCCTGGCCGTCTAAGGTAATACTGCTTCCGGCAGCCGGTTTTACGAGACCTACGATGGAGCGGAGAGTGGTGCTCTTTCCGGCTCCGTTGGCTCCGATCAAGGTAACGATGCTCTTATCCGGAACTTCAAAGGAAATGCCCTTTACAGCCTCGATACCGCCGTAATTCACTCTCAAATTATCAATCTTCAGCATCGTCGCTCACCCCCAGATATGCTTCAATTACGCGTTCATTGTTCTGAATTTCCGCCGGTGTGCCCTGTGCGATCAGCTTGCCGAAATCCAGAACGTAGATGCGGTCTGAAATCTGCATGACCAGATCCATATGGTGCTCGATCATGAATACGGTAAGCTTGTAGGAATCGCGGATCTGCATGATGAAATCCGTCAGCTCCTGGGTCTCCTGGGGATTCATGCCTGCTGCCGGCTCGTCGAGGAGCAGGAGCTTTGGCTCTGTTGCCAGGGCTCTGGCGATCTCCAGACGCCTTTGCAGACCGTAGGGAAGGGAAGAGGCGATCTCATCCTTTAAGTGAAGCAGTCCCTGCTCCTCCAGCAGCTCAGCGGCCTCCTGGCGCATCCGCTTTTCCTCTTTGTAGTTTAAGCGGAGAGTAGCGGAGAACACATTCTGACTTGCTCTCATGTGTTTTGCAATGAGCACATTGTCAAATACGGTCAACTGACCGAAAAGGCGGATATTTTGAAATGTACGGGCAATGCCTCTTTTTGTAATGACATCCGGAGTGTTTTTCACCACCGGAATGGGGCTCGGTGTGACATCGCCTAAATAGGCTTTCTGCATTTTCCCCTGGGGAGTGTTGGAGAGAATGGTATCTCCCATAAAATCCACCTGCCCGAAGGTGGGCTCATAAATACCGGTAACACAGTTGAAGGCAGTTGTCTTTCCGGCTCCGTTGGGTCCGATGAGGGCCACGATCTCGCCCTGGTTCACATCAAGGGTCAAGCCGTTTACCGCCACAACTCCGCCGAACTGCATGGTTACATCCTGCATGTGGAGCACGTTTACAGCCGTTTTATCTGCTGATGACATTATGCATTTTCTCCCTTCTGTGTTTTATTTTTTTTCTTTCGTCCTGTCGTGACCCGGCGCAGCAATCGTCCTAAGCCATCCCAGGAAAATTCGTTGCTGCCCATGATTCCCCTGCGGTAGAAGAGCACGACTGCCATCAGTAACACGGAGAAGATGACCATACGAAATCCTGAACGGAATAAGGGAACTTCAAATCCGCCGATGATGAGTGGATTGTCAAAGAAGCGGAGCCACTCTCTTCCGGCCGTAACCAGGAAGGCGCCGACAATGCTTCCCGTAATGCTTCCGATTCCTCCCAGAACCACGATCAGCAGGATGTCATACGTTAAGTTGATGGAAAAGGTCTTGGAGTCGATGGAGCGCATGAACATGGCCAGAAGTCCTCCGCCAACGCCGGTGAAGAAAGAGGAGATGACAAAGGCCAGTTCCTTGTAGCGGAATAAGTTCAGTCCCATGGCCTGAGCCGCGATTTCATCTTCACGGAGGGCCTTAAAAGCTCTTCCGTAGGAAGAATTGACGATCAGCACCATCAGAAAGATACAGAGGGCGCAGAGGCCAAATGCCGCGTATAAGTTAGGGAAGCCCGGAATGTTCTTGACACCGTAGGAGCCGTTGGTAATTCTGTTTAACTGGGGAGCCGCAATGACCGCCCGGATGATCTCTGAAAAGCCCAGAGTGGCAATGGCCAGATAATCGCTCTTTAAGCGGAGCACCGGAATTCCGATTAAGGCGGCGGTTCCTGCAGAAAGGAGTCCTGCAATGATGAGGGCCAGCCAGAAAGGACAGTGCAGGTTTGCGATGACCGGGGAAATACCGTCCACATAGTAAACGCTGGCCCGGCTTTCAACGGGAATCGTAAGAATGGATACGGTATAAGCTCCGATTGCCATAAAGCCCGCCTGGCCCAGGGAGAACAGTCCTGTAAAACCGGTCAGCAAGTTCATGGAAACAGCGACCACCGCGTAAATGGCGCTTCGCTGCAAAATGGAAATCTGATAGCTGTAAGCCGCACTGTTTACCTGTAAAAATCCCAGGATGCCAATGATGATCAGCAGGGCGATCAGACTGTATAATTTGTTTTTGGAAACTGCTTTTTTCTTCATAGGGAGTACCTCACACTTTATCAGTTGTCTTCTCACCGAACAGTCCCGTAGGCTTGATCAGAAGAATGACGATTAGCAGAATAAAAGTAAACGCATCGCTGAAGGTGGAATATCCCATGGCAACCAGAGCGGTTTCCCCAAGGCCCAGGATAAAGCCGCCCAGCACAGCGCCGGGAATGCTGCCGATTCCGCCGAATACGGCTGCCACGAAGCACTTTAAGCCTGGCAGAGAGCCGGAGAAGGGGAATACGGTCATACGGTCCGTAAAGTAGAGCACTGAGCCGATGGCAGCCAGAAGGGAGCCTACGGCAAAGGTAAAGGTGATGACGCGGTTGATCTTAATTCCCATGAGAGAAGCAGTGTCATAGTCCTTGGAAACGGCCCGCATTGCCATACCGATCTTTGTCTTGTTGATCAGGATCATGAGCCCGTAAACGATGATAAGGGTCAGGACAGGAGTCAAAAAGGTGACAAAGGAGGCGGAAAGGCCGCCAAGCTGGTAGATTTTCTTTAAAAATGGAATTTCCGGATATCCCTTTGGAAGAGCTGTAAAGAGATAGGTAGCCAGGTTCTGTAACAGGTAAGAAACGCCGATTGCAGAAATCATGACAGACATTCTGGGAGCAGAGCGCAGAGGGCGGTAAGCGGCCCGTTCAATGGACACACCCAGTAAAACAGTGACTAACAGTGCGATGGGTACGGCGATAAACCATGGAAAAACTGCCATTGCAAAAATCATGAAATAACCGGCCATCATAAAGATATCGCCGTGGGCGAAGTTGATGAGCCGCAGGATGCCGTAAACCAGAGTATAACCGATGGCAATCAGGGCGTAGGCGCCGCCTAAGGAAATGCCGGTCAGACACTGCTGTAAAAAGGTTGTAAGACTCATGTGGCAAGATGCCTCCTATCTGTGGAATGTGAAATTGCAATTCAGCCGCGAAGAAACATTTATGTAATCTGTGCCAGACCCCAGGTCTTCATGCACAAATTACATAAATGCTTCTGTAGGCCAAAATACCCCCAAGGGGCGGTTAGCTTGGCTGAAATGGAACGAGTGGGGAAGGAAATTCGTCCCCACTCATTTATGATGCCCTTATTCTACGGAAGTAGTAGTCAGGAACTTGAACTGTCCGTTTTCAATGGTCTTAATAAATGCCATATCCTTCTTTGCATCTCCGACTTCATCAAAAGCGATGGTTCCGGTTACGCCGTCAATGGATACGCCCTTTAAAGCTTCCTGGATCTTAGCGCCGTCTGTGGAGCCTGCTGTTTCAATGGCCTTTAATGCACAGAGGTAAGCGTCATAACCAAGAGCGGATACTGCAGGAATGATCTCTTCCTGTTTGTTTTCCTTTAAATAGGTTTTAAAGCCGGAGATAAAGGAAGCTGCTTCGTCATTGGCCGGTTCTGCTTCATCAAAGAAGGTGGAGAGCACAACGCCCTCTGCGGAAGCGCCCGCATTTTCGATGATGGTGGAGTTTTCCCATGTATCGCCTGCAGCGATGGTAGCTGTAATTCCAAGCTCACGCGCCTGCTTGATAATAAGAGGAGCAGTGGTGATGGAAGAAGGAGCGAAGATTACGTCCGGTTCCTGAGCCTTGATGTTGGTTAAGATGGCCTTGAAGTCCGTCTGGTTGGTCTGGAACTGTTCCTCGCTTACGATGGTGCCGCCTAAACTCTGAAAAGAGGATTTAAAGAAGGAACCGAGGCCTGAGGAGTAGTCATCTCCAAGCTGGGTGATAACGGCTGCTTTCTTTGCACCTTCGTTGGTTGCGTAGTTTGCCATAACAGTGCCCTGGAATGGGTCAATGTAGCAAACGCGGAAATAGAAATCATTTCCCTGGGTTACCTGAGGATTGGTACAGGAAGCTCCGATTGCAGGAATCTTGGCATCTGCAAAAATCTGGCCTGCTGCAATGGAAACGCCTGAGCCGTAGCTTCCTATTACAGCGGAAACTTTTTCGCTCACGAGCTTCTGAGCTGCGTTGACAGCCTCAGTCTTATCGGATTTGTTGTCCACTTCCACTAATTCTACTTTGTACTCTTCTCCGCCGACTTTAACGGTGGGGTACATTTTGTTTGCATAACGGACGCCTAAAACTTCCTGGAAACCGCCGCCGCCGTTTTCTCCGGTGGTAGGCTCGAATACGCCGATTTTAACCACCTTGGCACCGCCTGAGGAAGAGCCGCCGCCGCAGCCTGCTAAAAGGCTGACGCTCATGCATGAAACGAGAGTGAGTGCAAGTAATTTTTTCAACTTCATATTTTCATATCCTCCTTTTTGTGTATTCCCTGTAAAAACAATTGTCTTTCATAAGGGTACACGTTGCCTTATATTATATCAGAAGATTCAAAAAGTGCAAGAAAAATTTTTGGAAGATCGTATAAAATCACGAAATAATGGGTGAGGACGGTTGGGCCTTGATTTAAACTCCGGGTGAGCCTGGGTGGCTACAAACCAGGGATGGGAGGGAAGCTCTGCCATTTCCACGATTCTTCCATCAGGGGAAATGCCTGAAAGCTTCATTCCGGCCTTTGTAAGAGCCTCCCTGTAATCGTTGTTCACCTCATAGCGGTGCCTGTGGCGCTCGTGGATCAGTTCTTCCCCGTATACCTCATAAGCGGTTGAGGATTTGTCAAGAACGCAGGGGTAGGAGCCGAGGCGCAGGGTGCCTCCAAGATTTTCCACACCGTTCTGGTCGGGCATTAAATGGATGACAGGATAGGGGGTATCCGGATCGAGCTCTGCCGTATGGGCTCCCGTAAGCCCTGCGGCGTGGCGGGCGAATTCCACAATTGCCATCTGCATGCCAAGACAGAGCCCCAGAAACGGAACCTTGTTTTCCCTTGCATAGCGGATTGCGGATATTTTCCCTTCGATTCCACGGCTTCCAAAACCTCCGGGAACCAGGATTCCATGCACATCCCCGAAGAAATCTCCCGCATTTTCATCGGTCACAAGCTCGGAGTCCACCCATTTGATATTGACCATGACCCGGTTGTAGGCGGCACTGTGCTTTAAGGCTTCCACTACAGAAATATATGCGTCATGAAGCTGGATATATTTCCCCACAAGGGCAACAGTCACTTCTTTTTCCGGATGTTTCCAGTTTTCGATCATGGCAGACCACTCAGAAAGGTCCGGCTCCGGACAGGGAAGGTGCAGGCTTTCACAGGCCACCTGGGCTAAATGCTCTTCCTCCATAGCGAGGGGGAGTTCATATAATACATCCACATCGAGATTTTGAAGTACATGGGTTTTTGGAACATTACAGAATTGTGCGATTTTGCTTCGGATGCCGTCATCAAGGGGCTGCTCGGAACGGCATACGATGATGTCTGGCTGGATTCCCATGCCCTGTAAATCCTTTACGCTGGCCTGGGTGGGTTTGGTTTTCAGTTCGCCTGAAACTTTTAGATATGGAACTAGGGTCACATGGATGAGAATGACATTCTCGTGGCCCGCTTCGTGTTGGAATTGCCGGATCGCCTCTAAGAAGGGCTGGCTTTCGATGTCGCCTACAGTGCCGCCAACTTCGATGATGGCGATTTCTGTTTCAGAGGAGTCAGTGCTCCTGTGAAAACGGCTTTTGATTTCGTCGGTAATATGAGGGATAACCTGTACGGTGCCTCCCCCGAAGTCTCCCCGCCGTTCCCTGGTCAGTACGGTCCAGTAGACCTTACCGGTGGTGACATTGGAATTCTGAGTCAGATTTTCGTCGATGAAGCGTTCATAATGTCCAAGGTCAAGATCTGTTTCCGCCCCGTCTTCCGTGACGAAAACCTCTCCATGCTGGACCGGGTTCATGGTGCCGGGGTCTATGTTGATGTAAGGGTCGAATTTCTGCATGGTGACTTTGTAGCCTCTGGCCTTTAGCAGGCGGCCGAGAGATGCTGCTGTGATGCCTTTGCCAAGCCCGGAAACAACTCCTCCGGTGACAAATACATATTTTACTGCCATAGTGGTGTGACCTCCTTTTGTAGTGGTGTGAATGCAGGGATATTTTTTAAAAAAAGAAATTATATATCCTTTTTGCAAAAAAATCCAGAGGGTTAAGAAAAAACTTAAGATTATAAAGTGAAAAAAGAGGAAAAACAGTTTCTGAAAAATAACGTTAAAAATATAACTATAAATAGGAAGTCCGATTACAAAATTTCTGGTAATAATTAAAATAGTATGGTCGAATGTTGTCATAATATACAAGGAAAAATATTTAAATCAGTAAAAGTTTACTGTTTACATGGAAAGATGAGATCGTTATAATTATAACAATCACTACAAAAACAAACATCAAAGGAGAACAGAACATGAGTACATTATTTGATTTAACCGGAAAAGTTGCAATCGTGACAGGTGCTTCCTCAGGACTGGGAAGGCAGTTTGCACTGGCTTTGGCAAAAGAAGGCGCAAAGGTCGCCATTGTGGCAAGGCGCGTGGAAAAGCTGGAGGATGTGAAAAAAGAAGTGGAAGCCCTTGGCGCAGAATGCTATGTTCATAAATGTGACGTCATGAAATCAGAAGAAATCAAAAAGACCGTGGACGATGTGAAGGAACACTTCGGCAGAATCGATATCCTGGTAAATAATGCCGGATTAGGCTGGGCCGATGCTGCAGAAAATACTTCCGATGAGCTTTGGACCACCATGATGGATACCAACGTCAACGGCGTATTTTATTTTGCAAGAGAAGCAGGGCGGATCATGAAGGAGCAGGAGTACGGAAAGATCATCAACATCGGTTCCATTCATTCCACAGTTGCCATGCCGGGTCTTCCCTTATCCGCTTACGCCACCACAAAGGGTGCCCTGCTCATGATGACAAAGGCTCTTGCCAATGAATGGGCAAAATACAACATTACGGTAAATGCCATCGGACCGGCTTACTTCCCCAGCGAGATGACAGACGATCTCTTAGAAAGCGGAGCCATCAGCCATGTGATTGAAAACACATGCCCCATGAAAAGGCCGGGCCGGGACGGAGAGTTAGACGGAGCGTTGATTTACTTCGCTTCCGACGCTTCTTCCTATACGACAGGCCAGCTGCTTCAAGTCGATGGAGGCTGGACGACTGTTTAATAAAAAATGTGAAATAAACGATGATTATCCTGGGTTTTCCAGCCCAGGATAATCATTTTTCGCTTTAAAAATCCTGTCTGGTGTTTATAAGGATTTAATAATTCTTTTCTTGATTTATGGGGAGACTGACTCTATAATGGTAGAGATACGTAAATGGGTATAACATATCCGGATTGGAGAATTCACACAGATGGATAACAAGAATCAAAATAATAATAAGATGCCGAAAAATGCTCAGGCAATTGCTGCATGGGTTGCCGCATTTCTTATTGTAGCCATGGTGCTGTCCTATCTTCACGATTTGGTGAGCACAAGGCAGAATGAGGAAGTGAGCTATGACACTTTTATGAATATGGCAGATCAGGGACTGGTGGAGTCAGTGGAAGTGGGAGATTCAAAGATCACCATTAAGCCAAAGACCACCTGGGAGGAATATAAACCCAGAGTCACCTATTACACCGTAAGGATGGAAAATGATTTAGATCTGGCAGAGCGTTTAAGGTCGGCTGAGGTGAAGACAGTCCGTGTCCGCCGGGAGAGCAATTTCCTGATTCAGACGGCAATCAGCTATGTGTTTTTATTTGTAGCCATGGGATTCCTCTTAAACTTCATCATGCGCCGCATGGGCGGAGGCGGAGGCTTCATGGGCGTGGGCAAGAGCAATGCCAAGGTCTATGTGCAAAAGGAAACAGGAGTCGCATTTAAGGACGTGGCCGGAGAGGATGAGGCCAAGGAATCCTTAACGGAAATCGTGGATTTCCTTCACAATCCGGGAAAATACACGAAGATCGGCGCAAAGCTTCCAAAGGGAGCCCTCCTTGTAGGACCTCCCGGAACAGGAAAGACCCTTCTTGCCAAAGCCGTAGCCGGTGAAGCACACGTGCCGTTTTATTCCCTGTCCGGTTCTGACTTTGTGGAAATGTTCGTGGGCGTGGGAGCTTCCCGTGTCCGTGATTTATTTAAGCAGGCCCAGGAATCCGCACCCTGTATCATCTTTATCGACGAGGTGGATGCCATCGGAAAAAGCCGTGATTCCAGATTCGGCGGAGGAAATGACGAGAGGGAGCAGACCTTAAACCAGCTTCTTTCTGAAATGGATGGATTTGACTCCTCCAAAGGCCTTTTAGTTCTGGCAGCTACAAACCGTCCGGAAATCCTGGACCCGGCTCTTCTTCGTCCCGGCCGTTTCGACCGGAGAATTATTGTGGATAAGCCGGATTTAAAGGGACGTGTGGACATTTTAAAGGTTCATGCAAAAGATGTGCTTTTAGATGAAACCGTTGATTTAGATGCCATCGCCCTTGCCACATCGGGAGCCGTTGGTTCTGATCTGGCTAATATGATTAACGAAGCAGCCATTCTGGCTGTCAAGCATGGCCGTCAGGCAGTATCCCAGAAGGATTTGTTTGAGGCTGTGGAAGTGGTCTTAGTGGGCAAGGAGAAAAAGGACCGGGTTCTCAATAAAGAAGAACGCCGCATCGTTTCCTATCACGAGGTGGGCCATGCCTTAGTCAGCGCCCTTCAAAAGGACTCCGAGCCGGTGCAGAAGATCACCATTGTGCCAAGAACCATGGGAGCCTTGGGTTATGTCATGCACGTGCCTGAGGAAGAAAAATTCTTAAACTCCAAAAAAGAACTTCATGCCATGCTGGTAGGCTACTTAGCCGGACGCGCGGCAGAAGAAATCGTATTTGACAGCGTCACGACCGGCGCTTCCAATGATATAGAGCAGGCTACCAAGGTCGCCCGCGCCATGATCACCCAGTACGGCATGTCGGAAAAATTCGGCCTCATGGGTCTGGCTACCAGAGAAGACCAGTATTTAAGCGGAAGAGCTGTTATGAACTGCGGAGAAGCCACGGCTGCCCAGGTGGATGAAGAAGTGATGAGAATGCTGAAGGAGGCTTACGAAGAAGCCAAGAGCCTGCTCATCGAAAACCGCGATGTCATGGATAAGATCGCAGAATTCCTCATCGAGAGAGAAACCATTACAGGCAAGGAATTCATGAAAATTTTCCGGGAGGCAAAGGGAATTCCGGAGCCTGAGGAAAAGGGGAAGGACTCCGAGACTGAGGGAAAAGCAAAGGATGACGGCCTGTCTGACTGGACCGTAGAGGAAAAGGCAGAACAGACAGAACAGACTTTGGAGGAACCGTCACTGGAGACGGAAACTGGAGAGAATTAAAGGGATTTATAACCGCCGCTGCATGGTGATTCATGCGGCGGCTTTCTTTCCGAAATCCATCTGATTTCCCGAAGGCGCAAAAAAACAGGAGATAAGGGCGAACCAATGATACTGATGAATGAAATACCGGACCGTTTCTGGGGACTGTTCCGTTCCATTAACCGGTCCACTTACATAGAAGCTCTGTTAAAAATCAATGAAGAGTATGAATACAGCAATTACTTTTTAAGCCGGGAAGTCTGTCTTCAGGTTCTGGAAGAGTACTTCATCCAGAAACAACTGGTCATCTGGCAGGATGAGCTTGAGGATGAGGCGGACGCTCTTCTTCCCACAGCAGCCAGAGTCTTAAACTGGCTTTTAAGGGCAGGCTGGCTCAGAAAGGTGGATGATTATGCCTCCATGACGGTCAATATCGTAATCCCTGATTACGCCGCTGTTTTGATTGAGGCATTTTTCAAGCTCACCAGTGACGAAGAGGATGAGACCCAGATTTACATTCAAAACGTCTACGCCATCCTGTTTTCCTTAAAACACGACCCAAGGGCAAGCGTGAGCCTGTTAAACACGGCTTGTGTCAATACGAAACGGCTCAATAAGACTTTACAGGACATGCTTCACAACATGGACAAATTCTTTGCCAGCCTTTTGTCGAAGAAGGCGTACGGAGAGCTGTTAAAAGACCATTTAGAGGGATATGTGGAGGAAATCGTAAAAAAGAAATACCACATTTTAAAGACCTCCGACAACTTTTATCTCTATAAAAACGACATCAAGCGGTGGATCGGCGCCATGAGAGAAGACGGAGAGTGGATGGAACAGATGAGCCGCCGCAGCAGCCAGAAGGTGACGGCAGCGGATATCGGGGAAAAGCTGGATCAGATTGAACGGGGCTTTGACGATATGGAACACCGGATTGCCAATATGGACAAAGAACATTCCCGGTATATCCGGGCTACGGTTACAAGGCTTAATTACCTGTTAAATCAGGAGGACAACATGAAGGGTCTGGTCATCAGGCTGTTAAATCATCTGTCTGACACAGAGGATCAGGAGACGGCCATAAAGGAAACGGGAAACCGTATGAATTTATCCCAGATATCCCTTCTTTCTGAAAACTCTCTCTATAAGAGGAGAAAACCGAGGGCAGGCTTTAAGGAAAACTTAATGGCAGAAGAAGAGACTCCGGAACTGACCATGGAAGAGGTGCTGAATTTAAACCGGTTAAAGAGCCGTTACAGCCGAAAGGAAATCGAAGACTTCATTGAGGCCCGCCTGGAGCATGGCCGCATGGAGGTGAAGGAGGAGACAGTCCGTTCTCCTGAGGAGTTTGAAAAGCTGATTCTGGCTTACGATTACTCCACCAGGAGAAAGAGCCTGTATCAGGTGGAAGATCAGGAGACAGAGCAGATTGACAACGGCAGATACCGCTATCCCAAACTGGTATTTGCGAGGAGGAAGGAATCATGACCTATGAAGAACGTGCCGGTTTGACGGACCGGATTCCATATTTTGACGCTTTGGAGGAAGGGGAAAAAGAAGAGGTAAGGGAAAGCTTAAAGCTGCTGTTTCGCCAGACCTTTGTGCTGGAGTACAAATACGATAAACGCTCCAAGCGGTTTACCTATAACCAGGAATTTAAAATCTGCAATAAGCATCTGGAGTTTATCAGAGCCTATTTGTCTGTTGCCGGCGTGTCGGTTTTAGAAAACAGCCAGTTAGGGCTGATTTATATTCAGGGGGAAGACACGGTAGGAGAGAAACTGCCAAAGCTGGCGACCCTTTACCTTCTGGTCTTAAAGCTGATTTACGATGAGCAGATGGCAGCCGTGTCTTCCAGCGTCAACGTTTATACCACTTTGAGCGAAATCCATGAAAAGCTGGGAAGCTACCGCCTGTTTCAGAAACAGCCAAGCGCTACCGAAATCCGCAGGGCCCTGGCCCTGTTAAAAAAATATCAGGTTCTGGAGCCTCTCGACATCTTAGAGGACTTGGACCCGGAAAGCCGCATGATCATTTATCCCTGCATCAATGTAGTGCTGTTGGGGGATGACGTGCGGGCTTTGCTGGAATCATTTGGAGAAGGAGACAACAGCGATGACGAACCAGAACTTTGAGGCCCTGTCCCGGATACTTTTAAATAACTGGCATTATATCAACCGGAAGACTTTGTCCTTTAACCAGGAAATCAACTTCTTTACAGGCCATTCCGGCAGCGGAAAGTCCACGGTCATTGATGCCATGCAGATTCTCCTTTACGCCAATACCGATGGCCGGGGATTTTTTAATAAGGCGGCAGCCGATGATTCGGACCGGAACCTCATTGAATATCTGCGGGGAATGGTAAACATCGGGGAGAACAATGAGTTCGCGTATTTGAGGAATCAGAACTTTTCCGCTACCATTGTGCTGGAGCTGAAGCGGACGGTTACAGGAGAGTTCCAGTGCATCGGAATCGCCTTTGATGTGGAAACAGCCACCAACGAGATATCCAGAAAATTCTTCTGGCATAAAGGCCCCTTGTGGGAAAACGGCTACCGGACCGGTTCCAGGGCCATGACCATTGAAGAGGTGTCGGCTTATTTGCAGACCGTGTATGAGAAAGACGATTATTTCACCACTTCCCACAATGAGCGGTTTCGCAGACAGTTGTACGATGTATACTTAGGCGGCCTGGATTCAGAGAAATTTCCCCTTCTCTTTAAGCGGGCCATTCCCTTTCGCATGAACATCAGGCTGGAGGACTTTGTAAAGGAATACATCTGCATGGAGCAGGACATTCACATCGAAGACATGCAGGAAAGCGTCATGCAGTACGGGCGGATGCGAAAGAAGATCGAAGACACAGGCATAGAAATCGGTTACTTAAAAGGAATCCGGGAGAAGTTCTTGTCTGTTCAGGAAAAGCAGGAAGAAATACGAAGGAATACATACTTTTTCGGCAAAATGGAAGTTCTGGACTATCAGGCCAGGATTCAGGCCCTGGCAGATAAAGCCGGCCTTGCCAGAGAGGATTTAATCCGTCTGGAAAAGCAAAAGACAGGGCTGGAAGGCCAGATCGAAGATTTGACCGTACAGGGCAATGAACTGCTTTCCCGGATTTCCTCCACAGGCTATGAGGATTTGAAAAACCAGGTGGATTCTGCAAGGGAGCTGTCTGTCCATCTGGGTAAAAGCTGCGCCAGATGGGATCAGACGGCAGAGGGCTTAAAGGCGTGGATCGATGAGGAGACAACCTCCAACCAGACCATCTGGGACATAGAGGAATTTGAAAAAAATACCATTGATGAGGACAAGTTAAACCGCCTGAAAAAATCCATCGCTGAAATGGTGAAAGAAACGGAAGAAACTCGGAAAGAGGCGGAAGGCGTTCTCCGGGATATCAAAAAAAAGGAGCGCCAGACCGGCGAAGAACTGACTCAGTTAAAAGCCGGAAACAAAGCCTATCCCAAATACATAGAACGGGCCAGGTCCTTCATCCAGCAGCGGCTTTTGGAGGAAACCGGCAAAGCGGTGGAGGTCCACGTCCTCGCAGACCTTCTCGATATCAGGGATGAAACCTGGAGAAATGCGGTAGAGGGTTATCTGGGAAACAACAAGCTGTCCCTGATCGTGGCCCCTGCTTATGCCCAGGCAGCCATGGATATCTATGGTGAGCTGGATAAAACGGAATATTTTAACACGGCTGTTCTGGACACGGAAAAGGTGGGACAGAATTCCTATGAAGTGGTGAAAAACAGCCTTGCCGGGGAAGTGAAGGTGAGAGAGTCATACTTACAGCCTTATATAGACCTGCTTTTAGGAAAGGTGGTCAAATGCAGCAGCTTAGAAGAACTGCGTTCATGCCGTATCGGTGTGACATCGGACTGCATGCTGTACCACACCTTCCGCTTACAGCATATGAACCCTGACAATTATACCAGATTTGCCTATATCGGAAAGGACAGCGTCAGAAGAAGAATCCGTCTTCTGGAAAAGAATCTGGCCTCTCTGGAAGAGGAGAAAAAGCCCCAGGAGCAGGTTTTAAAGGAATGCCAGCGGATTTTATCTTTAGAATCATTGAGTGAAGAGACCGGGATTTACGTAGAGTGGCAGCAGGATATGGCAGCCCTTAAGGAAAAGGAAAAAGAAATCCGCCGCCTGGAACAGAAGCTGGAAAAGCTGAAAGCCCAGGATGTGGAAGGCTGGGTCAGGGAAAGAGAAGCCATATTAACGCTCTGCGAAGGAAAGAGGGAAGAGCAGAGAGCCGTAGATAAGCTGATTTACGGCGTTAACGGCAGGATTGAAGGATTCCATAAAGATTCTCTGCGGCTTCAGGAAGAGCTGGTTTTAAAGGAACGGGAATTTGAGTTTCATGAAGATCTGGAGCAGCAGGTAAGTGAATTTCTGGAGGGCAGGGAAAACAGCCGGTATGACCAGCTTAAAAATGAATTTTTCGGACAGTGCCAAAAAGCGGAAGAGGCCTGTGACCAGGCTTACCAGATTCTCGTTGCCGCCAGAGGCGACTATGCCAGAAAGTACCCGAACAGGAACTTTTCTCTGACAGCCAGGGATAACGGGGAGTATGATCGCCTTCTTGAACTCATGGAGTGCGGCAGCCTGGAAGAATATAAGAAGATGGCTTCCGAGCAGGCCAAGTCTGCTGTCCTTCATTTTAAGGATGATTTCATGTTCAAAATCCGAAGCGCCATAAGAGACGCCCTTTTGAGAAAGGATGAGCTGAATAAGATCATCAGCAGGCTGGACTTTGGAAAGGATAAATACCAGTTTGTCATTGGAAAGAACAAGGGGCCTGACGGAAGGTATTACGACATGTTCATGGATGATTCCCTGGAGGTAAACCCCGCCTATTTAAGCGATGCCCTGGATAACCAGATGAACTTGTTCACCATGGAGCACGAAAACCAGTATGGGGAAATGATCAACGAGCTGATCAACATTTTCATCCCCCCGGACAATGCCACGCCGGAGCAGATGGAGGAAGCCAAAAGGAACATGGATAAGTATGCGGATTACCGGACCTATTTATCCTTTGACATGCAGCAGATCATCCAAAACGATGACGAGGTCATTAAAATCCGCTTAAGCAGGATGATCAAGAAAAACTCCGGAGGAGAGGGGCAGAACCCCCTTTATGTGGCCCTGCTGGCCAGCTTTGCCCAGGCTTACCGCATCAGCTTATCCCCTAAAATACAGAGAAATCCTACGCTGCGTCTGGTGGTTCTTGACGAGGCATTTTCCAAGATGGACGGGGAAAAGGTGGCAAGCTGTATCGAACTGATCCGTGGACTGGGCTTTCAGGCCATTATCAGCGCCACCAATGACAAGATTCAAAACTACGTGGAAAATGTGGACAAGACCTTTGTCTTTGCCAATCCCAATAAAAAATCCATATCCATTCAGGAGTTTGAACGGGACAGTTTTCCGGAGCTGATGAGGGAGTTAGATGAGATTGAACTGGAAGAATAAAGGAATGGACGAACCGGAGGTTTTCCCTTATAATAGAACAAGCAGAATTAAAAGGACCGTGAACAGGGAGGTAATACCATGTTAAAATGTGAAAGAACCAGCGTCATGAACATAGAAAATGCCATCCGGGGTGCGAGAAATCCCATGAATAGCTGGAACAAGATGGACAGCAGCTACGATGAAGAAGGGGATTACATCTTAGGTCCCAATGATCTGGGCCTTGCGAAACGGCTCAGAAAGGCGGGAAGCGACCACCGCAAATACATCCGCCAGATTTTCGTGTCCGTGGACATTACGGCCCCCCTTTACTGGTGGAAGGAGTACGACACCTACAAAGTGGGCACCACCGCAAACTCCACCAGCACCATGCATAAGATTCACAGCAAACCCTTTGAACTGGAGGATTTCAGCCACGACCACATGACGGAAGAGACTCTGTCATTTATGAAAACCGTTGTTTCAGAGCTTGAGAAAATCCGCCTCCGTTACCTGGAGACAAAGGATAAAAAAGAGTGGTATGATTTGATCCAGCTTCTTCCCTCCAGCTATAACCAGATGAGGACATGCACCTTAAACTACGAAAATGTGATCAACATGTATTTTGCAAGGCGCAGCCATAAGCTGGCGGAATGGCACACCTTCTGTCAATGGGTGGAAACACTTCCCTATGCAAAAGAGCTGATTCTTGGGGAGGAAGAGTGATGAATATCATTGTTGCTGTGGATAAAAACTGGTCCATCGGCAAACAGGGCCAGCTTCTGGTCTCCATTCCGGAGGATAAAAAGCTGTTTCGGGAGGAAACCCTTGGAAAGGTGATCGTCATGGGACGAAAGACTTTGGAGAGCCTTCCCGGAAAACAGCCTCTGTACGGAAGAACCAACATTGTGCTGACCAGAAATCCCGATTATAAGGTGAAGGGTGCTCTGATCTGCCACAGCGTTTCGGAGGTTTTAAAGGAGCTTCAAAAGTACAGGAGTGAAGACTGCTTCATTATAGGAGGACAAAGCCTTTACGAAGCATTTCTGCCCTGCTGCGATACAGCCCATGTGACCTATATTGATTATACTTACAGCGCCGACACCTATTTTCCCAATTTAGATCAGGACCCTTCCTGGGAAATGGCGGCAGAGAGCGACGAACAGACGTATTTTGATCTGTGCTACACCTTCCGTATGTACCGGAGGAAGGAAGAGCTGTAAATTTAAGAATATTTTGCAATAAATATTGTCAGTTACCATGAAAAATGGTAAGATGATAAGAGTGCTATTTTGCCCGATTGCCCCATAAGGCTGTCGGGAAATGTAAACAGATATATTCATGAAGATATTAGGAGGATAAAGATGTATAAGATTTTAAAAGCAGAACTGTTAGCTGACAAGATCTATCTGATGGATGTGGAAGCGCCTCGGATTGCCAAGTCCTGCCAGCCTGGCGAATTTATCATTGTTAAAATGGATGAGAGAGGAGAGAGAATTCCCCTGACCATCTGTGACTATGACCGTCAGAAGGGAAGCATCACCATCGTATTCCAGACAGTGGGCTCCAGTACGGAGAAAATGGCATCATTGACAACAGGTGACGGCTTTGCAGATGTGGTTGGCCCTCTGGGCAATGCATCTGAATTCATTCATGAAGACATAGAGGAATTAAAGAAAAAGAAATTTTTATTCGTTGCCGGAGGCGTGGGAACAGCTCCTGTTTATCCTCAGGTAAAATGGATGAAAGAACACGGCATTGATGTCGATGTAATCGTAGGCTCCAAAACCAAGGATTTACTGATCCTGGAGGATGCCATGAGAGCGCAGGCCGGAAATTTATATGTGACCACTGATGACGGTTCCTATGAAAGAAAGGGAATGGTTACAGAGGTGATCAAGGACCTGGTTCAGAATCAGGGCAAAAAGTACGATGTGTGCGTAGCCATCGGACCCATGATCATGATGAAATTTGTCTGTCTTTTAACAAAGGAATTGAACCTTCCTACCATTGTCAGCTTAAACCCGGTTATGGTAGACGGAACAGGCATGTGCGGTGCCTGTCGTGTTACCGTTGGCGGAGAAGTGAAGTTTGCCTGTGTAGACGGACCTGAGTTTGACGGCCACCTGGTTAATTTTGACGAAGCGATGAAGCGCCAGATGATGTATAAATCAGAAGAAGGACGTAAGGTCTTAAAAGTGATTGAAGGCGACACACATCATGGCGGATGCGGACAGTGCGGAGGTGACGAGTAATGGATGTTTTAAAGAAAGTTCCCGTAAAGGAGCAGGACCCAAAGGTGAGAGCAACAAACTTCGAAGAGGTTTGTCTTGGATATAGTGAAGAAGAAGCGATGGAAGAGGGAACCCGCTGCATTCAGTGTAAAAACCCGAAATGCGTGGTAGGCTGCCCCGTATCCATCAACATCCCCGGTTTTATCAAACAGGTTGTAGAAGGAAATCACGAAGAGGCTGCAAAGATCATTGCGGAGTCCTCAGCCCTTCCGGCTGTCTGCGGACGTGTGTGTCCTCAGGAGAGCCAGTGTGAAGGCGTGTGCATCAGAGGAATCAAAGGCGAGCCTGTTTCCATCGGAAAGCTGGAGCGTTTTGTAGCAGACTGGTCCAGAGAGCACGGCTTTGTGCCTGCTGCTCCGGAAAAGACCAACGGCAAGAAGGTTGCAGTGATCGGTTCCGGTCCTGCAGGTTTGACATGTGCCGGAGACTTGGCTAAGATGGGCTATGAAGTCACCATATTTGAAGCCCTTCACGAGCCCGGCGGTGTATTGACCTATGGAATTCCGGAATTCCGTCTTCCAAAGGAAACTGTGGTTAAGACAGAAATCGACAACGTAAGAAAGCTTGGCGTTAAGATTGAGACAAACGTTATTATAGGCAAATCCGTGACCATTGACGAGCTTTTCGAAGAAGAAGGCTTTCTGGCCGTATTCATCGGCTCAGGAGCAGGTCTTCCCATGTTCATGGGAATCCCAGGCGAAAACGCCAACGGCGTATTCTCTGCCAACGAATATTTAACCAGAAGCAACTTGATGAAGGCATTCCGTTCCGATTACGATACACCGATCGCAGCAGGAAATAAGGTTGCTGTCGTAGGCGGCGGAAACGTTGCCATGGATGCGGCCAGAACCGCTCTCCGTCTTGGAGCAACTGTTCATGTCGTATACAGAAGAAGTGAGGCAGAGCTTCCTGCCAGAGTGGAAGAAGTTCACCACGCAAAGGAAGAGGGAATCATCTTCAATCTGCTGACCAACCCGGTGGAGATTCTCACCGATGAAAAGGGCTGGGTAAACGGAATGAAGTGCGTGAAGATGGAGCTTGGAGAGCCGGATGCTTCCGGAAGAAGAAGACCTGTTGAGGTAGAGGACTCTGAGTTTGTCATTGACGTGGATACCGTTATCATGTCTCTTGGAACCTCCCCCAACCCGCTGATTTCCAACACCACCAAAGGTCTGGATATCAACAAGCGCAGATGTATCATTGCTGATGAGTCCAATGGACAGACAAGCCGTGAAGGCGTATTTGCCGGAGGCGATGCTGTGACTGGAGCTGCAACGGTTATTCTGGCTATGGAAGCCGGACGTGCAGGCGCAAGAGGAATTCACGAATACCTTTCAAAGAAATAATTTGTTTTCATAATGATATAAAGACAGGGCTGCCGGTCATCCGGCGGCCTTTTTAAACGGAGTATTTACGTATGAGCAGAAATGTTGATTTATTAAAAGGGCGTATTTTTACCTCTCTGACCAGTCTGGCCTTTCCCATTATGGTAACGGCCATGATCCAGATGGCCTACAACTTAACGGATATGGCCTGGATTGGATTAGTCGGCTCTCAGGCAGTGACGGCGGTTGGGGCAGGCGGCATGTACGTCTGGTTCTCCCAGGGAGTCGTCGCCCTGGCAAAGATGGGCGGGCAGGTGAAAGTAGCCCACGCTTTGGGAAGTCAGAAGACAGATGAGGCGGCGGAATACGCCTCTGCCTCCATTCAGATGGGGATTTTATTTGCACTGATTTACGGAGCAATTACTGTGCTGGGAGCTAAGCCCCTCATTGGATTTTTCGGATTGAGTGATGAGGCCACGGTCCGGGATGGGGAAATTTATCTGATCGTCACCTGCGGCCTGAGTATTTTCCCCTTTTTAAATTCCGTCATCACCGGAATCATGACGGCCATGGGAGACAGCAAAACTCCCCTGCTGGCTAATTTAACAGGGCTGGTTTTGAATATCGTTTTAGACCCTCTTCTGATCTTCGGTTTTGGTCCTGTAAAGGGGACGGGAGTGCTGGGAGCAGCGGCTGCCACGGTCATGGCCCAGGCTGTTGTAACGGTGGTGTTCTTTTTATCCATGAAAAAAGACAGGCTGCTCTTTCATAAGGTAAAAATATTCCACCGGGTTTCTCCGGAGCACACGAAAGCCATCATCCGAATCGGGTTTCCCGCTTCCGTACAGAACATGATCTATACCAGCATTTCCATGGTTCTGACCCGATTTGTGGCCGGATTCGGAGATACAGCCGTGGCAGTGCAGAGGGTGGGAAGCCAGATTGAATCCATTTCCTGGATGGCTGCCGAAGGATTTGGGGCTGCCATTAACTCCTTTATCGGCCAGAATTTCGGGGCAGGGCAGTATGAACGGGTGAAGAAGGGATATTTTACCGCTTCAGGCGTCATGCTCTTATGGGGACTGATCTGTACAGCCCTGCTGGTGATATTTCCAGGGCCCATATTCGGCCTTTTCATCCATGAGGCCGATGTGATTGGCCTGGGAATTGATTACCTGGTGATCCTGGGCTTTTGCCAGATGTTTATGTGTGTGGAGCTGACCACTGTAGGAGCCCTTTCCGGTCTGGGAAGAACGCTGCTCTGTTCGGTTATCAGCATCATATTCACTTCTGCCAGAATTCCCCTTGCCGTGGTATTGAGCAATACAAGCCTTGGACTCGATGGAATCTGGTGGGCTTTTACCATTTCCAGCATCATGAAAGGGATTTTATTTTTCCTCTGTTTTCTCTGGGTGGCAAAGGGCCTTTCTAAAAAAAATCTAAAATTTATAAATAAGACTTGAATTTTACCTCTGTTTTAAGTAACATATAAGGTAGAAAATACTCTAAAAGGAACAGACGATGAAACGAAAAGTACAGATAATCTATGAAAAAAATGCTGCGGCCTTAAAAAGGCTGGTGTGCGGTCTGCTTATAGGTGCCATGGTCTGCGGCCAATCCGTACCTGCCTGGGCGACGGCAAAAGCGGAAAAAGAGAAACAGGAAGCGCAGAAAAAACTGAATGAGGCCAACCAAAAGGCCAAAGCAGCAGAAAGCGGAAAGAGCGCTGCCCAGAATCAGGTGTCCAAGCTGTCTTCCGATTTGACCGCTCTGTTATCAGATATGAAAGTTCTGGAGGCCGATATGGCCAGCAAGGAAGCGGATATCAAGCAGGCTGAAATTGATTATGAGGCCGCTAAGAAAGAAGAAGAAAAGCAGTATTCTTCCATGAAAAAGAGAATCCAGTACATGTACGAAAAGGGAGATACGGAATATCTGGATATTTTCCTTCACGTAAAGGACATGTCTGATCTTTTAAACAAAGCCGAGTATGTGGAAGGAATCTATTCCTACGACCGGAAGATGCTGATCGCGTTTCAGGAGACAAAGCAGAAGGTGGCTGCCTACAAGTCTGATTTGGAAGAGGACAAGGCTGAGATGGAAGTCATGGAGCTGGAGTATAAAGACCAGCAGGGAAAGCTTGAAAACCTGATCGCCACAAAGAAAAAGGAAGTCGCCAATTTCGACAGCCAGCTTGCAAAGGCCAAGCAGGATGCAACCGTTTATGCTCAGACAGTGGCAAAAAAGAACGAAGAAATCCGCAAGTCCAAGGAAGAGGAAGCCAGAAGAAAGGCTGCTGAAGAGGCGCGGAAAAAAGCCGAGGAAGAGGCCAGAAAGAAAGCGTCTTCTCCTTCCAAACGGTCTACTTCTGCCAATAATACATACACCGGGCCCACTGCCGCAAAGAGCACCGGAGGATCGGCAACAGGCAGGGCAATTGCAGACTACGGACTTCAGTTCGTGGGAAATCCCTACGTATTCGGCGGGACAAGCCTGACCAAAGGAGCGGACTGCTCCGGATTCATCCAGTCAGTTTACCGGAACTTTGGCTATTCCATACCCAGAAACTCTACAGAACAGCGTTCCGCAGGCCGGGAGGTTTCTTATTCCGAGGCAGAGCCGGGAGACATCATCTGCTATGCAGGCCACGTGGGAATCTATATCGGCAACGGCCAGATCGTCCACGCCAGCACTCCGGCAACGGGAATCAAGGTGGGAACGGCCACGTACCGCACCATCCTTTCAGTCAGAAGAATTGTATAAAATGTGTTAAAATACAGAAAGCAGGTGATTTCCTGCTTTCTTTTTTGATTTGAGGGCAGCCGGGAGGGGAGAAAAAAGACTTGCGGAATCTGGTATAATATGAGAAAATATGAAAAGGTATGATGTGATATATTTAACAAAATACTTTTCACAATTATTACTTATTTGAAAGGAGTTTTAACATGATTTATTCACAGGAAGTAGAAGAGATGTGCGTAGTGGCACAGGGCGTTCATCACGGCGCAGCTCCAATCCCGGAAGAAGCAAAATGGGTAAAATCAAGAGAAGTTAAAGATATCTCCGGTTTAACACACGGTGTTGGCTGGTGTGCTCCCCAGCAGGGCGCATGTAAGCTGACCCTGAACGTAAAAGAAGGAATTATTCAGGAGGCGCTGGTAGAGACAATCGGATGTTCAGGTATGACTCATTCTGCTGCTATGGCATCAGAGATTCTCCCAGGCCTGACTGTTTTAGAGGCGCTTAATACAGACCTTGTATGCGACGCCATCAATACGGCTATGAGAGAATTATTTTTACAGATCGCATACGGCAGAACCCAGAGTGCATTTTCTGAAGACGGACTTCCTGTCGGTGCGGGACTGGAAGACTTGGGAAAAGGACTTCGTTCACAGGTTGGTACCATGTATGGAACCTTAAAGAAAGGTCCTCGTTACTTAGAGATGGCTGAAGGTTATGTAACCGGAATCGCATTGGATGAAGAAGGCCAGATCATCGGCTATCAGTTCGTAAGCCTTGGCAAGATGACTGACTTCATTAAGAAGGGCGATGACCCGAATACAGCTTGGGAAAAGGCGAAAGGGCAGTACGGCCGCGTTGCGGAAGCTGCTAAGATCATTGACCCAAGACATGAATAATCGGGTGAGAAGTGTTTGCTCAAATCCGGTTCTCAAAGTGAAGACATTTGGCCAATAATAAGGAGGACAAGATAATGGCATTATTTGAATCATATGAGAGAAGAATTGACAAAATCAATTCTGTATTAAATAGCTATGGAATTGCTTCTATCGAAGAAGCTGAAAAGATTACAAAAGATGCAGGTCTGGATGTGTACGAGCAGGTTAAGAAAATCCAGCCTATCTGCTTTGAAAATGCTTGCTGGGCTTACATTGTAGGTGCTGCTATTGCGATCAAAAAAGATTGCAGAAAAGCGGCAGATGCAGCGGCAGCCATCGGCGAGGGCCTTCAGGCTTTCTGTATTCCAGGTTCTGTTGCTGACCAGCGTAAGGTAGGTCTGGGACATGGAAATCTTGGAAAGATGCTTCTGGAGGAAGGTACTGAGTGCTTCTGCTTTTTGGCAGGACATGAGTCCTTTGCAGCGGCAGAGGGCGCAATCGGTATTGCTGAGAAGGCAAACAAGGTTCGCCAGAAACCTTTAAGAGTTATCTTAAACGGTTTAGGAAAGGATGCAGCGCAGATCATTTCCAGAATCAACGGCTTTACATATGTGGAAACAGAGATGGATTATTATACAGGCGAAGTAAAAGAGCTTTTTAGAAAATCCTACTCACAGGGCTTAAGAGCAAAGGTTAACTGCTACGGCGCAAATGACGTAACAGAAGGCGTTGCGATTATGGCTAAGGAAGGCGTTGACGTTTCCATCACAGGAAACTCCACCAACCCAACCAGATTCCAGCATCCGGTAGCTGGAACGTATAAGAAAGAATGCATGGAAAACGGAAAGAAGTATTTTTCCGTGGCTTCCGGCGGCGGTACAGGACGTACCCTTCACCCGGACAACATGGCAGCAGGCCCGGCTTCCTACGGTATGACAGATACCATGGGACGTATGCACTCTGATGCCCAGTTTGCAGGCTCTTCTTCTGTTCCGGCTCACGTGGA
>NZ_JASGFH010000031.1:0-35564 GCF_047605665.1 Lacrimispora sp. | reverse complement strand
CAGATCCATAAAGTCCTGATAGTTAAGATCCAGACATGTCATTTCTAACCCGCATTTAGGGCACACTGCATTCCGTTCAAGTTGGTAATATCCATAATAACCGCATGTAGGACAGTAATACACGGATAGTTCTCTCATTGTTCTCCTCCTTTTTCTTATATGGTAAAAATGGTCTACTTCTATATATATAACGTAAGTTATATTAAAATATGACGAAAAAAAACAAAAAATATATCAAATATGTAACCTTCATAGAAGTGACGAAAAAAACGTAAAAATAGTGCAGAAATACATAAAAAGTCCGCAGGCATAAGCGCCGCGGACTTTTTAAATTTGAACGGATGAATCTTTTGTATTTTTATATTATTTTTACTGAATGATACCGTTTGTATTTACGACAAATACTTTGCCGTTAGAATCCTTGTAGTCTTTAAAGCCAGCGCCAAGCTCTGGTTTTTCAGAGGACTTGGAGGTAGAAGATGCTTTCTGAAGAGCGCCGCTGGTGTTTACCAGATAGTTGACGCCGTTAAGAGAAACAGGAGCCAGCTTTAAGTCAGCGTCAGCTGCTTTTCTTAAACCGTACTCATAAACAGTGTTGTCCATGATTCCGTGGAAGCCCTGTCCTTTTTTGCTTCCGGCGGTCTGGAAGTACCAGATCTCGTTTTCATCAGTATCTTCGTTGTAAATGGTCTGCTTGCCGGTGCTCATAGCGCCGTTGTCTGTGAAGTAAACGTTAGCAACGGAATCGTCTGCCAGGGTAACTACTTCCAGTCCAGTCTGCATTTCACCTTTTGTATTAAATCCATATTTCTGAGAACTTATGGTAAATAATTTAATTCCTTTTTCAGCATAGTGAGGAGCGCCGTTTTTGAAGAAGAACCAATGAAGTTCGCCTTCTTCGCTGAGTCCTGCAATGCCTTCGATCTCTCTCCAGCCTTCAGCTCTTGCACCGGTCTCCGGATCATAGTAATGATATCCTGCTGCAGTATCTTTTGTATTTTCGGCCGCTTCTGATGGAGTTGCAGTTTCAGGAAGCTTGTACCACTTGGTCTGCATTTCTCCATTGACAAAGGTATAGTAGGAACCTTCGATTTTCTTGTCCACCTGGTCTTTGACCATGGCGCCGTCTTTATCGAAATAGTACCAGGAGAGGGGATTTTCTGCGTCCTCATCTGCGTTCTCAAGCTGGAACCAGCCTGTTTTCTGAGCGCCGTCATTTTCATCGCCGAGATAGTAGGTGAAGTCACCGATTTCGACTTTGCCGGTCAGCATCTGGCCCTGCTCGTCAAAATAATACCATTTGTCTTCGATTTTCTGCCATTTGGATACAACAGCCTTGCCGTCTTTTCCATAGTAATGCCAGAAAACTTCCGGTGCGTCAGGGGAGTCCCAATAGTTGTCGTTGTTTACGGAAATCCACTGGTTGATCACTCTTTTTCCGCTGTCGTCAACGTAGTATTCATCAATTTCCTGACTTGTGGCAATTTCGCCATCCTCATCTAAGTAGTACCAATCACTGCCGTATTTCTTCCATGAATCGGTAGCGTAAAAATCGCCTTCTTCATAGAATCTTAAGGAACCGTTCTCCTCAACCCAGCCGGTTGCTTTTGCATAAGCTGTTGCGCTTGTAAGACCCAGTTCCGGAGCTGCCATGGCGATTACGCCGGCAGCGGATAATACAGCCATCAATTTAAAATGCTTTTTCATAAATATGTTCTCTCCTTTTTTGCAATAAGTTTTATCGTGGCCGAAAATCCATCGTTGCATTACTCTGCGATTATAACCTATAGCCAGGGAACAATGATAGTGTGGTTTCATGGCAAATCTGGAAGGAGGTAACAGAACAAGAAAAAAGATGAGAAAGCCCAGGGGTTCCCCCTTGCCTCCAATCAGCAGAAAAGCTAAAGAACATGGGCTTAGAAAGTAAGAAAACTTTAAATAGGAAAATAAAGGCTGGTATGATATAAT
Source organism: Lacrimispora sp. (assembly GCF_047605665.1). Taxonomy (GTDB): domain Bacteria; phylum Bacillota; class Clostridia; order Lachnospirales; family Lachnospiraceae; genus Lacrimispora. The sequence goes on along the minus strand of NZ_JASGFH010000031.1, from coordinate 33,596 downwards.
TACAAAACAGAGAATAAACATCCCTTAAAAAGGAGACCCAAGCGATGAGAATGAAAGTATCCAACTATATCTCCCAAAAACTGGTGGATTCTGGAATCACCCAGGTATTTACCGTCACAGGCGGAGGCGCTATGCACTTAAATGATGCCCTGGGCCACCAGGAAGGCCTGTACTGCTTATATAACCACCATGAGCAGGCCAGTGCCATAGCCGCCGAAGCTTACGCCAGAATCCATGGAAAAATAGGAGCGGTCTGCGTGACGACCGGCCCTGGCGGAACCAATGCAATTACCGGAGTGCTGGGAGGCTGGCTGGATTCCATTCCCATGCTGATCCTATCCGGACAGGTGCGCTACGACACCACAGCCCGATGGGCCGGCGTAGGAATCAGAGCCATGGGCGACCAGGAATTTGATATTATAAAGTCCGTTGGCTGTATGACAAAGTACAGTGAGATGGTCATTGATCCCATGAGAATCCGTTTCTGCCTGGAAAAAGCCATTTATCTGGCCCTCTCCGGACGCCAGGGTCCTTCCTGGCTGGACATCCCCTTAAATGTTCAGGGAGCCTATATTGAAACCGACGATCTGATCGGCTTTTCCCCGGAGAATTACGAGGCAGGAGGGGACGGCTGGGCTTCTGAGTCTGATTCCAGAATCAGGGAAGATCAGGCAGGGGAGGGGGAAATCCGCCAGATTCTTCCGCCCTCTGTGGCAGACGATACAGCCCGTGCCATTTTGGACAGGATTTCTTCTTCTTCCCGCCCGGTGATCAATGCTGGAAACGGAATACGGATCGGAAAAGCTCACGAGGTGTTTGTCAGAGTGGCAGAAAAGCTGGGAATTCCAGTGGTGACCGGCTGGAACAGCATCGACTGCCTTCATGATGACCATCCTCTCTATACCGGCAGAGCCGGAGGAATGGGAGACCGCCCCGGCAATTTTGCCATACAAAACAGCGACCTTCTCCTTTCCCTGGGAAGCCGTTTAAGCATCAGACAGGTAGGGTATCATTATACTACATGGGCCAGAGAGGCTTACGTGATTGTTAATGACATTGATCAGGAAGAACTGAAAAAACCGTCGGTTCATGTTGATATGAGGGTTCATGCCGATGTAAAGGATTTGCTGGAGGCCATGGAAAGGCTTCTGGACCGCGAATACAAGGCAACCAGGGAACAACCCTTATTTTCCGGCGGCAAAGGGCTTGATGACAGGACCTGGAATGAGACCTGCCGCATGTGGAAGGAAACTTATCCCGTGGTGCTTCCAAAGCATTATATTGATGAAGGAAAAGGGACTAATGTCTACGCCTTTATTAAAGAATTAAGCTCCAGGCTTTCCAGGAATCAGATCACAGTAGTGGGAAATGGCTCTGCCTGCGTGGTAGGCGGACATGCTTATGTGATCAAGGAAGGCCAGCGCTTTTTATCCAATTCCGCAGTTGCCAGCATGGGATATGACCTTCCGGCTGCGATTGGTGTCTGCATGACAGATCAGGAACAGGATGTGATTCTGGTGACAGGAGACGGCAGCCTTCAGATGAATTTACAGGAGCTGCAGACTATCATCCATCACCGCATGGCAATTAAAGTATTTCTTATTAATAATGGAGGCTACCACTCCATCCGCCAGACTCAGAAGAATTTCTTCGGAGAGCCTTTGGTTGGAATCGGAGAGGACAGCATGGATTTAAGCTTTCCTGATATGGCAAAGCTTTCCGGGGCTTACGGCTATCCTTATGTGTCCATCCATAACAACGGGGAACTGGAAAAGGGCATTGAAGAGGCTCTTTCCATGGAAGGCCCTGTGATCTGCGAGGTGTTTGTGAGCAGGGATCAGAACTTTGAACCGAAATCCTCGGCCAAGCGTCTTCCTGACGGAACCATGGTATCCCCTCCTTTGGAGGATTTATCTCCCTTCTTATCTGATGAGGAGATGGACCGGAACATGATCATTCCCCGGATAAAGTAGTCAAAGAAATACGGAGGAAAAACGTTGAACGTTGTTGTAACGGGTGCCACCAGCTTTCTTGGGAGGGGGCTGGTGGACCGGCTTTTAAAAGACGGCTGCCAGGTGTTTGCGGTAGTCCGTCCAGGCTCGGAAAATTTAAGTAAGCTGGATGTAAACGGTCAGGGCCTGGTTTTAATTGAGCGCCAGCTTCAGGACTTACAGGACCTTGATCACGTCATTGGTGAACCTTGCGGCGCATTTTATCATCTTGGCTGGGACGGTTCAGGAAGTGCGAACCGGATGAAGGCGGACGTGCAGCAGAAGAATGCTGAGGATTCCTTAAAGGCCCTGGAGGGGGCCAGACGTCTTGGTTGTAAGCGCTTCCTTTTTAGCGGCTCCCAGGCGGAATACGGAATTCACCGGGAACCTTTGTCGGAGGAGACTGCGTGCAAGCCGGTTTCTGAATACGGCAAAGCTAAACTGGAATTTTTAAAGCGGGCGATGGAGCAGACGGAAAGCTGGAGAAAGGCGGGAATTTCTGACATGGAATACATCCATTCCAGAATATTCAGCGTCTATGGACCCGGTGACCACCCCTGGTCTTTGGTGGAAAGCTGCCTCAGTGCCTTTGGAAAAGGAGAATATATTTCCCTGGGGGAATGCACCCAGATGTGGAATTTTTTATATGTTGATGACTGCATTCAGGCTTTGATGCGCCTTATGAATCAGGAGAAGGAATCTGTTTCCGGGATTTATAACGTGGCAGGGCCGGAAAGCGAAAACAGGCCTTTGAGGGAATACATCCGGATGATGTATGAAGCCATGGGTTTTCACGGAAGCTATAGCTATGGAAGGCGAAAACCCAATGCGGAAGGGCCGGCCAATTTGATTCCTGATATCAGAAAGCTGCAGGAAGCCACCGGCTGGAGGCCGGAGGTGTCATTTCCGGAAGGGATAAAAAGAACAGGCTTGGGAGGAAAAATGTAGTATGAGAGAAAAAACATGTATTGTATGCGGCACACCTCTTGGCGAAAAGCCGCTGATGACCCTTGCGCATATGCCGGCTTCTGCCCAGGATATTCCTGCAAAAGAAGAGGTTGAACATGACGAGGGAGTGACCCTTCATCTTCACCAGTGTGAAACCTGCGGTCTGGTGCAGTTTGACTGCCAGCCTGTGGCTTACTATAAGGACGTTATCCGGTCCGGCGGATTTACCACCACCATGGTGGAGTTGAGAAGAAGCCAGTACCGGCATTTTATTGATACCTTCCGTTTGGAAGGAAAGAAGCTGATTGAAGCGGGCTGCGGGCAGGGAGAATTCCTTGGCGTACTGAATGAGTTTCCGGTAAAGGCCTGCGGGATTGAACACAGGGAAAGTCTGGTTCAGTTGGCAAAGGAAAAAGGCCTTGCGGTTTGGAAGCAGTTTGCAGAGGAGGGGGCGGTTTTAGAGCCTGGAGACGGCAGCATAACCGGTCCTTATGACGGCTTCTTATCCTTTAATTTTCTGGAACATCAGCCGGAGCCTGTCGGTATGCTCCGCTGCCTTGCAGATAATCTGACAGAGGATGGAGTTGGCTTAATTACAGTCCCCAGTCTGGAATACATCCTTCAATATAACGGCTATTATGAACTGATCCGGGATCATCTGGCCTATTATACCTTTGATACCCTTAAGTTTGCGGTTCAGGAGGCTGGATTTGAAGTCATAGAGGAAGAGATGATCAACAGGGACACTCTTTCCGTCCTTGTGAAAAAGGCGGCAAAACCGCTGCAAGCCCAGGCAGAGACAGCCGGCCAGAGCAGAAAAACGGAAAAGATAGATGTTTCGGGACTGATAGAAAGCCAGACTCTCATCGGAAGAGAAATGGAGAACCTGATTGAGAGCTTAAAATCCCAGGGAAAACGGCTTGCTGTATGGGGGGCCAGCCATCAGGGCTTTACCCTGACGGCCACCACGGAAATCGGCAGGTTTGCGGAATATATCATTGATTCCGCCCCCTTTAAACAGGGGAAATATGCCCCTGCTTCTCACCTTCCTATCGTGCCTCCGGACCATTATAAAAAGGACCCTGTAGAGGTCATTTTGATCGTGGCTCCCGGCTACACCAATGAGATTGCCGGGTCCATACGGGAAAAATTCGGCAATGATGTGGAGATTATGGCGTTAAAATCCAACCATCTGGAAAGGATATAGAATAAAACTATGAAAGCATTTGTTTTAATTGAACCGGGGAAGGTGGGCTGGCATGAGGCTCTCGAACCTGTCCTCACTCCTTACGGGGCTATTCTCCGCCCTCTGGCGGTTGCGCCCTGTTCTTCTGATGTCCATACGGTATACGGAGGCGGCTCTAGAAAGGCCCCCAACTTAATTCTGGGACATGAGTGTGTGGGAGAAATTCTGGAAACAGGAGAACTGGTCCGGGATTTTAAGCCGGGAGATGTGGTTGTGATTCCTGCCATCACACCGGACTGGCGGGCAATGGGAATCCAGGAGGGGAATTTTAAACATGCTTCGGCACCTTTTTCCGGCCATCAGCTCGGAAGAACAGCGCCTGGAGTTTTTTCGGAGAAATTCCTCATCCCTGATGCGGACACGACTCTGGCGAGGATTCCGGAAGGGGTTACTTTAGAGCAGGCTCTCATGTGTGCGGATGTGGTGACTACAGGTTTTACCGGCGCGGAGTTTGCGGATATCAAGATCGGTGATACGGTAGTGGTTCTTGGAATCGGACCCATTGGCCTGATGGCCATAGAAGGAGCCCGCCATTTAGGCGCAGCCCGGATCATTGCTGTGGGCAGCAGGCCTGTTTGTGTGGAGCTGGCAAAGGAATTCGGAGCTACGGAGATTCTTGATTATGGAAATGGAGACGTGGTGCAGCAGGTTCTGGAACGGACCGGCGGTTTAGGTGCGGATGGCGTCATCATCTGCGGAGGCGGAGATGAGGTGTTTGCCCAGGCAGTGGATATGGCCCGGTATGGCATTGGAACCATTTCCAATGTGAATTATTTCGGCGGAACCGGAAATCTGCCCTTTCCCAAGTTTTCAGGCGGAAGAGGCATGGCGGGAAAGACCATTCACACTGAGCTTGCAAAGGGAGGACGCATCAGGATGGAGCGGCTTCTTAAGATGGTTCAGTATGGAAGAATCAATCCCCAGAAATTAGTGACCCACCAGCTAAATGGCCTGGATCAGGTGGAAACAGCATTGCAGATGATGAAAGAAAAACGGTCGGACTTAATTAAAGTCATGGTTCGGATAGATTGGAAGTGAACAGATGAAGACAATCAGTATTGTGGTTCCCTGTTATAATGAGGAAGAAAATGTAGAAGCCCTGTATCAGGCCATTTCCGGCATGTTTAAGAGAGAGCTGCCGGATTATGGCTATGAACTTATTTTCATTGACAATGATTCCAGGGATCATACCAGAGAAAAAATACGCAGGCTTTGTTCCCAGGATGAAGGCGTCAAGGGAATATTCAACGCCAAAAACTTCGGCCAGTTCAATTCCCCCTATTATGCCATGCTTCAGTCCACAGGGGACTGTACCATTCTCATGGCAGCAGATTTCCAGGACCCGGTAGAAATGATCCCAAGGTATGTGAGGGAATGGGAAAAGGGTTATAAGATCGTCATAGGAATCAAGGAATCCAGCAGGGAAAATAAGATCATGTACTGGCTGAGAAGCTGCTATTACAAGGCCATTAAAAAGCTTTCCGACGTGGAGCAGATCGAGCACTTTACCGGCTTTGGCCTTTATGATGCAAAGTTTATCCGGGTGATGAGAGAGCTGGACGACCCCACGCCGTTTCTTCGGGGAATCGTGGCGGAGCTTGGCTTTAAGCGCAAGGAAATCCCCTATGACCAGCCAAAAAGACGGGCGGGTAAGACCAGCAATAACCTTTACAGGCTCTATGATGCCGCCATGCTCAGCATCACTTCCTATACAAAAGTGGGACTTCGTCTGGCAACGATTTTCGGAAGCCTCTGTTCCTTTGCCAGCATGCTGGTAGCTCTTATATATCTGGTTTTAAAGCTGATGTACTGGGACCGTTTTCCGGCAGGCATGACCCCTCTTTTGATCGGCATGTTTTTCCTGGGGTCCATACAGATTTTCTTTATCGGACTTGTGGGAGAGTACATCATGTCCATGAATGCCAGAATCATGAAACGGCCTCTTGTCATTGAAGAAGAGAGGATCAATTTTACAAAAGAGGATATGCTTCTTACGGCAGCGTCTGTGGAGGATGAGGATCAGAGATGAAATATAAGATAGATATTGCAAGAATCCGTGAAAATTCAATGATATTAAATGGCTGGGTGATCGGCAGGGCAGAAGAGTCGGAGGCAGAGTTTCAGGTCTTGGACGGCAGTGAAAATCCGGTTGAATTTAAGCTGGTTCCTGTCCGCAGAGATGATGTGAGCCAGATTTATTTCAAGAAAACAGTGGCAAAGGACCTCGGATTTGACATCCGGATTCCTTATATCCGGGAGACAAATGAGGACCGGATTTTAGTCATTCAGTGTGACGGCAAAACCGTGAAAGTGAAGCTAAACGCTTCCATTCTGGAGCGTCAGAACAGTTCTGCCCACAAAAGGACTGCAAAGCTGAAAGGCATGATGAACGCCCAGACCCTCTGCTCAGCAGTGGATTTCTGGAAGGAAAACGGTTTTAAGGCGCTGCTGTTAAAATCCAGACACAAACTTCAGGGCATTGACAGCGATTACGATTACCCTGAGTGGTACAGCCTTACAAAAACGTCGGACGAAGAACTGGAAGCCCAGAAGAAAACGGCTTTTGATTATAATCCCAAGATGTCTGTGGTCATTCCCGCCTATAAGACGCCGGAGCGGTATCTGGCAGCCATGCTGGATTCTCTGCTGGCACAGACTTACAGCAAATGGGAGGTCTGTATAGCAGACGGAAGCCCTAAGGGTGAGAGCGTGGAACGGGTGTTAAAGCGCTACGCTTCAAAGGATGAGAGAATCCGGTACGTGATTTTGGGAGAGAATAAGGGGATCTCAGGAAACACCAATGCGGCCATTGAGATGGCTGCCGGAGACTTCGTTGTTTTAGCGGATCACGATGATACCCTGGCTCCGGACGCTTTGTTCGAATGCGTAAAGGCCATTAATTCTGATCCGGAAATCGACGTGGTTTACACTGATGAGGACAAGCTGGACATGGATGGAGGAGAGCTGTTTGAGCCTCATTTCAAGCCGGACTTTAACCCTGATCTCTTAACCAGCGTCAACTATATCTGCCATTTGTTTGTGGTCAATCACGACCTTCTTATGGAAGTGGGCGGTTTTAGGGAGGAGTTTGACGGGGCTCAGGACTATGACTTTATTTTCCGCTGTACGGAAAAGGCCAGAAAGATTTACCACGTGCCAAAGGCATTATACCACTGGCGCTGTCATCAGAATTCCACTTCCAGCAACCCGGAAAGCAAGCTCTATGCCTTTGATGCAGGAGCGAGAGCGATTAAGTCTCATTATGAGCGGATGGGCATTGGAGTGAAATCAGTGGAAAAGGGCGTGGATTACGGCATTTACCGCTCCACTTTTGAGATAATCGGAGAGCCTTTGATTTCCGTCATCATCCCCAACAAGGACCACAGCGCTGATCTGGATCTATGCATGCGCACTCTCATTGAGAAATCCACTTACAGAAACCTGGAATTCATTGTGGTGGAAAACAACAGCACTGCCCCGGAAACCTTCGCTTATTACGAAAAAATCCAGAAGGAGTTTGACTTCGTCCGTGTGGTGAAATGGGACCGGGAATTCAATTATTCTGCCATCAACAATTTCGGCGTTTCCTTTGCAAAAGGGGAATACCTTCTGTTTTTAAATAATGATACGGAAATCATCAACCCGGAAAGCATCCATGAGCTCCTGGGCTTTTGCCAGCGGGAGGATGTGGGAATTGTGGGAGCCAGACTCTTGTATTCTGACGATACCATTCAGCACGCCGGTGTGGTGGTCGGCTTTGGCGGAATTGCAGGCCATACCTTTATCGGCCTTCATAAGGCGGAAAGCAGCTACTTCAACCAGGCCATGTGCGCCAGAAACTACAGCGCCGTAACTGCCGCCTGTATGATGAGCAAAAGGTCCCTGTTCGATCAGGTGGGAGGCTTTACAGAGGAGCTGCAGGTTGCATTCAATGATATTGATTACTGCATGAAGATCCGCTCCATCAATAAACTGGTGGTTTATGCGCCTTATGCCCTTTTCTACCACTACGAGTCCAAATCCAGAGGTCTGGAGGACACTCCGGAGAAGGTGGAACGCTTTAACCGGGAAATTAAGAAGTTTTCAGAGCGGTGGCCGGATATTTTAAGGGAGGGAGACCCCTATTACAATCCCAACTTAACCCTGCGCAAGTCCAACTTCGCCCTGCGTGACCTTAAAAAGGAAAAAATCGGGGAACCTTACAAGCTTGAGGTGTGAGATGCAGAAAAAAGTGACCATCATTATTCCTAATTACAATGGACTGAAATTTATGGAACCCTGTTTTAAGGCCCTGGAAGCTCAGAGTGAAAAGAACTTTGAGCTTCTTGTGGTGGACAACGGTTCTTCGGACGGCAGCGTGGAATGGCTGAAAGAGCGGAATATCCCTTCTGTATTTCTCAAGGAAAACACAGGATTTTCCGGAGCCGTAAACGTAGGCATCAAGCGGGCCCGGACTCCTTATGTTATCCTTTTAAACAATGATACAGAGCCTGAACCGGATTACGTTAAGGAAATGGTAAAGGCCATTGAACGGTCACCTGAAGTTTTTTCCGTCAGCAGCAAGATGATTCAGCTCTACCACAAGGAGCTGATGGATGACGCAGGAGATATGTACAGCCTTCTTGGCTGGGCTTACCAGCGTGGCGTAGGCCACAGCAGCCGGGGCTACCGAAAGCCCTGCCAGGTATTTTCTGCCTGCGCGGGAGCTGCGATCTACCGGAGAGAAGTCTTTGAAGAAATCGGAGGCTTTGACGAGGATCACTTTGCATATCTGGAAGACATTGATGTGGGCTACCGTGCAAAGATATTCGGATATAAAAACATGTACTGCCCCACGGCCGTCGTTTACCACGTAGGAAGCGGAACCAGCGGTTCCAAGTACAATTCCTTCAAGGTCCGGCTGGCGGCCAGAAACAATGTGTATTTAAATTATAAAAACATGCCCTTCCTCCAGCTCTTTATAAATCTGGGGCCGTTATTGGCCGGGATGTTTGTGAAATATTTGTTTTTCCGGAAAATAGGCTTTGCTTCTGATTATATAGAAGGGCTTAAAGAAGGCCTTAAGACCGCAGGAAAAGCAAAGAAAGTGAAGTTTCGTTCCTCTCATTTAGGGAACTATCTGCGTATAGAAGGGGAGTTGATTTATGGAACAATCCTCTATATCTGGGAGTTTTTTAAAAGAAAGCTAAAAATTTTCAGGTCATTTTAAGAATATTGTAATGGTAACATAGGGATTTATCATGTATAATATCCACGAAAGCAATGAGCAGTGCGAAACGGGAGGCGGAATTTTTTTCGTTGTGCTTGCACATAAGAAAAAAATTATGACTCCTGTTTCATAGGGCGAATGCCCGTGAGGCGGTAAAGCCTACGGCTTTACCGCCTGCACTGCGGACTTCCGGGCAACACAAGCCCCCCTATGATCCATCCTCTATATTTGGAAGGTTTTCCTACTATGATAAAAGACAATCAGAAAAAACTAAACGGATTCCATGTAGTGCTGGACGCATTAGTCCTTGCCCTGTCCTACTTTCTGGCCTGGGCGCTGCTTCTCATGGGAAACCGCATATTCAGTCCCGGAAAAGGAGTTTTGGCGCCCCAGTATTACTTCGCTGCATTTCTGATAATACTGCCGGTATACCTCCTTCTCTACGGCATCTTCAATCTATACACACCGAAGAGAATCCAGGGAAAGCGGTATGAGTTTGCCAACATCTGCAAGGCCAATCTATTTGGGGTTCTGCTCTTTACCATGATTTTGTTCCTGGCAAAGAAAAACCCTTATTTCCGTGAGTTCTCCACCAGAATGGTATTCTATTTCTGTGCCATCAACATCGTCCTGGAAACCATAGAGCGAAATCTCATCCGTTACACACTCCGCTCCATGCGTTCCAAAGGCTACAACCAGAAGCACATCCTTTTAATCGGTTACAGCCGTGCAGCCGAAGGCTTCATCGACCGTGTCCTGGTAAATCCCGAATGGGGATATCAGGTCAAAGGAATTCTGGACGATACAAAAGAATGGGGAACCGGATACAAAGGAATCAACGTCATCGGAAAAGTAGGAGACTTGGATGAAATCCTGGACTTAAATTCTCTCGATGAAATAGCAATCACCCTCAGCATCAGCGAATACGCCAACTTGGAAACCATTGTAGCCTCCTGCGAAAAATCAGGAGTCCACACCAAATTTATTCCGGACTACAACAATATGATTCCCACCAGACCCTACATTGAAGATCTTCACGGTCTGCCGGTGGTGAATATCCGCCGGGTGCCTCTGACTGATCCCCTTAATGCCATGGCAAAGAGGGCGGTAGACATTTTAGGGGCTGCTTTTGCATTGCTTTTATTTTCACCTGTCATGCTTTTGGCAGCGGCACTCGTTAAGCTGACTTCCCCCGGTCCTCTTATTTACAGCCAGGAACGGGTAGGCCTTCACAACAGGCCATTTAAAATGTATAAATTCCGTTCCATGGTGGTCCAGGCCCCGTCTGAGGAAAAGATGAAATGGACCTCGCCCCACGATTCCCGTGTGACTCCGGTGGGACGGTTTATCAGGAAGACAAGCATTGATGAGATGCCTCAGTTTTTAAATGTTCTCCGGGGAGATATGAGCCTGGTAGGCCCAAGGCCGGAGAGACCTCTTTTTGTGGAAAAATTTAAAGAAGAAATTCCCCGTTACATGATCAAGCACCAGGTGCGTCCGGGAATCACCGGCTGGGCCCAGGTAAACGGATACCGGGGAGACACTTCTATTACAAAGAGAATTGAACACGATTTGTATTACATTGAAAACTGGACCCTGGGATATGACTTTAAGATTTTATTTCTCACCGTATTCAAGGGATTTATCAATAAAAATGCGTACTGACGCCACGACACCATTAGGATTGAGGATAAATAGATGAAAAATGAATTTGATGATGAATTAGACCGTGATAAGGTTGAAAAAAGCAGGCACGGTTCTTATTCAGAGCCAGATCCGTCCGACGCAGATTATTACCTGGATGACGATTATAAAGATTCCGGGGAAAAGGAAGCGGGCGCAAACAACCAGACATCAGGCCGGGGAACCGGCCATTCCCAGACTGGACCGGGAGGCAGCCAGGCAATGTTCAGAGGGCAGACACCCTCTAAAGCTGCCGGCAGTCCCCGGAGCACTTCCCAGAAGACCCAGTCTCAGAGCTCTGCCCGCCCGCAGCAGGGAGGAGGACAGGAGTTGTCCCGCTCCCAGACCGCAGCAGGGAGCATTCAGGGAATTGGACGTTCCGGGGCGCTGTCAGGGATCGGCCAGGGTTCAGCCCGTTCCAAAGGGATGCCAGGCGGCAGCCAAAGCGGTTCCGGTTTCAAAAATTCAGCAGGAAATGGACAGGGAACGGCTGGTTCCCGGTCTTTAACAGGAAATGACCAGAGCGCAGCCCGTACCAAGGCGCAGACAGGAAATGGTCAGGGAACAGCTCGTCCTCTGACACCTGCAGGAGGTGGCCAAGATTCACCTCGTTCCAATGCAGCACCGGGAAGCGGCCAAGGAGCGGTTCGCTCCCAGGCATCCTTAGGAGGCGGCCAGGAAGCAGCCCGTTCCAAAGCAGTATCAGGAAGCAGTCAGGAAGCAGCCCGTTCTAAAGCAGTATCAGGAAGCAGCCAGGAAGCAGTCCGTTCCAAAGCAGCATCAGGAAGCAGCCCGGAAACAGTCCGTTCCCAGGCATCCTTAGGAAGCGGCCAGGAAGCAGCCCGTTCCAAAGCAGCATCAGGAACCGGCCAGGGAACAGTCCGCTCCCAGGCATTATCGGGAACCGGTCAGGGAACAGTTCGCCCCCAGACATCACCGGGAACCGGCCAGGAAGCAGTCCGTTCCAATGGATTGGCAGGAAGTGACCAGGGAACGACCCGTCCCAGAGCGCAGTCAGGAAATATTCAGGGAACGACCCGTCCTCAGACAACCGCGGCAAATGGCCAAGGTACAACCCGCCCCCAGACATCATCAGGAATCGACCAGAACACCTCCCGCATGAGGCCCCAGACAGGAACCGGCCAAAACCCATCCCGCTCCCAGACATCATCAGGAATTGAGCAGGGAACAGCCCGCACTCAATCCGCATCAGGAGCTGCCTCCAGAGCGGCCCGCCTGCAGTCTTTGGCAGAAGACGGTAAAACCGCAGCCAGCAGGTCAGGAGCTCAGGTTGAAAAAAAGAAAAAAATCCGCCGCATCATCATTCTGGCGATTGCAGAAATATTCACTTTGGCTCTCATTTTCTCCTACGCCTATGTGTCAAGGCTGATGAATTCCATTCAGCGCCCCGATGATTTTGATGAAAATCAGGTTCGCAATGAAATCATGTCTCCGGAACAGAAAAAGCACATGACAGGCTACCGCACCATTGCAATATTCGGCGTTGACAGCCGGGATGGCAATGTGAATAAAGGTGCGAATGCAGACGTTATCATGATCTGTAACATCAACAGGGACACAGGAGAAATCCGCCTTGTATCCGTATTCCGTGATACATATTTAAATACCGGAGAGGGAAATGCTTACAACAAGATCAACTCTGCCTACTCCACCGGCGGTGCAGCCCAGGCTCTTTCAGCCTTAAATAAGAATCTGGACATGGACATCAGAGAATATGTCACCTTTAACTGGAAGTCTGTTGCCGATGGAATCAACATGCTTGGCGGTGTGGACATTGAGCTCACCAAAGCAGAGTTCAGCCAGATTAACGGTTATATTACAGAAACAGTGAAAAAAAGCGGAGTTCCCTCCGTTCACTTGAAAAAAGCAGGAATGAATCACCTGGACGGTGTTCAGGCAGTGGCCTATGCAAGACTGAGAAAAATGGACACCGACTACGCCAGAACCGAGCGCCAGCGCCTTATAATCGAAAAGACGTTTGAAAAAGCCAAAAAGGCGGATTTAGGACTGCTCAACAGAATTCTTCTGATGGAAGTAGAGCAGATAGGAACCAACTTAACCTTCAGCGATTTTACAGAACTAATTCTGGATATCAATAAATACCACATCGGACAAACGGGAGGTTTTCCATTTACCCGTGGTGAAATGACCATTGGAAAGAGGGGAGACTGCGTTGTTCCCAAAACCCTGGAAAGCAATGTGCGCGAACTTCACAAGCTGCTGTTTGACAAAGAAAATCACGAGCCATCTGACATGGTGAAAAAGATCAGTGCCAAAATTGCGGCTGATTCCGGCATGTATAAGAATGGCTCCGGCGCGAATGAAGAAACTGTAAAGCAAACGACAGAAGCCTCAACCGAAGAAAAGACAAAAGCGACCTCAGAATCCTCTTCTGGAGAAAGCACCGCCGGGGAAACTGATGAAAACGGCAGACCCATAAAGAGCACCGACCCATCGGAAAGCAGCTCAAAGGAAACAAAACCTGGAGAAACAACGAAACCAGGAGAAACCAGACCAACAGAGACAAGGCCGGGAGAGTCCACTACAGGCCCGAAGAAGCCTGGAGAAACCAAACCGGGAGAAACGAAACCCTCCCCCACAGAGAGTTCCCCTGAACCGACCACAGCTCCTACAGGACCGGGAACTTCTCCCACTACAGGGCCCAGCAGCCCCACAGCTCCGGAAACCACCTCAGGCGGTTCCACCGGCCCAGGCGGAACTGCTGCACCCACGGCATCTGCCCCAACCACAGCAGGGAATTCTGATGTCCCTGTCGTGTCGGCACCTCCGGTTTAATCATAAAAAATACCCCGTACAGATTCCTGTTTTGACAGGTATCTGATGCGGGGTTCTTTTATTTTCACATTTTTAATATATTTTCATCACAAATTGGTCACAATTCATTGATAAACTTTCATTAACAAAGAAATACAAATATACATGAAAGGAGATTAAGCTTATGTATAACGAAGAAGATAACAACACGACAGGCGGCATGAATCCTGGAGATTATAAAGAAGAAGTAATTACCACTAATTTTACCATGAGAGATCCTGATCCGGAGGAGGCCAGACAGTCCCAGGAGGTTCCCCATTATCAGGAATACCAGTACCGCCAGAGCGCGCGGGAAAACCGCTACTTGGAAGAACCGCCCAAAAGAAAGGGCGGCTTTGCAAAGAAGGCAGCCGGAATCGTGGCCGGAGCCCTGGTCTTTGGCGTCGTGGCCGGAGGCACCATGGTGGGCATCAATCTGGCAGCAGGCTCCTATGTCAATAAAAAGTCTGTGGAGATCAGCAAGGTTGAAACCCTTCCTTCCGTAACAGCCCCCGACGGAGCCAAATCCGCCAGCACCGGAGGAGCCTTTGCAGGAAATGATGTTTCTGCCATCGTAGACAGCTCCATGCCGTCAGTGGTTGCCATCACCAGCAAGGTCCTTTACGAGAGCCAGACCTGGTTCGGCCCCATGCAGAGAGAAGGCGTGGGCAGCGGTTCCGGATTTGTCGTAGGAAAGAATGACGAAGAGCTTTTAATCGTGACCAATAACCACGTGGTACAGGGTGCAGACCAGTTAAAAGTCACCTTTATTGATGAAACGGCTGTGGATGCAGCCATTAAAGGAACCGACGCGGACAGCGATTTGGCTGTCATCGCAATTCCTTTGAGCAGTATTCCCGATGAGACCTTAAGCCAGATCGCCGTTGCCTCCCTTGGAAACTCCGATGACTTAAAGGTAGGCCAGGGAGTAGTGGCCATCGGCAACGCCCTCGGTTACGGACAGTCCGTCACAGTGGGGTATGTCAGCGCTTTAAACCGTACCATCCAGACTGACGGCGGCGTCAATCAGGACCTGATTCAGACCGATGCAGCCATTAATCCTGGCAACAGCGGCGGCGCCCTCTTAAATATGCAGGGCCAGGTGATCGGCATCAACTCAGCCAAATATTCCTCCACAGATGTAGAAGGAATCGGCTATGCCATTCCCATTTCCAAGGCCCAGGATATTATCGACAATCTGATGACAAAGAAGACCAGAACCCAGGTTGCAAACGATAAACAGGGTTATCTGGGAGTTCAGTGCAAGAACATTGACAGCGTCACGAGCCAGCAGCTTGGCATGCCTCAGGGCGTATTCATCTATAAGATCGTAGAAGGCGGAGCAGCCTCCAAGTCCGATTTAAGGGAAAAGGACATCATTACCAAGTTTGACGGACAGAGTATCAGAACGTATGATGACCTGACCAATATGCTGAAGTATTATGAAGGCGGAACCACTGTAACTCTTACGGTTCAGTCCCTTGAGAACGGCCAGTATATAGAAAAAGAGATCAGTGTGGTTCTTGGAAGCAGACCGACAGAGACCTCTCAGCAGTAATATATTAAGCCCCTCAATCCGTTTATTTAAGGGTAGTACATGTAGAAATATATGTACTGCCTTTTTTGATGATAATTCAAAAAGAAAACTTACAAATCAATGAAAAGCTGCGATAAAAGCGCTTGACTTTGGATAAATTATGTAGTAGTTTATTTATAGTATTAGTTATTATTATTGATTTTGTAAAAGGGTCAAAAATCTGGTATCTCCGGCGTATCATGGCGAGGGAGCCATAAAGAAATCATACTTATGAAGGAGATTTATAAAATGAAGAACATGAAGATAAAATCAAAGCTGATTGTAAGTTTTTCTATCGTAGTCCTGCTGTCCGTTATCGTCGGCCTTGTCGGCATTTTTGGAATGCTGCGGATAAACAAGGCGGACACCAGACTTTATAAGGAAAGCCTTATCGGGACCGAAGCAATGGGTGATATGAACAACGCCGTAACTTCCCTGCGTATGCACCTGCGGTCCATGGCGATCTACGGTCCTGGCGATCCTCATTATGCCGCCAGTGAACAGGCAATAAAGGATATCACCGGCAAATTCGGAACGTATGAGGACAATTATCAGGCTACTATATCCGACCAGGAAGATCAGAAGATATTCGACCAGATCAAGTCCCTGTACAACGATACTGTGCTGGGCCATGTGATTCCGGAGGTCAGCGCTGCCAGTGCAAAGAACGACATGGAGGGCGCTAAGGCCGCACTGGACGCATCCGGCAGTCATCTGGAGCAGTTGAGCAATCTCATCATGGACAGAGTGGAATATAACAGTCAGTCTGCAAAACAAATAGCGGCCAGCAACACCAGGTTAAGCTACACCATGGTAATTGCCGCGGTCATCATACTTCTCCTTTCGGCGGCCATCGCCCTGACCCTTGGCCTGTACATAGCCAACCTCGTCAGCAAGCCCGCCGTATTCATGAAAGATGTGCTTTCCCGCATCGGCACCCAGGGAGACCTGGAGTTTTCTGACGACGAGTACAGGCAGACAGAAGAATACGCCCAGATCAAAGATGAGATCGGTGAATCTGTGGAGATGCTTCTCACAATGGTACGCCGCCTCGTAACAGTGGGCGTGGCTCTGGGTACGGTTGCGGGCGGCGATCTGACCTCTGAGATGCCGCTGCTGTCCGAACGTGACACAATGGGGCTTTCGATTAACAAAATGGTCAGCAACCTCAACTCCATGTTTGGGGAAATAAAAACCGCTTCCGAGCAGGTGTCATCCGGGTCAGAGCAGGTATCCCAAAGCGCCCAGGAATTGGCAACAGGCTCCAGTGAACAGGCCGCCGACGTCCAGGAACTCACTGCCTCCGTCACCGAAGTGAGACTGCAGGTGGACGAAAATGCGAAACGTTCTGAAATGGCTCTGGAAAATTGCAATACGGCTGTGTCCTTAGTGGACATCAGCATGGACTCCATGCGGCAAATGACAGAAGCAATGCAATCCATTGGCGAGAGCTCAAGAGATATTACCCGCGTCATCAAGGTGATCGATGACATCGCATTCCAAACCAATATCCTGGCGCTGAACGCGGCTGTGGAGGCGGCGCGGGCCGGTCATCAGGGAAAGGGCTTTGCGGTGGTGGCCAATGAAGTGCGAAGCCTTGCTTCCAAGAGTGCGGAGGCTGCAAAAGAGACTGCCGGACTCATTGCGGGCAGCACACAGCGTGTGAACGAAGGCAGCCGGATTATGGAAAAAGCCAATGAAAGCCTGCAGGCCGTGAGCGTGACCACAAAGGAAAATGCGGATATTATCAGGGAGATGTCAAAATCCCTGGAGAATCAGTTGTCCTCTATTGTTGAGATCAACCGGGGAATGGATCAGATTTCCTCAGTGGTACAGGCAAATTCCGCCACCGCCGAACAGTCCGCCTCTGCTTCTGAGGAGATGTCGGCACAGGCAATTCTGATGAACGGCATTGTAGAGCAGTTCAAACTGAAACAATCCGATTATAGCGCAGTCTACACTTTCGAACAGAGCAGCCCGGCTCCTGTTGTTTCCTATGCAGGCCTTTCCGTGGCCGGAAGCAAGTATTAATCAAAGACAGTCCTTAGCCTGCCGGATTTTCGGCAGGCTTTTTAAAAATTATGTTAACCTTGTACTGGAAGTGAAGTGTGACGCAGTACTGATTAAAAAAGTCTAAAGTGCCTGGCAATACTTGTACAAGACTCTTAAATGATTTATAATAGTCTGGTACACAGTCGATTATGATACACAAAAGGAGAGTACAGCTTGGACGATAAATATATGCCGGAGGAAAAGGAAGAGAGCAAAGCAGCTTCCGTTTCAGACGGTGATAAAAAGAAAAAAGATGAGGAAGAATACGAAAAAATCTGCTACGTCTGCCGGAGGCCGGAACATGTGGCAGGTCCCATGGTTTCCATGCCGGTTGGCATGAACTTATGCCATGACTGCATGCAGAAGGCTTTTGATTCCGTAAGCCAGGGCGGATTCGATTTATCAAAGATTCAGAACATGCCTTACATGAATTTAAACTTAAGCGACTTAGGGAATTTAAACCCTCAGGATATAGAGATACCAAACAGACAGAAGATCAAAAAGAGAGCAGGCAAGGAACCAAAGCCTGAGCTGGACCAGAAGGATATACCTGCCCCTCACATCATCAAGCAGAAGCTGGACGATTACATCATCGGCCAGGAACAGGCAAAAAAGGTGATTTCCGTGGCAGTTTATAATCACTATAAAAGGGTTTACCTTTCAGCCGCCGCAAAGGAAGCAGAAGGAGAAGTGCAGATTGAAAAATCCAACATCCTGATGATCGGCCCCACAGGCAGCGGAAAGACTTATCTGGTAAAGACCCTGGCGAAGCTTTTGGACGTGCCGCTGGCCATCGCCGATGCTACCTCCTTAACAGAGGCAGGCTACATAGGCGATGACATCGAAAGCGTCATATCCAAACTTTTGTCCGCAGCAGGCAACGATGTGGAAAAGGCGGAGCGGGGCATTGTATTCATCGATGAAATCGATAAGATTGCCAAGAAAAAGAGCACCAGCAGCAGGGATGTGAGCGGAGAATCGGTTCAGCAGGAGCTTTTAAAGCTTTTAGAGGGCAGCACAGTGGAGGTGCCCGTAGGTTCCAACCAGAAAAATGCCTTAACTCCCATGACCTCTGTCAGCACGGAAAACATCCTGTTCATCTGCGGCGGCGCCTTCCCTGATATGGAAGACATCATAAAGGAGAGGCTGAAGGAGAAATCCTCCATGGGCTTTTCCGCAGAGCTAAAGGATGAGCATGAGAAGGATTCCAATATCCTGACAAAGGTGACCAACGAAGACTTGAGAAAGTTCGGCATGATTCCTGAGTTTCTAGGCCGCCTTCCCATAACCGTCACCTTAGAGTCTTTGGGCAGGGATTTGATGATCCGTGTCTTAAAAGAACCGAAAAATGCCATTTTAAAACAGTACAAAAAGCTTTTGGAGATGGATGAGGTCAATCTGGTATTTGAAGATGAAGCCCTGGAGTGGATTGCAGAAGAGGCCCTTAAGAAAAAGACGGGAGCCAGAGCTTTGCGGGCCATTATCGAAAGCTTTATGCTGGACATCATGTATGAGATTCCAAAGGATGCCAATATCGGTTCCGTGGTCATAACCAGGGCTTATCTCGATAAAAACGGCGGTCCCTTTATCCAGATGAGGGGTTAATTGCCGGTATTAAGGGGATAATAAAAACCAATGGTTTCATAAAGACAGAAGGAGGGTATTTCATGATCTATATGGGTATTACCGCATTGCTGGCAGCTCTTGATCTTTTGATAAAGAATGCGATTGAGGAACAGGATGAAGCTTCCTTTCCCAAAGAACTGGAGGGAAGCGGAGGAAAGATTCTCCTTCATAAGAACCACAATTCCGGCTTTCCCTTTGGATTTTTAAAGGAAAACCAGCCTCTGGTGCAGATGGTTCCTCTTGCAGTTGCCTCCTTCGGAGCCGGGATTTTGGCGGGCCTTCTCCAGCGCAAGGGAAGGCACGCAGAAAAGCTGGCATTGTCCATAGCCCTGGGCGGTGCTGTCAGCAATTTGTACGACAGGCTGGTCCGTCATTACGTGGTGGATTACTTCAGCATACAGTACGGAAAGCTGAAAAAGGTTATATTTAACCTGGGAGATATCTTCATTTTTCTGGGAGCTGCCATTTTGCTGGCAGTGGAAGTGGTCCGGGCTTTTAAAGACCGCTAAAGTAAAGACGGTATTAAAAATTTAATAGATCAGGAGGAATTATTTATGAGTATTATAAACGCATTAGAAAAGAGAAGAAGCTATTATAACATCAATAAAGAACTTCCCGTTTCCATCGAGGAAGTGACAGAGAGAATTGAAACACTGACAGAGCTGGTGCCTGATGCATTTAACATGAAAAGCTCCCGCCTTGTGGTGGCTCTGGGAGAAAAACAGGATTTGTTATGGGATTCCATTTATGAGGTTTTCGGCGGTCAGGTTCCCAGGGAAAAAATTGACAGCTTTAAAGCAGGAGCAGGAACGGTGCTTTATTTCTACGATCAGGCAGTTGTAAAAGGCCTTCAGGACCAGTTCCCCCTCTATGCAGGCAACTTCCCAGGCTGGGCCCTTCAGGCCAATGCCATGCTGCAGATCAGCATCTGGAGCGGACTGCGGGAATTGGGAATCGGCGCTTCCCTGCAGCATTACAATCCGGTGATCGACCAGAAAATCCGGGAACTGTTTGACGTTCCGGAAAGCTATCAGCTCATCGCCCAGATGCCCTTTGGAGGCATTGTGGAAGAGCCGGGTCCAAAGGAGAAAGAGGACATTTCCAAACGGGTCCGTATTGTAAAATAAATAAAAAGCAAGCGTACAATGAACATCAGTACGCTTGCTTTTTTTTAACTGAGCATTCCCCCCGCCGTTCCGCTGGCAGCGCAGATCGCCATGGTGGTCAATATCTGGTTCATGGAACCGGTAAGCCCTTTGTTCAGGAAATAGGAAACACCTAAGAGCACTACGAAGTAAGTGACTCCCAGCAAAAGTCCCCAGAAAAACCGCCTTTGCCGTATGCTTTTTCCCATTAAGATGCCGCCTAAGAGGCAGGTGATCACATAAACCGCATTGACGCCCAGACGGATCTGACCTTCCTTCAAACGGAATCTATAAAGTGCGAAGGCCAGGACCACCAGCAGAATTCCGGTCAGTATGTAGGTGATGAGCAGGTTTCTGAGTGTGACCTGAAGCTTTGATTTTTCCATCCGATTACTCCTTATGTCTTGTCTTATGGTTCAGTATATTCTAAGGCATGGGAGGATATTCTAATATGTTAGTTTCTCAAAAATTCAGCCCCTCCTCATGAGAGGGGGAAATATCTTGCGCTGACCGAAAACATATGATATAATCTCAAAGAATCAGGACATACAGGAGGTGTAAGTACATGAAACACGTGAAAACATTAAATTCCAGTACATTAAAAGAATCTATGAAAAAAGGCGGCTGCGGCGAGTGCCAGACTTCCTGCCAGTCAGCCTGCAAAACATCCTGTACAGTAGGAAACCAGAGCTGCGAAAACAGCAACCGTTAATATTTACAAACTGTATAGAACAACTGAAAGCAGGTAAGCAGATGCCCCTACGGTCCTATGACGGTAGGGGTTATTCGCTTGCAATGGAAAAGGAGAATATAAGTGATTCATCAATATATCAATAATGGCTTCCACATTGTTATGGATGTCAACAGCGGCTCCGTTCACTCCGTAGATGAGCTCATGTATGAGGCTGTAGAGATCGCCTCTGCCATGGTTGAGGATATGGAGAAACCGGAAGCTCTAAAAAAAGAAGTGGAGGAAGCAGTCCTTGAACGCCTTTCCCCAAAGTACGGGGAATCAGAGGTGAGGGAAGCCTTAGAGGAAATCCAGTACTTGATCCAGGCAGGTGAGCTGTTTACGAAAGACACCTACCACGATTACATTGTTGATTTCAAAAAGCGGCAGACCGTGGTAAAGGCTCTCTGCCTTCATATCGCTCACGATTGTAACTTAGCATGCCGCTACTGCTTTGCAGAAGAGGGAGAGTACCATGGCAGACGGGCTCTCATGTCCTTTGAAGTGGGCAAAAAGGCCCTGGATTTTCTCATCGCCAATTCCGGCAGCAGAAAAAACCTGGAAGTGGACTTCTTTGGCGGCGAGCCTCTCATGAACTGGGAAGTAGTAAAGCAGCTTGTTGCATACGGACGCTCCAAAGAGGCAGAATATAATAAGAACTTCCGTTTCACCATGACCACCAACGGCGTGCTTCTCAATGACGAGATCATGGAGTTTTGTAACAGGGAAATGAGCAATGTGGTCTTAAGCCTTGACGGCAGAAAAGAAGTCAATGACAAGATGCGCCCCTTCCGCAACGGAAAAGGCAGCTATGACCTGATCGTTCCCAAGTTCCAGAAATTCGCTGAATTGCGGGAAGGCAAAGACCACTACATCAGAGGAACCTTTACCCGCAACAACATAGATTTTGCAAAAGACGTTCTGGAGTTTGCGGACCTGGGATTTTCCAGCATGTCCATAGAGCCTGTTGTAGCCCAGCCTGAAGAGGAATACGCCATCAGGGAAGAAGACCTTCCGCGCATCATGGAGGAGTACGACAATCTGGCAGTGGAGTACATCAAACGTCACAAAGAAGGAAAAGGCTTTAATTTCTTCCATTTTAATATCGACTTAACCCAGGGACCCTGCGTGGCAAAGCGTTTGTCAGGCTGCGGTTCAGGAACGGAATACCTGGCAGTGACTCCGTGGGGAGACTTATATCCCTGCCACCAGTTCGTAGGGGAAGAAGAATTCCTCATGGGAAATGTGGATACAGGTGTGGTGAGGACAGACCTGCGTGATGAATTCAAGCTCTGCAACGTCTATGCAAAAGATAAGTGCCGTGACTGCTTCGCAAGATTTTACTGCAGCGGCGGATGTGCGGCCAACTCCTACAACTTCCATGGAAAGCTGACAGATGCTTATGACATTGGATGTGAGATGCAGAAGAAACGGATTGAATGTTCCATTATGATCAAAGCCGCTCTGGCTGAAGATTAATATAGAAGGGAATTGTAAATGAAATATAAAATCATTGCAAAGGATGGACGTGCAAAGCGGGCGGAGGTAACCACGGTCCACGGCACCATACAGACTCCGGTATTTATGAACGTGGGAACAGTGGCAGCCATCAAAGGGGCGGTTTCCACCGACGATCTGCGCCAGATCAAAACCCAGGTAGAGCTTTCCAACACGTATCACCTCCATGTGCGCACCGGGGATAAGCTGATCCGGGAATTCGGCGGCCTTCATGAGTTCATGAACTGGGACCGTCCCATTCTCACGGACTCAGGCGGTTTTCAGGTCTTTTCCCTGACCGGACTGAGAAAGATCAAGGAAGAGGGCGTTTACTTCCAGTCCCATATAGACGGACACAAGATTTTCATGGGGCCTGAGGAGAGCATGCAGATTCAGTCCAACTTAGCTTCCACCATAGCCATGGCATTTGACGAATGTCCCCCCCATCCCGCCACCAGGGAATACATGCAAAACAGCGTGGACCGCACCACCAGATGGCTGGAGCGGTGCAGGATAGAGATGGCAAGGCTCAACTGCCTGCCTGATACGCTAAACCGGGAACAGCTTTTATTCGGCATCAATCAGGGCGGAACCTTTGAAGACATCCGAATCGCCCATGCAAAGACCATATCAGCCATGGATTTGGACGGATATGCCCTGGGCGGACTGGCCGTAGGGGAGAGCCATGAGGAAATGTACCGGATTTTGGACGAAACCGTTCCATACCTGCCGGAGGCAAAGCCCACCTATCTGATGGGAGTGGGAACCCCTGCCAATATTTTGGAGGCAGTAGACCGGGGCGTGGATTTCTTTGACTGCGTCTATCCTTCCAGAAATGGCCGCCACGGTCACGTATATACCAATCATGGAAAAATGAATTTATTCAATACAAAATATGAACTGGACCACAAGCCGATTGAAGAGGGCTGTCAGTGCCCGGCCTGCCGTTCCTACAGCAGAGCCTATATCAGGCACCTTTTAAAGGCAAAAGAAATGCTCGGCATGAGATTATGTGTCTTGCATAATCTGTATTTTTATAATACAATGATGGAAGAGATTCGCGAGGCTATTGAGAACCACCGGTATGGAGAGTATAAAGAACAAAAACTCGCAGGCATGGCGGCAGGCACCAGGCCATAAAGGGCGGATTGATTATTAAGGAGGACATGTTATGTTATCAGCAGCAGGAAGCGGCAGTATGGGCATAGGTTTCTGGGTAATTTATATCGTAGTGATCTTTGGCTTCATGTATTTCATCGCAATCAGACCGCAGAAAAAGGAAAAGAAAAAACAGCAGGAGATGTTCGCAAGCATCGCTATCGGCGACAGTATTTTGACTTCCAGCGGTTTTTACGGTGTGATCATCGACATGACAGATGACACGGTTATTGTTGAATTCGGTAATAATAAGAACTGCAGAATTCCCATGCAGAAAGCTGCCATTGTTCAGGTAGAAAAGCCGGGAGTTTAAAAAAAACAGGGGCGGGATTCTTTTGAATCCCGCCCTTTCTTTGGCTTATTGATGGGTCAGATACCTTTCCACGCTGGTAATGGCATTTGCCCCGTCGGATACTGCTGTTGAAATCTGTCTAAGCTGCTTGGTGCGCACGTCACCGGCTGCAAAGATTCCCGGAATGTTGGTTTCACAATCCTCGCCAGCCTTGATGTATCCGTGGTCCATTTCCACCAGGTTGTCGAATGCCTTGCTCTGGGGATTGATTCCCACTGCGATGAACACGCCGTCTACGGCTAATTTCTGTGTCTCTTCTGTCTTTGAATTCTTTAGTGTCAGAGATTCCACCTGGTCGCCGCCTTCGATCCCTTCTACGACAGTGTCCCAGATAATTTCCACATTTTCCTGGTTAAAGAGCTGGGTCTGCAAGGTCTTTGCACCCCTTAACTGGTTTCTCCTATGAATTAAGTACACCTTCTTGCACATTCTGGCTAAGAAAATCGCATCCTCAATGGCAACATCTCCGCCGCCTACCACGGCAGCTACCTTGTTGCGGAAAAATGCGCCGTCGCAGGTAGCACAGTAGGAAACTCCCATGCCTGCCAGCTCTTCTTCTCCTATGACGCTCAGCTTCCGGTGATGGGCGCCGGTAGCGATAATAACTGATTTTGTGGGGTATACCTTTTCTTCTCCCACCACGGTAAAGCCTTTTTCAGAGGTTTCAATCCGCAGCACCTCGTCTGTGACAAATTCTGCTCCCAGCTTCTCTGCATGTTCCCTGAACTTCATTCCCAGATCGTATCCGTTGATTCCCGGAAGGCCGGGATAATTGTCCACTTCATAGGTGTTGAGCACCTGACCGCCGCTGGCCAGCTCTTTTTCAATGACTACCATATTGAGCTCAGCTCTTTTTCCGTAAACAGCAGCAGTAAGCCCGGCCGGACCGGAGCCGATAATCACAACATCATACATTTCATTCATCGTCGTCTACCTTCTCTCTTCTATATTGATATTGGGTCTTCTATCCTCATTATATCTCATCACCCTGCAACTATGCAAGGTTCCGTTGCAATCTTCCCCCTGATTTGATAAAATAAAGGTATCAATTATTGACGGAAAGGGTGATTTTATGGCTAAAAAAACAGTACTTATAACCGGCGCTTCCAGGGGAATCGGAAAAGCTATTGCTGTTAAGTTCGCAAAGAAGGGATATAACGTGGCCATCAACTGTCTGCACAGCGAGGACCGCCTTCTTCAGACGAAAAAGGAGCTGGAATCGTATCAGATATCCTGTCTGGCCCATATGGGTGATATGGGCGACATGAGCCAGTGCCAGGCACTCTTTGAGCAGGTACGAAAGCAGTTCGGCACACTGGATGTCCTGGTCAACAATGCGGGGATATCCTACATCGGTCTTTTACAGGATATGAACGGGGAAGCCTGGGACCGGATTATCCGCACCAACTTAACCTCTGTATTCAACTGCTGCAAGCTCGCCATTCCCGCAATGGTGGAAAGGCAGCAAGGGAAGATCGTCAACATTTCCTCTGTATGGGGAGTGTCCGGCGCCTCCTGCGAGGTGGCTTATTCTGCTACCAAGGGCGGGGTCAATGCCTTTACAAAGGCCCTGGCAAAGGAACTGGCTCCCAGCAACATCCAGGTCAATGCCGTTGCCTGCGGTGCCATTGACACGGAGATGAACCAGTTTTTGGAGGAGGACGATTTGATTTCCCTGGTGGAAGGCATTCCTGCCGGACGGCTGGGAACGGCTGAGGAAGTCGCTGATCTGGTTTATCACTTGGGCTATAAAAACTCCTACTTAACGGGGCAGGTCATCGGCCTTGACGGAGGCTGGATTTAGTCCTCCTACTCCATCATATGAAAAAGTCTCCATGCGGGATACAGCTTTAAAGCCAGGTCTCAGGCGGAGAAAAAACAGCGCGGCTGCGGGTTTGATTTTCTTCAAATATCACTGATTTTAAGAAGGCGTTCACTCACTGTAACATGAATGAACGCCTTTTTTTACTTATCTGTTATGAAATTTTAAAATTCCGGTTCAATCAGTCCGTAGGAGCCGCCTTTTCTCTTGTAAACTACATTGACCTCTTCTGTCTCTGCATTTAAGAATACATAGAAGCTGTGTCCTAAAAGCTCCATCTGAACGCAGGCTTCTTCAGTGTCCATCGGCTTTACCGCAAATTTCTTTGTCTTGACGATCTCCACATGATCGTCTGCCTGGGAATCCTCTTCCATAAATGCTGCGGAGAAGGAAGGGGTATTCTGCTTTTTGTCGATCAGTTTATTCTTATATTTTTTCAACTGACGTTCCAGAATCTCTTCTACGAGATCGATGGAAACGTACATGTCTGTGCTGGATTCCTCTGCCCTGATTATATGTCCTTTCACTGGAATAGTCACTTCGATTTTCTGCATATCTTTCTGCACGCTGAGTCTTACGATTGCTTCAGTGGCGGGGGCAAAGAAACGGTCCAGCTTTCCAAGCTTGTCCTCGATTGCTTCACGAAGCCCTGATGTAACCTCAATATTTCTTCCTGTAATTGTAAAATGCATAAGTCTTCAGCTCCTTTTTCTTGAGATGGGTATAGTATACCACATTTTTAAGATTTGTTCAATCGTATTGGGAAAATTATAAGATAATTAATGGAAATTTTTTTATAAAATCCCTCGACTTATAATTTGACAAATTATTGAAAAACTATATGTATGCCTCGGAAAATGTCAAGGGAAAAAGGGGATTTTTCGTCGAAAAAGATAATTTTATGACAAGTACACAAAAATTGAAAGGTTTTCCAGGAAAAGGGGAAAACGGAGTATATGTGGAGAAAAACTGTGGATAATGTGGATAACTTGGTGTATAACTGTTTTTTTACAGAATTATGAGGGATGGGCATGGGGATAAAAATGGGGGAAACATGCACAATGGGATGTGGATAATGTGGAAAGGTGAAATATCGAACAGATTTTTTGTGCAATATGTCGGGTTAACCATAATTTTCCACTATTTGCCGAAGTTTGCCGGAGAAAAAGGAAGTATCTTACAAAAAAGGATTGGATTATTGCAAGAATGTTAATTTTTTATGAATTCATTGAATTAAAGAAAGGTTAGTGCTACAATATACAGGATTATATCGTGATTCAGTAAGAAGAGTAGGAGAAAGAAACATGAACCTGGTTCAAAAAATATTTGGAACTCATAGTGAAAGAGAATTAAAATTGATCAATCCCATTGCGGATAAGATAGAAGGTCTTCGCCCGTCCATGGCTGCCTTAACGGATGAAGAACTGAAAAACAACACAAAGCTTTTCAAGGAAAGACTGGCAGCAGGTGAAACCCTTGACGACATTCTGCCTGAGGCATTTGCCACCGTAAGAGAAGCCGCAAAAAGAGTTCTTAATATGGAACATTTCCGTGTGCAGTTAATCGGCGGCATGGTTCTCCATCAGGGCCGTATTGCGGAAATGAAGACAGGTGAAGGTAAGACTTTAGTGTCCACCTGCCCTGCTTATTTAAACGCGCTGTCAGGAAAAGGCGTTCAGATCGTTACGGTCAACGACTATCTGGCAAAGCGAGATGCGGAGTGGATGGGAAAGGTTCATGAGTTTCTGGGCCTGACCGTAGGCGTTGTCTTAAACTCCATGAATTCCGATGAAAGACGTGCCGCATACAACTGTGATATCACCTACGTGACCAACAATGAGCTGGGATTCGATTACTTAAGAGATAACATGGCTATCTACAAAGAGCAGATGGTTCTGCGTAATCTGGATTTCTGTATCATTGATGAGGTGGACTCCGTATTGATCGACGAGGCAAGAACACCTCTTATCATTTCCGGACAGAGCGGCAAATCCACTAAATTATATGAAGTCTGCGACATTCTGGCCCGTCAGTTAGAGCGCGGCCAGGCTTCCGGCGAATTTTCCAAGATGGCTGCCATCATGGGAGAGGAAATCACAGAAACCGGGGATTTCGTAGTCGATGAAAAAGATAAAGTAGTGAATTTAACAGAACAGGGCGTGGAAAAGGTAGAGAAGTTCTTCCAGATCGAAAACCTGTCTGATCCCAAGAACCTGGAGATTCAGCACAACATCATTCTGGCCCTTCGTGCAAATTACCTCATGTTCCGCGACAAGGATTATGTGGTAAAGGATGACGAAGTCCTGATCGTAGATGAGTTTACGGGACGTATCATGCCCGGCAGACGGTATTCCGACGGCCTTCATCAGGCTATCGAGGCCAAGGAGCATGTAAATGTCCGCAGGGAGAGCAAGACCCTTGCTACCATCACCTTCCAGAACTTCTTTAATAAATACGTCAAAAAATCCGGTATGACCGGTACCGCTCTGACAGAGGAAAAGGAATTCCGTAACACCTACGGAATGGACGCAGTTGCGATTCCAACCAACCGCCCCATTGCCCGTATTGATCAGGAAGATGCTGTTTATAAAACGAAAAAAGAAAAATTCAAGGCAGTGTGCGATGAGGTGGAAGAGGCTTACCAGAAGGGACAGCCGGTTCTGGTGGGTACGATTACCATTGAAACTTCTGAGATGTTAAGCGGCATGTTAAAGCGCCGGGGCATTCCCCATAAAGTGCTCAATGCCAAATACCATGAGCTGGAGGCTGAGATCGTAGCCGACGCAGGTATCCACAAAGCGGTCACCATTGCCACCAACATGGCAGGCCGTGGTACGGATATCAAGCTGGATGAGGAATCAAAGGCAGCAGGCGGCTTAAAGATCATCGGTACGGAGCGCCATGAGTCCCGCCGTATTGACAACCAGCTCCGCGGACGTTCCGGACGTCAGGGAGATCAGGGTGAATCCAGATTCTACATTTCCCTGGAAGACGATTTAATGCGTCTGTTCGGTTCCGAGCGCCTTGTAGGCATGTTCAATGCCCTTGGAGTGCCGGAAGGAGAGCAGATCGAACACAAGATGCTGTCCAATGCCATTGAAAAGGCCCAGATGAAGATCGAGACCAACAACTACGGCATCCGTGAAAACCTTCTCAAATACGACGAGGTCATGAACGAGCAGCGTGAAGTGATTTATGCTGAGAGAAGAAAAGTATTAGACGGCGACAACATGCGTGACTTCGTCTTAAAGATGGTGACAGACATCGTGGAAAATGCCGTTGACTTAACCATCAGCGAAGAGCAGTCACCGGAAGAGTGGGATTTAAATGAACTGAACACCCTTCTTCTTCCCATCGTGCCCTTAAAGCCCATCACTCTGACCGAAGATAAGAAGATCAAGAGAAACGAATTAAAGCATTTGCTCAAGGAAGAAGCCATCAAGCTTTACGAATCCAAGGAAGCAGAATTCCCTGAGGGAGAGCAGATTCGAGAGATCGAGCGCGTCATTCTCTTAAAGGTGATTGATAATAAATGGATGTCCCATATCGACGATATGGAACAGCTCCGCCAGGGCATCGGCCTTCAGGCTTATGGACAGAGAGATCCGCTGGTGGAATACAAGATGAGCGGATACCAGATGTTTGATGAGATGACTGCCGCCATCCGTGAGGATACCGTGAGGATTCTGTTCCACATCAAGGTAGAGCAGAAGGTGGAGAGAGAACCGGCTGCCAAGGTGACCGGAACCAACAAAGATGACAGCGGAGTGAGAGAGCCTGTTAAGAAGACAGAAGACAAGGTTTATCCAAACGATCCCTGTCCATGCGGCTCCGGCAAGAAATACAAACAGTGCTGCGGACGCAAACCGGCATAGACCGGCCGAAAGCTTTATAATCACATCATAAAACGAAAGTGGGTGACACAGTGGTAGAGTTAGATCAGTATAAATACGAATTATCAACGTTTCAAAAACCATTAGTGGAAGTGAGGGATTCACTTTGACTTAGATAATAAGTTAAAGAGAATCGATGAGCTGGACAAATCCATGGAAGAACCCGATTTCTGGGGGGACCCGGAGAAGTCTGCAAAGATCGTCCAGCTTGCCAAGAATTTAAAAGATACCGTTCAGGGCTATAAGGATTTGGAGCAGCAGTACGAAGACATCAGCGTCATGATTGAGATGGGAAATGAAGAAAATGACCCGTCTCTGGTGCCTGAAGTAGAAGAAATGCTCAGTGAATTCAAGGAAAAGCTGGAGGAAATGCGCATCAACACCCTGCTGTCAGGCGAATATGACGATCACAACGCCATATTAAGGCTGAATGCAGGCGCAGGAGGAACAGAGTCCTGCGACTGGTGCAGCATCCTCTACCGCATGTTCTGCCGCTGGGCAGAAAAGAAAGGCTTCTCCATCGAAGTCCTGGACTATTTAGACGGCGATGAAGCCGGCATCAAGTCCGTTACCATTCAGGTCAACGGGCCTAATGCCTATGGCTATTTAAAGTCGGAAAAAGGAGTTCACCGCCTGGTGCGGATATCTCCTTTTAATGCGGCAGGCAAACGCCAGACCTCCTTTGTGTCCTGCGATGTGATGCCGGATATTGAAGAGGACCTTGATGTGGAGGTCAATGACGAGGATCTGCGGATCGATACGTACCGTTCCAGCGGAGCCGGCGGACAGCACATCAACAAGACCTCCTCTGCCATCCGAATTACCCATCTGCCCACCGGAATTGTGGTGCAGTGTCAGAATGAACGCTCCCAGTTCCAGAACAAGGACAAGGCCATGCAGATGTTGAAAGCCAAGCTGTACATGTTAAAGCAGCAGGAAAATGCAGAAAAGCTGTCCGGTATCCGGGGCGATGTGACAGATATCGGATGGGGAAACCAGATCCGTTCTTACGTTATGCAGCCTTACACCATGGTCAAGGACCACAGAACAGGTGCAGAAACCGGCAACATAAACAGCGTTTTAGACGGCGCTTTAGACCAGTTCATGTACGCATATCTGCGCTGGATCAACACCGGTGCAAAGATGGGAGACACGGAACTGGAATAAGGATTTAAGAAAATAAATGTAAAAATAGTTGCATACATGGCATAAATATGATAATATCTTCCCTATGTAAACAGATGTATTTCTGTTACGGACACAGAAGGGAAGATATTTTTTTATGGAAGAAAAAAGTAAATATTTTGTGGTAAAGCAGAAAGCTGTACCTGAAGTATTGCTGAAGGTAGTGGAAGCGAAAAAACTGCTGGAATCAGAGCGGGTCATCACGGTTCAGGAAGCGACTGACCGGGTTGGCATCAGCCGCAGTTCTTTTTATAAGTATAAGGATGATATCTTTCCCTTTTATGACAATGCCAAGGGAAAGACCATTACCCTTGTGATGCAGATGGATGACGAACCTGGACTTTTGTCAGACCTGCTTCATGTGGTGGCGGTATACCGGGCCAATATCCTTACCATACATCAGAGTATTCCGGTCAACGGAGTAGCCACCTTGACCCTTAGCGTGGAGGTGCTTGAAACCACCGGGAATGTTTCCAAGATGGTGGAGGATATGGAAGAAAAGGATGGGGTTCACTACGTGAAAATTTTAGCCAGAGAATAAGGCAGGGACATCTTGGGGAATGGCAGAAAAGGCTGGCGGAAAAGAGGAGAATTATGATAAAAGTTGCTGTTATGGGCTACGGCACCGTTGGTTCGGGCGTGGTCGAAGTTTTGGAACAAAATAAGGAGCTCATCGCAAAGAAAACAGGCCATGAGATTTTCGTAAAATATATTCTGGACTTAAGGGAATTTCCAGGCACACCCATTGAACATAAGATCGTTCACGACTTCTCTGTCATTGAAAAAGACCCGGAGATAGCCATGGTGGTGGAAACCATGGGCGGCCTTAACCCGGCTTATCCCTTTGTAAAGGCCAGCTTAGAGGCAGGCAAGCACGTCGCCACCTCCAATAAGGCTCTGGTAGCAGCTCACGGGACAGAACTTTTAAGAATTGCCAGGGAACATGAAGTTAACTTCTTTTTTGAAGCCAGCGTAGGCGGCGGTATCCCCATCATCAGACCTCTCTACACCTCCCTTGCAGGTGAGGAGATCGAGGAGATCACAGGAATTTTAAACGGAACCACGAATTATATACTGACAAAGATGGATAAAACAGGTGAGACCTTTGAAGCGGCTCTCAGAGAGGCCCAGGACTTGGGTTATGCGGAGCGCAATCCGGAGGCTGACGTGGAAGGACATGACACCTGCAGAAAAATTTCTATTTTAACGGCCCTGGCCGCGGGACATGAGGTCAATTATGAGCATATTTATACAGAAGGGATTACAAAGATCACGGATGTGGACTTTGAATATGCCCAGGCAATGGGAACCTCTGTCAAGCTCCTTGGCTCCAGCCGGATGAAGAACGGAAAAGTCCACGCATTTACGGCTCCAGTCATGATCGGAAAGGACCACCCCCTTTATGCCATCAGCGATGCCTACAACGGCATTCTGGTAAAGGGAAATATGCTGGGCGTTTCCATGTTCTACGGAAGCGGAGCCGGAAAGCTTCCCACAGCCAGCGCCGTGGCTGCGGATATGATAGAGGCTCTTAAGAACCCCGGACATCATGTGGAGATGGGCTGGGATGACCAGACTCTTGCAGTTTCAGATATAGGCGGCCTTTCCTTCCGCTATTTTGTAAGGCTGAAAGGGCTTGCAGACCAGCGCAGGAAGGAAGTGGAAGAGGTATTGGGCAAGGTGGAAGTGATTGAACTGGACCACAAGGATGAATTTGCAGTTCTCACAGAAACCATGACGGAAGATGAGTACAGAGAAAAAGCGAAGGGGCTGTCGGGAATCAGACAGCGTATCCGCGCAGAACTGGCATCTGTATAACAGATTGATAAGCATGCATCATAGCGGAATGGAGAGACATCGATGTTAGTAGTAAAGAAGTTTGGCGGAAGCTCCGTCGCAGACAAGGAAAGAATTTTCAATGCAGCAAAGCGCTGTATTGAAGACTATAAAAATGGAAATCAGGTGGTTGTGGTGCTGTCCGCCATGGGAAAGACCACGGACGGCCTGATCGCCAAGGCTCATGAGATAAATCCTAATCCCCCTAAGAGGGAAATGGATATGCTTTTATCCACCGGAGAACAGGTCAGCGTATCCCTCATGGCTATGGCAATGAGCGCTCTGGGTGTTCCGGCCGTTTCACTGAATGCGGCCCAGGTGGCTATGCACACCACCTCTGCCTATGGCTCAGCCAAGTTAAAGAGGATTGATACGGAACGTATCCGGCATGAGCTGGAGGCTAAAAAAATTGTCATTATTACCGGTTTTCAGGGCGTTAATAAATACGATGATTTAACCACCCTTGGCCGGGGCGGCTCCGACACAACAGCAGTAGCTCTTGCGGCGGCCCTTCATGCAGATGCCTGTGAGATTTACACCGATGTGGACGGCGTGTATACGGCAGACCCCCACATCGTTCCCAATGCCAGAAAGCTTCAGGAGGTTTCTTATGAGGAAATGCTGGAGTTCGCGTCTTTGGGAGCCAAGGTGCTTCACAACAGGTCCGTGGAAATGGCAAAGCGCTATGGAGTACAGTTAGTAGTCCGGTCAAGTCTGACCAGAGCAGAAGGTACGATCGTCAAGGAGGAAACAAAATTGGAAAGAATGCTGGTTAGCGGTGTGGCCGCAGATAAGAACGTAGCCCGTATTTC
>NZ_JASGFH010000030.1:0-36026 GCF_047605665.1 Lacrimispora sp. | reverse complement strand
GTAAAAAGAACTTTTCTGCATTGTTTTTTTAGATTGACTAAATTAAATGCTAATAAAGTTAATAACACAGGCGGGGATATTACTGGAAATCTTATAATTCGGAAAAATGTTCCGGTTTATATGGCGATGGTGAGCGATACTTTAAAAGGAGCATTCCTAAAAAATGCTAATGGGGGAACAAGCCATGATTATGGAACACAAATAATAGACATTACAGGCAATGTTCAAACCGTTCTTGTTGTAGAAGCTGGTAAATTGTCCCTTATAAAAACTGTTAATAACATAGAAACAGGCCGTACTACGATAGCGACAATACCTTAAACACTTATTTTTCAAAAAAGGTACTCATGTTACTACCATCAAACATTCTAAAGGCGATTTTCTTATTAGCATTGTTCAGTTCAAGCCTATAATAGGTTGATGCGCCACCAAACAAATCTATATACATCGCTCCCGGACTTGTACCGAATCGTACTAATGCTATAGATTCAAATACAATGTTGCTTTTGGGTACATAGTTTTCTAGGCTGCTGGAATTTACTTTATTACTCATATTAGCATTTAATTTAGTCAATCTAAAAAAACAATGCAGAAAAGTTCTTTTTACATACATAAACCATTTTTATCATAAAAATGAGGTCTAATCATAGACAAAATCATTAAAAAATGAAACCATCATTAAAATTGACGAAAGTGGAAACTAAGGCAGTTTTTGAAAACAGTTTTGGGATTTACAGAAGTATCTCACCATTCTTGCGCTGTTACTTAAGACAACTTAAGCGCCTATAAGGTACAAATCAATAAGGAGCTTCCCAGTGGAATTCCGGTAAATTAAGGAGTGACTGGCGCAGACAGTTAACCCGATTTGAAGTGATGAAGTTACCCCAGCTTGGCTGGATATGATCTTTAATATCACTGATGTGAATATGGGGTGTCTAAGGAGGTAAAGAGCTCATGGGTAGGGCAGAAAACACGGAAGATTCAGGATGGGTCGATTGGGGAATTAGCTGAAATTGCAGGAAGTGAAGTATAATGGTAGCTTTTTATTTGATGAGAATTAGGGTAGGGAAAATGACACTGGGAGAGGTGCCGCTTCGATGACACGATGAAGTGGCTGCGAAATTAGAAGAAGAGTGAGGTATAGAATATGACTGATGAAGAAATAGCAGTAAAGCTCACTTTGTTGGAGCATGAATCAAAATCAGCTAAACACCGCTTAAATGACTTAGAGATGCCTGGCATGAGGAGCCCGATGGTAAATGGTACTGGTTTGATGGTTCTGGTATGATGGTTACAAACACCTGGTATCAATATAAGAGCAGTTAGTACTACCTGGCATTGACGGGGCTATGGATAAGGGCCTGCGGGATATTAATGGCAAGTGGTATTATCTGAATCAGGATGGTAAGATGGCCACTCAATCAGTAACACTCACCCCGGATCAGAATGGTGCTCTGCAATATCCAGGCTTAGCAGAGTAAATTATGAAAACCTTTCCTAATCACGTATAATAACCTTGTAAAACATCTTACAGGAGGAAAATGAAATGATAACTTATAACAAGTTATGGAACACGATGAAAGAGAAAGGTGTAAGCCAATACTGCCTGATAAAAGACTACGGTGTCAGTGCAGGCCAGATTGGCCGGTTAAAGAAAAACGGATATGTATCCACTCACACACTGGAACGGTTATGTGAGATATTAAAATGCAATATAGAGGATATCGTAGAATATACATCTGAGCAATAAAAAGATGTGGGCCTCTGGCATTCCCACCTTACCCATTATCGATATCTCCTAAGAAAAGAAGAATTGGCCCACCTGGAAATTGTTAGCCACAATCATCCATCACCTCACCAGGAACTTATCACCGGCACAGGTAGCGGAATCCGGTTTGGTACATATTATATTGACCGTGTCACTGGTATCTATTCTTTACAGGAATTTCTATGTCTTTAATCCGAGCTTTGATATCAAGCAGAAAAAGCCCAGGAGTTATTTTTATAATACTCCTGGGCTTTTTTATTTATATAAAACTTCTCAAATCATAAAAATAGTGCAGTTTTTGTAATGGACTTCCAGAGATAACATAAAAGTGCAGTATCATACCTAAAAGATAAAAAGTGAATCTGAGCCACTTCAAATACCAGAAGAGAAAAAACCATTTAATGAAACCACATGCAGAAATACTTTCAAAAAACCCTTTATCATCCTCAAAAAGAGTACTTGATAAAACGGAATCGGGAACATGCTTTAAAATGTAAAAAAATACAATAATTTTTAATGCAAGTATTACAAGTATATGAGCGAAGATAATAAAATATGTAGTTAATATCAATAATATATAACTTGAAATATATGGAATAATATGGTAAAATATACAATGATACAATGGGAAGAATTTTTATTTTTAAGAAAATAGGAGGTTAATGGTGTTATGGGTAATTTAAGCTTATTTCTAATCATTTCCGTTCTTGTTTCTGTTATTGCGTTTGCGTTTGCGGTGTGGTTGTACCGCTGGGTATCTGCGCAGCCATCTTCAAATCAACGGGTGAAAGAGGTTGGAAGTTACATCAGACAGGGGGCAAACACATTTTTAAAAAAGGAATACATTGTTTTATCAAAGTTTTGTGCGGGAGCTGCGGTTTTGATTTTTCTGTTTCTCCCGGCTCCTATATGGAGAGGCGGTTCGATCTTAGGTAACTTTACCATTGTCCTGGCATACATATGCGGAACTGTTTTTTCTGCCATAGCAGGAAAAATAGGAATACAGGTAGCTACCGTAGCCAATGTCAAGACTGCAGAAGCTGCACAGAGAGGCGGTTTGAAACCTTCTTTCCTATCAGCCTTCCGCGGCGGCGCAGTTATGGGAATGGCGGTAGTGGGAAGCTCACTTTTAGGCGTGACCCTGGTTATGATGGTCACCGGAGACTCCGTGGCTCTGTTGGGCTTTAGCTTTGGTGCCAGCTCCCTGGCTTTATTTGCTAAGGCAGG
Source organism: Lacrimispora sp. (assembly GCF_047605665.1). Lineage (GTDB taxonomy): Bacteria > Bacillota > Clostridia > Lachnospirales > Lachnospiraceae > Lacrimispora. The sequence goes on along the minus strand of NZ_JASGFH010000030.1, from coordinate 33,031 downwards.
CGGCGGTATTTTTACAAAGACTGCGGATATCAGTGCAGACCTTGTTGGAAAAGTAGAGCTTGGAATCCCTGAGGATGATCCCAGAAATCCGGCGGTAATTGCCGATAATGTAGGCGATAATGTAGGTGATGTTGCCGGAATGGGAGCGGACTTGTTTGACTCTAACGTGGCTTCCATGGTATCTGCCCTGGTTATGGCTATTGCTTTGGGCAAAAAAATAGGAGTGGACTATGCAGCCATGGTATTCTGCTACGCTTCTCTGGGACTTTTATCTTCGATCATAGGAGTTATGGCAGCCCGCATGGGAAAAAATGGTGATCCTACCAGGGCTCTTAACATGAGTACCTATATTACCACGGGCATATTTGCCGTCCTCACTGCTGCGGCAACAGTCGTATTTCAATTTGACTGGCGTATCTGGGGTGCAGCGGCTATCGGTTTATTTGTGGGAGTTATTATAGGAATTACCAGTGATTATTTTACAAACGATAATAAGAAACCGGTACGGAATGTAGCAAAAGCTTCTGAGTCAGGACCTGCATTCACCATTCTTTCCGGTGTTTCCTATGGCTTTTTAAGCGTGCTTCCTGCCATGGTGGGAATCGGTATTTCTGCTCTGATTTCCTATAATCTTTGTGAGTCTATCGCTCCTGGAGACCCTACTGCAGGAATGTTTGGAATTTCTATGGCCGCAGTTGGAATGCTTTCCATCGTTGGTATGATCATTTCCAACGATGCTTATGGTCCAATTGCCGATAATGCCAGAGGGCTTGTTGAGATGGGTGATCTGGGAGAGGATGCACTTGAAATCACAGACTCACTTGACAGCGCAGGAAATACGGTAAAGGCAGTGACAAAAGGATTTGCCATTGCAGCAGCAGGATTGACGATTATCTCTCTGCTCGGTGCGTTTATGAGTGAGGTAAATGATGCAGCAGGCACTACTGTATTGACCGGATTTGATATTATCAATCCTACGGTATTTTTCGGAATGCTGGTAGGAGCTTCTGTTCCGGCTATTTTCTCTTCCATGCTGATGCTTGGAGTAGACCGCAATGCACAGAGAATGGTAGCGGAAATCCACCGTCAGTTCAGGGAAATCGCGGGTCTTAAGGAAGGCAAGCCGGGAGTGGTGCCGGAATATGACAAATGTATCGATATTGCTACTGATGGTGCATTAAAGGAACTGATTCCTGCCGGACTGGTCAGCATTTTTGTGACCATGGCAGTTGGATTTATAGGCGGTGTTGAATCTGTAGGAGGATACCTTGCAGGCAACATTATCAGCGGTCTCTTGCTGGCTCTGTTTATGAGCAACTCCGGAGGGCTTTGGGATAATGCAAAGAAATACATCGAGGCAGGCGGAAACGGAGGAAAAGGAAGCGAAGCTCATAAGTCGGCTGTAGTAGGCGATACGGTGGGCGATCCTTTTAAGGATACAGCCGGTCCATCCATTAACACACAGATAACGGTGGTTTCTCTTGTGGCTTCTTTGATGTCTTCTCTGTTTTTGGCATTTTCTCTATTTTAATTGATAAAAACAAGACTTAATAAAATTGTGACAGCCTGCAGTACGCAGACTATAAAAACCGGTGTCAGGGCATAAATCCTGGTACCGGTTTTATGTTATTCTTCCGTTTTATTCAATGTACTCTTATGCAGGATCAGTCATCTAAGGCTAACGGTTACTGGAAGGATAATAAAACCCGCTGATTAAACGGCATAGAACCATATCATCAGCAGAAACCGCCTGCAAATGGAAAGAAAAATTCCGGAATACCGCTGACGTAGGGGGCAATGTCATACTGCTGGTAATAGATGATGATGCCCTCCGGTTTTAAATAAAAGCCGTTAATATTGAAGTTTCCTCTCAAAAGAGCGGCATAGTCATCAAAGTACATGGAAGGCGAAGTTTTCATCTGTTCCTGAATCTGCTGTTCCATGGATGTGAAAAGCATATCAATAAATTCTGGATTGCCGGGAAAGAAACTGCTCAGTTCCATCTGCTCCCCGGTGTCGAAATCCCAGGTCTGGGAATCCCGGACCGTATTGCCGTGAGCTCCCCCTAAATAACTGTACTGGTCTGTAAAAAGGCTGGCAATGCAGCAATTGTTGTAGGTGATTTTATAGACGGACATAAATTCATAGCCGTGAAATGGAAACTGATTGGCCTGGACATACTGCGCCTGTTCCAAAGCCTGTTGGTAAAGGACGGTGCGGCAGTAGGTTTCTTTATTCTTAGCCTGAAATGCATAAAACCGGTTGATGCTCTGCACTGCAGACTGACTGCAGGTGGAGGTGAATTCCGGGTAGTAGATGGTATAGGTCAGAACAGGAATGTCCCGGTAAACCATGATATCTGACCGGGTTTTTTGGGAGATTGTCTGCATGGAAGCCTCATAAATGGAACTATTTCCACAACATATGCAAAATGGCAGGCAAATATGAACTGAAGGGACACGGCAGCTTGCCTTGGGGTTACGTAATCCGCAAGGAAAGTGGACGCAGGAATTAAGTCAGCAATACCGAGATAAATTACAACAGAGGTTGAACTGTGATTACGTTTCCGGTATGATGAATTTATATACTGTTTCCGCTTATGAATCATATTGTTTGCCTTGATTGAAAGGCTGAATGAGGAGAGCATAAATGAATAAATTAATGGGTTTTTATGAGTTGAAGGCTATGGGACTGCCTGCGGTAGATTGGAAAGAGTATTCCGATGAGGAAAGTTTGGATTTCAGCATGCTTTGGACGATCCGATGTGCTGTGCATAAGGGAAATGATTTGAATTTGCCCAGATTGGTAGGGGCAGAATCGGTTGAAGCAGTCAAGTTTGCGGACAGCCTTAAAAAGAACATAGGTGACAATGGCATTGTTATTTTTTACCCGTATTTTATTGCTGTAAAAAGTGGAACTCTAAATGTTTTTTCAGATAAAGTTGTAATAGAGGCAGTGAAAGAAGATTTGTGGAATCTGGTTACTTTTTCAAAACGGGATGTCACGATCATAATCAGAGATCAGAATAATGAGTATTACGGCAATGAGGAATTTCTTTCTGAGGAAGAACTGAAAAAAATATTAAAATACGTCCCGGAAATCCGGAGATGTTTTAAGGATGAACTGACCTGCGGTTTCAGTGCAATGCTTGAATGGAGCTTTGCTCATAACTGTGACATTCATAAGAACAAAGTGGGGGAACAATATCTCGTATTTTATGAAGCCAGAATAGTATGATTTCAAAAATTGCCTGTCCGGATGCCTTTTTATTCATAAAGTTTCCGTTATCCGATTGACGCAGGTTGATGATACTAGTAAAATAATAAGCAAATACACAAGAGAATGGGGCATTATTTATGGAGCATAGAAATAGCATTTTGACAGATACACTTCCGGAACAGGCTATTTTTGCCCTGGATATCGGAACCCGCAGCATCATTGGCATGGTGGGAATGCCGGATGGGGAAAGAATTCATATCGTTGCCATAGAAAGAGCCGAGCACACAAAGCGGGCCATGATTGACGGACAGATCGAAGATATTGAACAGGTGGCAAAGATCGCAGGGCAGGTAAAGGAAAAGCTGGAGAATAAGCTGGGGTGCAGGCTGGACAAGGTTTGTGTGGCAGCCGCCGGAAGGGCTTTGCGCACGGAGAGCGTCACCTATGAAATGGAGCTTCCCAGAGCGCAGAAGATTGATGCGGAAGCTGTAAGCCGCTTAGAAGCAGGAGCTATCAGTGAGGCGGAAAAGTCATTTATGGACAGGGAAGGCAGGGAGTTGGACCGCCAGTTCTATCTGGTAGGCTATACTGTGAGCCGGTATTATCTGGATAATTATATGATTTCCAACTTAATCGACCATCACGGAAAGGTACTGAAAGCGGATATTATTGCGACCTTTCTGCCTACAGAGGTGGTGGAAAGCCTGTATGCTGCCATGAATAAGGTGGGACTTGAGGTAGCCAGCCTCACATTGGAGCCTATTGCAGCCATCAATGCGGCGATTCCCCAGAATATCCGTCTGCTGAACCTGGCTATGGTGGATATCGGTGCGGGAACCTCGGATATTGCGGTCTGCCGGGATGGAAGCGTGACGGGCTATACCATGGCAATTCTGGCGGGTGATGAGATCACGGAAACCATTATGAAGGAATATCTGGTTGACTTTGATACGGCGGAGAAAATTAAGGCAGAGATCGATGAAGGGTCAGAGCTTCATTTTACCGACATCCTTGGATTTGAGCAGGTGATTACCAGAGATGCGATTTTTGAAAGCATCCAGGATGCTTCCTCCAGGCTTTGCGAGGAGATTTCTGCAAAGATCATGGAAGTGAATGGGGGTGCCCCTTCGGCAGTCTTCTTAGCGGGAGGGGGCAGCAGGCTTTCCGGTTTAAAGGAAGGAATTGTCAAGCATTTAAACATGGACCCAAAGCGTGTGGCCATTGCAGGCAATAATTTTAAAATCAATGCATTTTCTGAAGAGTACGATCTTGAAAATCCGGAGTATGCCACTCCTCTTGGAATTGTCATTTCAGCGGGATTTAATATCGTCAGCGACAGCTTCAGGGTTATTTTAAATGACAAGCCGGCCAAGCTGTTCCGCAGAGGAAGCTTTACGGTTATGGATGTTCTGATGATGAACGGTTACAATTACCAGGATATGATCGGACGTTCCGGCCAGAATCTGGTGGTGACTGTAAATGGGAAAAGAGTGGTGTTTTACGGAGAAAAAGCGGAGCCTTCTGTTTTGAAGAGAAACGGGGAGGATGCCCAGCTTTCTGATGCCGTAAATGCAGAGGACCGGTTGTTGTTCATTCCTGCCAAAAGCGGAAAAAATGCTTCTGCCACGGTTTTCCATGTGGTGGATTTTGGAGAGAATATCAGAGTTTTCGTAAATGATGAGGAAGTTTCAGAGAATAGGGCTTTAAAGACCGGGGATGTAATTGTCACGGAAGAGATTGAGGAGGCGGCAGAGGAAGCTTCCTGGCAGTTAGAGGAAGAGATGCCGGAGGAGGATTCCTGGCAGATGGCAGAAGAAGACGCGGGTCAGTTTTCCTGGCAGATGGTAGAAGAAGTTCCGGAGAAGGATTCCTGGCAAATGGCAGAAGAAGTATCGGAGAAAGCTTCTTGGCAGGTGGCAGAAGAAGTACCGGAGAAAGTTTCTTGGCAGATGGCAGAAAAGGTGCCGGAAAAAGCTTCCCGGCAGATGGCAGAAGTACCAGAGAAAGTCTCCCGACAGATAATTGAAGAAGTACCGGACGGCATGTTCAGGCAGACAGCAGAAGGTATGCCAGAAAAAACTGTCAGACCAACACCCCCTTCCCCATCCCCTGCACCCCAAAAGGAAGACACAAAAAAGCCCCCCAGAAACGGAAAAATCACCTTTTACCTCAATGACAGACCGCTAACCCTTCCCTCAAAACCCGACGGACAGCCCTACTACCTGATGGACATGCTGGAATATTCCGGTCTGGATTTTCAGAACTTGACAAGCCAGGTCAAGCTGGAGGTCAACGGGGAAGACGGATATTTTCAGCAGGAATTGCAGGACAGGGATAGAATCATGATTTATGAAACAAAATAATGACTAAATGAAAGGCACATTGTTTGGCGAATATGCTCATTGAAAAAAGGGCTTGGATGTGCTAGCCTATATATAAGCATTTAATTTGTATACAAATTTTATAGTTTGCATACAAACTTAAAATGCGAACCATAAAATAGCTGACCACTAAAAATCAAGCAAAGGAGAATGAATCATGAATCAGGACTACTTATTAAACCAGTTTTCCCTGGAAGGAAAAGTTGCATTGGTTACAGGCGCTTCCTACGGCATTGGCTTTTCTATTGCAAAGGCCCTTGCAGCAGCAGGTGCGGTCATTGTTTTTAATGATATCAAACAGGAATTGGTAGACAAGGGAATTGCCGCTTACAAGGAAGAGGGAATCGATGCCCACGGCTATGTATGCGACGTTACCAATGAAGAAGGCGTAAACGCCATGGTTGCCCAGATCGAAAAAGAAGTGGGCGTTATCGACGTTCTGGTGAACAATGCAGGAATCATCAAGCGCATCCCCATGTGTGAAATGACTGCTGCTGAGTTCAGACAGGTTATCGATGTTGACTTAAATGCTCCTTTTATTGTAGCAAAGGCAGTCATTCCTTCCATGATCAAAAAAGGCCACGGAAAGATCATCAACATCTGCTCCATGATGTCCGAACTCGGCCGTGAGACCGTTTCCGCATATGCGGCAGCAAAGGGCGGCTTAAAGATGCTGACCAAGAACATCGCTTCCGAATATGGCGAATTCAACATTCAGTGCAACGGCATTGGACCGGGATACATTGCAACACCTCAGACAGCACCTTTAAGGGAGACTCAGCCTGACGGCTCCAAGCATCCCTTTGACCAGTTCATTATTGCCAAAACTCCGGCAGCACGCTGGGGAGAAGCAGAGGATCTGGCAGGTCCGGCAGTGTTCCTCTCCTCTGATGCTTCCAACTTTGTCAATGGTCATATTCTGTATGTTGACGGCGGTATTTTAGCTTATATCGGCAAACAGCCTAAATAATAATAACAACCCGGCCTTGATGAAACATAATGCCATGATGTCTGCTTTCAAGGCGGAGGTCATGGCATTATTTTCGCAAACAATGAGCCATGCGCAGGCATGTCTGGCAGGGAGAACAGTGAGGGTACGATGGAAGGAAAGAACAAGATTTATAAAAACCGCGGCGAGCTGGTATTTGAGACATTAAAGCAGGAAATCCTGGACCTGGAATTAAAGCCCGGCCAGATCATAAGCGAAAATGAAATCTGTGAGAAATTCGGCGTATCCCGGACTCCGGTCAGAGAGGCGGTCAGAAGGCTCCAGGAACAGGGATTTGTCAATTCCGTGCCCTATTCCGGCACACAGGTAACGCTTTTGAATCTGGACAATATCAAGCAGATGATTTATATGAGAGTTGCGGTGGAAACCATGGTCATGAGGGACTTCATGGATATAGCAACACCCCTCTGGCTGGAGGAAGTCCACCACATGATCCGCAGCCAGGAGGCCCTGATTCAGGAAAAGGAATTTGAGCCGGAGCAGTTTTACCGCATGGATGCGGATATGCATGCAGTCTGGTTTCGGGCTACGGGAAAGAGAAAGCTATGGGACATGATCCAGGCCCAGCAGCTTCATTACACCAGATTCCGGATGCTGGATTTTGTGACGGAAACAGATTTTACAAGAATTATAAAAGAGCATACAGAGCTTTTTGAACTGATGGAAAAAAAGGATATTGAGGGCCTGGAACAGGCATTGAAAGAACATCTCTATTACAGCACCAAGAGGATGAAGTATCAGATAGAGGTGGAATATAAAGACTATTTTGAACAGGAAGAAGAGGAGAACTGAACATGGCTAACGTGTCGATTACCGTAAAAAATCAGGCTGGAGAAATAAAATCATCTGTCAGGGAAGAAAATCAGGCGATCCTGGTGGCAGAAGGAGAGTACCAGGAGGGAGATTCCATCGTTTTTGGAACGGACCGGACAGAAGCTTATTATGTGGTACGGGTGGATGACTGCATGGATGAGTCATTTGTCTATCTCACAAAGCCGGAGGTAGTTTACGATATTCCCTTTGGAGAGAAGAAGATTTCCTATAATCCCAAGGCATTTACCGGGGAAAGGCATTATCTGACGATTCGTGAGGCATATGATTATGAAACAGAAGCTTACCGGAATCTCGCCAGAAACGTCATGGACCAGCACGGAGACAGGGGCTGTTTCCCTCACGCCTTTGCCAATGTGGAAACGAGAGGGGAAGCCGTATTTGCAGCCCGCAATGCCATTGACGGCGTTCTGGCAAATGAATCCCATGGAGCATGGCCTTATGAATCCTGGGGAATCAACCGCCAGGATGATGCGGAAATGACTCTGGACTTTGGACGCCCTGTGGACTTTGATAAGATCGTTCTTTATACACGTGCAGATTTCCCTCATGATAACTGGTGGGTAAAAGCCACTTTCACCTTTTCTGACGGAACCTCTCAGGAGGTGGAAATGGAAAAAAGCGTGAAGCCTCACACCTTTGCCATTGAAAAGAAAAACATCACCTGGGTGAAGCTGGGCAGCTTAATAAAAGCCGACGATCCGTCTCCATTTCCTGCCCTCACCCAGATCGAAGTATACGGAAAAAATTCCTGATGTAAATATAGAAATTTCTCTTTTCCTTTTTGCCATATTCAGGTAGAATATAGGAAACAAGCATAAATGCCATTATGCCCAAATCCATGGGCAAAAAGGAGGAAAGCGCATGGAACTTTTGTTTTTGGAGCCTGTTTTTAAAGAGGCCATTTGGGGGGGCACCAGGCTGAAGGAGGCATTTGGATATGATATCCCAAGTGACATCACAGGGGAGTGCTGGGCCATCAGCGCCCATGAAAACGGGGAATGCCGGATTGCAGGAGGCCCATATGACGGACGCTCCCTCAGCAGCCTGTGGAAGGAAAACAAGCCGCTGTTTGGCGGTTATCCGGGAGATAAGTTTCCTCTTCTGGTGAAGATCATTGACGCAAAAGAGGATTTAAGCATTCAGGTCCATCCTGATGACTTCTATGCCGGACTTTATGAAAACGGTTCCTTTGGAAAAACAGAGTGCTGGTATATTTTAGACTGCGCTCCCGGATCGGAAATCGTCATCGGACACCATGCAAAGGACCGGGAAGAGATGGAAGCCATGGTAAGAGATGGGCGGTGGAAGGAATTTGTCCGTACCCAGCCCATTAAAAAGGGAGACTTTTTCCAGATCGAACCGGGATGTGTCCATGCCATTAAGGGCGGCACCCTTATTTTAGAAACCCAGCAGAGCAGCGATATCACCTACCGTCTTTATGATTATGACCGGCTGTCAGACGGAAAGCCCAGACAGCTTCATACAGAGCAGAGCATTGCAGTCATAAAGGCTCCTTTTGAAGAGGATAAAACCGCACCGGAGAGGACAGAGGAGAACGGGGCAGTCCGCACGCATCTGGTAATCTGTCAATTTTATTCGGTGGATAAATATGAGATAGAGGGCGTATTTGCAAAGGAGTTTCAGAAGTATTTTACCAATGTGAGCGTTATAAGCGGAAGCGGTCTGGTAAATGGCATTCCGTTAAAGGCAGGGCAGCATTTTATTATACCGGCAGACAGCGGGGAGTGCAGATTTGAGGGAACGATGACGATCATCTGTTCCAATCCGGAATGAGGCAGGAGGAGAAGGAAATGAGACTTGGAGCATTAGAAGCAGGCGGTACAAAGATGGTTTGTGCCATAGGAAATGAAAACGGTGAGATTTTTGAGCGCACTTCCATACCAACGGAAACACCGGAAATCACCGTTCCAAAACTGATTGAATACTTTGCGGACAAGGAGATCGAAGCCCTTGGAATAGGCTGTTTCGGTCCCATTGACTTAAACAGGAATTCTGATACTTACGGCTATATCACCACCACACCCAAGCTTATCTGGGCTAATTATGACATTGTGGGGGCATTCCGGGAAGCTCTTAAGATTCCAGTGGGATTTGATACGGATGTAAATGGATCAGCTTTGGGAGAAGCCACCTGGGGCATTACAAAAGGACTGGAAAACAGCATGTATATCACCATCGGCACCGGCGTGGGAGCGGGAATCATCTCAAACGGGAAGCTGCTTCACGGCATGCTCCACCCAGAGGGCGGACATCTGCTTCTGGCGAAGCATCCTTCTGATTCCTACGAGGGCCGCTGCCCTTATCATAAGACCTGTCTGGAAGGACTTGCTTCAGGTCCGGCCATAGAAGCCCGCTGGGGGAAAAAGGGCGTGGAGCTGGCTGACAAAAAGGAAGTCTGGGAGCTGGAAGCGTATTATATCGGACAGGCTTTGGTGGATTACATTATGATCCTTTCTCCCCAGCGCATTGTTCTGGGCGGAGGAGTCATGCATCAGGAGCACATGATGCCCATGGTGAGGGAAGAGGTAAAGCGGCAGCTTAACGGATATTTGCAGACAAAAGAGCTGGAGGACATGGAAAATTACATCGTTCTTCCCAGCTTAAATGATAACCAGGGCATTATGGGAGCCTTAAAACTGGCCATGGATGAGTGCCAACTGGAAAATAAAGGGTAATTTCCATTTTTCCCCTAGTGAAATTCCATTTCCTGTATGTTATGATACATTTTGTAACAGAAATGTAATAATTACGTAACATAACAGGAGGATATTACCATGAAGAAGTTACCAGTATTTGTATTAGCAGCAGCAACCGCAGTAATCGCATCCGGTGTTCCCATGACCGCTCAGGCAGCAACCTGCCCGGTGAATGTAAGCAATTGCTTTTCATCAAGCTTCTGCGGACAATCCGGAAATATAAATGATATTTTAAACCGTCTTGGGTGTACGCAGGGGGCTGTATCCCAAAACAAGAACAGCAATTGTTCTAACCTTAAAACAGCTCTTACAAACAAAGGGCTCCAGTGCAGAACCATCTCTAACTGCTGGAGATAAGAACCATAAAAAAACAGCCATAAAGCAATATTTGCTTTATGGCTGTTTTTGTGTCAGAGGAGATTAACTTCCCTTGTTTACGATTTCTTCCAGTACATGAATTAAGTCGTAAATGGTATTAATCTGAACGTTTTTTTCCAGGATTTCATTTTTTAAATCAATGGAAAGTGTTTCAAATTTAGCCTGGACTGCAGGAGCTATATAGGACATGGTCATCACCTCACGATTATGGTGCGCAGTCTTCCAGGCGTTTATGCGTGTAAATTTTGTCTTTTATGTAAATAATATTTTTGAAAGGGTGGAAACCAGAAGGATATGGTCTCCGCCCTTTTGAGGTATTATACTTGTGATCAGGCATTTAACAGAAGTTTTCACAAAAGCGGAAGGATACAAACGGCAGCGCAGAATGAGTTGTTTATCTTTGGGAATACAGCAAAGCGGCGGCTATGCGCGGCACATTTCCTTTATAAAGCTGCTTTAATGATTCGTTCTGTAATAACAGTATATGTAATATTAAAAGAAGTGTGAACAAGCTGACGGAGCGTCACAATTGTCCGAGTCCTCGTCCCTTAAGGAACGGCGGACTGCAATGGCTCCCAAAGCATCACTCAATAAAACCATGTCTGCCGCCAGCAGGCCCAATTCGTCGTCATTGAGACAGCTTGCAATCTGGCAGGCCACTGTAGCAATCAATAATATATCACAGCAATCATTCATAATATCACCCATGATAAGTATATGGAATGGATACGGTTTTATGACGGAGACAGGGAAAATACGGGATTAAAAAGACCTGCTAAAAGGAGGGCGCCGGCAGAATGGGGGGAATCCTGCCGGCTGGAGTATGAAAAAGTTTAGTTAAAAGGATATTACCTATAACAATTATTATAATACTGATGGGGTGTGTAGAAAAGTTGTAGAAATTATAAACATTTTGTAAAGAGGGGTTGGGGCATAGAAAAAACACCGGAAATTCCGGTGTCTTTGTTGTGCGTGGAGACAACAGGGCTCGAACCTGCGACCCTTTACACGTCAAGCAAATGCTCTCCCAGCTGAGCTATGTCTCCATAAGGGAATTGTACATGAAAATCGGAAAAAAGGCAAGCGGGATTTTGATTTCAGGCATAAAAAATCTGATACGTAACAGTATCAGAAACCGCTGTGCTTAAATGGCATAAGCGGTTTGTCTTCAAGGCTGTCTTCAAAAAGACAGATTAACAAAAATACTTATTAAAGCCGGAAATTGAAAGTGCCTGCAGAAAAGTGACCGAAATCTGTGAAAAGATAAAATAAATCACGGGCCATGTCGAAATATGAGGAAAACAAAAAGTAAAATCTTTGAAATAAAGAAATAAATCTTTGTCAATAACTTTTTTATGAAAAAGTAAACAAAAAACAAAGATAAAATCCTTTAAAACAGAATTTAAACTTGTGAAATAGTAATGAAAATCTTTGAAAACAAAAAATAGAATTGACTAATGATGATAATTTGATTAGTATGTAGGTATAAACAAAAGGTTCTGAAAGGAAAGTGAGAACCGGATGTTTTTCGGCCGAAACAATACAAAGAAATGTAATGTAAGTGGAAGAAATGGAGGAAAAGCAATGAAAGCATTAGCAAGGTATGGAAAAGAATTTGGTGGCTACAGACTGATTGATGTTCCGGAGCCGGAATGCGGCGAAGAAGACCTGATTGTTGAGATTAAAGCTGCAGCAATCTGCGGAGCAGACATGAAACACTTTCAAGTGGAGAATGGCTCAGATGAATTTAACTCAATCCGCGGACATGAATTCGCCGGAGACATTGTGAAAGTTGGCTCAAAGGTAAAAGACTGGAAGGTCGGACAGAGGGTTGTGTCTGATAATACCGGTCATGTATGCGGAGTCTGCCCGGCCTGTGAATCAGGTGATTTCCTTTGCTGTGAATCAAAAGTGAATCTTGGATTAGACAATAACCGATGGGGCGGCGGATTTACAAAATATTGTGTCATTCCAGGTGAAATCTTAAGAATCCACAGACATGCAATCTGGGAGATTCCGGAAGGCATAAAGTATGAAGAAGCAGCAGTTCTTGATCCAATCTGCAACTCCTATAACGCAATGGCCCAGCAGACACATTTTCTTCCAGGACAGGACGTTGTAGTATTCGGTACAGGCCCCATCGGATTGTTTGCAGTACAGATTGCCCGGATCATGGGAGCTGTTAACATTGTTATGGTAGGTCTGGAAGAGGACACAAAGGTGCGTTTTGGTGTTGCAAAAGAACTGGGCGCTACCCATTGTATCAACGGATCAAAAGAGGATGTGGTTGCCCGCTGCCTGGAAATATGCGGAAGAGACAATCTCGGACTGGTGCTTGAGTGCTCCGGTGCTAACATTGCATTAAAACAGGCTCTTGAAATGACAAGACCAAACGCAGAGATCGTTCGTGTCGGTATGGGATTCAAACCATTGGAATTTTCCATCAACGACATCACCTCATGGAATAAGAGCATTATCGGACATATGGCTTATGATTCCACTACCTGGAGAAATGCCATCCGCCTTTTAGAGTCCGGAGCCATCAAGGTACAGCCTATGATCACACACAGAATGGGACTTTCCCAGTGGGAAGAAGGATTCCAGGCCATGGCTGATAAATCAGCGATCAAAGTAATCATGACCTATGATTTTGAGGCTTAAGATATGGAAAGAAAATTGATGATCGCACCGTCGGTAGGGTGCTGCGACCTGTTTCATGTAGAAGAGCAGATGAAGATTATCAATGAGAGATCCGACTATCTGCATATGGATATTAAAGATGGGGTATATGTGCCAAGCTATGGCATAGGGCCGGATTATCTGGATTACTTAAATAAGCACGTGGAAAATTTAAAACCCATGGATGCCCACCTTATGGTAGCTCACCCTCAGCAGTATCTGGAGACATTTGCGAAGGCTGGGGCCGCATACATTACACCTCATACCGATTGCATCGAAGGGGATGCCTTTGTGACGATCCACAGAATCAAGGATTTGGGATGCAAAGCAGGCGTTGCTTTAAGCCCATCCGTTCCCCTTTCTACAATTGAATATTACCTTCCCTTACTGGATAAGGTAACCATCATGATCGTAGACCCAGGCATTGCAGGACAGCCGGTAGATCCCCAGATGTATGTTAAGATCAGACAATTGGCACAGATTCGAAAAGAGAGAGGATTGAACTTCCTGATCGAAGCAGACGGCTCCATGAACAAAGACCTGTACCGCCCTCTTTATGAGGCAGGGGCAGATATTGTGATCATGGGACCTCCCGCTCTTTGGAATAAAGCCCCGGATTTTGAAAAAGCCTGGGCAATCATGGAAGAAGACCTTGAAACCGAATTAAAAGGTGCCGCTCGAAGCATTTAAAATTAAATCAAATAACATAACACATATGAAATTGAGAGGGTAAAAATGAATAAATCATCAGTAAATATTGGAGCAAGACTTGACCGTCTTCCCAACTCATCATGGCACGTTAAAATGTGGCTGGTAACAGCATTTGCACTTCTCGTTTGCTGGTCAAACGGTATCGGCGGTGCAGTACAGAATATTCTGTTAAATGAGATTCACTGGCTAGAGAAAGGGACCAAGCTTCTTGCGATGTGGGGAATTACATATACAGCCGGACAGTTATTCGGCGCATTGCTGGGAGGGCCCATCGGAGATAAGATCGGCCGTAAGAAATCTATTTTGTTATATGAAGTATTTCATATTATCGCCATGATCGGCGGAGCAGCTTCACCAAACGTAAATGTGCTGTATTTATTCCGATTCCTGCAGGGTCTTGGACTTGGAGCGCTGTTAGTGGTCCTGTTTGCAGGATTTACAGAGTATGTTCCGGGAAGAAACCGCGGTACATGGTCAAGCCGTACCTCCTTTATCGGTAACTGGGCACATCCGATCTGTAACGGTATTGCACTTTTAGTAGGGTCTATGGTTGCCAGCTATGCATTAAACTGGAGAATTCAGTACATGATTCCTTCCGCTCTTTCCATTATTGCATGCATATGGGTATACATAAAATTCCCGGAGTCACCGAGATGGCTGGAATCAAAAGGAAGATTAGATGAAGCAGACGAGATCATGACAGCAATCGAAAAAGAAATCGAGCGGTCTATGGGAAAACCTCTTCCGCAAGTGACAGAAGAGCCAAAGCCAGTCAAGCAGCTTCCTTACTCTGCACTGTTTAAAGGAAAACTTCTTCGCAGAACGATCGTAGGCTCTTTGGTGCTGATCGGTATGAATACCATTCAGTATACCTTGATGAACTGGATGCCTTCCATGCTTTCCTCTTTGGGATACAGCACAAAGGATTCACAGTTTATGACAATGTTCGGCCTCTTCGGAGCTCCTTTTGGAATCTTTATTGCCTCTCTGATCATGGATAAGATTCCCCGTAAGATAATGGGTGTAGGACTTCTCGTCCTGATGGCAATCCTGGGAATTATCACAGGACAGCAGACAGCCATGGGCGCGCTGATTTTATGGACTTTCCTTCTCAATACGGTTATTTACATGTATGTATGCTATGCATCAGCAGTGTATGTGCCGGAGATGTGGCCCACATCAGCAAAACTTTCCGGTTCCGGATTCAGTAACGCGATGGGACGTGTCAGCAATGTTTTCTTCCCATTCCTCGTAACATACGTAGCAGCAAGCAGCTTTGGAGCAGGCGGAGTGTTTATTCTGATCTCCATCGTGGCAGTTATCATTGCAGTAGGAATTCTGTTCCTCGGTATTGAAACAAGAGGAGAATCTGTAGAAGATATCGGTAATGTAGATTAATGAAAACAGGGGCCGGCTTGGCGGCTGAATCCTTTCAGCCGTCGGCAGCCCTGCAATATAAGGAGGATCTGAAATGAAAAATTCAGAAGCAATATTGGTGACACCGAAGAAGTTTGAAATTCAGGAATGCCCGGTTCCGGAACCAAAGGACAATGAAATTTTAATGAAGGTTGAATACGTAGGTATGTGCGGCTCAGATATTCATGGATTTGAGTTTGGCCCCTTTATTCCGCCTAAAGATCCAAACCAGAAAATCGGACTGGGACATGAAGTTGCAGGGGAAGTAGTGAAAGTTGGAGCTAAGGTTACAAAGTTCAAGGTTGGAGATAAAGTGCTGATCGAACCGAGTGTGCCGGATGGAAAAAGCGATTACTGCCGCAGCGGCCATTACAATATCTGCCCAAGCGTTGACATGCTGGCAACACAGCCTCACTACAAAGGCGCCCTGTGTGAATACATGACCCATCCGGAAGAATGGACTTATCATATTCCGGAAGGAATGACAACCATGGAAGGTGCACTGGTAGAACCGGCAGCAGTTGGTATGCATGCAGCAATGCTTGGCGGAGCGACTGTTGGAAAGAGCATTGTAATCCTCGGCGCCGGAGCCATCGGCCTTATGGTATTACAGGCCTGCTTGAGCCTTGGCGCTACAGATATTACCGTGGTTGATGTGATGCAGAAACGTCTGGACCTGGCTTTAAAATTTGGCGCTAAGAGAGTCATCAATGGAAAAGAAGAGGATACAGTGGCGGTTCTCCGTTCACCGGAACTTTACGGCGACCATGGAGTGGAACTGGTATTTGAAGCAGCAGGTTCTCCCTTTACCGTAAATCAGGCAGTGCGAATGGTAGCCCGCGGCGGAAAAATCATCATGGTCGGCACACAGTCAAAACCGGTAGAAATCGATTTCTTAAAGATTAACCGTGAAGTGACCATTCAGACCGCATTCAGATACTGCAACAATTTCCCCCAGACAATTGAAGCGGTTGCAACGGGAAAAATCAATGTAAAAGACATGGTAACAGATATTTATGATTATAAAGATGTTCAGAAAGCCTTTACAGAAGCAATCGATCCCGTGAAAAAAGCGGATATGGTCAAAGGCGTTGTCAAAGTAGCTGAATAAAAAACGTTTTTTAAGAAGAGGAGAAAATTATGATTTCAGATATCAGATATTGGGAAAAGAAAGCGAAAGACGGACATTATGCAATTCCTCATTTTAACGTATGGAATGCAGAAATGTTAATGGGAGTCATTGATGCGGCGGAAGAGCTTCGGGCTCCGATCATCATCTCCTTTGGTACAGGATTTACAGGAAATACTTCCTTTGAAGATTACTGCTACATGATGGAATCCATGGCAAAAAAAGCGACTGTTCCTGTCATTCTTCACTGGGATCATGGCCGTAACATGACAATTCTTCAAAATGCAGTGGATCACTGCATGAATTCTGTTATGCGTGATGCTTCCGCTCTTCCTTATGAGGAAAATGTGGCGGAGATCAAAAGATGTGTAGATTATTTCCACGCATACAACATTCCCGTAGAAGCAGAACTGGGACATGTGGGAAATGAAACGGTTTATGAAGAAGCGCTGTCAGACTACCACTATACGGACCCAAAACAGGCAAGAGATTTTGTGGAAAGAACCGGCTGTGATTCTTTGGCAGTAGCCATCGGAAATGTACACGGAGTATATACTTCTGAGCCAAAACTTGCCTTTGATATTTTAGAGGAAGTGGCAAATACTGTCGATGTGCCTATCGTACTTCACGGAGCTTCCGGTATCGGTGATGAAGATATCAAGAAAGCGATCTCTCTTGGTATTTCCAAGATCAACATTCATACAGAGCTTTGCCAGGCTGCTATGGAAGCGATCAATGAGCATAAGGATGAACCGTTTCTGGCTGTAGAGCGCGCCGTGCGCGCAGCAGTGAAAAAACGTGCCATGAGTAAGATCAAATTATTCGGAGATGACGGAAGGGCTGATGAATAAAGTGGGGAAAGAAATAGATGTAATCATTATTGGAGCGGCAATCGTAGATTTGCCACTGAGACCGGTCAGCAAAGAAGTCTTTGATGTTGCATCTTATCCGGTAGACGGCATTGCCATGACCATTGGGGGAGACGCATTAAACGAATCCACAATCATCACCAGACTGGGACATAATGTTGCTTTGATGAGCTGTATCGGCGTTGATGTGCCGGGAGCCTTTGTTCTTGATCACTGTAAAAGAAATCATATTGATACCACTTACATAAAGCAGGACCCCAGCCTTGATACTTCTATCAACGTTGCTCTGGTAGCTGCCGACGGAGAGCGTACCTTCATAACAAACCGTCAGGGAAGTCTGTGGAAATTCAAATACGATGATCTGGATATGTCAGCGTTAAAGGATGCAAAGATTCTTTCTTTTGCCAGCATTTTCAACAACCCCTTATTTGACAATCAGGCAATGGTCTCTGTTTTTAAAAAGGCAAAAGAGGAAGGCATGATGATCTGTGCGGACATGATCAATCCCCGGCTGAATGAGAAGATTGATGACATTGCAGAGGCTTTAAGTTATGTGGATTTCTTCTTTCCCAACTTTGAAGAAGCCAGTGCGCTGACAGGGGAAACCAGGGAAGAAAAGGTTGCCGACAAGCTGTATGGTTACGGCATAAAAAATGTCATTATGAAAATCGGCAGGAGAGGCTGTTATATCCGAAATTCTGAGGGTTCTATGATCGTCCCTGCCTGCAAAGGCGTGACGGCAATCGATACCATCGGAGCCGGCGATAATTTTGCTTCCGGTTTCATTACCGGTTTGCTGGAAGGTAAAGACATCCGGGAATGCGCAGTCTATGCAAACTGCACAGCAGCAGTTTCGGTTCAGTACGTGGGTGCAACCGGCGGCGTAACAGACAAAAAGATCGTAGATGAAATGCTGGCAAAGTACCGCAAGGACTATCAGTAACTTCCTTTAATTGAATGGATTAAGAAAGGGATATGGCAATATGAAAACAATGAAACTTGGTAAGACAGGAATAGATATCTCAAGAATCGGCCTGGGCACATGGTCCATCGGCGGCGGCTCTGCCTGGGGCGGGGATCACGACCTTCAGGAAGTGGTGAACACCATCCGGGAAGCCCCCAAAGCAGGCGTAAACTTAATTGACACTGCACCGGGGTATAACTTCGGTAACAGTGAAAAAATCCTTGGAAAAGCATTGGAAGGAATGAAACGTGAAGATGTTGTAATCATCACCAAATGCGGAGTGACCTGGGATCAGGAAATGAAGGGCGATCTGTTCAATGTTGTAAATGGGATTCAGTTATACAAAAACTTAAATACAGCATCTGTGAAAAAAGAAATCCAAGAATCTTTGGAGCGCCTGGGAACCGATTATGTAGATGTATACATGACACATTGGCAGGCAATCGAAGGAACTGAGTACTTTGTGCCCATCCAAAAGACCATGGACTTGTTAAATGAGTTAAAAGCACAGGGTAAGATCAAGGCCATCGGTGCTGCCAATGTGGATATTCATCACATTGAGGAGTACTTAAAATGGGGTCAGCTTGACATTGTACAGGCTAAATACTCTATTTTGGACCGTGACATTGAAAAGGAGATCATTCCCTGCTGCCGTGAAAACGGAGTTACCATTCAGGCGTATTCACCCCTGGAAATGGGTCTGTTATCAGGAACCATGCCAAGAGATTATAAGCCGGTAGGCGCTCAGATTCCAAAGAAATGGTTCCAGCCGGAGAATATGCAAAAGGCTATGGATATGATGGATCAGTGGAAACCTCTTTGTGAAAAGTATGACTGTACCGTTGCAAACCTGGCCCTGGGATGGATTCTCGCACAGGGAGATTTCTTAAATCTATTAAGCGGAGCTACTACCGTGGCGCAGATTGAAGAAAATGTAAAATCAGCGGAGATTGAATTGGACCCGGCTGATGTACAGTATATGCGTGAACTCGCAGAAGGCCTGGAAAAGTAAAAAACAAGATGAAAAGCCCCTCGAATTATTGGAAATATGTAGAAAATGTTGAAAAAAAAGAAAAACCTATTTAAAACAACATTTTTGTGTGGTATTATAGAGGCATGTTTACAAATAAAGACGAGGAGCGAGTATGTAAATGGCGGCAAAAGATAGATTAATAGCAATAAAAGAAAAATTAAGAGCAGAGAATAAAGTTGTAGTTTCTGAATTAAGTAATCAATTTCAAGTAACGGAAGAGACTATCCGGCGGGATTTGGATAAGCTGGAGAGCGAAGGTGTTCTCACCAGAACCTTTGGAGGCGCAGTATTAAATCATGGGACTCACGGGGAAGGGATACACTTTTATCGGCGTGCAGCAATTCATCTTACGGAGAAAAAGAAGATGGCAAAAGCATTTGCTGATATTCTTGCCACCAAATTTACCATTGCTGCTGATGCCAGCAGCACAGTTATGGAGGCTCTGAAATTACTTCCTGACAGCAGTGACGTTACCGTACTGACAACATCCACAGAGGTATTTCGTGGATTGGCCCATACAAATATCAACGTGATTTCCACAGGAGGAATCTATAATAAGAATTCACTTTCCTTAAGAGGACAGATTGCAATGGATAACATCAGAAAGTATCATGTGGATATTCTTCTGATCAGTTGCAAGGGTGTTGACCTGGAAATGGGAGTGACGGATTCCAATGAGGGAGAAGCGATTATTAAGAAGGTTATGGTAGAACAGGCATCAGAAGTTGCATTATTTGCGGATCACTTTAAGATGAATAAGACTGCTTTTACTCATTTCCTCGATTTGAGCCAGATTGATTATTTGATTACAGACCAGAAACCGGATGAAGAATGGATTCGTTTCTGTGAGGAAAACCATATACAGCTTGTTTATTAATTCGTGTCACTGGATGAGAGCTCTTACGGATGTTGCAAGAGCTCTTTTCTTTTTATCAATATCATAATGGGGTGACAAAGATGAAACAAAAGTTGGGATTTTTTTTAAAGTATTTTGGGGCGGTTCTCTTTCTGGCGGTATTGATAGGCGGATGTGCAGGAACTCAGAAGCCGGTGCAGGAAGGGGAAAATGGCAGTGACGGGCAGGTAACAGAAGCTCCCGGAAAAAACAATCAGGACACAGTAAAAATCGGGGTATTACTTCCTATGAGCGGAGCCCAGTCAAAAGCAGGAGCAGAAGTAAGGGCGGCCATGACCATGTTTGCGGATATTATCAATGAAAGCAGAAGTGATATTGATATACCGCTGGCTCAGTCAGAAGGCCTTCCCAATCTGGGCGGGAAAAAGGTGGAGCTGGTATTTGGCGACTTGAAAACAGTTGACACGGCATTGTCGGAAGCGGAACGTCTGATCACCTCAGAAGGAGCAGTGGGGATTGTAGGACTGTTCAGCAGCGCCAATACTAAGACCGCGGCAGTGGCCACAGAAAAATACGGTGTTCCTTTGATTTCAGAAGGAACCTCACCTTCATTGACACAAAAAGGGTACGAATATTTTTTCCGTCTGTTCCCTGACGATACCATATACGTGGAGGATACGTATCAGTACTTAATGGAATTAAATGAAACACAGAACGCCAATATCAAGACCGTGGCCTTTGTTTCAGAGGATACAGAATTTGGAAAGAACATCGCAAACGTGCAAAAAAAGTGTGCTGAGAAATACGGGTTTGAGATTGTGGAAAATATCACTTACAGTTCCAATGCCACCAATCTGATCAGCGAATCCTTGAAATTAAAGAAATCAAATCCAGATGTGGTCATGATGTCCTCCTATATTTCGGATGTTATTTTATATATAAAAACCTTCAAACAGCTTAATTATATGCCAAAGATGATCATGGGACAGCGGGGCGGTTTCATGCAGAGTGAGCTCTTTACTGCCTTGGGGGAAGATGCAGAAGGCTTATGTTCCACCAGCGCATGGGCTTTGGATTTACAGATTCCGCTGGTGAAACAGATCGGTGATCTGTACCGGAAAGAGTATTCCAATGGGGTGGATTTGATTCCGGATGTGTTAAAATGCGGAACTGATCTTTATATCCTGTGTCTTGCCATCGATCAGGCAGGCTCCACAGATGCAGATGCCATTAAAGAGGCTATGTACAATCTGGATTATCCCACGGATAAGCTGTTTATTGCGGGAACGGGGTTTGAATTTAATGAGGCTGGGCAGAATGTGGCATCCACTTCTTTGATCTGCCAGATTAAGGACGGAAAGTACCAGACCGTTTATCCTAGTGAAGCCAGGGCTTATGAGGGATTGTATCCGCTGCCGCTATGGGATGAAAGATAAGGAGGAAAAGGTATTATGGTAATTCAATGTATTTTTGAGGGACTGGTCATTGGTTCCATACTGGCGCTGATCGCAATGGGTATTGCGCTGGTCTGGGGAGTCATGAATGTACTGAGCTTTTCCCAGGGAGAATTTTTGATGATAGGTATGTATATTACCTTCTTTTTAAATCAAAAGTTTGGCCTGGACCCTATTTTTTCCATTCCCCTTGCAGCCGTTGCCATGTTTATTGTGGGAGTGCTCATTTACAAGAGTTTGATACAAAGGGCACTAAAGGGGCCGGTTCTGTCCCAGCGTCTCGTTACCTTTGCCTTGAGTATGGTGCTGGTAAACGGTATGCTTATGCTGGCCACCAGTGAATTTCGAACCATTCCAAAAGTTCTGTTTACAGGAACCATTGATTTTGGATTTTTAGTAATCAGCAAGGAAAAGCTGGTGCCCCTGATCGTTTCTATAATCGTTACCCTGCTGCTCTTCCTTTTTATGAACCGGACGAAAACGGGAAAAGGAATCCGGGCCACTTCCATGGATAAAAATGCCGCAGAACTGGTGGGAATCAATATTGAGTTTTCCTATACACTGGCCTTTGGAATTGCAAGCGCCATCGCAGGTGTAGCTGGATGCGTTCTTTCCTATTACTATTATATAACCCCGACTTCCGGTTCTTCTTTCCTGCTGTTTGGATTGATTGCCGTTGCCCTTGGGGGATTTGGCAGTATTTTTGGGGCTTACGTAGGCGGAATCCTGATGGGACTCGTGGATGTATTTGCAGGCGTTTATGTCAACACTGCTTTTAAATATGTGGCAGTCTGTATTTTATTCATGCTGGTAGTTTCTTTCAGACCGAAAGGATTGTTTGGTAAATAGCAGAGGAGAAGGAGGAAAAATGAAGAATTTTATATATTCAAATAGTCAGTTTATGGTAAGATTTTTAATCGGCTTATTGGCAGCCGCCCTGCTCCCGCTCTTTATAAAGACACCTTTTGCAGTTCATGTTATGATCCTGATTTGTATCTGGGCCATTTTGGGAATGGGATGGAATTTTATCGGCGGATATGCAGGACAGGTTTCCAACGGACATGCCCTGTTTTATGGAATTGGAGCATACTCCTGTGCCATTGGAATGAAAGCTTTTGGTGCCACTCCCTGGGTTACCATGTGGATTGGGGTTGCAATTTCTGTAGGCCTGGCTTTTATTCTGGGAGCATCCCTGCTCCGGTTAAAAGGGCATTACTTTGCGGTGGCCACCATGGCAATCGGAGAAAGCGGACGTATTATATTTTTGAACTGGAGTGCTGTGGGAGGCGCTACAGGCGTTGATTTTCTGGAAAAGACAAAACCCGCCTGGTATACCATGCAGTTCATCTCAAAATATCCCTATTACTACATATATTTAATCTTTGTAGCTATCATTTTGATGCTTACAAAAGTATTAGATAAGTCCAAATTCGGATATTATTTAAGAGCCATCAAAGCCAATGAAGAGTCTGCTCAAAGTGTAGGAATCAACACCTCCCGCTATAAAATGCTGGCATTTATGCTCAGCGCAGGGGTAGTCAGTCTGGCTGGCAGTCTGTATGCCAACTACCTGCAATATATTGACCCTCTCGTGGTGATGCCTCTCAATGTGTCTCTCATGATCTGTCTGGTTGCCGTTATGGGCGGTATCGGAACGGTGATCGGGCCCATTATAGGAGCCATTGTGCTGACTGTGATTTCAGAATATACAAGGGCTGCCTTTTCTTCCATCAGGGGATTTGATCTGTTCTTATACGGTACTTTGGTTATTTTGATCGTTATATTTTTGCCAAATGGGCTGGTTTCCCTGTTTAAACGGAAAAAGCCAAAGGTTTTGACACCTCTGGAAATGGAGGGAAAAATATAATGAAAACCATATTGGAAATAAAAAATGCCACAAAAAAATTCGGCGGACTGGTTGCCAATGAAGATGTGAGTTTTTCTGTACAAGAGGGAGAAATTGTCGGTGTGGTAGGTCCCAATGGGGCTGGAAAGACTACTTTATTTAATTCCATCAGCGGAGCCCACTCCTTGACCTCAGGAAATATTATTTTTAACGGCATTGATATCACAAAGAAAAAATCGTATAAAATATGCAAATTGGGAGTGGGAAGAACCTTTCAGATTCCTCAGTCCTTAAATGACATGACAGTTTTGGACAATGTATTGGTGGCATCCCTTAACAGGTTCAAAACGGTGGAAGATGCCAAAGCCCACACGGAAAAAGTGATCGCCATGTGCGGACTGGCTGCCTTTATTTATATGAATGCAGGCGACTTAAATGTCATGCAGAAAAAAAGGCTGGAGATTGCAAGGGCGCTGGCCACTCAGCCAACTCTCTTATTATTGGATGAAACCATGGCCGGTTTAAGCGGCGTGGAGCGGAAAGAAGCCATTAACTTAATCCGGCGGATTCGGACTTCAGGAATTTCCATCTTGATGATTGAGCATGTCATGGAAGTGGTCATGAGTGTTTCAGACCGGGTGATCGTTCTGACCTCAGGGAAACTGCTGGCAGAAGGAACACCGGAAGAAGTGACTGGAAATCCGGAAGTAATACAGGCCTATTTGGGCGGAAAGACCATTTAAACGATTTGCAAAGGAGGCAGACGTATGCTATCAGTGAAGAATCTGTGTGCGGGATATGATGGAACTCCCATTATCAGCAACTTGTCTTTTCAAGTAGAAGAAGGGAAGATCGTCGCCTTATTAGGCTCAAACGGAGCAGGAAAAACAACGGCTTTACGCAGTGTTGTGGGAAAGCTGAAACCTACGTCCGGAGATATCCTGTATCAGGGAAAATCTATTTTGAATGTTCCTGCCCACAAAATGGTGGAACTGGGGATTGCCATGGTGCCGGAAGGCAGGCTTTTATTCGGCAAGATGTCCGTGGCAGATAATCTGCATATGGGCGCCTACCGTATCAAAGACAAGAAAAAGATTCAGACACGGCTGGAAGAAATCTATGAGATTTTTCCCAGAGTAAAAGAAAGGGAACATCAGCTTGCAGAAACTTTGTCAGGAGGAGAACAGCAGATGGTAGCCATCGCCAGGGGACTGATGAGCCAGCCTAAGCTGCTGATTTTAGACGAACCCTCGCTGGGTCTCGCTCCTAAGCTGGTGGGGGAGATGTTTGAATTCATAAAGAAGATTAATCAAATGGGACTGACCATTATTATCGTAGAGCAAAATGCCACAGATACCCTGCAGTTTTCGGATTATGCATATCTCATTAACCACGGTGAAAATGTGCTGGAGGGAACGGGAATGGAACTGCTCCATGATGAAAAGGTGAAGGAAATTTATTTGGGAATCAATTAAAAAAATGCCGTTTCTGTCTGACACTTATGTAATGTGGGACAGGAACGGCTTTTTTATAGAATATCCGCAATATCTAAAGTTATATTCGGATATAAGGGACAGAAATAGATATACTTATTTTATACTATAAAATAAGGAGCTGGGTGATATTATGATAGAGGCAGATACTATAAAGCTATTACGTGAGTGCGACGCAGGGATAAAAATGGGGATCAAATCGATTGATGAGGTGTTGGAATATGTTTCTGATAACAATTTAAAAACGTATCTGATTGATTGCAAAAATAACCATGAAGAATTAGATGAGGAAATTCATTCCCTTTTAAATGAATTTCACGACGATGGGAAGGCACCTAACCCAATGGCTAAAAGCATGGCGTGGATAAAAACAAATGTTAAGTTAGTTATGAATGACTCTGATCAAACCATTGCTGATTTGATAACGGATGGTTGTAATATGGGTATAAAATCGCTTAACAAATATCTAAACCAGTATAAAGCGGCCGACGAAAAATCTAAAGATATTACAAAGCGGCTTATTGGACTTGAGAAAAAGCTGGTTGAGAACATGTGTCAATTTTTATGAGCAGGTGTCAAATATGTGATGCAGATCAATGGCTGTATGTATTAATTCGTATTGAAGAACTGTTTTATATGAGAGACCGCCCAATAGCCTTTAGCTTGCTAAAGAATCATTGATGATAGTAAACATTTATATATGGTATAAATTTGAGAATAAGTTAAATACTATATAAAAAAGTGTATTTGGAGCAATGATGAGAGTAAATAAAAGACTGACCAGGGCATTTAAAAATGCTGCAAACATATCAATTGATGAAAATTCTAAATTTATATTTTTCAGTGATTGCCACAGAGAAGATGATAGTGTATCTGATATGTTTATCAGAAATCAGTCCGTATTTTTGCATGCTCTGAATTATTATAATAAAGAAGATTATGTCTATGTTGAGGTAGGCGATGGCGATGAACTATGGGAATATAAGAATTTCAGTGTTATTCGTCTTGCGCACACAGATGTATTTACTGTAATGAAAAAGTTTTATGATTCCGGAAGGTTTATTATGCTATATGGCAATCATAATATTTATCTGCGGTCAAAACGTTTTGTTAAAGCAAATTATTATCAATATTACGATGAATACAATCAAAAAACTGAAGATTTGTTCAAAGGATTAGAACCAAAGGAGGCTTTGGTTCTTAATTATAAAAACAGCAGACAGAAGATATTTGTTCTTCATGGACATCAGGGAGATATTATGAATGATCAGCTATGGTTCCTGTCCATGGCGTTACTTCGCTACTTATGGAGATATCTTCATCTTGTGGGTTTTGATAATCCCACAAGTCCTGCCCGTAATTTATATAAAAGGCATAAGATAGAACGGATATATAGTGAATGGTTAAAAAAGAAAAAGACTATGATGATTTGCGGACATACTCATAGACCTAAATTTCCAAAAGCAAACGAACTTCCATATTTTAATACAGGCTGTTGTATTCGAACACGAGGGGTATCAGGAATTGAGATAATAAATGGTGAAATTTTATTGGTTGACTGGAGAGTGGCCGCCGATGAAAAAGGAGGACTCCAGATCCTTCGTACTGTGACCAGAGGGCCAGAACCAATTGAAAAGTATGATAGATGTTGTAAAAAGTAAATATCGGATACCAGAGCAGTTTAGATAGCTGGAGAGTAAGAGCAGTTAATATAAAGATGATAGGTTATTTACTATCGTCTTTTTCTTTACCATTATGTTCGTGATTAAAACAGACGTTGGCCTGGTCATATTATGACATCTAAGTAAAGGAACTGTCCATATTTCATACAAATAAGAATTGTCCGCCAGTGCCAACCAAAATGGAGCTTTATAATCAGAAAATAAAAAAGCTGGAAGCTCAGTAAAAATAAGGCTTCCAGCGTATTAAATTCATCGGAGTAACAGGATTTGAACCTGCGACCTCTCGGCCCCCAGCCGAGCGCGCTACCAAGCTACGCCATACTCCGTTTATCTCACACGAATGATATTATAGCAGAAAGTTTTGGATTGGTAAAGTATATTTGTTGAAAAATTTTAAAATATAGGATATTATGGTAAAGACAAGTTTATTTTGAGCAGAAAATAGGTGAAAATAGATGAAACCAATTGTGAGCTTTGATGTGGATATGACTCTGCTGGATCATAAGGATTGGAGCATTCCGGCCAGCGCTTTGGAGACAATAGAAAAGCTGCGGGAGAACCATATTATCGTTATAGCGACAGGCCGGGATATGGATTCCATATACAGCACAGAAATCCGGGATGCGGTAAGGCCTGATGCCATCATTCATCTCAATGGAACCAAGGTAACGGTAGGGGATAAGGTCCTCTATGAGCACGTATTTGACAAGCAGCTTTTAAAGGAAATCCTGGCTTATGTGAAAGACACCCCCTACAGCGTTGGGGCCACCATTGATGACAGAGATTATTACATCAATCCGGAGGTTATTGTAAGTCATGAAACAAAGCTGTGGGGAGAATGCGGAAGAATCTTTGATGATCCGGGGAAACTGACGGAACTGGACGTCAGGACCATGGCCTACATCGGGAATGAGCACGGAGCAAGGACCATGGAGGAACAGTTTCCTGAAATCCAGGTACATATGTTTGCGGATAAAAGAGGGGCTGATATAGTGGAACGGAAGGCTTCCAAGGCCATGGGGCTTGTAAGGCTCTGCGAATATTATCAGGTGCCTCTTTCTGAAACGGCGGCATTCGGAGACAGCATGAACGATTATGATATTGTGAAAATGGCCGGAAAAGGGATTGCCATGGGAAATGCCATGGAGGAATTAAAACGGGCGGCGGATTATGTGACGGATGCCATTGACCGGGATGGGATTAAAAATGCCTGTCTGCATTTTGGCATGATCCATTAGAAAAAGGCCAAAGCCCAGGAGAAACGGGGAGGAGTCAAATGGCAAAGCATTATGATTTAATTGTGATCGGCGGAGGGCCGGGCGGATATACTGCGGCTTTAAGGGCAGCAGGTCTTGGTCTTCGGACCGCCATTGTGGAAAAGGAAAAGCTGGGAGGAACCTGTGTCAATAAGGGCTGCATTCCTGCAAAGGCTCTGCTTCATGCCTCCAGCATTTTTGAGACGCTTCAAAACAGTGATGAATTCGGAGTGTCCACAGATTTTATTTCCTTTGATTTTAAAAAGATGCAGCATTACAAAAAACGGTCTGTCAAGGCATACCGGAATGAGATAAAAGAGCTTATAGAGACTGCCGGGATACAGGTTATTTACGGAACAGCCACCATACGCCGGGGGCATACTGTTGAGGTAAACAGCCCTGAAGGAAAGGATTATTACGAAGCGGACAATATCATCATTGCCACAGGGGCAAAGCCGGTGGTTCCAAATATACCGGGAGCAGACCTTCCGGGAGTGCTGACCAGTGACCGCCTTTTGACTTCGGAGGTCTGGAATTATGACCGCCTTACCATCATTGGCGGAGGTGTGATCGGGGTGGAGTTTGCCACGATTTTTAATGCCCTCTGTTCCAATGTGACCATATTGGAAAGAGGACGGCATCTGCTGGACCCCATGGACGGAGAGGTGTCCCAGGCTTTGGAGGGTGAACTGCGCAGAAAGGGAATCTCCGTATTCTGCAATACTGTGATTAAGGAAATACGGGAGGACGCAAATCAGGGATTAGTATGCGTGTTTACCATGAATGGGGAGGAACAGACGCTCCGCTCCGGCCAGATCGTCATAGCTGCGGGCCGGACTCCTTATATGGAAGAACTCATTGGCCCTGACGTGGATTTTGAAATGGAAAACGGACATTTAAAGGTGGATTCTGATTTCTGCACCAGTGAGCCGGGAATTTATGCCATAGGCGATGTGGCGGACCGTAAAAAACTGGCCCATGTGGCTGCGGCCCAGGGCACTTATGTTGTGGAAAAAATAGCGGGGGTGAAACATACCATCCGTCTTTGTGTGGTGCCAAAGGGCATGTTTGTAGAGCTTCCGGTGATTCCGGGCTGCATTTACACGGAACCGGAAGTCGCTTCTGTGGGCCTTACAAAAGAGGCCGCCAGCGCCTGCAATATGAAAGTTGGCTGCGGCCGTTATTTAATGAGCGGAAATGGGAAGTCTATTATTACCAGAGAACAGAGCGGTTTTATTCATCTCGTCTTTGAGGAGTACTCCGGAACTCTGGTAGGCGCCCAGATCATGTGCCCAAGGGCTACCGATATGATCAGCGAGATGGCTACTGCCATTGCAAACGGGCTCACCGCAGAGCAGCTCATGCTTGCCATGCGGGCTCATCCGACTTATAGCGAAGGAATTACAGAAGCCATACAAAATTATTTAGAAACCAAAGGAGAAATCAAGGAATGATTCAGGACAGATTGGAACAGCTCAGAAGCCTGATGGCAGAGCGCCATATAGATGCTTATATGATCCCTACTTCAGATTTTCATGAATCTGAGTATGTGGGAGCTTATTTTAAATGCAGGGAGTTTGTGACGGGATTTACCGGCTCCGCAGGAACAGCCGTTATTACGAAAGAAGAAGCAGGATTGTGGACGGACGGACGTTACTTTGTCCAGGCGGGGAAACAGCTTGACAGTTCGGGGGTTACCCTTCAGAAAATGGGGCAGCCAGGGGTTCCTTCCGTTGAGGAATATTTAGAGCGGGTTCTGCCGGAAGGCGGGCGCCTGGGCTTTGACGGACGGGTGGTAAACTGCCAGATGGGTCAGGCTTTGGAAGCGTTATTGGAGGAGAAGAATGTAACTCTGTCCTGTCAGGAGGATCTGGTGGATATTATATGGAAGGACCGCCCTTCTCTGTCAGCCCAGCCGGCCTGGATTCTGGAAGAAAAGTATGCAGGGAAACCGTCTGCGGAGAAGATAGAAGATTTGAGAGCTCAGATGAAGAAGGAAAAGGCTGCGGTTCATATTCTCACTACGCTTGATGACATTGCATGGCTGTTGAATATCCGGGGAAATGATGTGGAGTGTAATCCGGTGGTATTGTCTTATGCCATGGTGACACTGGAGCGGTTTTACTTATTTGTCAATGAACAGGTGTTAAAGGATGAAGTAAAGCTTTACTTGAAGGGATTAGGGGTTACGGTCCGCCCATATAATGATATTTATACGGCAGCAGGACAGTTGAGAGGACAGAAGGTTCTTTTGGAAACCGGCAAGATCAATTATGCCATTTATAAGAGCATTGACGATACCAACAAGATTATCGATAAGATGAATCCCACCGTTATGGCAAAGGCCATGAAAAATCCGGTGGAAATTGAAAATATGAGAAATGCCCATAAAAAAGACGGGGCAGCTATGGTGAAGTTTATTTACTGGCTGAAAAACAATGTGGGCAGGGAAAACATCACTGAGGTCAGCGCTCAGGAGCATTTAGACAGGCTGCGTTCGGAGCAGGAAGGGAATTTGGGAATCAGCTTTGATACCATCTCTGCCTATGGAGCCAATGCCGCGATGTGCCATTATAAGGCTGATAAATCAAATGATACAAAGCTGGAGCCAAGGGGGCTTTACCTGGTGGATTCCGGCGGACAGTATTATGAGGGAACGACTGATGTGACAAGAACGGTTGCTTTGGGGCGGCTGACAGAGGAAGAACGGGAGCATTTTACACTGACAGTGATCAGCATGCTGCGTTTGGGAGCGGTGAAGTTTCTGTATGGATGCAGAGGTCTTACTCTGGATTATGTGGCCAGGGAGCCGTTTTGGAGCAGGGGAATCAACTTTGACCATGGAACAGGCCATGGAATCGGGTATCTGCTGAATGTTCATGAGAGGCCCAATGGAATACGCTGGCGCATGGTTCCGGAGCGGCAGGATAGCTGCGTTCTGGAGGAAGGCATGATCACATCGGACGAGCCGGGAGTGTATATTGAGGGCAGTCATGGAGCTCGTACTGAAAATCTGATTGTGTGTAAGAAAGCAGAAGCAAATGAGTATGGGCAGTTCATGGAGTTTGAGTTTTTGACCATGGTTCCTATCGATCTGGAGGCCCTTGATAGGTCTGTTATGACGGATAGGGATGTGGAGTTATTGAATGATTATCATAAGGCAGTTTATGAAAACCTTTCTCCTTATCTTTCTCAGGAAGAGGATTTGTGGCTGAAGGAAAATACTAGGGCAATTTAGGGGATGGAAACAGGCAGAACTGGAGTGTGTGGGTTCTGCCTGTTTTTTTGCTTGTAGAGGGGGGAGCGGTTTTGGGGTGTGGTGTGGTTTGTATCTCCGGAACAATACATGCTAAAAACACTGAAATTTTGAGATAATATGCATTTTTATAATATTTCAAATACTCGAAGTAATTACGCATTCAAAACAATCGTATGTTTAAAGCAGCTACACGCTCAAAACTATGTTGGCCTGGAGTATACTGCCCTGGAGATATATTGCCCTGAGCCTATATTGCTTTGAGCATAGCAGAAAGGCATTACTCTCAGGATTATGAAAGATCAACCAGAGTGTAGTCATATCCGATGGCGGGGAGGATACTGTCTATAAGATATCTGGTTTTAAACTTTATGCTGGAGGTATTGATACAGGGATGACAGCCAAAAAATTCGTGAGAAAGGACATCTTTGTCAATCAGCAGTCTGATTTGATGATCTTTATCATTCATAAGTCCCAGTACAGAAACAGAGCCAGGTGTAATATCTAAATACTTTTCCATGAATTCCGGTTCTGCAAAGGAAAGTCTGGCAGAGCCGATTTGTTTTGAAAGTACGGCAGTGCGGAACTTTTTCTGGCCGGGCATCAGGAGAAGATAGAAGTCGGTTTTTTGGGCATTTCGAAGAAATAAATTCTTGCATATATCAATTTCCAACAACTCATCAACTTCCTTACATGCTTCCATGGAAGGGAGGGCATCGTGGTCCAGTCTCACATAGGGGATATCAAGCCTGTCCAGCAGGTCGTAAGCTCTGATTTCCTTGGGAAGCCGCTCAGAGACATCCAAAGGACGCCCGGAGTAAATGGTCTTGTCTAAGTAGAAGGTGTTTTGTTCGGTATTCATGATGTTAAACTTCCTTTTGTTCTTTTTAGGATGTATTATAGCTGAGTTGTGGGAGATTGCAAGGGTTTTTAAGGAAAAGAGCGGGATTGTGGGTTTTTTAAAGGATTGTGGGGAAATGGTGCGGTGTTTGGGGAGGGAAGAGAAATTTTGTGGTTTTCTGGGGGATAATGTATTATAATAGCTGTGAATATGGAATTGGTGGACAGGCGGCAGACTGGTTTGGATGGGAAATTGTTTTGGTGGAATGCCGTTTGTTTTTATGAGATAGGATGAAAAATTATGATGGAAAAGGATGGAGAGAGTTTATGATAGATAACAGGATAAAAAAAGAGAGGTTTCGTGATGATTGGAAGGGGAATAAAAGTGGTGAGGGGAAGCAGGAGAAAGGGAATGGAGGTAAGAAAAATGTTATGAAAGATAGTGCGAAAAAAGATGTGAAAAATAGTGAGAGAAACGGTGTAAAAGATAGTGTGAGGGACGGAGCAAAAGGCAGTACTAAAAACAATATGAGATATGAGGCGAAAGGTAATACGAAAAACAGTGTAAGAGATGGTGGAAAAGACAGTATAAGAGAAGGTTCAAAAGGCAGCACGAAAAACAATATGAGATATGGGGCGAAAGATAGTACGAAAAATAGTGTAAGAGATGGTGTAAAAGACAGTACAAGAGAAGGTTTGAAAAACGGCACGAAAAACAATATAAGATATGGGGCGAAAGATAATACGAAAAATAGTGCAAGAGATGGTGTAAAGGACAGTACAAGAGAAGATTTGAAAAACGGCACGAAAAACAATATAAGATATGGGGCGAAAGATAATGCGAAAAATGGTGTAAGGGATGGTGTAAAAGATAGTACAAGAGAAGGTTCAAAAAGCAGCACGAAAAACAATATAAGATATGGGGCGAAAGATAATACCAAAAATGGTGCAAGAGATGGTGTAAAAGATAGTACAAGAGAAGGTTCAAAAAGCAGCACGAAAAACAATA
>NZ_JASGFH010000029.1:0-41061 GCF_047605665.1 Lacrimispora sp. | reverse complement strand
CTGTAAGAACTTCAATTACTGCCTGGAAATATTCGATCTCTGCCTTAGCGTTAGCGATTGCATTCTTGCAGGAGGGTCCCTGTTTCCAAGCTGGCTGATTATTCCAGAACTCAACTACTCTTTCTTTCTGTGCAATAGCTTCGTTACAAAATTCAACGGTTAATGCTCCGTTAGCTTCTTTGATGTTTGCCATTACTCTTTCTCTCATCTTCTCTGTCATTGCCGTGTCCTCCTTGATTTGTTGTATCAACCTTATGGACTTATTATAGCACATCAAAATGTGATGTTCTACTGGCAATATCACTATAAAATGTGATGTTTGTTTGTGCACTTTGTCACATTAAAATGTGATATAAACTATTTGACGAAATAGCACTTGCAAACGTGATAATAATTTGATATGATGACCAAAAGGAGTGTGAGATTATGGCAATTAAATATGATAAGCTGATTCAAAAGCTCAATGAGGGAAAATATACATCTTACAAAATGAAGCAGACCAAGCTAATGAGCCAAGGCACCTACACGGCTATCATGAACGGGGGTGGAAGTTTGAGCTCCGAAGTGATTGACCGCCTATGCAAAGAATTTAACTGTCAGCCTGGTGATCTCATGGAATGGGTGCCAGATGAAGAAGAGTAAAGAACCGTGACCTTTTAGGGGCTACGGTTCTTTTAATTTATACCTACATGTATACCTAAGACATTAAAAAGCAATAAAAAATACAGGAAAACATTGGGTATAATGAGATTTAGGTATAGGATAATTTGGCTTATTTACTGCATTTTAAAACCCTATAAAGATAATTAGGTGTTGATTTTTGTAATGTAATGTCACAACCGTTGCGACGTCGCAACAAATTATCCGGTTACTTCTGCTTTCTTTTTAAGTATGTCAATGGCCCTCACCAAAATATCAGGAAGCGGCACTCCCATAAGTCCTGCATTTTCCACGATGGATATAAGCTCATTTGCCATAAAGCCAATGATCACCGCATCTCTTATGTAACTCGTCCCGATAGACAGATCCAACCGGTGAGCCACCAGGACAAACAGGAGGGTCATGCACTTACGACAGAGCCCCTTAAAGCCGGCTTTTGATTCCAGGGCACCAGTTTCAGTCTTGGTACTTCTTTTGAAGATTCCGGCCACGGCTAATCCGGAAAGAAAATCAATACACATAAAAAGAACCAAGGTACCCAATCCGGTATCCCAGCCCCCAAATAATGACGCTATAAAACTACCGCCTACTCCAACAGCTGTGCATAATATACTTTTCACTTTCATTTTCCTCACTCTTTCTCATATTCTTCTCCGGTAATCTCCCGGAATTCCTCCGCCATGATCCAGCGACCTACCGCATTACGGACCATAGCCAGGGACCACAGGCCTGCCTCATAAAAGCCCTTTACCTTATCAAATTTACTCATGGCTTATACCCCCTCTATATCAATATCTGCCATCATGGACATATATGCGATCTGAGCGCTGAGCACTGGAACCATCTGCTCTGCTGTAGGAATATACTGTATTGCTTCCTCTGCTCCATCTTTATTCACACGGTAAAACTCTCCATCATGATACCTATCCCCTATACCACACGGATATTGCAGGCAATCAACTGCAAAAGCCTCGTCCCCATGGGATGCCCTCGTCAGCCAATTAGCCATTTCATAATTGTCACAAACAATAATATTTTTAATTTCCCCGTCATAAATCTGCGCAAAAACCTGATGTACAATCATATTTTTAAGCTCCTTTCTTAATAACCCCATCTAAAGATAACCACACCGCTACCACCACTACCGCCTGGTCGTCCAGCAATACTACTCCCCGCCCCTCCACCGCCTCCTGCACCAGTACCGTTTGTTCCATTAGATCCGGCTGTCCCACCTGACCCAGAAGTTCCCCCGGCTCCTCCCCCAACAGCTCCGCCAGATGCTCCGCCTAGAAACACGTTTGGGTTGCCATACCAAATACCGCCTCCGCCTCCGCCTGCTCCATATAAAGTTCCAGTAGGTTCACCAAACGCCCTAGTAGTAAATCCCTGACCAGCGCTCGTACTAGTGGATGCTCCATCCTGACCTCCGACTTTCGCGTTTTGAGTTTGCGGTTGATCATTCCTATCCAAGTAAAATGTTGAACCAGTGCCACCACCAGAACCTCCACCCGTACTTTGACCACCATTGGCTGATATTAGGGTCGTAGAGGATTTGGTAACTGATGTTGCCCCGCCAGGCAATCCGCTAAACTGTGAATAACTTGTATTCCCACCAGCCCCCACAGTAATGTTTAAGATGTCTCCCGGATTGACTGAGATACCTTTAGTGGTCTTAGTAAATCCACCAGCCCCTCCATTACCTCCCCAACGTGACGCATTATTACCAGCCCAAGATGGTATAGTCTCACCGTATCCACCACCAGCCCCGGCCCCAACACAGAATATATCAACGCTGCGTACTCCAGCAGGAACAGTAAATGTTCCAGATGACGCAAATGCCTGTTGTCCCTTTGTAGTTTCTACCGTTGCAGTATAGCTAGTTGCATGTATCCATTCCGCATCATCTTTGATTGCATAGGAAAAGGCCCGGAAATAGTAGGATGTTCCTCCTGTAAAACTCGTCACCGTAGCACTGGAGCTTCCTGAAGCTACCATATTATTACCAGAGCCTTTATAATACCTAGTCCCATCTGAAATACTCGTTGGATAGCTGCCTGTCTTACCTATAATAATGACCCCAGAAAACGGACCCTTTTCAGGATTTTTCCAAGTGAATGAAATCGCCGTGGACGAGTACACGGCCGCACTAAAAGAAAGGATACTTTGTACCACCATAGTTCCGGTCTTGGGTTCTCCTTCCTTGTCTATAAAAACTTCACCAGCAAGCACATCGCCAGGTTCAACTGTCACCATTTCAAGGTCTACTCCATCTCCACCACCTTTTAAAACAATACATTCTGCCATTTCTACACTCCTTTCATCTGAATCTGGAAGTCTGCCGCTGGCTTTTTGTTATAGCAATAGACTGTTATACTTCCGGTGCCAGTAACCGCCCTGTCCACGCAGCCATAAGCCTTGCTTTGCAGCTTTACTGCCGCCGCTGTAATGCCATCTGGCAGATATAGGCTTACTATGGGCCTGTCAGATTCAGTTATATCCGGAACACTCACTGTCTGAGTATAGGGAGCGGAGCTACTCCAGCCTGAAGCAGGCAGAGTGACTGTCTTTACAGCCTCCAGCTTATTGACTTCTTTATTTGTCTGGTTGATATCATTCGCCCCAAACTTATCCCCCTGCTGAGTGTAGACAGTTGAATCCGGTATGCTGTAGGTCCCATCCTCATTTGGAATCAGCCGGTACCGGCGCTGTCCATCGTACATAGAATCCTTATAATCTGTTTTTAATCCCATTTAAAATGCACCTCCATTCAGTGTAAATTCTAACATCTTCCGGCCATTGATCCTGCTTTGAATGTTGCTGTAGATCAGCCTGCAGGCCTCCTCAATCCGGTTCAGTTCCCTCCAGTCAATAAAAGGCTGGTTATCGTAAAATGCCTGGCGGCTCCCCACATGGAAAGGAAAGGTCCCGGTACAGATGCGGTCCACATTGGACTCAAACCGGTTGATCTCATCTGCGTGAAATCCATAATCCTGATAGGTCTTGTCAGAACCCATTTCCTCATAAGCAAAATCCGGCCAGAGCATCAGAGCCTGGGACCGGATTTCATTTAAGTTTCCTTTTATACGGTTATAATCTTCTATATTAAAGTAGTCGGATTCTTTCCAGTTAGTTTTTGGTTGCTGCCACATGGCCCATATCCCTCCTTGCCTTTACGGTCCCGCTTAAGGCTCCGTTAAATTTCAAAGTATGCTCATACACCCTCAGAAGCAGATCCGGAACGCCTTTATGCTCCAGGAATGCAATATCATTGGCATCAATCCGGGGCTCGCCGCGGTATTGCAGATCATACTCCCGATCTGCTTTCATGTAGTCCCCAATCCAGTCAGCCAAATCTATGGCATGGATCATATCAGACACCAGGGGATTTTCCCACACCTCCAGGCTGCCGGTGGGGTTTAACTGCCTGCCTATCTTGGTCTGGCCTACATTGTATTCCCGGCCTGTTATAGAGACTTCAACGGCTCCTGTCGCCCCTGTAATCTCCACGGTGACAAAGTAGCTGCTACTCTCCACAATGGTCGCCTGCCCCTCTCCAGAAGCCAGGGCGCAGGATAAGTCATAAACAGGGCTTCCAAAATAAAAAGTATACCGGTTGTCAGCAGAGGTAATGGAGATTGTTTCTTTTGCCAATTCCTTGGCTTCCCCTCTCTGGCTATAAATTGTCCGGATCACCTGCAGCTCTCTCACCTTGGGAAGCTGCGTCCCCTTGGGGGTTTTAATAAGTTCCGGACCGTATCCAAAAACATAGTCCGTACTGTCTCCAAAAGTGATATTGGTAAGCGTCACCCGGTTATTGGGGCAGCCTTTTATAAATTCCAGCACCAACTGATCAAACTCTTGAAACTCATGGCTGATCACTGTTGTTGCGGTTAGGCCTGTTACGATGTAATCCTCCACCAACTCCCCGTCCCGGAAGGCATGAAAAATAATTTCAGAGGGGTTGTTGCGGCCAAATTCCAGAGTAAGTCCAAAGCACTTATAAGATGCCTCCAAAGCGATCTCCACCATGGGATTGGTCAAAAAAAAGCCGTCACCGTCTGCCACTTCCTCAGAAACGTATCCGGTATTTAAGTATTCCTCTGCTCCGGGCCTTGGCAGAAAATATTGTGTGGGGCGTATATCGGTGTGGTCCTGCGCTGCCATGGCATAAGTCTTTTTGACCGTCTTATCCAGGATTCCACCGACATTGCTAAAATAAGTCTCATTGGCAGAACTGGCTTCCATGTCCGGGACAAAGCTGGACTTTAAAAAGATGTTCCCCGCCCGGTCCTGGTAAAGAATGCACCGGCCCGCATTGGCAATCATCTGCAGGGCTTCCTTATGGGCCACCACCGGAACAGGATTATTTACCTTTACGGACTTCAAATAAGGATCAATCCAATAGGTTCTGTAATCGACCCCAGCATCGTCAAACACATCAACAGCCAGATCATAAAGGCTGATTCCCTCCGGACGATACAGACCCCTATAATAGGTTCCGTCCATACCGTCAAAGCGATCTGTTGCAGAAAAGCTCATTTCCTCATCATCAGCAGACCATTCCTTTAATTGTACCGTTGCCCCTGGAATCCACTCCACGGACCCGTCATCAAGCTCCTGGCCATATAAGACCGTGATATCCTGCCCGATCTCCAGAAAGTTTACAGAGCTTTCCGCATTTTCAATATCAAAGGCCCGGTCTTTGTTGTTTACAGTCAGGCTAAAATCAATAGAAGGAAGCTCCTCCATGATCGGACTGATGTATTCTTTCTTGGTCGCAGACAGAATCTTCCGGCTGTCAAAATAGATTCCAATTCCCATGGTTATCATGTGTATCCGGAACCGGCTCTGACCGTTTACCATGGCCGATGGAACAAACCGCAGGAAGGTAGCTCCATTAAATATCTCCTCCGTTGCAAAGTGGCCGCCGGCATTCCCGGTGATCTCCACGGTGTTGTTATCGGATTCGATAGTAAAGTCCACCGGGTAGGACTTACCAAATTCCACTGTCAAACCCTTGATGTCATATTGAATCGGAAACCGTATCTCAATCGGCCCCAGGATCTCCTCTGATACAATCCCTTGGTTAAGAACCACATCCGCTCTCTTCCGGGGAAGAAAATACATGCTGCCATTCGTAGTTGTATAATCCTGATCGCAGGTAGCATAAAGCCCCTGGACTTCATAATTATCCAGGGGCATCTTAAAGCTGCTGTAATAGGTATAGTTTTCCCTTTCGGGAATGAAGGCATCTGCCTGGGCCTGCTGATTGATCAGACCGATGGTTACACGAAGGAAGGAAAAAGGGTTCCTCCATTGCCTCCGCATCAGCTCTTTGTATTTCTGGCTTGCCGGCTGCACTATTCAATCACCCCACAATCCACGATATTCACTTTACAATTCTGATACATAGTGGGTAGTCCATCTTTATCAAATTCAACTGGTGTGGCTGTCCGATCTCCTGGATACATGCGGATCGTCATCATGCGGTTATGTACCATATCCGGAATCCGAGCTGTCACAACAAATTTATCAAATTCCTGTAGCATGGACGCCCAAGTAGCAGCGTCCAGGAATTTCCACTGCAGATTTTCAAATTTGTATTGATCTCTCCCCACTCTCTGTCCAATAAATTCACCTTTGGCGCTTTTTCCCTCACTAACGTTAGTTGCTACTCTTAAATTTCCTCCTATATCAGGAGAAGGAAACTCCCGTCCGTTAATTGTAATTACTGCCATCTATATCACCTCCTTTATGTCACTCTCAGGATGTGGCCGCTCCTTCTATCAAGATCAGCCAGCTTTTTCTTAATTTCCCGAATATCAATATTTACAGTTAAGTCCATAGCCTCAATCAGCTCTATGATCTTCCGAAGAAGGTCCACCATAAGAGACAGGTAATGATCTGACATGTTTTCAGTATGTATGGACATAGCTTGATTTGCCATAGCCTGTACCTGATCAGCAGGGCCGAAGCTGCGCCCTGACGTGCCTACCAGGGACAAATGAGGTGTTGCGCTGCTTGCCATATTACTGATGTTGGCAACCAGAGGCGCTATAGCAGTTCTCATACCATACTGTACAGCCCTGGTGATGCCTTCTGTAATCTGCATATTGTTGGCAACAGCGGCCTTTCCTCCCCAGTTGCCGACCATTTCAGGATTGCCATTTTCATTAGCTACGAACAGACTTCCGGAAGTCGGAAAGCCTCCGGTTGCATGGCCTTTTATATCTCCTGGGCCACCGCTTACATATCCCTTACTGCTTCCTGGTCCGGAAGAACTCTTTTTCTCCTCTTTTTCCTCTGTATCTTCTCTGCCTTTTTTAACTGCACTTTTCACACCATCGACGATCTTATCAAATGCTTCTCCAACTTCCTTGGCTATGCCACCAAGCCAGCCCGTAATACTGGACCATATCTCTTTCATGCCGTCCCAAAGCTTCTTCATTACGGATTTACCGATCTCCAGCATTTCATCCAGTCTGAATACATCTTTGATTTTCTGCCAGATTTCTCCGAACCAGTCCTTGATGGCATTCCACTTTTCTTCTATGGTAGCTTTTACACTGTCCCAAATTTCTGACAGCTTATCCCGGAGGGACTCAAAGATTTCTGCCGCCTTGTTTTTTATAGCATCCCAAACATTTGATGCAAAGGTTTTTATGCCGTTCCAAATCAGTTCCCAAATGCCTTTTATCGCACTGAGGACGGTACTAAGGATGGCTTTTATTGTATTTATTATGAGGGATACTATATCCTTCATGGCATCCCAGATGCCACCAAAGAAAGTCTTTATTCCCTCCCAAGCCCTCTCCCAATCGCCAGTAAAAATACCTACGATAAAATCCATCAGGCCGCCTAAAGCCGTTAAAATATCATCAACAACTTTGCTTACCCCCTCGAAGAATGAGAAAAATCCATCAATAACATTTTTTATAAATCCGGATATGATCGGGGCAGCCGTTTCCATAAACCAGATAATAAATGGTTGCAAAACGGTTTCCCACAGTACTTTTATGGCATCTGCTGTCTTTCCTGCAAATTCCATAAATTTATCAATTAGGGGAGACAAGTGTTGTTCTCTGAAATCCTGAAACCTCTCCGACAGATAGGTCAGCACTGGAAGGAAATGCGTATTATACAGTTCTAAAAACTTTGTCCCGATCTCAGTAAATCCTTGTTTGAAAGAATCAAACATAGGTTTTACATGATTATCATAAGTATCATTCAGCTTTTTAAACACTTCTTCAACAATGGATTTCACCTCAGAAAAAATAGGCTCTACTGCCGAAAAGGTACCTTCCAATGTCTGTTTAATTAAATCCCTGTTTTGAATAAAAGGAGCTGTTATTGTATCCAGAACATCCCTAGTCAGTTTGCCGACCAACTCTATCACGCCCATAAAAGCTTCTGCAAAAATACCTTGCAGATCAGCACTAATTTGTTTTGCACTGTCACTTCTTAAAGATTCAAAGATTGTGGCAATGGCAACGCTAAAATTACCGGCAATATCAGCAATGCTCCCCCCAATATCAAACATGGATACCAAATACTCTTTGATCCTGCCACTATTCTGCTCCAAGAACAGGTTGATCCCGCCCAGCAGATTATCAGCTATGGAGGCGCCAACGGAAGCCACGCTTCCAGCTACTTTCCCCAGATTAACAGCTATGCGGTTCCCAAATTCCTCTGCAGAAGCCATGACCGCCGGATCATTGAAGATATCTTTTAAACTCTGCTTAATATTCTGTAGGGAACCTTGAATGCTGTCCAGTACCGACGTATCCCCAAAACCAATACTGAACCCAGTCTTAAAGAGTCCCGCCAATTCCTTGGTACGGTCAATCAGTCCCTGGTACTTATTATTAGCCTCATCCACTCCAGAGGTATCCAGGGACCCCATGTCAAATTCATCCGAAGTATATCCACCGGCACTACCAGCTCCGCCACCGGAATCACCTGTATCCGGTGCACTGATGATATTTAATTCATCAATACCGGTGGACATTCCCTTGATATCCTTAGCTGCTTTCTTGGCAGCCCCGCCGGTTCCTCCGATTGCCCCGGAAGCTTTGTCCGCCGCGTCAGTAACCGCCTCCATGCCAGAGGCAGCTGCAGCCGATACTCCGCCACCAGAACTCTTCTTTCCGGAAATTAAATCCGTAAACGCCTTAAAAGCATTTGCAAGGCTCATCAGCTTTCCAATGATCGTATTGATCACCTGGACAACAGGAGTAAGTACATTGATAAGCCCCTGCCCGATGGCAGCCTTTAGAGCATTGAATTGCTCTGACAGGATTCTGGTTTGATTGGCCCAACTTCCGCTGTTCCTGGTAAAGTCCCCGGTAGCAAGGGCCAGCTGATCCTGTACAAATTTATACCGCAGGGCTACCTTCTCAGCCTCCGACATCTTTGCCGTTACTTTCCCGTATCCATTGGCCAGAGCATAGCTGTCAAGAGCACTCTGGGTCATAACTATTCCCAGATCCTTCAAGACTTCAGTCTCCCCAGAGAACACCGCCTTCAGCTTTGTAAATGCCTCATCAGCAGAAAGGTTATAAAAGGACGCTACGTCTCCAGCGAGCCCAGTCAAGGTCGTGGACATGTCATAAGCAGCACTCTCAGAAAAACCAAAAGCTTTTGCCATGGCCCCGAAGGTACCAGTAAATTTCTTGGCCATGGTTTCTGACATGCCGAAAGATGTAATTGCATTCTTGGCAAACTGGTCGATTTGCTTAGACATCTGGGGGAAGGTTACATCAACAACGTTCTGCACTTCCTCCAGATTAGATCCCAGTTCAATCGCGCTCTTTCCAAAATCAATAATCTTTTTCACTGAAAAAGCAGCAGCCAGGGCAAGGCCCGCCTTTTTTGCAAGGCCTTGAATGCCAGCCATTTGTGCATCAAAACTGTTTTTGTTGACTACAAGATCAAGTCCTATCTGCCCAACACTATCTGCCATAATCTACCCCACCTCCTATCCGAATAATTGCGCAAACATCTTTTCTAAATCTGCCATTTCCTGCTCATAAGCTGCAGGGGCCATAGATTCAGCCTTCCGGTTGCGCCATTCATTGTAAATACGCTTCTGGTCTTTATTGAAATTCTTAATTACATTTTTGTCCGTTTCCGCCCTGATCGCCACGATTCTACCCAGAGGCGTTTCCGGATCGATTCCGGAAAGCAGGGCTTTGAATTCAGCCCAGCTCACCGATTCAAATTCTTTGGTTCGTATTCTCAGCCCGTACTGCGAAAGGAAGCTGGCAATAATCAAGTCCCAGTCTTCAAACAAATCGTAGTACGGGTCACTACTCTCCCTGGTTGTTTACGTCTCTCGTAATCAGCTCTACTGC
Source organism: Lacrimispora sp. (assembly GCF_047605665.1). Classification (GTDB taxonomy): domain Bacteria; phylum Bacillota; class Clostridia; order Lachnospirales; family Lachnospiraceae; genus Lacrimispora. Next base: position 31,048 of record NZ_JASGFH010000029.1, on the reverse strand, counting down.
CTCCTGAACCACTATAATGAGATCATTGAAGTTAAGACCTAACTTCTCAACTTCTTTCTTGGATTTGTCCGGAAAGATCATGTCATAGATTTCTACAACCTCCTTAGGGCCAATATCATTTACGCTCATTAGTGCCATAATCCTAAGCATGGTAGGCGCATCAGCGTTTACCTCCAGCTTTTTTCCCTTAATAATCAAAGACGGATTTCCGTCAAAGGTCAGCTTTTCTGTAATATCAATCATTTTTGCCATCTCTTATTCTCTCCTTAATCCTCTGGTCCACCAGTTCCCGTTGCTGCTGTAAAAGTGGGTTTCCCCTTGCATTTCACTTCAAATTCCAGAGCATCAACTGCCGTGCTGTCTCCACCTGCTGGAGTAGTTACATTGATAATTACATCACACTCCAGTTTTGCACCGGAAGGCATCTCCCATTCAAAAGGTGCCACCACATCATTTCCGGATTTCCATGCAAGACCGGCAATATAATCATTTCCTGGGTCGCCATAGGTGCGCTTTCCTTGGAAGCTAAAAGACAATTTTTTGCTGGTCATCATAGCATCCCCCCAGCCTTCATGCTCCATGGCATTCCATTCCTCCACACCGCCCTCAATACTTGGGGCAAAGTTCGTTAAATTCGCAATCATGACCATGGATGCCTTAAGGCCATTCAGTCCAAATTTAAATTTATTATTGTTAACCGGATACACTTTCGCTTCTGGCATAAAATCACCTGTTCCTTTCATAAATAAAATCCAGCCAGATCACATATTCATATACTCTATCATCATCTGATCCAACGTCCTGTGGCTCAGGAACCATCAGGCGAAGGTAATTGACGTGAGCATCTCCTATGGTCAGGCTGGATACACTTCTTAGTTTCTCAAACAACCTATAAGCCGCCCTCTCCGTCTCATCCTTGTTTTTATTCCAGTGAATAAGAAGAGAAACTGGCTTCGTATCGTAAGTGGTACATTCAAGGCCGCCTATGGCGATGTTAGCTGGTCCAGAGGTTGGGCGGCTGTAAACACCAATGGACTTCTGCTTTTTGCTGTCCAGCTTTCCTGTGTAGACATTATCATCTACTGCAATACCCAGACCGGAAATATATTGCCTGACATCCTTTAAGGTCAGCATCACACATCACCTACCTTTTTATAAAATTTCTTAAATGCCTCTTTTGCAAAGTTTTCGTTAATTCCACCTGGCAGCCATGGATCATACCATTTTCCTCCAGCAAAGGCATTTTCATCTGTTTGGAAATCATACTCTGGATGATAATACATCCGTCTTGCATAAGGTGTGCTTGACACCAGCTGTACTTTCCCTGAGGCAGAATCAGAATTATCAACAAAGGTGCTTTCATTTTGCAAGTTTCCCATCCCGAAAGGCATAATCTCAGATTGCAATACTTCTTTATGCAATGCTTCCGCTGTCATTTCCAGGGCGGTCACCGAGGCTTGTGTTAACTCCTTGATACGAGGCAAATTCATTTTTACCGTAGATTTCACTTGCATCAAACCACCTCCAGAGTACAAAAGTTCACCGTTCCATCAGGATTCCGGTTCTTGGTTCCCTGCTCAATCCGCCTCTCTCGCCCAAACACCGTAACCGTACCACCGCTTAAGCTTGGAATCTCAGGGGCAATGTCACCGGAAAGCATAGCAGTTCCCGCGATCCGGACCATCTTTTTTTCTGCTGTTAGGATTGTCTTTGCCCGGTCCTGGAAGTTGCATTTTAAATCCAGGTCCACTATATACATGGGTTCACCCAGATTATTAAGCTCCTCACTTTCCAGATGAACATGGATATCTGTTTTACATAACTTTTTAGGTACCAAACATGGATACTTCATAGATCACCTCGCTAACCGGCAGCTTAGACCTGTCTGAGAGAGCAGAGCATATACATCACGTTTCATAGCAATACCTTTATCCGTGAATACGTTCCACCCCTGTCCAAACTGCATGGAAGTTCCGTTAATGCTGTAGCTGGATAAGACAGTGTCGATGGCTTCAGCGTTTTCATACTCAAAGTCAGCCTGCAGACAAACAATCTCCCTGATCACATCCTGCTGAAATTCTGTCAAAGAAGAAATTCCCCGGCCCACAATGCGGTTGTAGGTCAGGGAATCAATATGCCGGCTGGCCTGACGAAGAATCCTCTCAAGCTCATCATCGGGAACTATGCTGCCTTTATAGATTTCTTTATAATACTCTGGGGTTGCATAGGGGACGTAAGGCATCTTACTCACCCGCTTTCGCTTTTTCTTTTGCTGCCTTCTCCAGTGCTAAAACCTTTTCTTTCAGGACTTTATTATCTTTCTCCAGTTCTGATACTTTGATTTCTAAGGCTTCATTGGCTTTGTTAGCTCCCTCTGCGGATTCTTTCAGGAACTTAACCGTCGCCAGATGTTCTGCGACGGTGATTTTTTTTAGAGGAGAGTGCTCCAGCAGCTCCCCTTCATCACCATAAATATCATAACCGTCATCAAGATAACGCTTCTTCTCAGTTTCCGTGATTGTGTATACCTTATTTTCTCTTTTTGCTTTCATGCTTACGCCCCCCTGTTAATGATGCAGGCCTGTTTCAACTCCTGGTCCAGTGCAAAAGTGCCGTTGAATCTACGGTTCTGGTACATATAGTTGTCTGCAACCCTGGAATCATGTCCCGGTGTATAAACATTGATGTAGGAGTATTTTACTCTGGAAACCTGTGCTTCCGGATCAATCAGGATGTAGTTAATCTGTTTTCCAGATGCATCCGCCTTATACCCATCGGTGAAATCATAAGTTGTTTTAAATCTCTCAAGCGGAACAGTAACGATCTCTCCCAGGTCATCTAATCCGTGCACCCTGCGATCAATGGCGGTGCTGCCATTGGCTTCAAGTGTCCGCTGAATGCCCTCTGCGTTCTTCAACTCTTTGCGATATGCCGCCGTACAATACAGGATGCAGCGTGATAACGGGATACCCAAATCTTCAAATTTTTCGCAGTTGTCATCAAAGTCTGCCAGGATATTGGCCCTGGTCACTGCATTGGTACGGATTTCCGCTCCTACTCTAACAGCCTCAGAATATACCTTTGAGAAGGTATAACAATCCAGTTCCGGAATTGCCTGACGCTTTTCAAATCTCGCCTGAATATTAGCAATTGACATGATCTGATTCGTTTCATCTACGTCCATGGGGTCGATGAAAAACTCAATATCCCTGTCGTGATCAAGAGACTTGGTTTCAAAACTGTTGGAATAATTTCCGCCGTTAAATCCCAGAGTGTTCCTGTCATGGTCCTTATATCCACTCACCGTAATACGGGGGATTTTAATATCCTTTGCTCCTACAATCTTAATATCCGGATTGCTGTTGTACAGTGCATTTGATTTCAGTTCATGCCCATACATATCAATAATTCTTGTGTGAAATTGTGTCACATAACTTAATAATGCCATAATAAAAACCCTCCTATCGTTTTACACCAAATATTTTATCAAGCTCCGCATCAACTGCGGAGGTAGTACCGCTCTGCCCAGGTACACCTACCTGAACAAAACCAGAAGCCTGCCCTGGCTGCGGTTTCAATGCGGGAACGTCTTCCAGCACTTTGTTTAAGGCATTTTTCATAGCTTCGTCATTGATCTTGCCGTCCTGACCCATGGCCTGACTCAAATCTGCTATCTTAAGGACATAGGGAACTGTTTTTACATCAACTCCCAGCCCGATTGCTGCCAAAGTGGCCGCATTTTCAATAATAGCCTGACGAGCTGTTTCCTGCGCCTGCGTAAGCTGTATCTGAATAGCATTCACATTCGGCTGAGAAGCTGCTTTCTGCTCCTTAAATGCCGCTATGGCCTGGGTCATTTCCTCCTGGCTAAGGCCCTGCTGTTTTAAATATCCTTTCAGGACACTGTCTTCTGTGGCCGCTTGCTTTCCTGCTATTAGCTGGGCTATTTTATCATAATCAATAGCGGGCGCCTGAGCTGTTTGCTGGGTGGGCACTGGAGCAGTAGCTGGAGTAGACACCGGTGCCCCTCCTGATCCTCCCTGTCCCCCGTCAGCCTCAAACAGCGGCATCATAAATCTTCCAAATCTCATTTTATAGTCTCCTTTCACAGTTAAAATGGTGTCTCCATCGTACAGTTTTTAATGTGCTGTCTGCACTTGAACAGTTGATAGCGGTGTGTCTCACCGTAGTTTATAGCGCCTTCGGGCATAAAAATAAGACGCATGACCCCGCGCCTCAAAGGAAGATAATCTGATCGCCTTACCTTTTCTTGTTCTTTTCAATGGAATCTAATAGCATTTTTAAAGCTATCAAGACAGTAATACAGATGATAGCCGTAATCTGAGCACCCATTGCCATGATACCCCTCCTTTCTGTTGCGACGGCCACAACAAAAAACCACCGGCCATTTTACTGACTGGTGGATTCCTTCTTTTTCTTATATTCTTCTATTTCTTCCTTTGATGGCAGAGGGATAAACACATTATCCGATTGAACAAATACTGTTCCTTTGGGATATTCACTAAATGGCCTATCAACTTCGCCAAATTTTACTCTTTTTTCTCCCACTCCTACCTGCCTCCTTAAAATAGGTTAAGCCAAATTTATCTGTTAACTGCTCTACGATTCGTTTCTGATATTCAATGGAATAATCTTGATTAGTATTGATTCTGCCTGACAAATATTCTTCATGCATATCCTTTTCCAGCGCTTTTTGAATGTCTTCATATTCCTTGTACATCTTCTCTAACGTATTAATGGCCTCTGGCCATTCTTTGGGTTGTTTTAGTACATAGATTCCATCACGTCCAATAGCCCGCAACTCCGAAAGTCCCGTATCACCAAGCACACTAATATCATCAGGAGAGAAGGTTGCGCCTTCGGGGTGATTGTGTGTCAGGACTCCACCTCTCATTAATAAGGCCTCCTCTGGCGTATAAACAATCTCATGTTTTCCACCATGCTTCTTGAATAGTCGATTACCGGAAGCATCATACAATATACCATATTCGCTCTTATGGCCAGCAATGGAAGCCTCATCAAGCCTTCGTCTGTCTATCGCTTCATTGGACCAGCCATCTGTCTTTATTATATCAGATTGTTGATACTTAGCAAGTCGCTGTTTCCACTCTTTTTCTTTTCTTCCATAATTCTTTTTATTCTCAGGATCCAGGGAATGCTCTGCCAGGCGCCCGAACTTATCGGCCTGCCGTTTAGCATATTGGTGATCCTGTTCCTGCTTATATTTCTGTCCAATAGAATCCAGCTCTTTCCTTGTCCAGGTATCTTCCGCTGTAGAAATCCCTGGGAAATAGGTGCCGTGGCTATCCTTGCATCTTGGGTGATACAGGCCTCGTTTTATAGCTAAACTCATTAAAGGATATGGGCCGTCACTGGCCTTTCCTCCGGACCATACATCGTCAATCAGGACCTTCCCCACAAAGAGTAAGCACTTAGGACATGGATTTCCACGTTTATTTATTATGACAGTGGATATCCCCCATTCCTGACGCTTCTCACCCTCGCCCTGTAAATATGCCCGCTTAGTGGCTGTCCTGATAGCCATATCTGCGTAGTCTTCCAAGGTGTGGAGGGTGCCGTTTTTATATTCTACGCAGGCCAGGCCACGGGAAAGCATATCCTTGATAGCCATGTCCACTGCTTTTTCATAGGTCCCGGCTCCGGAATTGGCATATACCTGAGCATTAAAAATAGCCTTGCGATACTGGTCATTGGCCCTGCGCAGGATTGCTGTTTCAGCTTTTTTCATATCATGAGTAGTTGCGTTGATCAGAGCTTCCAGCTTCCGGGTATTCAACTTGAAAAATTCTGCCTGCATGGCTGCTGAAGCGGGCTTATAGCTCTTGAATCCATTTTTAATGGCGCGAAGGATCTGAGCTTCCTGCTCCATGCCTCCCTTTTGCCTAGAGTGCCATATCAGTTCCCCCATTTGAGCATTAATACTTTTAAACTGCTTACTGTATTTCTTTTGATTCTCCAGCTTATACTTCTCTAAGGCTTTTAGCTGCTCCACCTGCCACATAGCCCATTCGAATCCTTCTTCTACTTCCTCCGCATGGTGGCGGTCCATGTTCCGGATCATGGAGGCAATCAGATCCTGCTCTATGGCTTCAAAGGCCGCAGAAATATCATATTCATTCATAGGCTTATCTACCATTTGCCAGAACCTTAAATCCCTGGGATCTGAATTGCCGGGTGAGCTCTTTCAGTTTGGTGGCGCTCTTACATTTATCACACCTGAGCTCCGCATAATCCTTTTTTTCAATAGCGTATATCCCAAATGGAACCTGCTCACTGGCTACCTGCAGCAGCCCCTGGTATTTCGCCTGGCTCATCCTGTATAGGCGGCTCATTACTTTCACCTTCATCAATCTTCACCCCTTCCATGTTTAAGCTCGGCTCTTCTACCTCTGCAATTCCAAGTTCTGCCTTTAACCGGTTTACCTCTTCCGCCTTCCATTCCTCATCTTTGCTGTCTCCCCACATTTCCTCCACCTGGGCCTCTATGCTCATGACCGGATATCCTGGCCGGGCCTTTGACATGGTTTCCACTTGGCTTTCAAAGGAAGGATTCGCATATTCTCCGAAAGGTATTTCCACCTTCACCTCTTCCAAGGGTTGCTCAAGCAAGATGTGATATGCATTAATGCAAACCGCAATAACCTCTGGAAGTTCTTCCTGCAGCGCTTCCACAATCGCATTTCTTGTATAAAGAGTGGCTTTTTCCTTTTCCCTCTGGGCTTCTGCATTATCCAGCTTTTTCACATCAATACCCAAGGTACTGGGGGATATAATTCCTTGTAAACAAAGGTCTAGAGCCGTTACATAGCTGGCAAGATAACTTTCATGAGGGATGCCCGGCTGTTCCGTGTTGATTGTGTTTTTTCCGTCCTCGCCCATATTGTCATCACCAGCAATAAAGCGGTTATCAAACGGATTAGGCCTTAACAGTTCACCGGTCCGGGGATCTCTGGGTATGTAGGATTCCGGGATGTATGTCCTTGCCCGTCCTGCCCTGAGCGCGTCCATCCACTGACTCCAGGCCTCGTCAAAGGCGTCAAAACTGTCCAGCTTTCCATCAAAAACAGACCCACCGCGACCTTCCCATTTCGTACTTTCGTATACTTTCAGAGGAACGGCCAGCATAACGGACTTATCAAACTCCCAGTTGGAAATATTCTTTGTGGCCTCTATGGTTTTAATGTCCACCTGATGATCTCCACGGTAAAGCTCACTTCTGATATAACCGCGGCCATAATGCTCATACAATACATACTGCTGTCGGTGGTCCATGTAAGGAGTCTTAAAGACCACCTCTTTTAGACGGCCATGCTCCTCCACAATCTCTATCCGTTCCCCTGGATACCATTCCAGGATTGGGTACTTACTCAGAGCAGTATTGATCGTGACCTTGTAAGCCCCATCACCGATATACAGTACTTCTTTCAAAGACTTCTCCAGGGCCTTCCGGAACTTATTTTCTTTCTCGATTTCTTTCCATAGTAGTTCCTGCGCTGGCACTGCAAATTCAAAATCATTCATATCTGCCAAGACGATTCCGGAAAGAATACGAACAATCAGGCCCGGCAGTCCAGTATGGATTTTTCGCATTTCCATTCCCGGTGTACACTTGGAGGCCCAGAATTTATACTTATCAGCATATTCATTTACACTACTGTAAAGCTGCTCCAGTTCGTTTCCGTCTCCCCGGTACCAGATGCGATTCCTAATTGCGTGAAGTTCAAAGTCCATAATCTCATTTATCTGTATGGAAGTTCCTCCACTTGGCTGAATTTGGAGCCAGCTACGAATCCCTCTTTTTATATTATCGCTCAATACTGTTGCCCACCTCATTTCTTTTCTTCCTCCTCAAATCCTATTAAATTCCGGTACGGAATCCACCCGTACTGGCTGGCATTGATCGTGTGATCGTTGCGGTCCTCTGGTTCGTCTTTATCTTCCTGCCATGAATACCGGTCAAGCTCCCCCGGATGCTCCGTACAGGTGTCCGCAACCAGGTAACAGCCTTGTGTGATCCAGCCTAACATGAAGTTAATACGGTCTATAATCTCCACTTTTTTGTATGAGTCATGGAAATTATACAGGCAGCCTTTCAGGCGCTTATATTTTTTCAACTCCGTGATCGTTGCCTGATCTGCGCAGTCGATGAAGACATCTTTTGCAAGACCCCATTCCTTTCGGTTCCTTTCTAGGAAATCCAAGAACTTCACAACCGTGTCTGATGGAGCCAGTGGGATAGACAGATCGGCGTTGCTGTACACCTTCTCATCAAGGATAATGACCTTACGATCCATCGTGATGGCTTGGAAGATCATGGCAATGGTGTCCGGGCTTTTACTGGAATAAGAGGTATCCAGTGCCGCCGAAAATTTCCTGACCTTTATCTTTCCGGATTCAATCTGCTGTTTTATCCAGGCCTTACTGACCACATGCTTTTTCCGGTCAAAGTTGGGGAAGATCAGGCCGGTTGCTTTTCCTCTTAAGCCCTGGATTTTATTCTTATACAGCTTTGTTCCCGGAGGAGCTGATCGGATCTTCTTCTCTATGTCCTCCTCCGACAGAGAAAGATTGTCCCGGAACGTAAAAAACCAGTACCTCCACTTTGGTACTGGTGCTTCCGTAAGCTCTGCCATAATCTCTTCCGGCACATCTGCAGCGTATTTCTTATATGGCCGGGATCGGTTTATAAATTCCTTGTAAACTGGGAGGTTAGGGTCATCTGGGTTGAGAGTGGCCATGAGGTAATCGTTTCTGGTGGAAACCTCTCGGATAAAATCAATGTTGGCCGTATTAATCTCGTCAATGTAGACACAACCAAACTGTGAGCCAAGGACCAGCTCCCATTTATCCCGGTTATCATATCCCAGAACAAAGATGATCTTCCCTTCAAACACAATATGGGGGATTTTGTAATCCTTATCCCCATTTCCGTAATATCTGGCCCCTGGATGAATATCCAGGATTCCATTGTCCTGCTGGATCACGTTTTTTTCAGCTGTACCGGTAGTTTTAGATGCGATAATATGGAGTTTCTTACTGCTCCGGCTTACCATACGCATGAACTTAACTCCGGCCCCTACCGTGGTTTTACCGCTGGCAGTAGTTCCCTCCAAGAAGTCCGCATCTACTCCGGCTACCGTGTTTATGAAATCAAGATATTTCTGGGACAAAGGAAAGCTGCTACTCTTCAAGGCCCTCACCACCCATCTGGGACATGATATCGTCAAGCTTCTGGGATGTCTGCACTGTGAGGTCCACCTTTTCCTTGAACATTCCCATGTGCTTACCCAAGAGTTCCAGAGCCTTGATCTTGTCGGCCATCTTGATTTCTCTTTCAAGGCCATCTTCCCCGAAGGTCTTAACCTTTACTGAAAGAATCGCAGCTGTATCCTCCGGAAGGGCACCTTCTTTTACAGTTGCTGTTTTGGGATCAATTACATCCACGGCATTCACAAAGGCTATCTTAGCCAGTTCCTGCACTACCCGATCAGAATTTACACCAGTGCGCCGGGACCTCTCCGCCATGGCTTTGTCTATACGTGTGCGAATGTCAGGTTTTGTTAAGTTCTCAGAACCAATCACTTTTGCCGTATCAGAAGAATATCCCGCTCTTATAGCGGCCTGAGTAGCATTAAGATCAATCAGGTATTCTTCTACAAATAATTTTTGTTTCTTGGTCAATGCCATCAGGCTCACCTCACCTTCCTATCTGGCTGTTTTTCTATATTAAAAAAGAGACGAGGTTGGCTGTCTCTTTAGTCGATTTAAATATCTATTTTTGCATTTCGCTTTAAAACTAGATTTATCATGCTTGCTACTTCACTTAATTGGGAAAGGGCATTACTGTGCGCACTGTCTCTATCATTCCTGCTTTCTCCTTTACTTGTCATTACGATTTCACCCCAGAGATACTTTAATTCTTCGGATAAGGTTCCATCTGTATATGCCTGAGCTTTATAAATGCTAGACAATGCTACAGAATATTTACTTAAACTTTCCATATCGCTCAAATAATCTCCAACATCATTAAGCAATTGCTCAAATATTACAGTTTGATTCTTGTAATATGAATCATATTTATGCGTCTGAATTTTATAATCGTATTCAATTTTTTGTCTTTCCATTTCAGCATTTAAATCTTGCTCCCGTCTCTTCAGCTCATGCTCGTGCTCTTTTCTCCGCTGGTCCGCCTGAGACGTATTGTTTATCACTGCAACAAATATAGGCGCAACCAGTGACATTAAGGCCACAATTATAGCTAATGTGATACTAGAATCAAGCCTTACCCGTCCACTGTTTATAATACTTGGCGAACTCACGGTTAATAACATAGTTAACCCGCTACTCATATTTTCTCCTCCCCTATTTTTTCTTCCATCATACACCATATTTTACCAAGAGAAAACACCCGTCAACTAAAAATCGACAGGCGTTTTCAAAAAGGAGGGTACCTATAGCTGAAAACCAATCGGAAACCCCCCGGAGTTGAACCGGGATCTCCCTCAGGGGGATGGGAGCTGCCATCATGCGTTCCGTGCCCGGTTTTTGTTTGGCTTTTCAACAGATGCTCAAAGAAACCAGGAAACAAAGAACTGTAGTCAGCCGCCAAGCTGTTATGCCTGGCAGCCGTAATTTCATTATTAAATCTATGCTTCTGTGGTCGGCAACTCTGCAATCCGAATGATCGATGCATACACATCTTCTATGGCTGGATCTCTCTCCACATAAACACCATTGATGCACAGTTCAACTTTTTCAGTAAACCTTATAATCCCTAACCCTTCAGATCCTGATGTGCTAACAATATGAGTTGGAGTTATTCTTGAACATGTATACCCCTCAACGTCTTTACCGCTAACTAAATCATGGAACGATAGGCTCACATATGCCAGCTCAGCATTTGTGGCAATCTGGCAGTTCAAAAACATTAGATAAACTCCCGGATTCAATATCACTGCGCCCTCAGCGGTTAGTTCAAAATCCCCAAAAGATTTGTTATTAAAATAAATCTTTTTTTCTGCTGTTATAATACTCTGCTTACCCGCTTCAAGCTGCATATATTTCAGCGCTCTGAACGGAACAGGTATAGATGTATCCGTGTCTGAGCTATCTCCACATCTACAACACCCATAATACTGATTATTGATTACAGTACAACATTTCTTTTCATCCATAAATAAATCCTCACTTCCATTTTCGTTCGTGGTCAGATATTTGATCAAATGTGGCTACCAAGCAGTTAAACCTGGCAGCCGCAGGAGGAATTACTTCTTTGTATATTCGATAACTACATAAGCTGTGCAGCCTGAATAATCCCCTCTATTATTTGAGAAAAAGCAGTATATATACTCGTTCTCCACACCATAATACATAACTACTGCTGCAGAAGATCCATCTGCACGAGTAATTGTTGTCTGCATAACTACTTGGAACTTATTGTACTTATCAACCATGTTTCCATATAAATTAATTAATTTATCAACCTTAAGATCAGAAACATTTGCAAACGCATATTTTTCAGCGCTGTCGACCGGAAGCTTCCCAGAAATCACCTTCCGATAAATCGGCTTACCGTCAATCCATGTACCGCATACTGTCTCTTCCGTAGAATAAACATTCTCTACAGGTTCACCACCGTTTTCTTCGCAACATCCACAATTAATTGTAATGCAGCTTCTTTTTTCATCATTACACATATTTGTATTTCTCCTTTGTTTTTAATAATCTGATCTATATCTAAACATCAACTGCCAAGTAGTACGCTATTAGCAGTGTTTTATTCGTACTTAATACAATATAAAACTGCGGTATTAGTGGGTCTAGTAGAAAAAGACCCTAATCCATCTGCTGGGGATGCAACGTACGATGTTGTAAGTGCAAGGTATCCCGTTCTTTTTGTAGTAAAGTCTTTGTTTAATGCATATTCCGTACCTGTAGTACTATTTAAAGATGTATTTAATTGAATCTTTCCATCTGTTCTGCCATAATCCGTTATAAAAGTAGGGTCCTGGTGAGTACCAACAGAAGCACCAGCTCCAGTATTATTTGAAGACACTCCAGTACCGCGAAGAAATTCGCCTCTCAAATCAGGTACGGCAAAGGTTGTAATTCCGTCACCTCCGAAGAAGTCAAATGATCCAAATTCATCTTTTATAAATTGGGAAAAACCTTCATAATCAGCGATGTTATAAATAGCCCCATCACATACCAAGTAATGAGCGGGCGCCTTAGTTCCCATATAGGAAATTACGGTTCCAATCGGTGTGCTATCGCCACCACCATTTCCATTGCCACCGCAGCCCTCATCACAACTTACCATCTGTAAACAAAATCTATCTTGCATAAACTTTACCTCCTTGTTTTTTTGTTTCCCAGCTTAAATAATATCACTAAAAAACCGCCGTAACCGCCGTTTTCAATCTTTTTCCAAAAACCTATCATGTTTCTGTCTACAGCTACTATCCGTATAACATTTCATCTTTCCTTTGAATATCTGTTCCTTGTACAGATCATTTATTCTATGAGCCACCTGAACCCAGTTCATATTCTCCACATAGTACAGGGTCATGATATTTCGGATCTCCACCTTATCAATCCCCGCTATGTATTCCTCCACCCGTCCGATCAGCTCCAGAAGCTCCTGTTCCTCGTCCATCAGGAGGGCGTAACTTCTTTCATAGGCCCTGGACGCTCTCTGAGACTCCGGGATCGGATACCCAACGATTACCGCTGTCCCCAAGGGCTTCTTGCCTCGTTTCCCCAGGGTTACGGTATCAGCCACTACATATCCCCGTTCCCTTAGCCTGTCCAGATGATCCTGCTTCTTTTGCAACTGCTCCCGAAGAAGCTTCACTCTGGCCAGGGCATCGGAATACTCAATCAAAATGTCTTTATCTATTTCAGTCACCTCCCTACTGTCAATATCCTCAGTCTAACCTCATCCCACTCCTTAAGCAGCGGCTCCTTCCTGGTTTTCCCGACTCCTTCACAAACTGTATCAAATAAAAATCGCCCTTTATATAGCAACCCAGTGTCTGAATAATTCGAAACAATTTCCTGCCGAATCTTCAGGAGACCTGCAATCTCCCTGGAACTGTACTCACCTACCTTCGTTCCATCGGCATACATGGCGTACAATTTCTTAGCTCCCATTCTCCCGCTCCCTTCTCACCCTGAGATATGCCGCTGTACAGGCCGGAGAGGTCCGCAGGGACGAATCAGGACATAAGCTCGAATATGCATAAAGCGGTAAACGTGCGGAGAGGGGGAGGCTATTGGGGCTCTTTATTGACATGGCAGCCTCCGCCATGGTGATTCTATGTACCTGCGCCTGCTCCTCCCGGCGCTCTTTTGATGATTTTCTCAATTTATCACTCCTTAAAATTTCAGTTTAGCGTCCTACCGCACATAGGGCAATTATTGATAGGCAGCAACAGAACTGTTCCTTCGTCGTCCGCAAGTTCTGTTATCAGACTATACCTATTTTCGTACTTGCGTATGTATTGCACTGGATTATCTCCATCACTTTCGATAAGCTTTTCGCTGAAATCATCAATGATTGGTAGGTTTTCCATAAGTTCGCATTCTATCGCTTCTTTGACATGCTTTCCAATAGCAATTACTTTCTCACAATATTTACACATGGCTTCTCCTTCCTCTGGTAATCCCGGAAACCCTAGTTTTATTAATCAACTTCCTCCAGGATTCTCAATTCATTAATTCCGTACTTTTGTAAAACCGCACGGTAAAGCCTGTTATAATCTTTTTGTGTTTCTCTCTGATCGCTTTTAAGGTGCCTTATTTCCGTATAAAGCCTATTTAATATATCTTCGCTTTCTGTCTTGTACAGTTTGTCACTGTCACGATGAAGAGAACGTATCATACTATCTTTCAGTATGGTTTCCGGTACACTTAGCTGCTGCTTCTTGGCTCTTTTCACACAATAACCGCCTGTATAAACTCCAATATGAGGAGGAATCTCATCTTTTACTGCATTATACAGGTTTTGAGGCATGACATAAAAATTGTAATGTCCCACGAAACTTTTTGCAGCCTTGCTATGGAAGTCAGATTTTGAAACCTTTATTTCATAACAACGGAAAATACCTTTTGTGTCATAGGTCATGTAGTCAACACGCTCCGAACCGCCAAAGCCTATTGTCACCTCAAAGCACCCAAACGTACCCATTTTATAAGTTGCTAATCTTATTGACCGTTCAAGTGCTGCTGTTTCCTCGGTCTTTATATCACTCACTCCCTTCCCAGTATAAAAGAGTTATCATTGATTATGGCTTATTGCATGGCGCATTTCTTTAGCATAATCTTCACATGCCTGTATGTATCCATCTCTATAAGCCGTCGCTCTTTCAACTTCTTTGGTATGCTGTATCTTAGCCTTATGTTCCAGGGTATCTGCTATTTCATGAGTCTTGTCAACCCATTCTCCTACTGTCAGCATTTTAACCTCCCTCTCTTTCTTCTTCACGAAAATCCTAATTGGACGTATAAGAACCACGGTCACCTCCCGTAAGAGTTATGTCGCCACTGTACCGTATCTCAGCAGGCATATCTTATAATCCGCTTATCGGTTACCCTTTAAGCCGTCCAATCCTAATCCGAGAAATTCTGATTTACTCCTCCAAAGGCTCCTCATATTCTTCGATGATCCAGGATGCGATCCGTTTCTTGCTGCCGGGGTAGTGTAATAATGATTTCATTTCTCCTTCTCCCAACTAAACATATGACCGGTTATTATTTACGAACTGCATAACCTCACCATCAGGACAGTGCACGATCAGTAAGCGCGGTTGCTGCTTTCCTTTATTGAAAATCTGTTCGATTTCGCAATCATCTGTAATGCGCCTATGGTTTTTCTGACACTCCTCAATTTTTGTTTCTGATTGAGATGTTTTTCCACAAGTTTCACACACATAATAGTTTTTTTGTATCGTTTTCATTTTGTCTCCTTTCACAAATAGGCAGAAGCCTTTATACATATATCTCTTTTCACTCTCAGTTGGTAAGATTACCTCTTGCCGGCCCCTTCTCCTTTACAGATTAACATTTCCGGTTAATCTTCCCAGCCAACCCCTATGTAATCCAGTACCTTGCCCCAGCCGAATCTCTCACTGGTTTCTTTATCTACACAACATCTGTACATCCAGAACTCCCATTCCTTTGGATTCCGTTCTCTCAGCTTATCAAACCTATGAGGACGCTTTTCCAGGTGGATACCAAAACCACACATGCTACAGCCAGTACGCTGAGCCCCGGTAGTATAAAGCAATCCCTTCTCATTCTTCTCTATAGAGCCGTAAATCTCCGGTATGATTGATTCCGGGAAATGATCCCCGTTCTTAAACCAACCTTCTTTCCTTGCCTGCTCCTGTGCCTTTTCTCTTCCACCGTTCTTCCATTCCTTATCCATTTCTAAACCAAGTCGCAGTATGTCATCTCTCAAAAATGGCGCAAATGGGGCGCTTCGGATTACTGTCTTTCCAAAGTAATTACACCCATGATCTATAAGGGCCTCTTCTCTCTGGCCTCCTTCACTCGCCATCAGGCCAAGGAAAGGACAGCTTTTATGCTCTTTGGCCCACTTATCGCATGGCTGTTCTTTCATGTACAGGCAACACTTGTTTGAAACAAGGAAATCCGGCATCTGGTAATTTACACCTTCATTCTCATTTTCATATCCTCCAAACTTATTTAACCATTTCTGTGGCAACTTCATTCGGCTGTTCTTGGCAAAGTGCCCTTGTGCTCCGCATTCCCCGGTAATGATTGCATGACGAACAGTCTTATTCTTCTCTGTAGGGTGTTGAAGTGTATCAATGCGTCCAGCTATCTTTTTCGATATAACCGGAAATCCCACCTCATTTAAAACTTCTACCTTTGATTTTCCTGGTGCAATAGATATAATTCCCAGGGCCTTATGTATTCTTCTAATACTGGCATCTTCCAAAGAAGATACAGACACGGCCGGTGCATCTATTCCGATGCTCTTAAGCCACAAATACAAGATTATACTATCAAGACCTCCTACGCTTACATGGGCATTTAATCCCCGTTGATCCAATTCTGCTATAAACTCATGGGCTCTCTGCTCCGCCCGTTTGATCTTTACCTCATAGGGGAGATTCTGCATTGCAGTAAACTGTGCCCTCTTTTTCTTTTTTTCAGCCTTCCACTCTTCTGTGGTTAATTCTTTCTTTTCCATTTTTTTGAAAGGAGCCAGGATACCCTGTCACGGTGGCCACCGCTCCAGCCTCCTTTCTATGTACTATAAATTGTTAATAATTGCTTTTATTAATTCAATAAACCCAAACAATAAAAACTTCATAAGTATCTTTTTCACAAATTCTCTCATATCAGCTATTTGCTCCTCTCTAAAATTTGAGCTCATAGCCAATATGTAAGAATTAGTGCACTTAGAGAAATTATAATTCTTACGTTTTTCTTACGTTGTTAGAAATATCTCAACTTTTCTCCACATCAATTAATTCTAATCTATTTATTTAACTTCCTCCATTTTTCCTCATTGCCTCCCGGCATACAGCCAAAATGTATATGCAGCTTACTCTTTCTCTTGGTTTCTATGTACACATGCTCCCCGTGGATCTCCTTGCCGCAGATATGGCAGAGGTGAGTCTTTTCCTGTTGGGGGGGGGGGCATTGTCTTTCTTTTTACTGGTCATCTTCTTTTCTCCACATTCTCTGTCCAAACTCTGCTACCATTTCCGCTACCAGTTGCTCCATGAAGGGATACTTCTTCATCAGGACCGCCGCCCAGCTGTTCATTCGTTCCCATTCATCGGATTGCCTTGGTAGAGGCTTATCCCGGTAGTTGAGCCAGAACTTGTTATACACCTCATCAAAGGCCTTCTGTACTTCCTGATCTGTCATAGGCTTTCCACCTTCACATAAATCCCAGGGAGATCCGCCCAGTACTTTTCAATCACCTCAGAGGCCACCTGCGCATCATCGTTCCAGTAGCGCAACTCTGTCATGACGTCCTTAAGGAGCTTGATCAGATTGTCAGTATCAGGCTTACTGGTTTTGTATTCTCCGTTCTTGTGCTTACCAGTGACGGGAAAACACCACCACGTTGTCAACCTTACTGGACCAGTGAACTTCTCTTCCGGGATGTGTTGTCCCAAGTGTGCCAACAGTTTCGCCCTAGCCGCCTTGAGCTCATCAGGTTCATAAAAGACCGGTTTTCCATTCACCACATGCACCTGCTTCTCTTGATGGGTCACGGTGGGCGGCTTCATTGCCATGAAAAAATCAATCGTCTTCATTGTCTTCGGACTCTTCATAAATCTTCACCTCAATCCCACAACTGACCATAAGCCTAACGAAATCCACAACTTGCATTGAGATTAAGTGATATTCACCTTTCCCGCCTATTGTCTTACAGGGAATCCTGTTAATATATTGTCGGTACCTTGGACCCCTGGGTAGCTTAAATACTACTGGAAGCTCAGGCATACACCCCTGTGCGTGCTGCTTAAAAATATCTACCAATTTTTGCTGTTCCAAAAGATAGCCTTTTTCAATTATCTCAATCACTTTCAATTACTCCACTCCTTTAACGTGTGAAATTCACCTGTGAAAATTTTTATTTGTCAAAGGACAGGGGAAGGAAGGAGGGTGGGCAGCGCTTGAGCCCACCTTTCTTTCCCCCTTTGACCGTCAGGGAAAATGCCTTATTACTCTCTGTTAAGAGAGTACATTTTCCCTTCCCTAGAAAATCTCGGTATTTTGCCGACTTTTTCCCTTTGAAGGAAATTCCCGATATTTTTCGAGATTTTCATTTTTAGAGGGAAAGGAAAATCTTCGTGTTTTTCTTCATAAGGGAAGCTCTTCCCTTTCGACTTTTTCCCTCTACTTTTTACCCACATAACCTTCATCAATCCAGAAGCCTCCGTGCTCTTTGATGCGGTTCCGGACTGTTTTTTCAGTCGTTCCCATGCCTTCTGCAAGATCTTTTATTGTCACTTTTCCGTCTTCATTGAAACTCTTTAAGGATTCAAAATGTGTTTCCAGGCTCTCCTTCCGTTCCTTCTTGGCTTCTTCCGGAGTTCGTTTCTTACTGAAATTCTTCTTCCAGGAAGGCGTATCCGCCTCTGGCTGAATGTCTCCCAGGACCCCGGACTGATCCAGTAGATGAACCGGATAATTAAACCATAGATTCACCGGATCAAACTTTGAAAACTCCCGGAGCGTCCCTTCAATGCGCCATGCGGTCATAGTCCGTACTCTGTCCTTGGCCGCCTCTATATTGCGCTCCAGGGCCACCATTTGCCACTTGTCCAGCTTCTCCTTGCAATAATTAAGCATCTGGAAGCTACTGCATAAATCGTCTTGAGAAAGGTCGTCCTCCCACTTAAAATGCGCATCAAGGTACTGCCTGCAACAATCGCAGATTGTCCGGTTCTCCTGCTGTTTCATCAACTCTTCTGTAGCTTCCAGCTCGATAAGGTCAATCAGCGCATCCGGATCCCTGGCAAACACACCGGAGCCGCTGGCCCGGTCCATGGACTTCTTTCCGCCCTGGCTCCCCTTGCTGTGATGATGGCAATAGATCACGGCCACTCCCAGCTCCGTACACACCTTGTCAAACTGATTACAGAAATTGGACATCTGGTCTGCACTGTTCTCATCACCGGTAATGACTTTATATATCGGGTCAATGATAATGGCTATGTAATTCTTTTTCGCCGCCCTGCGGATCAGCATGGGCGCCAGCTTGTCCATGGGACGGGACTTTCCTCTTAAATTCCAGATATCTATGTTCTTTAGGTTCTTAGGCTGCCAGCCCAGGGATTGATACACATCCTTAAAACGATGGAGACAGCTGGCCCGGTCAAGCTCTAAGTTCACATACATGACCTTTCCCTGCGCACAAGCCCAATTAAGCCATTTTTTACCCTCTGCTATGGCAATACACATTTCTATCTGTAAAAACGATTTCCCGGCCTTTGACGGGCCAGCAATCAGCATTTTATGACCTTGTCTCAGTAGGCCATCAATTAAGGTAGGGGCAAGGTCCGGAAGGTTCTCCCAGACATCTTCCAGGCTTTCCGGATCGGGAAGATCATCATTAATGGAGTCGATCCATTCCTTCCACTCTGCCCAACTCTCCTTCCCGATATTAGTATCAACAATGAACTGCTTCTGACCGCCTCGTATGACACCAGGCATTCTGGAAAGTCTGGAAGGATTTTTGTTCTGCTGGTCAATGGCGAGTCCATTCTTTTTGCAGATATCATAAAGATAATCCACCCGTTTCCGGTACTCTGTCTGATCTGCAGCATCGATCCTCACAATAGCGTGAAGGCTTTTTCCTCCACTATGGACCAGACAGGCAACTGGAAGCTCCAACTCCCGGATAATGGCGTGCTGCTTTTCAATCTCCATAGAGTCTGATTCCACCAGTGCATATTTAAAATCAGTGACGTTCTCATTCTTGGCCCCTTTTCCGTCCATAGGATTGAAGCGGATCCAGGCTCCGCCCTCAGAGTCATAGTCTCCTAACACACTGCCGATATCGCCTTTACATTGTGATAACAGTTCAATCAGCTGCCCTGCAGTTCGGTCATAGGCCCCACGGTCTGCCGGCACCCATTTATTTTCATCTTCTTTTTTATAGCTTTTAACAACATAGCCAACGTTTTCTCCAGCTTCAAAAAGTGTTTCCAGATATTTGATCAGCTCTTTTGACGGGTCCCACTGCCTCGGTTCCACCACTTCCCGATCTTCCACCCAGCTTCCATCAACAATAACACCCTCAGCAGATATGGGATCGTTCCAGTCAAGAGCCGTACCAGGATCATAAGGTGGTGTCCAGCCCTGTTCCCTGGCATACTGGACAATGGTCCCACCTGTTACCGGAGTACCGGCCCCGTGGAAGCCCCGCCACTTCTTTTCGCATTCCCCTGCATGATAGCGCTGATCATTCATGCTCCAGCGGTCCCATACATCAACGGAATATCCCTCATGCTGTAAAGCCATTCCTACATTGATCCAGTCCTGATAAGAAAGTTCTGAGGGATCTATATGATTAAGGACCTCCAAGAGGTCGTATGTACTCTCCATGTTTCAAGTCTCCTTATTCCGGTCTATAATCCTGCGGATTGACGCCTGCAGGAGCGCTTCTCCAGCCTGCCGCCGCAATGCGGTCAATCATGTGTTTGGCTGCATCAAAGTTCCACGTCCCCACGTGCTGAAATCCGTACTTTTCCAGGCAGCGGATCTGCTTTGGTGTACTTAAACCCTCTTCCTGACGCTTGTGTAAACGATCCAGGATGAGACTGGCTTTTCCTGCATTGTCTATTTCATCAGGTAGAATGCCCCGCTTTTCCAGTTCTTTCTTCTGTCCCTCAGAGGGAGGTGCCATTTCCCAGCCAAATGCCGGGACATATCCGGATAAATCCTCTGCCTGAATGCTCATTTCAAATTGCAATGGATCCACCAGCTTTTTCTTGCGCTTTCTCATTTCTTCCAGCTTCTTAGCGAGGGCTTCTTCTCTTTGGGCCACCACATCCTCAGCAGCCTGTTTCTCTGCTTCTTCAATATCCACCGGGCAACCGGCTTTTTCGATGTTCTCAGTCATTTTCTGGGCCACTTCCTCATCCTGACAGATCAGACTGGCAGGGTGGCAAAGCTCGTGTCGTTCCGTATGCCATAGGAAGTCTAACAATAGTAAGTGGTCCTTCCCCGGAAATAATCGGGTGCCACGGCCTACCATCTGACTGTACAGGCTGCGCACCTTTGTAGGCCGGAGGACCACGATGCAGTCAACACTGGGACAGTCCCAGCCTTCCGTAAGCAGCATGGAGTTGCAGAGGACGTTATAATCGCCCCTTTCATAAGCTGCCAGGATCTCCGCCCGGTCCTTGCTGTCTCCGTTGACCTCTGCGGCCCGAAATCCTTTTTCGTTTAAGATATCCCGGAATTTTTGGCTTGTTTTGACCAGAGGAAGGAATACAACCGTTTTTCGCTCCTTACAGTATTTTTCCATTTCATCAGCAATCTGATAAAGGTACGGGTCCAAGGCTGTGGCAATATCCCCTGATTTGAAATCCCCTGACTGCATGCCAACGCCTGATAGGTCAAGTTTTAAGGGAAGAGTCAGGGCTTTGATCGGAGATAAATAACCGGCTTTGATTGCCTTTGGAAGGGTATATTCATAAGCCAGACTGTCAAAACACTCCCCTAGGTTCCGCATGTCCCCACGGTCTGGTGTGGCTGTAACACCTAAAATATTGGCCCCTTTAAAATAATCCAGAATCTTTTGATAACTGTCAGATAGGCAATGATGTGCTTCATCAATGATGATGGTATTAAAGTAGTCTGCCGGGAACTGCTTTAGTCTTTTTTCCCGCATGAGGCTCTGAACAGAGCCAACCGCAATCCTAAACCAGCTCCCCAGGCAGGATTCTTCTGCTTTTTCCGTAGCGCATCCCAGACCCGTGGCTTTCCCGATTTTATCAGCAGCCTGTTCCAAAAGCTCCCCACGGTGAGCCATAATGAGGACCCGGTTTCCCCGGCGCACACAATCCTCCGCTACTTTGGCAAATACAATAGTTTTACCACACCCAGTAGGGAGGACCAGGAGCGTCCGCTTGACGCCCTTGTCCCATTCTTCAAAGATAGCGGCCTTTGCCTCTGATTGATATGGCCTAAGCTCCATAATTAAAACTTCCCTGGTTCAAATTTTTTAGGTTCGTGGGGAAAGTATCTGGAAACTTTATTGTTCTTTCTAGGTTTTCCCTCTTTATCTTTATACTCATCTATGTAAAGCTCTAATCTTCCGGTAGACCCAGGAACTGTATTCCAGTTGGGTTTCAATGATTCCCCCTTCTTTTTTTGCCCAATTCCAAGGAAGAACTGGCTCAGTTTCCATTCAGCTTTGGAATTCAAGTACAAGGTGTCATATACATGACGGTCATTGCCATCTGCGTCCTTAACGATTAAATCCAGGTTAGCCATGTTACAGGCCGTCATCTTGGCACTACCCGCAAATCTTCCGCGCTCCATAGAAGCTACTGTAAATTCATATTCTCCAGCCGGTAAGGGCTCAAAATCCTGGCCCTCATTTTCAATCTGGTCGTCCCAGCCTATTTCTCTTCCCATTTCTTCACTCATAAATCATTACCTCCTTAATTAAATACCAAGCTGTCAGTTTTTTTCATTTCTTTAACCATGCCATGAACCTGTTCCCAGGCCCCCACCAATACACCGGCAATAAAATCCTGTGGATAATCAGCAACTGCCATATCTGCAGGGAAGTACCCCCTGGCGGCCACTACATTCTGAATATCCCACTCGTCAACCTGATGAAGAATCATCAGATCACGGAGAGCTTTCGGAATCCGTTCATCAACCTTCACATCCGGGGGATTCATAGGTTCTGACTTATCCTCCACCGGTGGAGTTGTCTTTTCTTCCTTTGGCAGTTCCTGAGCTTTCTCGCTGACCGGATTTTCGTTTTTCTCCTGTTTCGGCTGTGAAACCGGAGGATTTACTTTTATTTCTTCCGATATGGGGATTCCCATATCGGAACTTTCTATGATATGGCGGATCGCATCATACTCAAAAGGCAGTTCCTCCGGAAGTCCATACCGGTTCTTAGCGTCCCAGCAAGTATGATGGGCCGTATACATAACCCGTTTTCCACCCTGGGCTTTATTCTTACCTTTCTGGGCTCCCTGTCCGTCTACATTAACCACCATGGTCTTGTAATTGCAGAACAGGACCATATCAGCCCATTCCTTTAAAAGCGGCGCTGTCTGGGAACTGGTTTTCTTTCCCAGCTTTAATTCCCAACGATCATAGGAGCCAAGCTCATCCGGTTGATCAAACTTTTTAATATGGGCATGGGCTGTCACAACAACATTGATTCCTGCCTCCACAACTTCCTCCAGGGCATTGAGAAAACGTCCAAATTCTTCTTTTGCATATACATAACCATTTCCATATCCAAAATCTTCAATACCCTTTTTCCCATTTTTAGCACAAAGATCTGCAATACTCATCTGCTCTGCCCAGTCGGCAGTATCAATGACCAGTGTTTTACATATTTCCGGATGCGCTTTGGTGTAGCGAATCTGCTCCATGAGCATTGTCCAGCTTGACGCTTTTTCAAACCTTGCCACATCCATGTCTTTGGTGCTGCCTTCTGTATCGATAAATACCGGCTCTGGGAACTGTGCGGCAAATGTTGATTTTCCAATTCCTTCCGGACCATACACGATCACCTTTTTGGCGGAAGGGATCTTCCCTTTTATAATCTGCATTAAAATACTCCTTTCTTCCATTCTGTCTTTTTATCTTCCATGAGTGGGTGTTCCTCTCCTGCCACATATCCGTCCTCTATAATGATAGAGCATTCCTCTCCAGTGCTTACCCTGGTAGCAATGGCCTGCAGACCCTCTTCTTCCAGCCACTCCCCAAACTCCTTAAGTATCTCTAAATCCATCTGCTCAAGCTTGTCCAGAAGCACAAAACCACACTCCGGATTTAATTTCCGGACAATGGCGGCGGACACCTTTAGACGGTCCGAACCAGACATGTTGTCCCACTGCTGGCCTTTGTAAACCAATTCCCCATCTTTTACGGAGAGCTCTGGAAGGGGAAGCTTCGCTGTCTTAAGCAGATCACTCTTTTTCTGACGGGTATCTTCAAGCTGTTTGGTAAGCTGGTCATACTGTCTTCGGTACTCCCTGGCATCGTCCTCAGCCTTTTCTTTATCAAGGTTGGCCCGCACTTTACGATTAATCTCTTCAATGTCAGAAATACTCTGCTCCAGCGCTGCGGTGGACTGGTCCTTTAAATCCTTAGCATCCATTCTGGCAAAGGCAAGATCAGCGCGGACAGCTTCCTGCTTCTTTAACAGCTCCTGAATCTGCTCCATAAGCCTCTGGTCTTCCTGTTCCAGTAGATAAAGCCGTTCTCGCTTCCTCTGGTCCTCTCCATTCTGGGCCAGAATATCCTGCTGTTTTTTGATAAGCTCCGAAGCTGAGACTATTTCTGCTGGGGCATCAGTATGATAAGGCTGCTCTTTAGCGTACTTTTCTTTCTGATCTGCAATGCGGCCAATGGTAAGCCGTTCATTGTATTTTTCCTGTTCTTCCCTCTCTAATTCTGCCAGCTTGTCTCCCACTCCGATGATCTTAAGCAGGATTTGAGCTTTCTCTTTCGATCCCGACTCCATGAACTTAGGAAGATTAAGGGCGAACTGCTCTACAAAATCATTAAGAAGCTGCTGGCCTCCCTTCTCTCCATTTGGATCAGTAACTTTTAAGGCACTATTCTTCCCCCTTCGCTCCACTACAAGGCCATTGCTCATAACAATGCGAAGGTTGGGAGGAATCACGGACTGTTCCCGCTGAGGCTGAGAGGGACGGTACTTGTCCCCTCCCAAAGCCCAGGCAATGGAATCCAGTACAGAGGTCTTCCCCTGGTTGTTCCTGCCGCCGATAATCGTCAGGCCGTTTGCTGATGGTTCTATCTTTACAGCCTTAATGCGCTTTACGTTCTCAATTTCTAATTGATTAATTTTCATAGACATCTTGATTTCCTCCAACTTCCCATGTATAATAGGGTTATAATCTGTTTCTTATCTACTGACCTTGGTGGTTACAGCCACCGGGTCTTTTTTAATTGCCCGGCTTCTCCCGGATCCACGGCTTACCAGCTTAAGCTCCTCAGGTGACTCACTGATCACCAGCCAGCTCTCCGGCTTAAGTCCTGCGCCGGTTATAATGACCTTCTGCTGGCGGGTAGGACTCTTTGCTTTACTCTTTCCCATCAGGATCCCTCCTTATTTACAATGCAGATCAAAAAGGTAATTAATCAATTCTTTAACCTCTTCCACGGAGTAAATTAAGTTCGGCCGTGTCTCCGCTTGGGAATTAAGATATCCTGACGTCATGGCAAACACAGCGTCAAAATCACAGCCTTCATGGCTTTTACTTTTAGCATACTCCAATATACTGCTCGGAAAGCTCACAGGGCTCTTTGTTTCTGATACTTCTTCCTTAGTTGGCATTATTCTTTCCTCCTCTCACAAACTCTCCAGCGCTCCACAAAACGCAAACACCAGTCCAACGGCTCCAATCACAATAACTCGGCTCACAAACCACTCCACCCAGTCAAGAACTGGAGATCGGCTCCCGTCGTCAAAATCGTCTAAGTTTTCATAATACTTCATAAATCCTCCTTCAAATCCGTTAAAGCTTGTCCACCAGTCCCGGCCTCAGCCGGTTTTCTCCTCGCGCAGGTATTTCGCCCTTAATGCTGGGTAGGCTATTTCTCCAAGTCTCTTTTTACTGGCCTGAACCTCTTCGGGCGTTGTGTCTTTACAAAAATCATCATGAAAAATAAAAGTTGTCTCTCCTCGCTTTACTTCCTTTACTACGCCCACATTACCACCCCTTTCTAACTGATTTTATGTAACAAGGTTTGTACACTTTTACAGGTTTTTAATTTATAGTCTTTACACGGATACCGCCGGCTGCGATCTGGACAACGGGGCTGGTGCCGGCAGGACTTACAGGATCGGCCTGTTACCGCGTTAGGTGCTTCTTTTTCTATTGATTTTATATGTATCACCATTCCTTTCTTGAAAAATCTTTGTTTTAGGCATATAATAAATATCAAATTTACTTTTTAATAGGGAGATAAGAAAATGGAATTAATTAATCAAATTATTAATAATCCACAAGCAAGCTTCGACCCATTGAACTTTATAGGCATATTAGCAACCGTTATTGTTTCCTTTTACATCTTTAAGTCCGAAACTTCTATTTCTTTTACAAAAGAACGTCACGAAAAATTAATATTCCCTCTCTTTGATGTACTTGAACCCATTCTTTATCAAAGTCCGGATTCTGAAATACTTTCGAAAGCTTTAAACATAATTGAAAGAAACAAAAGTTTGGCAGATGGAAAGTTGCTGAGTGTATATTACTATTGTAAGAAAAATCCCAATACCGAAAGCTTTAATTCGCTTTGCTCATATATAGACAAAGCATTTGATAAATCCTGCCGTAGATTACAATTAAAAACACGCTCTCTTGAATATCGTATTAACAGAAACCAGTACAAAAGCAAGCTTTTCCTTGTGTTTTATACAGCAATTTGGGCAGTACTATTTATTTTTTCACTTATATCTGCACTCATTATTTTTTCTATACTAATTACAGCAGGAGGACTTTTTTATAATTCCGCAAACGGAACAACTCAAATAATTTTCACCATTTTAGGATTGGTGTGTATTTTGGGGCTGTTTAAGATTTTAGAAAAGCACCTCTAAATTACCGGTTTTTCAATACTAATACACAAACAGAGAATGTTATTAAACCTAAACCCATTCCGTATTTCATAGTTATTGTATAACTGGCTATAGCTGTAATTAACGCATACAGCATATTCACCTAACCCTCTCACCTCCCATATTCTTTACTTTTTCTTCTGCACACGGATCATTCTCTGCCAGCAAATTTCCTTCAAAATCCCAATATTGAATAACACACCTGCACTTATCTTCATCTGTTCCAACACCGCGTAAAGAGCGTGTTTCAATAACTTGAATCACTTTAGCTGCGTCTGTTCCACGAGGCCTGATCGGTTTTCTATAAGCCTCCACCTCTCTCACCTCCTATCCTCTTCTGCCTTAGTCATATCATGCTGACTGATTCTCTTTTTGTCCTGCCGCCAGTTTATAAACTTCTTCACTTACAGATAAATTGAGGTTATATTTTTCCTTGACTCCCATAAGTTCCACGGTACTGTCAAGCAACTCCTGACGATCTACCAGCATTTCCGGTGACATGGCTCCCTTTTTAATCATCTTGGGATATCCATGTTTACTGGATACTGCTTTATTGGCTATCATATTTGCTTTGACAAAATCCACTCTTACTGGATTTCTTAGTGCTTGGCTGAGTTTTGCCATGGCTTCCTTCTGATGGTCCTTGTCCAACAGCCGAAATATCTGAAACCCCTCCAGTCCAGTTGACTGACGAAGAGCCTTAAGCATTTCAAAAACCCAATCTTGGAATTCTTCAGCTTCCGGCTTATGACTTCTCATTATTAATCGATATAAGCCTTTTTCATTGAGTACAATCATTTCCTGTGCTTCTGGTGATTTAGTCTTATTTGATGTGGTCGGTACTTTGTACCTACCCTTATATTTTTCAGGCATTTTCCTCGTGCCATCATGAGCCTGCGCAAAACCAAGCGCATCTGTTACATCTTTAGCAACCGCCCACCATTCACCATCTTTTTCTACGAAGCGAACTGGGTATCCGTTCCATATTTCAGTTTTCATAGGTTTTCCTTTTGTGAATTTAATTCACCTTTATGAGGAAAAAAAATTCTATCTCTATCGCTTTTGCTTAATTTAAGCACCCTCGTCAACGCTGCAATTTCTGAGGCCTTAAAATCTGCATTAGGATCTAAGCGGTTATATAATGTTTCCCTGAGCATTCCTGCTCGTTTTGCAATAGAGGTTACGGTCATTCCTGATGACACCATCCTTTCTCTTAATAAATCAATATCTGCCAAACTTCTCGCCTCCTTTTGTTGAATTTTATTCACATTCTTACAATAGCATAATTGTGAATCAAAGTCAACACCGTTTGTGAATTTAATTCAATAGTTTATTTATCCAAAGATGTGAATAACTTTCAACTTCAGCAATATGGCTGTTGATTTTATTTCACACTTATGTTATTATAAATTACAGAAAGGCGGTATTATGATGCTTAATTTATATATGAATATTAAGAGAAAAAGGGAAGAATTAGGATTGTCACAAGATGATCTTGCTCAAAAAACCGGATACACAAATCGCTCTTCCATTGCTAAAATCGAAAAAGGGCTAGTAGATTTACCGCAAACAAAAATTAAAGCTTTCGCAGAGGCACTTAAAACCACTCCACAAGAATTAATGGGCTGGGATATTTATGAAGATGAGAATGTTGTTCGATTTGATGACGAATTGGAAGAGGCCATGAATATATTAGAAAAAGCAGGGTATTTTCTTTCTTTTTCTGATGCCCCCAACGATGATGTTATAATTATAAAAAATAAATCTAATGAGATCATTGCCTGCATGCATGATTATGAGTTAGTTAACAAATACGAATCCTTGGCACGTAAAGGGGTTGCTGACGCTAAGTTACTGGCAGAGGTTGACCCAGAACTTTTCTTCAAGCAAAAGGAAGCAATGATGACCTTTGCGAAATCTTGGAATATTCAGTATTATGAAAAGGAACTCCTAAATACCTTTTCTAGACTTAGTAATTCTAATAAGAAAAAGGTTATCAACTATAGTCAAAACCTTCTGAACATACAGGAGGCTGAGGCTGAGCAGGAGCATCTTATACCAGATGCTGCTCAGCAGCGCACCGATCTTTCAAAAAAGGAACTAAATGACAATGCAAGAAACAAACATGATGATGATATCATGGATGATCCAAATTTCTAGGGGGGATAATTTATATTGAGTTATGATGACTTATTGGAGGAAGCAGACGCTGCAGGGCTTCTTGTGAAGGAAAAACCTCTCTTAAACAATAATGGACGCTTAAAGGGCAAAAGAATTGCCATAAGGCAAGACATTCCTACCACTGCGAAAAAAGCCGATGTCCTGGCAGAAGAAATGGGACACTATTATACTTCAGTGGGACGGATCGTGGAGCAGGATACTGTTGAAAGCAAAAAACAGGAAAGGGCTGCCCGTTTATGGGGATACAATAAGAGGATTGGTTTGTTCGGCCTTGTACGGGCCTATAATGCACATTGCGAAACTCTTTATGATATGGCAGAATATTTAGATGTATCTGAAGATTCTTTGATCGAAGCACTTGAATATTACCGCCAGATATATGGTGTTAAAACTACATATGGGAAATATATGATTCAATTTGAACCGAATCTTCAGGTACATACGATGATGTTTTCAATTGAATAGGGGTTAAATAGCCAATGGCTTTTTAATAAAACAAAAGAAATGAGGAAATGAGTATGGGAATAATGGATAACTTGGTCGGAATGGCCAAAAACGAAATTGAAAACACTAAAGCCAGGGTTCTAAATCAGGCAGAGTATTCCAAAGACAGAAGTTTATCATTAAACATAATCTTTGGATTTAAAGAAGCTAACATCCCTCAACTTTCCACGCTTCGCCAGAAATTAGATGGCACTACATATTTCAATTATAGTGACTCTATTGCTTACAAAATTGTAGGTTATGATTGGGGTGGCCCCAAATATGAATCTGTTATGACCGCAAATACACAAGGCGTGGCCAGCAGCGAAACAACGAAAAAAGGAAAGTCCGGAAAAATGGCCGCTGGCGCCCTCATTGGAACAGCACTTTTTCCTGGCGTGGGCACTATTGTAGGGGCTGCCATAGGGGCAGGAGGGAAAAATAAGGCAAAGACTGAATCCGCCCAGCAATCATCTACACAACAAGTACATAAACAAATTGAGAAGCCAAGTAACGCCATTATTAAACTACAAAGAATAAGCGACAATGTGATTTTTTCGTTTACCATTGCTTGTAATTCAACTATTGATTCCCAGATTCGATGTTTTGTGATGGAAAAGGAAGTTTCAGTTTCCTCAGCATCAAAGGAGATGACAGATGCCCTTAAAGGAATAAAGGCGTTGAAAGAACTCTTGGATATGGGGGCTATCACTCAGGAAGACTTCGACAACAAAAAGAAACAACTACTTAATCAGTAAACATGGATAGAGAACTTGAGAAAGGAGAAACCTTGGAAAAAGCATATTTAAGCATCGAAGAACAGTTTAAGGAAACATTAAATAACGAAGAAATTAGCAGGATAGAAGACTTTGAACTTAGGGAAATTCGGCATGCTCACTGGGCATATAGATCGAAAATCTTTCTTGACGAACAAAATATTTCAGACCAGGAACTGTGCAGATTGACAGATATTGATTATGCGCAGGAAAAAAGAGAATTAGAAGCCTATAAGAGACGAAAGGGTCTTTAAGTTAATAAATAAATTGAAAAACCGCCCCGACTGCAATCGGAACGGCTTTACATAGATTTTCTCTTGCCGGCATTCCGGAAAGATATATCCACCTTAGACAAGTGAATTATATCATTTCCAAAGCGTCCTGGCAAGAGTGTCGGAGGCGTTTATTGCACACCCCATTATATTTATTACACTTCAAAAGCCCCATTTTATGGGCTTTTTTTGTTTCTAAAAATTCACTTTACCCCATTATCTCCCTTTATTTCTATTACTTTTTTTCCTCTTGGGTATACAAATGGGTATAAATTAAAAGAACCGTGACCCCAAAAAGTCACGGCTTTTTACTCTTCTTCATCTGGCACCCATTCCATGAGATCACCAGGCTGACAGTTAAATTCTTTGCATAGGCGGTCAATTGTTTCTTGGCTCAAACGTCCCTTACCTTCCATGACAGCCTGATAAGTGCTTTGACCCATCAATCCTGTTTTTTTCATTGTATAAGAGGTATAATTCCCCTCTGTTAATTTTTGAATCAGCTTATCATATCGAATTGCCATTATATCACGCCTCCTTTTTTAGTGATTCTAGCACAAGAATGTCACTAATACAAGAGACAATTTATAAAAATCACAAAGTCCCTAAAAATAGTGACAATATGCACAATTCAATATCTCCAACTTTAGTGATAATGTCAATAGGATATCCCTGATTTTAGTGCTATAATAAGTCCATAAGGTTGATACAACAAATCAAGGAGGACATGGCAATGACAGAGAAAATGAGAGAAAGAGTTATGGCAAACATCAAAGAATCCAACGGAGCATTAACCGTTGAATTCTGTAAAGAAGCTATCGCACAGAAAGAAAGAGTTGTTGAGTTCTGGAATAACCAGCCAGCTTGGAAACAGGGACCCTCCTGTAAGAATGCAATTGCTAACGCTAAGGCAGAGATCGAATATTTCCAGGCAGTAATTGAAGTTCTTACAG
>NZ_JASGFH010000028.1:0-50375 GCF_047605665.1 Lacrimispora sp. | reverse complement strand
CTTCTTTCTTTTTGTTTTTTTTTTGGGGGGGTGATCCGTTAGTCCGCAGTGCAGCCCGCAAATCCTACGGATTTGCGGGCTCACGGGCATTCGCCCTATGAACCGGAAAGTGGAAGCTTTTTTTTTCTTATGTGCGAGCACAACGAAAAAAAAAGCTTCCACTTTCCGGTTCGCACTGCTCATTGCTTGTATGAACATTATACCCTCCCCCCTCTCATATATCTACTTAAATTTCCTTAAATCCATCTAAATTTTTCTAAATTTTTTCTTATTCTTTCCCTGTTTCAAATTCTATTGCTATTTTTACCTCCCAATTATATAATATTCTTATACTTTTACTCACAAATCTACGAAAATGAGAGGTGACTGATATGGCGAAAAAGCGGATTGTTTTGGCGTTGGGGCATCGGGCTTTGGGGACTAATCTTCCGGAACAGAAAAAAAGGGTGGCTGAAACGGCTAAGGTGATCGCCGATTTTATTGAATCCGGCTGGCAGGTGGCCGTTACCCACAGTAATGCTCCTCAGGTGGGTATGATTCATACGGCTATGAATGAGTTTGGAAAACTTCACGACGGTTATACTTCTGCTCCCATGTCTGTCTGCTCTGCCATGAGCCAGGGCTATATCGGTTATGATCTTCAAAACGGCATCCGGGCCGAGCTTATGAAGCGCGGAATTTATAAGCCGGTGGCTACGATTTTGACGCAGATGATGGTAAATCCTTACGATGAGGCTTTCTACACTCCCATGAAGCCGGTGGGCCGCCTTATGTCAGAGGAAGATGCCAGGGAAGAGGAAGAAAAGGGTAATTATGTAGAGGAAATTCCTGGGAAAGGGTTTCAGCGGGTGGTGGCTTCTCCAAAGCCGGTGGCTATTGTGGAAATTGACGTTATAAAGGCTGTTATGGATGCAGACCAGATCGTCATTGCCTGCGGCGGGGGCGGTATTCCCGTTATGGAACAGGGATATAACTTAAAAGGAGCCAGCGCAATCATTGAAAAGGACCGGGCTGCCGGGCTTTTGGCGAAGGAAATTGACGCTGATGTCCTGATGATCCTCACCAGCGTTGACAGTGTCACCTTAAACTTTGGCACACCGGAGGAACAGCCCATCAGTTCCATGAATTTAGAGGAAGCCAGGGCTTATATAGAAACCGGACAGTTTGAGTTCGCTTCCATGCTTCCGAAAATCGAAGCTGCTGCCGATTTTCTCCTCTACGGCAGAAACCGGAAGGCTATTATTACATCTTTAGAGCAGGCGAAAGCCAGTCTGGAAGGGCAGGCAGGAACTACTATCAGGGAATCATAACCTTTTTGAATAGGGACAGACACAGGACTCATATCTTGAAACAAACGATATAACGGAGTCAAAAACATGAAATTTTTGCAAAAATTCAAGTTTGCAGAAAAAATCAGAAACTTTTCTGTCTCCCCTGATGGAGGAAAATACGCAATTAAAGTATTTCTTCTTTTTCTCTGCGCCTTTCTGGCCGGGCATCTCACTGCGATGATAACCGGGCATTACAAGACCGTGGAAACGGCCTCAGAAGGAAGCTGGGGATTGAGCTTCCAGCAGGAAGGACAGCCGCCGGTAGCCAATGCGACCATGGACTATTTACGGCAGTTTGACGCCTTCTATGCTGCAAAAACTCCCGAAAAAATCCTCTATCTGACCTTTGATGCAGGATATGAAAACGGAAACACTGCACCCATTCTGGACGCACTGAAAAAGCACAACGCAACCGCAGCCTTTTTCGTGGTAGGAAATTACATAGAAACATCCCCGGAACTGGTCAAGCGAATGGTTGACGAAGGCCATACCGTAGGCAATCACACCTTCCACCATCCCGATATGTCCAAGATTTCTTCAAAGGAGGCCTTTGAAAAGGAACTGAAGGATTTAGAGACGCTGTTCGAACAGACAACCGGAAAGCCTATGAAGAAATACTACCGCCCTCCTCAGGGAAAATACAGTGAGACCAATTTGCAGATGGCAAAGGATATGGGATATAAAACATTTTTCTGGAGCCTGGCTTATGTGGACTGGTACGTGGATAAACAGCCTTCCAAGGAAGATGCCTTTAAAAAGCTGATCGGAAGAATCCACCCCGGCGCTATTGTACTTCTTCACAGCACCTCCCGCACCAATGCCCAGGTCCTTGATGAGCTCCTGACTAAATGGGAGGAAATGGGATATCAGTTTAAATCTTTAGATGATCTGGTCACTGCACCTTAAAAAGAAAAGCAGTTGAAAAGGCGCATAAACGCTCCGTTTCAACTGCTTTTTTCCGTGTAAACACGGTTAAATGGATTTCCCGTCCTCTGGAACCCGCAGCATGCGGTACCCAACGCCGATATGGGTCTGGATATATTTAGGCTGGGAGGAATCTTCCTCAATTTTTTTGCGCAGCGTTGCCATGAAGACCCGCAGCGCAGGAATATCGTTGGTGTAGCTGCCCCAAATCTCATGCAGAATATAATTATGAGTGAGAACCTTTCCCACATTCTTGGCCAGGAGGCACAGCAGCTTATACTCAATGGGAGTTAAGTGAACCTCTTCCCCATTGAGCCAGGTACAGCCTGCGGCATAGTCAATTTTAAGGCTGCCGTTTGTAAAAACAGTGGAGTCCTTAAGCAGCTTGTCGCTGTCATAGCGGATTCGGCGCAGGCTCACACGAAGCCTTGCCAGAAGCTCCTCAACGCTGAAAGGTTTTGTCAGATAATCATCCGCACCGGCATCAAGAGCGTCAATTTTATCCCGGTCCTCACTGCGGGCACTGACCACAATAATGGGAACATTAGACCATGTGCGCACTTTTTTGATGATGTCGATGCCATCCATATCCGGCAGCCCCAAATCCAGAATGATAATATCCGGCTGGTTAGAGACTGCCTCCAGAATCGACGCTTCTCCGGTTTGTGCCGTATGATATTGGAATCCCTGTGTTTCCAGGGTGGTGGTAATTAATTTCCGGACTGCCTTATCGTCCTCTACGACTAAAATCAGTGGTTTATTCACCAACATTCACCTCCTCTGCCTGCAGGGTAAAGCAAAATACTGTCCCCTTCGGAATATTATCTTTTACATATATGGTTCCCCCATGGGCGTGGATAATCGATTTGCATAAAAAAAGTCCCAGCCCCAGACCGCGGCGCCCGTCTCCCCGGACGTTGTCTGCCGTATAAAACATGTCAAACAGCCTCGCCTTGGCTTCCTCTCCTATTCCCGGACCGTCATCTGCGATCTCCACCAAAACGGATTGTTTATCACGCTTTGCCAAGATCGTAATGCTTGAACCTGGAGGAGTATATTTGATGGCATTATCCACAATGTTAATGATCACCTGGATGATGAGCCTCAAATCCATTTTTGCCATGAGGAGATCATCCTTTAATACGGTTTCGATACGGTGTTTTTCGCTTTCCCTGCTGACGTGAAGCAACGCTTCTGCAATGACCTCTTCCAGCAGTTCCGACTGCAGATTCAGGTTTATTTTCCCATCTTCAATCCGGGTAATGGACAGGAGATTTTCCACCAGATTGATCAGCCACATGGAATCGTCATAAATATCCGTATAAAGCTCTCTTTTCTGCTTTTCACTGAGCACTGCCGAATTTCCCATAAGGATTCCGGCATTTCCGGAAATGCTGGTAAGGGGAGTCCGCAGATCATGGGAAATGGCCCGAAGCAGATTGGCCCGAAGCTGTTCCTGATGCATCTGCATGGAAATCTGCTTCTGTTTCTCACTGAGCTGTTCTTTCTCAAGCGCCAGGGCGCAGTCTCCCAGCATGGCGATCATCAGGCTCTTTTCAAATGTCTCCAGGGCCGGCTCCCCTTCCATCACAATTCCCGCAACAGCGAGCACAGTACCGGTTCCCCGCACCGCAAGGTACATGCACTTTGCCTCCGAAAACGTATTGGTTCCGGCTCCGGCACGTTTGTTGTTTTTATAGACCCACCGGGCTGCTTCCCTCTCCTCTGGACCAGCATATTTTTTCAGGTCATCACCCGCTCCTTCCTTTGGGAAAATGAGGGGCTGAGACAGGGTGTTCTCATCTGTGGAGTAAAATATGACCGTTCTGTCCAGCAGCTTGATCATCTGATGGGCCGTCTCATTTAAAATCTCCCTTTGGTTTTCTGCCTGCTGCAGCTTCCGGCTGGTTTCCAGCAAAACTTCTGTACGGTAAGCCTTTTCAGCAGACCGGTAAGCCTGTTCTTTCACCTGCTTTGTCAGCGTGCTGGTGATGAAGGAAGCTGACAGCATGATCAAAAAAGTGACAGGATAGCCTGAATTATAAGCTTTCAGGGAAAAATGCGGTTCTGTAAAGAAGTAATTAAACACCAGCACGCCAATTAAGGAGGACAACGCACTGCATAATTTCCCCCTTGTGACCATGGCATTTAACAGTACGCCCAAAATATATACGGTAATAATATTCGATTCACTAAAGCCCAGGGAATCAAACCATAAGCCGATTAAGGTGACGAGAAACAATATGCCCACGGATTTCACCGCATCAGCCAGTGACAGCTCCGGCGGCTTTATAAATTTAGGCACAGCGGTGCGGGCCGACGGCTGGGTATCAGGAATGATATAGATGTCAAGGTTGGGCGCCAGAGTGGTGAGTAAGTCCACGAAATTAGTCTTATAAAACAGCCTTTTTCCATGGTTTGAACGCCCCATGACGATTTTTGAAACCCGGCTTGCAGTGGCATACCCTGCAATCTGGCCCGGAATATCCTCCCCGTACACCGTCGCAATCTGTGCACCCAGTTGTTCAGCCAGCCTGATGTTTTCCCGCAGCATATCCATATTTTTACCGGTTAACTCCTTTGTCTCCGGCGTTTCCACAAAAAGGCCTGTAAATGTTCCATGAAAGGCATCGGCCATTCTCGCTGCCGCGCGGATGACTCTCCCATTGGAGGGGGCCGAGGACAGGCAGACCAAAATGTGCTCATTGACATAATTGCCGCCGCCCTGGGAGGACTCCTGATTTTGCACTGCCACCCTGTTGACCTGATCTGCTGTCCGGCGCAGCGTGATTTCCCGAAGGGCATCCAGTTTTTCTTTTGTAAAGAAATCCATAAGCGCCCTTTGATTCTGTTCCTCGCTGTAAATCTTGCCCTTATGGAGTCGCTCCATCAGATCGTCGGGCTCAATATCCACCAGCTCGATCTGGTCGGCCCCATCAAACACACTGTCAGGAATCCGCTCCTGAACAGAAATTCCCGTGATGGAGGCAACCACATCATTTAAGCTTTCAATATGCTGGACATTAACGGTTGTATAAACATCGATTCCGGCACGCAGGAGTTCTTCTACCTCCTGATACCGCTTTTTATGGCGGCGGCCCGGAACATTGGTGTGTGCCAGCTCATCAACCAAAATAAGCTGGGGCTTTCTCCTGATAGCCCGGTCCAGATCAAATTCATATAAAACAGCTCCGTTATGCTCTGTTTCCAGAGGAGCTAATAATTCCATTCCATCTAAAAGCGCTGCTGTTTCCGGGCGGATGTGGGGTTCAATATACCCCACTGCTACATCAACTCCGTCATTTTGTGCCTCATGGGCATCACTGAGCATTGCGTAGGTTTTCCCCACACCGGCTGCATAGCCAAAATAAATTCTGAGCTTTCCCTGACTCTTTTCTTCGGGAACAGGGGAAAGCTGTTTTAACAGCCGGTCGGAATCCGTTTCTCGGACAGCCATAAAAGCACCTCCTGGATAAAACTGCATTTTAAGATTAAATTAAGCACGAAACAATACAAAAGTCAAGGATTATCCGATTTCCCGTTTCCGGCCAGCCGCCCGCTTATGCTATACTCCTGCCCCCAGAATATCCTCCAGGTTTTGAAGCTGGCTCATATGGGTGATGGCGATGACCTTATCTCCTGCCATCAAAACCGAATCTCCCCGCGGAATTAAAAGCTGGGAATCGCGGATTACCGCAACCAGCACACATTCCAAAGGCAGCTTGATGTCACGCAGCGCTTTTCCCGCCACTGAGGAGCCCTGTTCCACCATGTGCTCCACCAGAGAATACTTGCCTCCGTGGAGCTTGAGCAGGGTCATCATATCCCCCATGGACATCTCTTCCGCTACCAGCCGCGCCATTAAATCAGCCTGGTTCAGGGCAGCATCCACGCCCATCATAGGGGTAAAGAGCCATGCATTTTTAGGATTGTTCACGCGCCCTATGACACGGCGGACGCCATATTCCAAACGGGCCAGGGTCCCAATCACAAGGTTGGTCTCATCAGAGCCTGTAACCGCGGCCACAACATCCGTATGATGAATTCCCGCCGATTCCAGCACTTCAGGGGATGTTCCGTCTCCATATATAATAGTATCTTCGGGAAGGCTTCTTTTTAACACATCAATTCGCCCTTCCCTGGCTTCTATCACCTGTACCTCATGGCCCCGCTCTATAAGAAGTGACGCCAGATATGAACCGACCTGGCCTCCTCCTGCAATAATCACTTTCATGTTCACATCCCCCTTCCGCCGCTTAAGCCCAGCATTTTTTTCAGTTGTCCGCTGGATTCCGTCATTGCGGCAATATAGAGCATATCTTTGCGTTTAAAAATGGTTCCTGCTGTGGGGAGAATTGTCTTATTGCCCCGTTCAATGGCAACTACGTGAATATCTCCCAGCACCGTCAGATCATCGACCTTGCGCCCGGCCATCAGGGACGGGATTTCTATCTTCACCAGCTCTGCATCTCCGTTTCCAAAGCTGAAAACCGCATTGAGAGGGGAATAGCAGAGAATATCTGCCGCCCTCTTGATGCCCCATGTGGTTGAGGATAAGGTCTGCACCCCCAGCCTCTTGTAAATTTCTGCCTTTTTCCGGTCATAAAGCCTTGCCACAACATTGGGCACATGGTAGATTTCCCGTGCGATCCGGGCTATGACCGCATTGGATTCATCGCTGGAGGTAAAAGCGGCCAGAGCATCGGTCCGCTCAATTTCCGCTTTCAACAGCACCTCCCGGTCAAAGCCCACACCCTCTATGACGGTTCCTTTAAAATCAGTCCCTAAGTGCTGGAACGCATCTGCATCCGAATCAATGACTGTTATTGAATGACCGCTTTTACTCAGCGCCTGGGCGAGACCGGAGCCATTTCGCCCGCATCCGACAATAATTATTTTCATCACACACCATCTCCTTTTAATTCATGTTTTATGCCTGTTTTTTGCCGGTCCCTGCTTCTTAAGAACCCTTTGCGCAGTTCATCCAAAAGCAGCATCACCGGAGGAATTCCTATTAAGAACGCCCATTCCCTCCATCTTAAGGGAGCGGTATTGAACAAATCGTGTAAAAATGGAATAGGCAGGTAAACCAGCAGGGCCAAAAGAGCGAATTCAACTCCGATTCCCACCAGGATCAGCTTGTTGCTCAGCAGTCCGATCTTAAAGACTGAAATCCGGTCTGTACGGCAGGCGAAGACTGCTCCGACCTGGGCGAGCACGATGGCTGCAAAGGTCATGGCAGTGGCCATCTGATACACGGTTCCCGTTGAAGCGAGTGACACCTGGGGCCAGCCATGTAAGTAGTTTAGGAAAAAGTAAGCCGCTGTTCCAAATCCTGCCTCAATGAGCCCATACCAGCAGAATGCCCGCAGAATCAAAGAACGGTTTAACAGGGATTCCTTCCTGGAGCGGGGCGGCACATTCATAATGCCGGCTTCGGGAACCTCTGCTCCCAGTCCCATGGCAGGAACCATGTCTGTTCCAAGGTCAATAGCCAGAACCTGCATAATGGTGAGAGGCAGAGGAATGGCTCCCCTTGAAAACAGGTACAGCACCATAGGCACTGCTGCTGCCATATTGCTGTTGAAAATATATAATACGAACTTCCGGATATTGTTATAAACGGCTCTTCCTTCCTCAATCGCATTGACAATAGAGGCAAAATTATCATCTGTCAGGATCATGTCGGCAGCTTCCTTTGCCACATCTGTACCTGAAATACCCATGGCAACACCGATATCCGCCTTTTTTAATGCAGGGGAATCATTGACCCCATCTCCCGTAACAGCCACGATCTCCTCCATATCCTGAAGAGCGCTGACCACCTGGAGCTTTTGATGGGGAGCTACACGGGCAAAAAGAACTTCATCTTCCAGAGACTTTTCCAAGTCCTCCTGGCTCATTTTTTCCAGTTCGATTCCTGTAATAATACGGGGATGATCTCCTGTTACAATGCCGATCCGGCGCGCGATGCTTTCTGCCGTCAGGCCGTAGTCACCGGTTATCATGATGATTCTGATTCCGGCATGGTGGCATTTCTTCACCGCCTCTGATACTTCGGGACGGGGCGGGTCAACCATGGCGATAAGGCCTAAAAAGGTTAAATCCTGTTCAATCAGTTCCGGTGTCCATGCGCCAAGGCTGGCAGAAAGGGCTGTTTCTGGGGTCAGAGTTCGCATTGCCACAGCCAGAACCCGCAGGCCGTTTCTTGCGTATCCGTCATTGACAGACATGATCTCTTCCCGTACCTGTTCACTCATGGGAAGGATTTCTCCTCCATGGTTTCTGCGTGTACAGAGCTCCAGCACCTCTTTAGGCGCACCTTTCACATAGACAAGGCGGTTTCTTCCTGAGGTCTGGTGGATGGTGCTCATACGCTTTCGCTCTGAGTCAAAAGGCAGCTCGCGAAGCCGTGGAATCCGGGCGCTTATTTCATCTAAATTCAGCCCGTTTTTCTGGGCCAGCACAAGCAGGGCTGCCTCTGTCGGGTCTCCAAGGACCGTAAAACGGGGGGACTCCTCGTTGGGGTCCAGCAGACGTGCATTGCAGCACAAGCCTGCGCCAGTGAGCAGTTCTGAAAGTTCTTTATTGCTTTGAGGCACCGGCTGACCATTTTCCAGGATTTTTCCTTTTGAAGCATCATACCCTACGCCTGTGACTTCCATATGCCTTCCGTCCATCCAGAGGCTGCTGACCGTCATTTCATTCTGGGTCAGTGTACCGGTCTTGTCGGTACAGATGACCGTGGTACAGCCCAGTGTTTCTACGGCAGATAATCGTTTGATCAGCGCATTTCTCTTAGCCATACGCTGAACGCCCATAGCCAGTGACAGGGTAACTGTGGGCAAAAGCCCTTCCGGAATAAATGCAACAATCATTCCCAGGGCAAAAATAAAGGCAGCTACCGGCTCTGTTTTCGCCAGGAAAATAGCCAGAACAAAGAAAATCACTCCAATGCTGACAGAAATGACAGAAACTCTTTTGGTCAGCTTCCCCATCTCCCTTTGCAAGGGGCTGGGCTCATCCTTAAGGCTTTGAGTCAGACTGGCGATCTTTCCGAACTCTGTTTCCATTCCTGTGGCATAAACCACTGCCCGGCCCGTTCCTGATGAAACAGTGGTTCCCGCAAACACCATATTGGGCTGTTCAGACCGGGAGAGGTCATCACGAAGCACCTCATCGCTGCTTTTATAAATGGGATTTGATTCTCCCGTCAGGGTGGATTGATTGACCCGTAAGTCATTGTCTTCCACAAGACGGGCATCTGCTGAAATCCGGTCACCTTCAGACAGCAGCATCACATCGCCGGGAATCAGTTCTTCTGCAAGAAGCCGCTGTTCCTGCCCATCCCGCAGCACGCGGACATAATCGGGCAGCAGTTTTTTTAATGCTTCTGTTGCTTTTCCGGCGCGGAATTCCTGCCAGAAGCTGAACGTTCCGTTGATGACATTGACCATCCAGATGGCAATCGCCAGCTCAGGAATCTTTGCCATCAATGCCACAAGTCCTGCACCCCACAAAAGGACTGCCATCAGATGGGTGAAATTAGAAAGAAATTTCCAAATAAAGGGCCTTCCTTTTTTTTCTTTCAAAATGTTTTTTCCGAATTGTTTCAGCCGTGTCTCAGCTTCGGCTGCTGATAAACCCCCGGCTCCTGTTTCCAATGCACTGTAGACCTCAGAAATGCCGAGCTTTTGTATGTTTTGTATTTCATGTAAGTTGGTATCCATCGCTGTTATCCATTCTCTCCTTTAATACAGTCTCCTACCATCAGGTATCCTCTTGCAACTCCTTCACTCTGAGGGGACCGGGCTGCCTTTTGTAAAGCAGAACAGGATGAGGAGTTGTTGGTCTAAGTATATATCCTTTGGAATTAAGGGGGTGTTTGGATAAAATCCACAACATGAAGATTGCATTAAGATGGAGATTAAAAAAAGAGCTCATTCAAAACAACCATTGCCGGAGTTTTGAATAAGCTCAAAAATTGAATTCACGAATCATTTATTTTACGGCTGTTTTGCCGGATTACCATGGAATCGGAGCAGAGTTGCGGAATGTGATCTCATCATTGCAGTCAAACAGGGCAAAGCATTCCTCATAGCCCAGACGCCCGGATTTCAGTTCCTCTGCCATTAAGAGAAGGTTCATGGAGTTGATGACTGATCCGCAGATTCCGGAACGCATGGAAATATTGTTCAGCCTGTCCTTAAATCCTCCTGTAAATGCCCCGGAGATAAAGGCAAAGTGATAACGGGTCACTGATACGTCAAATATCTCCCACCACTTGTTTGGATTGAGCATTTCATTGCGCTCTTTGTTTTCTTCTATGTAGCGGTACATCTCATCGGCCTGCTTGATGGGAAGGGAATACCCCTTTCCATAAGCTTTATTGTCAATAATCAGCCCGTCCTTTCCATAATAGACGCAGACATCCGGCTTTCTCGTATCCCCCAGCCTGGCTCCCTGAAAATCCAGTTCTGCCGTTAAAAGCTGGGCTGTCTGTATTTCGTAGTCCCGGTCTGAATTGCCGTCATAGCCTAAGTCCAGAAGCACCAGATACTTATGGTCTACATGGGTGAGATGAGTTCTTAAGTAATCCTTGCATATGGATACCTCTGATTTTACAGGAATTGTTCCCTTGTCTGCGCAAGGCAGCTCAAGTCCTGTTATTTCATCCATAATTCCGTAGGTATCCCCGCTCTTTTTCACGTTGAGGCCGATGTGTTCAAAGCTTCGGATGTCATCGAGAATGGTTTCTGCCTCTTCCTCCATGCCCGCCTCTTTTAAGTACTCCTTCACCTTCTCCGCAGAACGGCAGGTTCCCTCCAGATATTTTAGGATGCGGGCTCTCCGGCTGCGCAGATAGTCCCGGTCTCCTGCCTTGGTCGCCAGCATATCCCACATGACCCGTTTGGGAAGCCGGGGAAACCGGGAAATTCCTCTGACATGCTTTAAAATGGTCCTGCCTTTTAAAGTCAGCTGATAGGACTGAGGGATAATTCCGGTATAATTCCTGCTTCCAATGCGGGCTGTCACTTCTTTCTCTACCTTATTGACCCAGCCCATCTGTATGAGCCAACTGCATATGGTACGGACGTATTTGTCGCTGGTTCCTTCCGTATCCTGGAGAAGTTTTGCCTTATCCTCCCTGGTTTTTGCTTCCTCTAACCCCTGAAGGATCATGGGCTGGGGAATGGAGGTGAAGCCGGCCTCTCCGATGAATCCCAGCCTGGCTCCCATCTCAAACTTGGTCAGATGGCCTTCTTCGCCCAAAAGAGACAGCACCCGGCACACCGGAGGATAGGAAAGAAGGGCAGTTTTTAATACTTCCTTCTCCTCTTCGCTTTCCGGCAGAGCCTGGGCGTACTGAAAGCCTAAGGGAGACAGAAAACAGACATCCTTATCCCGGTCATAATCCAGAAAACCGATGCTGACCGCCCACCTTAAGAAAGAATCAGCAGGCCAGTCGCTCTGGTATTCCTTCCTCTGCCCCGGCAGAACGGCCTGGATGATCCCGGAACAGGGAGCGCTGCTTCTGGTATGGCCTGCAGGCCTCCCCTTTCCCTTTAAATGGATATATGGAATGACAATTTCCGTTCCGCTCAATTCCCGTATGAATTCCTCTCGCCCATCCTTCTCCGATATGAGCCTGGGGATTTTATCCAGGCGCAGGGTCCGGTTGATTTCTGAATCCGGTACGAATACGGATACCACATTTTTTAAATTTCCCAGAGTATAGGCCTCCTGTATCCAGCCAAATGTTCTGTCTGCCACTGTCATTTCCTTTCTGTTCGAGCCTGTATCTTTGTTCTGGTCTGCATCTTTGTTCCAGCCTGCATCTTGTTTCCAGTTTACACTTTAAAATCCGCAGTTTTTTACTCTTCCGGCTCCATCATTTTTTCTGCTCCAATAGGCCTTACAGTGATGCCGTTGATTTCCACATGTTCACTGATGCCGATTACAATACATGGACGCCCGTCAATCATCCGGTTTTCCACCAGATGAGTCTTATCCGGTGACACCTTTATGCTCACATCAGGGGTTTTAATCTCAAAGCTTTTGGTATTGACCACATTGGCAGCGATAAAAGCAGGCTTTTGTCCATCTTCCCCATCTCCAAAGCGCTGGTCAAATTCCTCCAGCTTTTCCTGGCTGGCTCCGTTATTCTCCAGAAGCTTTTTCATCTGATACTGATCCAGAGTAAAGGGAGCCGGTTCATCTTTTGTCTCTTCCAATATCTCATTCAAATTCTCATGAAGATTCTTGACTGTTTCAAAGTCGCAGTTTTCTCCCAAAGTCTCTTCCACAATGGCCTGAAATATCTCCTTCTGGCTTTTGGCAGACATGGGGATAACGCAGCCTAACAGTTCATCAATCAGGCTCTCCGGCATCTGCTCCGGATTCTTAGAATAGAACAAAAGGCTGTGGATGTCTGTGTTCCGGTCCGTAAAGGCCGGGAATAAAAATCCGGTGTCCGGGGCTTCCACCAGCCAGTCCCTGCTGCGGTTTTCAATGGCATTCGTCTCTGAATTGTAGCAAAGACCGGCCTTTGACAGCTTGACAGGACAAATGGTGCACTGGATGAATTCATAGACAAAATCAGAGGCGTCAAACATCTCTATGCCGTCAGTGGATTTGGCAGGAATGTCGTATGCACAATGGTTCAGGATAATATAATAATTTTCACCGTAATCATAGCCTGCGATCACCTTGTCGTAAAATTCTTCAATCAGGGCGTCGTCCTTTAACTGGCTGTCCCGAAGCTTTAAAAGAAACTCCTGGGTCCCTCCTTCTGCCTCTGTATGTAAAGGGAATTCCATATTGATCAGGT
Source organism: Lacrimispora sp. (assembly GCF_047605665.1). Classification (GTDB taxonomy): domain Bacteria; phylum Bacillota; class Clostridia; order Lachnospirales; family Lachnospiraceae; genus Lacrimispora. The sequence goes on along the minus strand of NZ_JASGFH010000028.1, from coordinate 37,289 downwards.
TCTTTCCGATGGTTCCTGACAGCCCGTTTCTGAAAATGGTAAAATATTTAAATGCCTCTTCCTCCGGAAGAGATAAAAACGCTTCTTTCAGCTCTGTTCTTTTATTCTTTTCCGCATCCACATAACAGCCGCAGATCCGGGTGATGGCACAGCCAGCCGGAGTAAAAAGTTTCTTTATTTCATTGGCTTCTTTTTTGTTCATCTCACGATATTCTCCTGTCTTAAGGTTGCATTTCTGTTTAATACTAGAACAAATTCCGGCAGAAGTCAAGAACAGGGAAAGACAATAGCTTTGCTTCTTAGATTTGCTTTTTAACTCAATAATGCCGGGAAATACTTCTTGGCTTATCCCTTTATTATTCTCGTAACATCTGCCTTACCAGTCAATTCCCATGCCACACGAGCACTTTCCTCCAGTTCTTCCAAACAATAAAATGCTGACATTAAATCCTTATCCGCCACTACCGGTCCATGATTTCTCAGCAAATATCCATTGCTTTTATCCATGCGCGCTGCAAAAGAGTCAAATAATTCCTCGCTCCCCGGCTTGGCATAGGGAATCAGACCTACTGTGCCCAATTTCATTTTCAGATAAGGGGTATAAGCTGGAATACAATCCTCCTCGCACTCATGTTCTAAGCAGGACCACAGGATACTGTAAAAGCTGTGTGTATGGATTACTGCCTGAACTTTATCACTTCTTTTATATAACATGAAGTGCAGGGGAAGTTCCTTGCTGGGAGCAATGCCACTTACGTAGTTACCTTCCATATCCACAATGCCAAAACTTGTTGAATCCAGATTGCCAAAACAGGTATTGCTGCCAGTTATATAAATATAATTATCATGCCGAAAACTCAAATTAGCTGATGATCCGGATGTTTTCCCCCTGTCAAACAAACTCTTACCTATCCAGATTGCTTCAGCTATTTTAGTATCTAAATTTTGATCCATTCCATTCACCTTCCTGTCATTTTAATGGCTCGTTCAAAAAAATCTTCCTGACCAAAATTACCGGACTTAAGAACCAGTCTGATTTCCGGATTATCTAACGGTATCATAACCGGTACACCCGGTGCTACGCTCTCAGATATTTGATAAGCAGAAAAGCCCAGCCTCTTGGTAACTGCACCAGAGGTTTCACCTCCTGCTACGACAATTCTGGTATACCCCGCCTGTATAGCCCTATAAGCCAACTCAGCGGTTGTCTGTTCCAGTAATTCTGCTATCTGCTCACGCCCCGCTTTTTGGACACTTTTCACTTCATCAGCTTCATCTGAACTATAAATCAATATTGCCTCATCTTCTGCCGCCTCAACTTCATGCCACAAATCATCAACACTCTGACGCTTCTCCAACAATTTCATTGGCTCCATTTTTATGGCTTTCCCACCATTATTAATGAAGTAACGGACTTGCGAAAGTGTCGCTGTCGAACAACTGCCAGACAAAATCAATCCCTTCCCATCTGTTCCAGCCTCTGTGAAATCATCAAATTTCCCCATTCCAGCATACATTTGTCCTAACGCTTCCATAATGCCAGAGCCTCCGGTTAAAAATGGCAATCCCCCAAATACTTCCACGATTCTTACAGCATCCTCTGAACATACAAAATCGGGAATTACATAAAAATGCTCTTTCCCTTCTCCAAAATCACTGATCACCTTATGAATTTCTGCCACCGGTTTATGTAACATATCAATAGAAAGTTTCATACAGGGGTATTGGCTCTGGGGTTCCATAAGCTCAGCAATATCTGCCGCCCACATTGGTGTCAGCGGATGATTTTTCATTGGACTTTCATGAAGTAAAACACCATTAACATACAGCCTGCCATCCAGGACTGTCCTTTTATTGACCGGCAATGCTGGACATAAAATGGTATACGGTGTATCACAGTATTCTAATATCGCATCCGCTGCAGGGCCAATGTTTCCTTTTGGGGTGGAGTCAAAAGTAGAGCAATATTTAAAATATAACTGCTGCACCCCCTTTCCTTTCAGCCAGGAAACCGCAGCAAGTGTATCTTTAACTGCTCGTGATCTTTCCATTGTCCTGGTTTTCAATGCAATTACAACTGCATCAAATCCATCGAGGTCAATATCAATATCCGGGATTTCACTCACTAACAACACCCGTATGCCGCCCTTCACCAAAAAAGAGGCGGCATCACTTGCACCGGTAAAATCATCAGCAATGCATCCTAATTTTACGGTATTGTTCATGTTTCTCTCCTCCTATTTCATCAGTTCCAGCAACTGTTCATAAGCCGCCTGAGGACTGGTAAACAGCCTGGATTTATTAAGCATCAGCCCATTAGCTGCTCCAGCCATAGAAATCTGAGCCAGCACAATATTATCATAGCTGCCATCCATCTGTTGAACCTGCTTTATAATCAGGTCATTATGTTTCTTTAAATTCTGCTGCTGTATTGCTTCGTAAGCTTCCTTTAACCAGACAATTTCAATCTGTTCTTTCTTGTTATATTTTAAGTACTGTTCAGATAATTGTCTTTTGGATGGTGTTAAAGTAGACTCAAACGTACACAACAGCGCTGTACTTCCCCCAATTTTCCCCACTTGATCAAACATTGCCGTATCCGCTCCAATTACAGGAACGGAAAATAATTTTTGAAACATGTCGGCATAAGGAGAGAATACGGTACAGGTCAATATGACGCCATCCGCTCCATCCCGGCATGCTGCTGCCAGCAGATGCAGCATTCGCCCCATTGTTTCATCGGTAATGCCGCCCTCTTTTTCTATTTTTTCACTCAGATAACCATCCAGATAATTAATAACTGCAATATCCGGTTTTGATAATAAATAATCGGTCATTGGTTTAACTGAATTTATGGTAATACTGATTAAAGCAATTCTCTTCATCTTTTTTCTCCAATACATTTAAGTAAATATTCTGCAGATTTCTGCGCTGCCGTTTTGCTGTCTGGCTGTTGCTTGATCTCCATTGATACAAATCCCCGAAAATTAATATCTCTTAACTCTTTCATAACTTTATCAAGTTCAAGCTGCCCACAACCCGGAATCAGACGGTCGCTGTCCGACATATGCACCATACCCAAAGCATTGCCCATGGATTTAATTGAATGGCCTGTATCCGGCTCCGTTATTGACATATGGTAAACATCAGCCAATATTTTTAAGTTACTGCATCCACAAAGCCGGGTCCATTCAAGTGTCTGCGCCACTGTATTTAAATTATTAATATTGCCTGAACTTTGCGGCTCTAAGTATAAATCTACACCATAAGACAATGCAGTGTTACAGGCTCCTTCTAATACTTCCTTTAAATAAGGCAGACTGACATAATATTCTTCTCCCGTCATCCCGCGATATTTCCCAACTAAAACCGAGGTTTGGTAATGAGCCGCCAGTTCAATCAGTTGATACAGCCGTTTTAACGCCTCTTGGCGGACAGCCTCCTCCTGATGCATTAGAAACAGCCCATCTTTCGTTTGCATTGGAGTCGTTCCAATAGCTGACAAAACGAGCCCATTATCCTCTAACAGCCTGTCCAGCAGACTGATATCCACTGTCTGCGGATCTCTGACCAGAAGTTCAATTCCTTCATAACCCATTTTCTTTAATTGATAAAAAACAGTTTCAAATTCATCACACCATGCCATCACCTTCACGCCGGCATCAGGTACGGCAACAGGATAAGACAGTTTCATAGGATACCTCTCTTTTTATTATCTGTTATTCTCTAATTGACGGAAAGTCAAAATAGTTATATGCTAGTAACACGAAACCAATAAATTCTACAAAATTCACCGGAGGGATTATGAGAGATTTTGATTGGAAAATACTCACCACTTTATACAAAACAAGAAATATAACCCGTACCGCAAACCTGATGTTTATTACCCAGCCATCACTGACCAGACGTCTTCAGCAAATAGAACTGGAACTGAATACAGCTTTAACGGTTCGCAGTACCAAAGGTGTTGTCTTTACCCCTAACGGAGAATATGTGGCCCAAAAAGCCAGTGAAATCCTTCAGACCCTGGATGAAATCAAAAACCACATCGAAAATTCTGACCAGGGCACCCAGGGAACGCTCAGGATCGGTGTACCAAACTCCTTTATGCATTTTGTGGTCCCTTCACTATTACAAAAATTCTCAGAAGCCTATCCTCAGGTCAAGCTGGAACTCTATACCGATTTGAGCAGTCAACTCATAAAGTCATTGGAAGAACAAGAACTGCATGTCTGCTTTGCCCGCGGCAACATAAGTACTCCGTTGAAAAAGCATTTATTATCTGAGGATCAAATTGTCATCATTTCTCATGAACCGATCATCCTGGAGAACCTGCCAAACCTTGCCCGAATTGAGTATGCAAAAGAGGAAACAATTATTGAAGCCACTTCCAAATGGTGGGATGAACACTTTTCTGTACCACCTAACATCAAACTCAAAGTAAACAGCGGGGAAGCTTGTCTGCAAATGATAAAACATAAATTAGGTTATGGTATTTTTTCCGACGCCAAATACTTTGATCCCATGGATGGTTTATATACTCTGCCTCTGACATTTAAAGACGACTCAAAGTTCACCCGAAAATCCTGGCTGGCATATGATGAAAAAGTTCTTCATTATCCTCTTGTAGCTAATTTTATATCATTTGCCCTTCAATCATTTTCTTAGTAAAAGAACGTTAAACCGTGAATGAACCGGTTTAACGTTTCTTTTTGATTAAATCTTAAAACATAATGGCAAATATGGTACTTGACAAGGCCAGAACAATGGCTCCGCCCAATCTGGATAATACCTGTGCATATGGCATCAGTTCCATTCTGTCTGTTGCACCCAAGAGAACCACATCTGCACTTCCTCCCCTGTTTGCACAGCAAAGTCCAACAATAATAGCTGAATCAATCGGGTAAAATCCTACCATCCACCCCAATACTGCTGCTCCAACAGTAATTCCTACAATAATCATGAAGGTAACAAATAAATTTTCCAATGTTATCGCTCCGACAAATTCCCCGAAGTCTGTAATGGCGATTCCCATACCTGCAAAACACATTGGCCCCATATTTCCAGTCACAAATTTTGATAATGCCTTAGTGCCTTGAGCGAGATTCTCCGGTATCAGTTTAAAAATATTTGCCAAAGTCAGAAATATGATTAAATATGCATAAGGATGTATGATGATCTTTCCTATTGAAGGAAGCAAATATTCACCGAAGAAGCAGGCCAATGCATAAAAGGAACCGGCTACCACAAATCCCGCTGCAATATCTGTTTTGGTTACCTCCACTTTCTTTGTTTCTTTCTGTTCCACTTTATCATCCGCCGATGTTTTGCGAAGCAACTGGGTTTTATCCCCTGTCAGGGAAGGTACAATATCCCCCAGACGGTTTAAAAACACTCCCATAATCAAAGCAATGGTGCTTCCGATGGTCAGAATCGCCAATGCAGTAGCATAGTATTCCGACTTGGAATTTCCTGTCACCTTCTCAAAGATCTCACTCATGGGAACAGCGCCTGCGCCATTTCCTCCACCCAGGTTTGGCAGGACATAATAAGACAGAATATCGGCGGGAGCCATTCCAGCAAGAATCCCTCCCAACAGACCAAACGCACCGCCTAATACTATTGTTCCAAAGAACACTGGGCCGCACCGCTTTAATGTTTTAAGCAGCGTATCACGATCTACTGCCAGCAGTCCGCCTACCATCAGCAATCCCAAATATAGTTCCAGAAAACTGACACCATCATAGAAAACCGTTGCTGATTCCACATATTTTTCCGGAAGCCATTTCATATAAACCATGAAAGACGGTGCCATAATAGCCATCATACTGCCTCCGCCAATCCATTTATTCCAGATTGGAAGCCGCTTTCCTACCTGTGTAAAAAACATTCCTATCACAAAAAGCATAGCCATCGTTGAAAGCATGTCCGTTCCCAGTGATCCGGTTATCATCCCCAAGATTACAGGTATTGACATACATATGTACAAATACAGCGGTATTCCGTTTATTTCATAATGCAAGAACCCTTTTTTACCTGAACTTTCCATATCCTTCTCCTTTACAATTTTGTTAATCCATACTCCGCTGGATCAACTTCTGTTTTATTCTTTCATCTCGAATACGACTGCCCCGGCATTGCTGCTGATATCGATATCCGCGGTATCTAAAATATCGGAGCATTCCACATTTCGCTGCATACATTCAACGTACAGACTCTGCTGAATATTCTTTGAAAGCAGTATTCCTTCTTTACGGGATTTCTCCGTTTTTCTATCTTCCGGCTCACCAGGCATAAGAATTTCATCACACCCCGCTGCTCTGGGCAGAGCCTTAAGTCTCTTATAATAAATATCCATTTTCTTTTTATATTCTTCCATTGGCATGAATAAATCGGCTTTCATGATAAAAATCATATGACCAAGATTCTGGGGCTCATCGAAGCGGTAATATAAACTGCTTACATCTCCCGCATAATTGGAGCCGGTATACATTCCGGCCATCATATCCATCAGCATTGCAAGTCCTGCTCCTTTTGCATCACCAAACGGCAGACACACACCTTCAAAAGCTTTCTTCGCATCAGTGGTTGGATTGCCGTCACTGTCTAATGCAAGCCCCTCTGGTATTGGTTCATTGTTAATCATGGCTACCCTGATTTTTCCCCTGGCAGTCTTCGTCATGGCCATATCCAGAATATAGTCCGGACTCTCATATCCTCCAACCATACCGGCAGCAAACGGGGCTGCCCCCAGGAATGTAGTTTTGCCACCGAATACAGGAAGGGCCGGGCTGGAGTTGGTATACACCATACAGCAATACCCTGCTTCAACAGCCTGTTTTACATATAAAGCCGACATCCCAAAGTGCGTGCTCCGGTGACAGCCAACTATAGCAATGCCAGTTTCGGCTGCCAGTTTTATACCTTCTTCCACCGCCTTATGAGCCACTAAAAATCCCATCGCATCATCACCGTCAATACGCAGTGCCGCTGCTGCCACCTTTTCTACCTTTATATCGGGATTTTTGTTAATACATTTGGAATCAATTCGTTTTAAATACATTGGAATTCGGGATACCCCATGACTGTACAGCCCTCTCATATCAGCCGCTACCAGATCTTCAGCAATTACACGTGCACTCTCTTCATCCAATCCACCGGCCGCAAATAACCTGCGGCCCAGTTCTACTAACTCGGCTTCATTAAATGTTCTTTCTTTCATCTTGTTTGAACCTCCTATGCTTAATATGTAAAATATAACTACTTCCATACGAAAAGTAAAATAGCTATATTGTGCATATTGCCATGCAAAAAAACTATAATCATAATTTTCCGATTAATATAATATAAAAAAAGATCTGATAATCGTAAAAGATTATCAGATCTCTTAAATTCATAACATTGACCTTACGGCCTGTGAGTTTTCCCACTCTTCTTTTCTTTAATTCTCTGCCTTCCATAATCCGTGAAGATTGCAGTATTCATATGCAGCAATTACCTCATCGTCTTCGCAAAGAACGAATTCAGCAACCGGCTTATTTCCCGGCTCCAGTACCTTTCTCTGATTGCCCTGCTTTGTCTCTAAAGCAATCCAGGCGATATAGTGCTCAGGAAGCATTGGGTGCTCTACAGAACCTACAGTAACCTTTACATTCTGTCCGTCAATTTCAATAACAGGAACGTGCTTTTCGGTTGCTCCATCGGTTGTGTTGGCTGCCAATTCACCCATTGTCTCACCGCAGCAAGTAATAGTGCCGCCTTTTTCTTCCACTACTGCTACAATATTTCCGCATCGATTACATTTTAAAAACTTCATGTGAATACCTCCTATTTTCTTTCTGACCCCAGATTAATTACAAGCCAAGTATAGCACAAAGTCTGTTTTTTTACAATATATTCCAGCTTTATCTCCATAATCTGACATAATTGTAACTATTATCGGATTTCTGGTTCACAAACATCAGCGTTCAGGCCGTTCTTTCCTTATCTCCATCCACTTTTCCGGTTTTGAAACAGGAACAAATCCCATGGATTCATATACTCCTTCCACCTCGGTCTTTAACACCCATTGATATACATCCTTCAAAGAGTCATGGGATAATAAATGAGCCACCATCTTCCTGGCTATTCCCATGTGCCGGAAACGGTCATCCACATACACATCTGAAATATAGGCGAATCTGGTCTTATCAGATATTGCCCTGGCATATCCAACCTGAACATTTTCATGAAAAGCCCCTACAACCAGAGCCGCATTGGAAGCTCCCTGCTTAACTTCATCCATTCCTATCCCTTTGCTCCACTCTGCGCAGGACAGCATTTCCCTTACTCTTTCAAAATCCATATGTTCCAAGCCAGCCCGCACTTCAATCTCATTCGTTTTCATAGCAAACCTCCAAAGTATAAATATATCCTCCTCAAACACCCCACCCACAAGGAATGGGCGCTAAGAAGTCCTCATACATTTATTCTAAAATTTTATGAAGGCTGCGTCAAGTCAAATATTACCGGCTTTTGTCTGGCTTTATCCTATTCTTTCAATTATAAATTCCGTTACCATCTCTTTTTCTCCGCTTATACAGTACTCCGGATAAACCGGTGCTCCCCAACTGTCATCCCCGCCTACGCCTCGCATGGCACCTAAAATATTCACCACCGTATACCTGGGGGCAGGAAGCTCTTCCCGGTGTGTGGCTGACTCCAATTCCTCCGCCGTATAGGGAAGAACAGAGGCATCAAAAGGCTGCCCGGAAGCCCGAAAACCAATGGAATGGCCTTTCATATCCGATACCTTAAGCCAGCGGACACCTGTCCTGTTTCCGCACTCCTGAGGCACCAGGTAGCGGGATAAGTTGTTATCAGGCGTATCCTCATAAATCCCCAGCCTGGCTCCCTCATTCCTGTCACAGTAATTTTCCTCCGGTCCCCGTCCATACCAGATGAACTTTTTAGCCGCTTCCAGCGTGATAAGCCTCATACCAAAAGCCGGAAGCTCCGGCAGACCTTTCTGCCCTTTAAACAGGGCCTTCACCTGAATGGAACCATTTCCACTCACTTCATAGGAAACCTCTGTCACTGCTTTGGGAATCGTGGAAAGCTCATAGGTATAGGTCACCTTTACCCGTCCCTCTTTCTCTTCCACTTTACAATTTTCATTGCTGTAATAAGGGAACCTGCCTGCCCCAAACCACAGGGCGCTTTTCACTGAAAATTTATTTCCTTTGTCATTATCCGTCGCAGCCCTCCAGTACACCGGCATAAGGGGCCTTCCCAGCCACTCTTTTCCGTCATAGACGAGGGAAACCATGCTGCCCTCCTGTCTGGAAAACAGCACCTGAAAGCTCTCTCCCATGACGCCAATGTTCACGTCACCGTAAACAATCTTTAGAGGCGTTTCAATGCATTCTTCCGTTCGCCCTTCCACTGACTTAACCGCCTCGCCAAAGGCTGCCTCATAACCGGCCTCAGCCCACAGGGTATCATTTTTCAAGAGAGCTGAAACCTGGAGGGCATACTCTCCCGGCTCTGTAAAATCCGGAATGGAAAGGGCCTCATACCCTGTTTCCAGAGGCTTGACCAAGGCATGAAATTTCTTTTGATAAACCGGCTCCCCATCCTTTAAAACCGAATAGACAAACTCCAAATCTGAAGTATCGGTAAATAATCTTCTGTTTTCTATGGATACTCCCCTGAAATCAGGAGTCAGGCGGATATCCTGATACAGATATTTGACCTCCTGAGCCTTGGGAGAAATGGTCCTGTCTGCATAGACAATCCCGTTCCCACAAAAGCTGTAATCCGTAGGCCTGTCACCGAAATCTCCGCCATAGGTCATACGTTCTTCACCGTAAGCATCCTTTTTCATCAAAGACTGGTCGATATAATCCCAGATAAATCCGCCCTGATACATCGGATACCGGTCTTCCAGGTCTGTGTACTTTTTCATGCCGCCAAGAGAATTTCCCATGGCATGCATGTATTCACAGAGGATAAAAGGCTTTTCAGGATTATTTTTTAAATATTCCTCCACATCGGCAGGCTTGGCATACATCCGGCTTTCCATGTCGCTGATCCGGTCAAATTCCCGGTTCCAGAACACGCCTTCATAATGAACCAGCCTGGAAGGGTCCCTCTCCTTAAAATATTCCGACATCGCCAGAATATTCTCTCCCGCATACGACTCATTTCCGCAGGACCAGATCAGGATGCTGGGATGGTTCTTATCACGTTCCGCCATGGACTTCGCCCGGTCCACCACGCAGTCCTTCCACTGAGGCAGGCTTCCAGGCACATTCCAGGAAGGCTCACTGGCTCCCATCTTCTGCCAGGAACCGTGGCTCTCTAAATTCGCCTCATCTATGAGGTAAATTCCATATTCATCGCAGAGTTCATACCATAAGCTCTGATCGGGATAGTGACAGGTTCTGACCGCATTGATGTTGTGGCGTTTCATGAATTGGATGTCCCAAATCATATCCTCTTTCGTAATGGAACGGCCCCTTCTCACATTGAATTCATGGCGGTTGATTCCCCGGAACACCACTCTCTTTCCATTTAAGCACATCAGGCCGTCTTTCCGTTCAAAACGGCGAAAGCCTATTTTCTGGGGAATGACTTCTTTTACATTTCCCTGTTCATCATATAAAGTGGCAGTAAATTCATACCGGTAAGGGTCTTCCCCGCTCCATAAACGGGCATCGGAAATACGGCAGGAAAATTCCACTTCCCCATTTGCAGGAACAGGAGCCCAGGAAGCGGAAATCTCTCCGGTTCCATCCTTTAAGACAGCGCAAATACTCCCCTTTGTTCCCTCGGAAAGGGTCAAAACAGCCCGAAACAGGCCATCCCGGTAATCCTCAGACACATCTCCGTGGATGAACATATCTTCCACATGACACTCCGGAATTGCATATAAATACACCTCACGGAAAATCCCGGAAAACCGGAAAAAGTCCTGATCCTCGATCCAGCTCGCACTGCTTCTTTTATAAACCTCCACCGCAAGGCGGTTGGTCCCAGGCAAAACAGCATCTGTAATCTCAAATTCAGAGGGTGTAAAAGAATCCTCAGAATATCCTATGAAATGGCCGTTAAGCCAGACGTAAAAAGCCGTTTCCACTCCCTGAAAGGACAGGAATATCCGCTTTCCTTTCAGCGGTTCCTCCGCTTCAAATTCCCTGATATAGCTTCCCACCGGATTATTCTGCCAGTCGATGTGAGGGGGCCTGATATCAGACAGGCCATCCCATGGATACATGGTATTGATGTACTGGCATTGGCCATATCCCTGAAGTTCTATATGTCCGGGGACTTCTATGGTGCCAAAGCCGTCCGGGTTAAAATCCTTTTCATAGAAATATTCCTTCCGCTCCCCAGGATTTTCTGCATAGGAAAATCTCCAGGTTCCGTTTAAGGATTGACGCAGTCCCATAATTCCCTTTAAAGCTTCTGCTTCTGTTTCATAATAGCAGTGATCGGAATGAGCTGGCAGGCGGTTCACTGCAAAGACTTTAGGATCTTCCAGCCATTCCAGTTTTGCGGTTTTCTGTTCCATTGAAAGAAACCTCCTTCTATTAATACCATGAATCCATTATAAGTGACCACGGTGAGAGAATCCATCACATTTTTTACGATTTCCTGTATCTTTTATTCTTTTACGGCTCCTGCTGCGATTCCCGCCAGAATGTATTTCTGGAAGAAGAGATAGATCAAAATGGTGGGCAGCATGATGATGATGATTCCTGCCGCCAGCTTCTGCCAGGACCCCTGCTGGGCATTGGCGTAATTCATCAAAAAGGTGGTCAGGGTCCGCAGCCTGTTCTTTGGCATATACAGGTAAGGGATGTACATGTCATTGATAATGGTGATGGCCTTGATGATCACCACCGTAGCCGTGGCAGGCGCCAGCAGAGGGAAAATAATCCTGGTAAACAGGCCGAAATAGGAACAGCCGTCCAAAAGAGCGCTCTCATCAAGAGACACCGGAAGAGTCGAAATGAACTGCCGGTAAATATAAAGCTGCATTAAATCTGACGCTACATAAATCACGATGGGCGCTCCCAAAGTATTGTAAAGCCCCATGCTGTTGATGATCTTAAATCTGGCAATTTCCGTCACAAAGCTGGGAATCAGCATTCCCAGGAAGAAAAGCCCCATGATCAGCTTTTTAAGCTTAAATTCAAAACGCTCCAGAATAAATGCGGTTATGGTCCCAAACAATACGTTAAACAGAATGCTGACTGCCAGTATGATTCCCGTATTTTTAAAACCGATTATCAAATACTTATCTCCCAGCACCTTTTCAAAGTTCTGAAAGGTGACCCTCGCCATAGGCGGCAAAAGCAGGGGGGAGGTGTTCACCATATCCGCCTTTGTCTTAAGGCCCGCAAACAGAGTCAGAAGAATGGGGGCCAGAACCACCAGAACCATACCTATGCAGAGAAGCTGTTTGATGCCCTGTTCCATTGTACGCCGTTTCATCTTATTTTCCCCCTCCCTTCAAAATGATTCCATGGATGATCTTGTTTTGTATCAGATAAATGACAACGATCATGACCATAATCGCCACCGCCATGGTGGAAGCGAGGCCAAAGTTGCTGTATTTAAAAGCCGTATCAATGGTATAGAGGGTAAAGGTGGAAGAAGCGTATCCCGGACCTCCGCTGGTCATGACGTAAGGGATATCAAATACCTGAAGCGCCCCCCGGATGTTATCAAAAAGGACGAAGTCCACCATGAGCATAATAGAGGGAATCTGAATGTAGCGGAACATCTGCCACGCCCCTGCGCCGTCCACTCTGGCTGCCTCCTGCACATCCTCAGGAAGGGATTGAAGGGCTGCCATAAAGAGAATGACATGATACCCGGAAAACCTCCACAGGGAAACGAAGGTCAGAACGAAGTTGACCAGCTTAGGGTCTGACAGCCAGTTCCTGATAAGTCCCTCCAAATGAAACAGGGTCAATATCTCATCAAAAGCCCCGTTAATGGGAGAAAAGAAATAGGAAAAGGCATAGGAAATAGCCACTCCGTTGATGATATAGGGCATAAAAACCATGGTCTTGTAGAATTTTGCCGCTTTAAGCCTTGAAGTCAGCAAAACAGCAAACAGCAGCTCCACGGGAATGAAGATCAGATGCCCGAAAAAGTACACCGCATTGTTGCGCAGAGACAGCCATAAGTCCTTATTGCGGAGCATGGCCGCATAATTGCCAAAGCCAATGGCATCGTAGCCTTGGGAATACCCATCCCAGTTTGTAAAGCTCATGCGGATTAAGTCAAAGGCCGGAAGCACCACAAACCCGATGAGCAGGGCCATGGGAACGACAAGGGAACATATAATAAACCTTTTTTTCTGTTTTTCCAGTGAATTCATAGATACCTCCTGATTCAAGTTCTTGGGTGAAAAGGGGACAGGGTTTCCATCACCCTGTCCCCTTTCCTGCTCTGTTTATTTAATTCCCAGCTTTGTTCTGGCTTCTGCCCATTTTGTATTGAGCCCATCCAGTTCTGCCTTAAGATCGAATCCATCGGTAAACATCTGGGAGCCCAGCTTCTTGTAATCAAATGCGATTTCATTCTGAATCGCCTGGAAGTCGTCTCCGCCGCCGTCATACATGACCAGTTCCTTATCCGGCTGCTGCTCATCTGCCTGGGCCAGAATCGGGTCTTTTTCCTTGGGGAAGTTCTTCATGGAGGAGGCGCTGGTCACGTAGCTGATGTATCCCGGATACCAGTCTTCACTGTAGAACCACTCCACAAATGCCTTTGCCAGCTCCGGATTCTTGCTGTGAGTGGTCACTCCCATAAAGGAATCGCCCTGAACGATGACGCGGAATGGATCGTCCTTGGAATCTCTTACAGGAAGGTAGAAGGTGCCCAGCTCTGATACATCGTCGGTGCCGTTTTGGATATTCTGAAGGCCCCAGTCTCCCAGCGCGATGATGGCAGCTTTTTTCTGTGCAAATAAGGACGTTACCTGATCATTTCCCATGCCCAGAGGGTCTTTGCCGAACACAGCCTTGCTGAATAAGTTATATACCTTGTTGTACGCTTTGTTAATGTCCGTTCCCTCTGCAAAGGGAGCGTCCGCCTTTGCCATGTCGTTCCAGTTCTGGCCGTTGCCGCCCTGAAGTGCAGGCATAAATTCCATATAGGGATAATCCGGCCATTCATCTTTTGCGCCGAGGGCAATTGCCATAAAGTCCGGATCATTTTTGCCGTAGTGATCCTGAAGGGTCTGGGCTGTTGTTTCGAGTTCTTCCCAGGTGGTGGGAACCTCTACGCCCGCTTCCTTAAACATATCTTTCCAGTAATAAACGTATTCGTATCCGGCTGTCATGGGAACGCCCAGGACCTTGCCATCCATGGCGTATCCGGAGGCCAGTTCATTGTTTTTTGCAGCTTCCAGACCGGATAAATCCAGAAGATAATCCTTAAATCTGGATAAGGTAAAGGGTTTGTTGAACATGACGTCAGGAAGCTGGTTTGCGGAAGTTCTCATCTTCATGGCGTTCCAGTATTCGGAGTCGTCCTTGATCTTTTCCACTTCGATATCCGCATTGGGATACTTCTCCTGGAATTTCCCAACCATATCATTTTCATCAATATAATCCATCAGATTGTTGTCCCAGATGGCAAATACGAGACTGCCTTCCAGGTCTTCTTTTGCCTCTGTTTTTCCTGTCTCTGAGGGCGCCTCTTCCTGACCCTTTGCAGTTGTTGCTGATGTCCCCTGCGAAGAAGAACAGCCGGCCAATGTCCCCACTGCCATTGCCGCACAAAGTCCCAAAGCCAACATTCGTTTTCTCATCTTTGTAATACCTCCCTTGTTTTGATGATATTATCTTATCATTTCAAAACAGTCTTCTCCATGAGATATGGTTTGAAAACTTGATGTATTGTCAGGTCTTTACTTCCTGTACCCGCCAGGGCTGATTCCGCACTGCTTTTTAAACACTCTGGTGAAATGCTCCACGCTGTTGTAGCCAACGCTCTGGCTGATTTCATAAATTTTTAAATCCGTTGTTTCCATCAGCTCCCTCGCTTTGCGGATGCGCACTTCTGTCAGATAGTTGCTGAAGGTCATCCCCTCTTCCTTTGTAAATCTGGTGGTAAAATATTTTTCATTGAGGCCCACAAAGTCTGCCACGCTTTTTAAGGTCAGCTCCGGGTTGGCGTAATTGTCCATAATGAACCGTTTTGCCCGGATCATCATATCCGCCTGTCTCCGGTCAGTCTGATGGGCATTGTAATCCATGATCCAGCGAAAGAAATTGTTCAGCCACAGCTCCAGACTTCTCATTTCCTCCAGCCGGCTTATTTTCTCATAATAATTGACTTCCTCCACAAACAGGGCGCTGATATCGTCATGGTTGTCCGAAAGCTGCCAGGCTATGCTGCAAACGATACAGAGGCAGACCTTTTTAGCCTCCTTTAGCTCCATTTGGTAAAGCTCTGAAAAAAGCTGCTTTTTCTCCAGCCCCGCAGCCAGTTCATCGCCCACCATCAGCCCCTTTATAAGCCTTTCATACTCCTGCCCGGCCTGTCGTACCTGTTCAAAGGAAACCACATCCTTTTCCCAGGGATCACAGATCTTTCCCTTTCCTTTTAAGCATTTAAGCCGCAGCCTCTCCCCGGCCTCTTCAAACCGGCTCAGGAAATCCCCAGCCCCCTTTCCGGGACTGCTGATTCCCGCCGAAACGGACAGGTTCATGAAATGCTTCCACACATTGCATAGCTGCCCGCAGGCGGAAACCGAATTTTCCTTATACTGCTGAGGATCGGTGATGCGGTACAGCATCACATAACGGGAGGGCGCTGCTGCCCCAAGGATACAGCGGGAAGCCACTCTGGGAATCTGTCCTGCCAGCTCCAGCATGGGTTTTATCAGTTCTTCTTCAAAATCCTCTCCAAAGCGGGCCGAAACCTTATGGAAATCCTCTATTTCAAACTGGATCACCAGATATTCCTGCTGAAAAAAGGACTCCTCAAGAGGCCGCTTTCCAACGGCCATGTCTGCAAGAATAACGGAGGCGGGGATTTTTATGACAGACCTCTCCTCTTCTTTTGTTTCCTGCCTGCGGTTTTGAAAGACCTCTTCATCCACGCGTTTTAACATGGATATAAGGGTCTCTTCCGTTAATCCGGCCTTTAATATGTAGTCACAGGCTCCCAGCCGGAACGCATCCCGGACCAGCTTGAAATCGTCATAGCCGCTTAAAACCAGAACTGCAGGCATACGTTTCAGGCAGTTTAATTCTTCCAAAAGTCCGATTCCATCCATAACCGGCATTTTCATATCGGTGATGACCAGGTCCACCGGATGGCTTCTTATGTATTCCAGGGCCTGCTGTCCGTGGATAGCGTCAGCAGCAATGTGATACCCCATTTCTTCCCAGTTGATCAGAGAACGGAGGGTGATCCGGACAATGGTGTCGTCATCCACAATCAGGACATTTCTCATAGGTTTTCCGGCTCCTTTCTTACGGGAATGCGGATAGAGGTTCTTGTAAACCGGCCCTCCCCGCTTTCCATCTCAAATCCGCAGTCTTTTCCATAATTGAGGGCCAGCCTGGTTTTCACGTTGGTAATGCCAATGCTCACATAATCCTTTTGTCCTTCCTCTTTTTCTTCTCCGCTCATGATCCGGCGGATGTCTTCTTCCGGCATGCCTTTTCCGTTATCCCGGATTTCAACAGAAAGAAAATCGCCCTCTTTGCGGGCCGTCAGCCAGATGGTTCCCATTTCATCCATAAGGCCGCTGAAACCGTGGACAATGGAATTTTCCACCACCGGCTGTAAGATAAGCCGGGGAACAAGGCAGGAAAGACATGCCTCTTCGATGTCATACTTTATTTCAAATCCATCGGAATAGCGGATTTTCATCAGATAGATATAGCCGTCTAAAATCTCCAGCTCCTCTTTTAAAGAGTAAAACCCTCCGCTGCTTCGGAAAGAACAGGACAGTATTTTAATCAGGGCCTCCGCCATGCGGGCGATGGACTCATACTTCGACATCTGCGCAATGAACCGGATGGAATTTAAGGAATTCACCAGAAAATGAGGATTGATCTGGGACTGGAGCGCCCTGATCTCCGCTTCGTGCTTCTTCTGCTGCTGCACTTCGTTTTCCTGTATCAGTTGTTTCAGCCGTCTCGTCATCCGGTTAAAGGAATGAATCATCAGGCGCAGTTCTGACTGGCCTTTTGGCTCCACATGGACCAGAAGGTCCCCTTCCTCTACCCGTTTCATGCCCTCTACCGTATGGTGAATGGGGTCGATGATGCTCGTCAAGAAATAGCTGGAAAACCGGTAAAACAGCGCAAACAGGATGAGGGTGACCACAACGATGACGGCCGCTGTCCTGTTAAAGCTCCTTGTAAGGGTTTCATAGGCCACCACACTGATGATTTTTAAGCCGGTCACCGGTTCCCTGGTCACCACTCCCATGTACTGTCTGCCGTTTGCCTGATACCGGAATTCTGTCTGTTCCAGGGAAATGTTCCGGGGTAAAAGGGACACTGTGCTTTCCGGGTCGAAAATCACGTTTCCTGACTGGTCAGCGATCATGGTGGTACCCAGCACCCGTTCTTTATTATAATCCTTGATCAGGCGTCCGGTCTGGGAAGAGGTGAACAGAGCTGCCATCTCTATGACCCCATCCCTGTCCACATCAATGCCGGGAGACAGGCCCGCGGCAATGGTCAGGGTATAGGCATTTTTTCTGGAATTGGTCACACTGCGGTCATAAAAGCCGGTTTTTACCGTATTCGGCTCTGCCAGAGCCGCCTGATACCAGGAGGAAGATTTCAACTGGTCCTCTCCAAGGGTGATGTCGTCTTTTATGTAAGTATGATCCCCGTCCTTCATGTAAAATACGGCAGAAAGGATGTCCTGGACCGGAACCATGGCATAGTGAAAGGACTCAGTCAGAATTCTGGTATAATGGTATTTTTCAGCCAAATCCTTTGTGTTGGTTTTGGCTGCATTTTTTACGACTTCATTGTCATTGACGTATACGAAATGGGATAAACGCAGGGACACATCCTTTACCTCTCCCCCAAGGGCAGAAGCGATGTTATCCTGGGCGCGCCGGATATTGGAAACTGCAGAATCCACCATCATGGTCCGGATGATGAAAATAGACAGCAGAATAATCAAAAGAATGGGGATGACAATGAGGGCGAAGAAGCTGTTATAATAAGAAGCCTTTAAATTCTGCTTTTTACTCATCCACATCTTCTCTCGCCCTCCTCACCGGTTCATGAACCTATTATACAGCGAAAAAGTTTTAAAATCAACGAGCCGCCCTTTAGAAACATTTCTCAGAAAATGAAACTCTCCACCTTTGTCTCCAGCCTCACTGTTTCTCCTTTTTTAATCCGGTAAGAAACCGCCGGGATAGAGCCATTGGGATAAAGCACATTGGTGTTGGGGTCAGCTTCGATCACCAGCCCCGCCGCCTCCGGACCTTCCCCTGATACCCTGCATGTCTGACCTTTATGGGACACAAAAGCGGTATTTTCTTCCGCCTTCTGTTCATAGCCCTCTGTAAATTTCTTCACGGAAAATCCGCAGTCATATGCTGTGCAGTCATACTGGCTGTAAATCTCATGGATTCTCAAATGACCGTACTCCCTGGGAATGACTGTAGAGGTAACCGTAATTCCGGGAAACGGATGCCATCTGCTGACCACTCTGTCAGGAAGAACTTCGTAGGAATCACTGTATTTTCGCACAAACACGTAATCGTCTCCGTCAATGACAAAGGCCAGAGCGGAATCAGGGGCATTTTCATGAAGCACGATCTGGCTTTTGGCAACGGAAAATCCAAACCGGGTGGAATAGGCGAACTTTGAATATTTTTCCGGAACATGACCGTGCCCGTACCGTTCGCACACTCCCGCCGGATAAGCGATCACATCTTTTCCATGGCGGTGCATGATCATATCCGCCTGCTTTAACATCTTCACGGTTTCCAGCCCTGGCAGCTCTTCTGCCTCTGCCTGCCAGAACGGGTGGTCATCGGGAAGACCCAGGCATAGAAGGGTTTTCATCCCCCAGTAAGGGGAGCCTGGGGCATTGTAACGCTCTGCCATGATCAGATTAGGGTATGCGTATCCGATGGTCAGGACACCATCCCGGTCAAATATCTTCTGCTCCAGCCACCAGTTTAAATGGCGGGACAATATGCCCTTTACAACGCCTGCCGGAATCTCATCAAGCCCTGCAAACACGTAGGCTGACCAGAACGCCGCTTCTCCAAACCGGTAGGAAAGGCTTCTTCCATAGGGAAGGGCGGAACCGTTTTCGTCGAACCAGTAAATGAAGTCCCTGGCAAAGACCTTTGCCCTCTCCTTAAAATTCAGACACCGCTCCGGGTCTTCATCCTCCATGGCAGCGGCATACAGCAGTCCGTAGTAATGAAGGGCAAAGGAAATGTAATAATCTTTCTGGCTGGAGCCGCCATCCCTGTACCAGCCTTCTCCGATGTAATAGCTTTCTATTTTCTCAAGACCGGAGGATAACCGCTCCTGGCTGTAGCGGCAGTCCAGTTTTTTGAGAGCGACGTTCACCAGAATCATAAAAAACTGCCAGTTGCAGTCCGGAATGATGTGTTCGTTAATGCCATAAAGCCATTTTGCCAGATTCTTTTTCCCTTCCTCACAAAGCGGCTCCCACAGCTTTTCCGGGGTAAAAATCAGGCCGCTGGCAATGGCCGCCATTTCCACAAACCTTTGGTCATAATCTCCAAAGCCGCCCCAGTATTCCGGGTGAGCCGGGTCGGTGCCATTTTCAAGACCTTTTAAGTAAATCTCTTCAAAGCCCTTTCCCCCGCCAAGCCACAAAGGGACTAACGCCCATAGGGGGCGGGAAAAGGCTTCCATCTCAATGCTGACCTCCGGATAGGTGACTCCGCTGTCTCCCAGATGGAGCCTGGCACACCCTGGGCTGTACAACGGCTTTAAAGGCTCTAATACCTGGAACATCCATTTCCGGAAGTCCTGCTTTGTTTCAAGTTTCATCTGTATTCGCCTCTTTTCGAATTATTTCGATTGAATTCTTCCAGTCCAATTGTTCCGATCATCACCAGTACGGATTCCAGTCTGCCGAAAACCTTGTCAATGCCTCCATATAAAAGTAATCTCCCCAGATGTTGCATTCATCCACCCCTTCCGGAGTACAGGTATTGTAAGGGGATTTCTTGGAATAAGTGCTGTGAAGCACCAGCCCGTTGGACCCCTTTAAGTCCTTTACCGAGTAGTTTTCCACCACGGATTCCATGATTTTTCCGGCTATGGAGGTATAACAGGCAGCATCTTCTTCGTCTAAATATTTAGCCATTTCCAGCATCCCGCAGACTGCAATGGAGGCGGAGGAGGAATCCCGCGGTTCAGCAGAGCCTTCTCCAAATTCCAGATCCCAGTAAGGAACCAGGTCTGAGGGAAGATGCTCCAGGAAATATCCGGTCACATTCTTAAAATCTTCAATATATTCCGGCCTCTTAGTATATCGGTATGCCATGGCACATCCATAGATACCCCATGCCTGACCTCTGGACCAGGCGGAACCATCCCGGTATCCCTGACAGGTTGCTCCATGATCCGGCGCGCCTGTTTCCATGTTCATGAAAAAAGTGTGCCAGGTGGAGTGATCTTCCCTTATGACGTTGGAAATCGCCGTATGAATGTGTTTTTCCGCTATATCCCTGTATTTCCTGTCCCCTGTTTCCTCAGCAGCCCAGTATAATAAAGGGAGGTTTAAAAGGCAGTCAATGATAAAACGGTAATTTTCAGGCTGGTTCATCGGTCCCCATGCCTGAATAAATTCTCCTAACGGCTGGAAACGGGTGATCAACTGGTCTGCCGCCTTAATGGCCGCTTCTCTTCCTGTCTCATCCCCCACCAGCTTACAGGCTGCCACGCAGGAAGGGGAATAGAGAAATCCCATATCGTGATGGTCAACCTCCACCTTCTTTTCAATCCGGTCTAAAAAGCTTTTTGCCTGAACCAGCCCTGCTTTTTTTAACTGCTCATCGCCGCTCCATTCATAAGCCAGCCATATCTGCCCGGTCCAGAAGCCGGTTGTCCAGTTCACATTAGGCGTAGGCTTATAAAATCCGTCTTCACTGTATGCCTTTTTAAAATCATCAGTGAATTCCTTTAAGTTTTCTTTTACCTGCTTTACGGCAAAATCCATGGCCTCCCGGCATCTCTCTTTGGTAAGCTCCGGTTTTCCCTTTAAAAGTGCTTCTATTTTTTCATTCATAACTTTCTCTCCTCTCTTATCCTTTTACTCCTGTTGCCGCCACTCCCTCTACAAAATACTTTTGCAGGGATAAAAATACGATGAGGACCGGAATTAAGGAAAGGACTGAGGCTGCCATGATCAGGCCGTATTCCGAGCTGTACTGGCTGATGAACATTTTCAGTCCAAGCTGGAGGGTTTTCTTTGCCTCTGTCTTTAAATAAATCAAGGGGCCTAAAAAATCGTTCCAGGTGTTTACAAAGGTGAAAATCATCAAGGTGGACAGTGCCGGTTTTGACAAGGGAAGCATGATCCTGGAGTAAATCTGGTACTCCGTCATGCCGTCGATTCTGGCTGCCTCGCAAAGCTCATCGGGAATGCCCTGGTAGAACTGGCGCATCATAAAAACGCCGAATGCGGAAAATGCCTGAAGGAAAATAATAGCCAGATGGGAGTCGTTTAACCCGAAATTTCTCATCATCATGAACTGGGGAACCATGTATACCTGCCACGGAACCGCAATGGTTGCGATATAGGCCATAAATAAGGTGTTTCTATATTTGAATTTCAGCTTTGCAAAAGCATAGGCGGCAAAGCTGCTGGTCAAAAGCTGTAAAAATGTGACGATAAAAGTGATCTTCACCGTATTGGTCACAAATTTCATCAGGGGGATTTTCACCCAGATATCCAGATAATTCCGCCATCTGGGATTTTCCGGTATCCACTGAATGGGAAACACGAATACGTCTTTATCCAATTTTAAAGAGGCGGACACCATCCATGCAAAGGGCACCAGCATCATGGCCGTCAAGAGGAACAGGACCGCGTAGAGGAGGCATTTGTTGATTTTATAATTTGTACTTTTTATCTTCATAATCTTATCCTCCTTCTTTTAATTGGCATACTTCTTCTCACCGTTAAACTGAACCAGGGTGATGAGAAGCACCATTAAGAACAATACCATGGCAACCGCGCTGGCATAGCCTAAGTTCCAGTTGCGGAATGCCTCTTCGTAAATATGGTAGACCAAAACCATTGCCTGAGAGCTCACAATGCCGTTGGAGCCGCCTGCCAGCATGTATACGATATCGTAAACTTTAAAGCAGTTGATGGTCAGTATAATGGTCACAAAGAAGGTGGTGGGCTGAAGCTGGGGCCATGTGATATAGCGGAATTTCTGCCAGGAATTGCAGCCGTCAAGGCTTGCGGCCTCGTATAATTCCCCGTTGATTCCCTGAAGCCCTGCCAGATAAATGACCATGTAATAGCCCATATTTTTCCATACGCTGAACAGCACAATGGTGAACATGACCCAATGGGGGTCTGCCGCCCACTTTGGCAGGCTTTTTGCATTGACGCCCAGTTGGTAGAGGATCATGTTAACGGGACCGCTTTTTTGAGGGCTGAACAGCATGTTCCACACGGCTGCCACCGCCACCAGAGAAGCCACATAAGGGAAAAAGCTCACGGTACGGAAGAAATTTCTCCCTTTTATTTTCTGGTTTAAAACTACGGCCAACCCCAGTGCGCTGACTAAGGTAGATGGCACTGTTGCAATACAGTAGACAACGGTATTTACAAAAGAAGAACGGAATCTGGAGTTTCCAAGCATATCCAGAAAGTTCTTAAGCCCGGTAAATTCCATGGGGCTGTTTCCATCCCACTTCATCAGTCCCAGGACAAAGGCAAAAATAATGGGGCCAAGAGTAAAGAGCGCAAACCCTAAAAAGTTAGGGATAATGAAGGAGTATGCAATCATATCCCTCTTTTCCTGACGGGTGAACCGCTCTCCTGTCCGGATTTTTTTAATTTTTTCATCTATTGTCTCGATTTTCGCAATGAGGCTTTCACGCTTTCCGGTTTTCTGGGCGCCTTTTAATAAAAGGCTCAGGGCTTCCCGTTTTTTGCTTAATGCCGCGATCTTTTCCTGCTTTTGCGCTTCTGTTATTGTCTTCGCCATGTGTCATCCTCCCTTTCCTTTACAAATTCTCTTTAAATGAGGCGGGCCTTTTGCTGCCCGCCTCTGTTCTGTATACGTTTTACTGCTTACTGGCCTAAAATGGCGCTCACTTTTTCGTTCATTTCAGCAATTCCGTCGTCTACGGACATGCCGCCTGTCATAATTGCATCGTGTGCTTCATTTAAAATGATTTCGATTTCAGAGCTCTTTGCGTTAACCGGCATTTCTAAGTACAGATTGGAAGTATTGAGAGCTTCCACACTGGTTCCGTCTTCCTTGGGGAATCCGTCTGCGCTTGATACGAGATCAGCTACTGTGCTGTTCATAACAGCCGGAATCGTGCCTGTTTTTGCAAGGATTTCTGCTCCGTCTTTTCCGCTGACAAAGTTGATGAATTCCCATGCCAGGTCCTTATTGGGTGCGTTGGACGGAATTGCCAGAGCGGTGATGGTTGCAAGGGTGGAGCCCGGTTCAACGCCTTCTGCGTGAGGATATTTTGCAATTCCCCAGTTGCTGACATCGGTGTATTCTCCGGTGCGGATTTTTTCCATTAAGGTGGAGATAAACCATGTCCCCATGTTCATGGTGGCAACGTTACCCTGTGCAAATGCGGCGGAGTAATGGAGTCCGCTTGTCTTTAAGGTAGCATAATCCTGAGCCACCCCATCCTCCTGCTGGTTGAGAACCATTTCATAGTAAGGTTTTAAGAAGTCATACGTTCCGTCTAAAATGGTGTGCTTGCCGTCTAAAACGCCGAAAAGCTGTACGGCTGATCTCCATGTGTGATAATGGGAACCGAAAACTTCCTGTCCGGG
Organism: Lacrimispora sp.; assembly: GCF_047605665.1. Lineage (GTDB taxonomy): Bacteria > Bacillota > Clostridia > Lachnospirales > Lachnospiraceae > Lacrimispora. The sequence continues at coordinate 13,265 of NZ_JASGFH010000028.1, read as the reverse complement.
AGTGTCAACGGCCAGACTTCTTGCCATGGCATCATACTGCTCAAAGGTCATGTCATTGGTCGGATATGCAACGCCTGCTGCATCAAATATATCTTTGTTGTAGAACATAACCCAGAAGTCATTGCGGAAGGGAAGCTCATATAATTTCCCGTCAACTGTGATCTGGTCTGTAAGACCCTTGTACTGGGTTAAATCAACTCCTGCGGACTGTATGTAGCTGTCCAGAGGCTCTAACACGCCCTTATTGACGAGAGTCATATAACCGGGAACGTCTTTTACGGTGACAACATCAAAGTCAGACCCGCTTCCTGTCAGCTCTGTTGCCAGAACCGTCTGATAATCGGTAGAGCCTAAATCCACCATCTCTATTTTTACATCGGGATTAGCCGCTTCAAAGGCATCGATCAGAGGCTGGTAATAGGTGGTCGCGCTGATATCCCATACAGACCATCTTAAGGTCGTCTGTCCCCCTGTTGCTGCTGTAGTTTCTGCTGTTGTCTCCGCTTTTGAACTTTCTGCGCTCGCTGCTGTTGTTTCCGCAGAACCGCCGCCGCATCCGGCCAGGCTGGCTGCTGCCAGTGCACATGCCAGAGCAATGCTGAGTGTTCTTTTTTTCATTGTATTCCCTCCTGATTTGAATTTGTTTTCCAGTAAACCGGTCTTGTTTTCCCAGGCATTTACCATAACTGAATTATAGCGGAAACCCGGATTGTAAAGAATGGAATATATCTCGATAAAATGTTCATTTATTGTTCATATTTTTTCCTGCCTTTTGAAAACATGTATTTTTTTATGATAAGCGGTCAAATTTCTCTTTTGTATACAAATTGACATGATTTCAATGAAAAATCGGCTGTTTTTTTATTGACATTTGACAGGAAATACGCTAACTTTGTATTGATTCACCCCTTAAACACTACTTTTAAGAAGGGAACTTAACCATGTGGAAACCATTCAGCCCAAAGACCATACGGGGCAAAATCATGCTTCTTACGGCGGCTATCACCCTGCTCATCACTGTTTTGACCACAACGGTCTGCTTCTCGGTATTCCAGTCTTTTTTGAGAAAAAACCAGATTCAGTCCACGGAATTCAGCCTCCAGGTGGTGAGCAACAACATTGCTGCGGATATGAAGGATATCATCTATTTCAGTAAATGGTGCTTTTCCAATGACACCATACTGGATTATTTAGAAACCTTTAAAAACCAGGATAAGCTCCCCACCATTTCCAAAGACAGGGACAGCTTACGCCCTGTGGCCCTTTCCACTCACAGCCGTTTGAAAGAAGAATACTACCGATCCAATGAATACATGTCAAGGGTCATCATTTCCTCCAATAATATAAATAATTTTCTCCAGGTCTCCGCAGCAGCTAACGATTCCCCCTCCTATTCAGCCAAAGCCATCAGCCAGGAAAGCTTTTTTAACCGGCTTTATGAAGCCAATGATTTTCTCTGGATCGGCCTGGTGAAAGATTCCCTTCCAAAAACCAGCAGGGAACCATACATCCCAATTGTGCGCCCGGCCTACAATAAATTTGATTCAGAAATCATCGGCTGGACGTATGTGGAAATCTCCTCCCGGCTTTTTACGGACTACTTATCCGCCTATCCCCTTCCTTCGGACAGCATGCTTTTCATCACTCTGGGGGAAAAGACTTATGAATTTCATAAAGGCGGCTGGCAGGAAGTCCAAAAGCCCTATACAAATGAGGAGAAGCTGGCTGAAAACAACGCTTTATCAAAAGGAACCCAGGTTCTTTCCATAACCATGAACGGCGGGGAGAAACGGATTTTGGTGGAACGCCCGGTGGAAGGGATGGAGGGCTGGAGCTTATCACAAGTCCTTTCGGAACAGCAGTTCAGCCAGCAGAAGTATTTATACACGCTCCTGATCATGGGAATCTGCTTTGCCATCGTCTCTCTCGGCGTTTTGCTGGTCTTTCTCTTAAACAGGATTATTATGGAGCCCATCCGCAAGCTCAGCAGGAAAATCGACGATATCTCTGCCGGGGATTTCTCCATGGACCGGTCTATGGAATGGGATCATGAGCTGGGACAGGTTGGCCGTGGAATCAACAACATGTCTGAAAACATTGTCACCCTGATGGAAAAACGGGTGGATGACGAAAAGCAGAAAAAGGACTTGGAGTACCAGATTCTCCAAAGCCAGATCAACCCCCATTTTCTCTATAATACCTTAAACTCCATCAAATGGATGGCAACGATCCAGAATGCAGGCGGAATCGCAGACATGATCACCGCCCTTGCAAGACTTTTAAAAAATATATCAAAAGGAACTTCTTCCATGATATCCTTAAAGGAAGAGCTGGCTCTCGTAAAGGATTATTTCCTGATCCAGCAGTACCGGTACGGGGGCGGCGTTGCCATCGAATATTCCATTGAATCCGAGGATTTATATGACTGTGAAATTCACCGCTTCACCTTGCAGCCCATTATAGAAAACGCCCTGTTCCACGGAATCGAGCCAAAGGGAATGGCCGGAACCATTGCAGTGACAGCCGAAACCGCCGCGGTTTCTTCTCAAAAAGCCTTAAAAATAACCGTAAGGGACAACGGCGTGGGCATGTCCCAGGATACCATAGACAGGATTCTTCTTGAGGATGGGGATGCCCAGAACAAGACCGAATTTTTCCGCCACGTTGGAATCAATAACGTGAACAAACGGATTCAGCACGATTTTGGCCCTGAGTACGGTATCACCATTACAAGCCGGCCGGGGGATTTTACCGCCATGACCATTTTAAGACCGTATGTGATTCATTTGGAAAATACATCATCAGGAAAGGAGGACTTATGATAAAACTATTGATCGCAGATGATGAGCCTTTGGTTCAGATCGGAATAAAATCCATGTTAAACTGGCCGGATTACGGGATCGAAATCTGCGGTGCCGCCATGAACGGGAAAAATGCCCTGGAAATGATCGCAGAGTATTCTCCTGAGATCGTCATTACGGACATCCGGATGCCCATTATGAACGGGCTGGAGCTGGCAAAGGCCTGCCGGGAAACGTATGGGAACATCCCTGTTTTCATATTTCTCACCAGCTATGAGGAATTCCAGCTCATTAAGGAGGCCATGTCCTATGAGGCGGTGGACTATTTGATCAAGCTGGAATTAAACGCCGAAGCTCTGTCAGAAACCATTAAAAAAGCCCTTTCCCGTCTGGAAACCCTCCAGGTTTCCATGGAGTATAAAAATTCAGGACGCCCTCTTTTACAGAGCTATTATGAGAAATTTTTCATGCGGCTCTTGCATAATCTCTTTGACAGCGAGGAACAGTTTGAACTGCAAGCCAGGGATTTAAAACTGGATTTTACGGATCAATGCTATTTTACCGCACTTTGTGAGATCAGGGAAGAAGACCGCAAGGATATGGATTATACAAAGCTCATGAATTTATATAACAGCACCTTGCAGATGGCAAGGGAAATCATCTGCAAGCATGTTCCTGCCTATGTGATTTCCCTCGATATGAAGCATTTTGCAGTGATCTTCCACCTTTCTTCCCAGGAAGATTATCGTAAAGAAGCCGTTTTACAGGCACTTCACAATGCCGCCCAGATGGTTCACAATTACTTTAATGTGACCGTCTTTACAGGAGTGGGAACGCCGGTGAGCCAGCCGTTAAAAATCAGCGAATCGTATCAGGAAGCCCGCCAGGCCAAAAGTCTGGCAGAAAACGGGCAGTCTGTGGCGTTTTTCACCGATAGTGATACGGCTTCTATCCGCAACTCCTTTAATATCTCTGTTTTTAAAAACGATATGACCAAGGCCTTTAACGAGTTTGACACCGATGTGCTGTTTCACGCCCTGACGGAAATCATCGGGCTGTTTGAGGCCCATCCGGCCCGTTATCTCCAGGCAGCAGATGGGGCCTGCAATCTCCTTTACTTAGCTCTCTCCCTTCTGCCTGACGGGGAAGAAAACATGACGGAGATATTCTCTTCCTACAGTGACGGCTACCGCTCCATCTACCGTTTTTCCAGCGTGGATCAGATTGTGGAATGGATGACCGTTTTCCGGGACGGGCTCTGTCAGGTGCTCAAGTCGAAAAGAAAGACCTACAAGGCCCATGTGATCACCAATGTGCAGAAATATATTGACAATCACGTATCAGAGAAGTTAAGCTTAAACGAGGTGGCCGGGGTTTTTGGATTAAGCCCCAATTACTTAAGCATTCTCTTTAAAAAGAACAGCAGTCTGGGCTTTTCCGAATACATTGCCCAGGCAAAAATCAACAAGGCGAAATCCCTGCTCTTAGAAGAGGATATGAAAATATATGAGGCAGCGGACGAGCTTGGCTTTGAAAGCGCTTTTTACTTCAGCAAAGTATTTAAAAAGGTCACCGGACTTTCCCCCAGGGAGTTCATACAGCAAAATACCATCAGCCCTCAGAAAAATGATTAAGGAGCACACACCATGATTACTGAATTTGCAGACAGCCTGAAAAACCCCTTAACTGCCTTTACCCCTTATCCTCCTGCCTCTGACCGGAATGCCTGGGAAAGCCTTCCCCCGGACTTAAGAGAGCAGCTCATAAAAAACGGAGAAGAACTTCTGGACTTTCATTACCCCTCTCTCACTGCCACAGATTATATGGATTTTTCCAGAACCGGAAACAGGAGCCGTTTTCAGGACAAGCTGTTTTTGAGAAGAACGGCGCTGAACGGTCTCGTTCTGGCTGAATGTGCAGAGCATGAGGGACGTTTTCTTGATGATATTATAAACGGACTTTATATGATCTGCGAGGAAAACGCCTGGCAGCTTCCCGCCCATAATGCCTATATCCGTGATACCCCCCAGTTCATCCTGCCTGATGTGACCCGGCCTGTCATTGACCTGTTTGCAGCGGAAACAGCGTCTGTACTGGCTGTTGCGGAATACTTACTGAGGCAGGAGCTTTCAACTGTCAGCCCTTTTCTTTCCAGGATGATCAATAAAAATCTGGAAGAGCGGATTTTTACCCCTTATCTGGAACAGCATTTCTGGTGGATGGGGGATGGAAGAAGCAAAATGAACAACTGGACGGTCTGGTGTACCCAGAACGTGCTTTTAGCCGCTTTCACCAGGGAGCTGGACGAATCTAAAAAGCGGCAGATCGTGGAAAAAGCATGCAAAAGTATAGATTATTTTCTGAACGAATACGGGGAAGACGGATGCTGTGACGAGGGAGCCCAGTATTACCGCCATGCCGGGCTGTGCCTGTTTAACGGCCTGGAGGTTTTAAACGGAATTTCCGGCAATGCGTTCCTTCCTGTCTATGATACAGAAAAAGTCAAGAATATTGCTTCTTATATTTTAAATGTCCATGTGGACGGCATTTATTATGTGAATTTTGCCGACTGTTCTCCTGTTGCCGGACGGTGCAACGCCAGAGAATTCTTATTCGGCAGGCGGACCCATAACAGGGAGCTGATGGCCTTTGCCGCATCGGATTACCAGAACAGCGAAGACCCTTTGACAAAGGATGAGCACAATTTATTTTACCGGCTTCAAACCGTATTTGCTCACGGGGAAATGATGGAATTTGAGAAAAATCCGCAAATTTCCCATAAGGATTTCTGGTATGAAAGCGTGGGAATCTTTATGGCGCGGGATGAGCATCTTTATCTGGCAGTGAAGGCCGGGGACAACGATGACAGCCACAATCACAATGATACAGGGAGCTTTACCATCTATAAGGATGGAAAGCCAATGTTCATTGATATTGGCGTGGAAACGTATACAAAAAAGACCTTTTCTCCTGACCGCTACGATATCTGGACCATGCAGTCACGTTACCATAACCTTCCCACATTTTTTGATGGAGAGACGGAAATTATGGAAGAGGCAGGGGCAGAGTACCGGGCGGAAGAAGTCTCCTACCGGCTTGGGGACTCTGTTTGCAGCATCTCCATGAATTTAGCGACGGCGTATCCTGATGAGAGGATTCTTTCTTATGAGCGCAGTGCCGTGCTGGAGAAGGGGAAACAGATCACGATACGCGACCATTATGAAGGGGAACTTCCCAATCCGGTATTATCTCTTATGTTTTATGACGAGCCGGTTTTAAACGGAAATTCCGTACAGGTGGGGAATCTGGGAAGCTTTACCGTTGAAGGAGCGTCAGAAATAAGAAAAGAAGTGATTCCCATTACAGATGAACGGTTAAAAACAGCCTGGAAACACGACGTTTACCGGCTGTTGGTCACTATGGAAAAGCAGGATCTGGTTTTAACCGTTCAATAGAAAAACAACGCTTAAAAATATGAAATAGGGAAATGGTTTGCCAGCCGGCAAGGTTTAAAAAGTTCTGACAAAGCAGATAAAACAGATAAGGTCCGGGAAATCACACTGGACCTTATCTGTTTTTATCTCATCTAAGCCTTTATAGCCCACCTCATTTTAGTGGAACGGGCGCGGGGATTTCTGTTGCACTCTTCTGCTGACGGACGGATCACTTCCTCAGAAATCTCGCTGTAAACTCCCGCCTTTTTTAAGTCCTTAAAAGATTTTTTAACAAGCCTGTCCTCTCCGGAATGAAAGGTCAAAATAGCCGCACGGCCTCCTTCGGCGAGAATGCCCGGCAGCTTTTCAAGAAAACTGTACAGCACTTCGTATTCGTTATTTACATCAATTCTCAAAGCCTGAAAGGTTCTCTGACACGATTTTTTAACAGCTTCTTTCCTGTCACTCTCCGGCACAATTTCCAGTGCCTTGCTGATCGCTTCCCGCAGTTTCGTTGTGGTATCGATCTCATTTCCCCTTTTTATCTCATTTACAATCCGTTTTGAAATTTCTTCCGCATAAGGCTCATCCGAATTTTCAAGAAGCATGCCCCGCAGTTCCTCCTGGGAAATGGTTCGTATCCGCTCTGCTGCTGAAATCCCCTTTTCCGGATTTAAGCGCAGATCAAGGGGGCCTTCTGTTTTAAAAGAAAATCCTCTGTCCGGATTGTCAATCTGCATGGAAGAAACGCCTAAGTCTGCCAGCACAAAATCAAAGGGGCCCCCTTCTTCTGCCACCTGATCGATGTTGGCAAAATTAAGCTGTCTGATGGTTAAAATTTCAGGACCGTAGCCTGCCTGGGCTAAACGTTCCCTCGTTTTGACAATCTCAATGGGGTCCACATCAAGGGCATACATATGGCCTTCTGACTCCAGGCACTTTAACATTTCCTGGGTGTGGCCGCCGTAGCCAAGGGTTGCATCAAGCCCTTTTTGACCGGGTTTGATTTGAAGAAATTCCAGGATTTCATTGACGCAGATGGAAATGTGCATGCCCGCAGGCGTGCTTCCCTTCTGAATCACTTTTTCAATGGTATCCCCGTACCTTTCCGGCTGCTGTTCCTTATATTTTTCCTGAAATGTTTTTGGGTGAGTTCCTTTATAGCGGACACGGCGCTTGTGATTTGATTCCTTGCTTTCCATGATTACCTCTTTCTCGTTTATAATTAGCTGCGTTTATAAAAGGCGCAGGCAGTCAAATGATCATTGACCATTCCAACTGACTGCATAAATGCATAAACCGTGGTACTGCCCACAAATTTAAAGCCTTTCTTTTTTAAGTCCTTGCTCATGGCATCTGAGACCGGGGTGTTGGCCGGAATTTCCTCGCTCCGGGACCATGAATTGATGACAGGCTGATAATTGACAAATGACCATACGTAGTTGTCCAGAGAACCGTATTCTTCGCAGATTTTAAAATATATCTTTGCGTTGTGGACCGCTGCGTTTACCTTCTTCCTGTTTTTGATGATTCCGTCATGATGCAAAAGAGCCTCTATTTTGGCATCATCATAGGTCACAAGAACAGCCGGATCAAAATTGTCAAAGGCCTCACAGAGAGTGTCCATTTTCGCCAGAATCGTTGACCAGCTCAGTCCTGCCTGCTGTCCTTCCAGTATCAGCATTTTAAACAGTTTCTTATCATCATGGACGGGGATTCCCCATTCATTGTCGTGGTACTCCTGTTCCAATTTATTTTTTGCAGCCCAGTCACACCGCTTCACTTCATTCGCCATGGCTCCTCCTGTCTTTGACCTTCAAAATATGCTTTCATTTATTATACTAAATAAGTCAGAATCATTCTACCACAACTTTTCTCTTTGGCTCCTTACTGAAATATAGAATCAATAAAACAGAAGGATTTGACAAATAAGCCCATTGCTGATATGGTGAATATTCGATGTATTTATAAAATGAAGTGGCTGGGAGAGATAGAATTGAAAAACATTGATATGACAACCGGAAATCCAACAAAGAAAATACTGCTTTTTTCCTTACCGATTTTTTTAGGAAACGTGTTTCAGCAGATATACAGCATGTCGGACACCTTAGTGGTGGGGCGTTTTCTTGGAAAGGAAGCCCTGGCTGCCGTAGGCTCCTCTTCTGCCCTGGTGGTCTTTATTAATGCCATATTGATCGGCTTGTGCATGGGCAGCGGCATCCTGTTTGCAGAATTTTTCGGTGCAAAAAAATATAAGCAATTATCTGATGCTGTTTCCACCACTGTGATTTTTATTTTCAGCGTGACGGTATTTATTTCCGCTGTCTGTTTGATCTTTTTAGACCCTCTCGTCCGCATGTTTCAGGTGCCGGAGGATGCCCTTTTGCTCTCGAAAAGCTATCTGCGCATTATTTTTGCCGGGCTTCCTTTTATGTTTTTGTATAATATCGCTTCTGCTGTTTTGCGGGCAGCGGGTGATTCCAAAACTCCTTTGATTTTTCTCATTCTGGCATCTGTGATTAACGTTGCCTTTGACTTTATTCTGGTGATTTATACGCCCCTTGGCGTAAAAGGGCCGGCCTGGTCCACCTTTGCCGCACAATTGTTTTCAGGTGTCCCGCTGTGTTTATTCGCTCTGAAAAAGCTGGATTTTCTGGACATTGGCTTTCACTTTCATAAGTCAATCTTCATCAGGGTCGCCAAGTACTCGCTGTTGACTTCCTTACAGCAGTCAATTATGAATTTCGGCATTCTGCTGGTACAGGGGCTGGTCAACTCCTTTGGAATCGTGGCAATGGCATCGTTTACCGCAGGGGTGAGAATTGATGCCTTTGCCTATATGCCTGCCCAGGACTTTGGAAATGCCTTTGCCACTTATATTGCCCAGAATAAGGGCGCAAAGAAAACAGAGCGCATAAGAGAAGGTTTCCGCTCTGCCCTTCTCTGTGCCACAATTTTCTGCGGACTCATATCCGCAGCCGTGTGCTTTTTCGCCCCTGATCTCATCGCCCTGTTCGTTCCTGACGATGCGGCTGTCATAGAAACCGGAGTACAGTATCTGCGCATTGAAGGGGCTTTTTATGTGCTGATTGGATATCTGTTTTTGCACTATGGCTTTTACCGCGGTCTGGGGCACTTTTATACATCAACCGTGCTGACCCTGGTTTCCCTGGGGATACGTGTGGTATTCTCCTATGCCCTCGTGTGGCTGGGATTTGGCCTCAGCAGTATCTGGTGGAGCATTCCCATCGGATGGGCATTGGCGGATGGAGCAGGTTTTATCCGGTATTTTAAACTGAAAAAAAGCAGAATTCTTTAAAACTATGCCTTATAATAAGAATCAACGTACTCCCGCAGCAGCGTAATATAACGCTCTCCAAGAGGGCTTAACTGGCTTCCTTCGTTATAAACATAGCCGATATCCATGGTTTCCTCACTTTTTAAAGGGATGGACACGATATCCGTTCCGTTTAAATCCCTGCTGAGGATGCCGGAAGAAATGGTGTATCCGTCAATGCCGATCAGCAGATTAAAAAGGGTGGCACGGTCGGAAACCACAATGCTTTTGGGACTGAATTCCACGCTGTGCAGCTCCTCTGAAAAGTAAAAGGAATTGTTGATTCCCTGCTCATAGGTAAGGCGGGGGTAATCGGCCAGATCGTCCAGGGTGACCCATTCCTTTTTCACCAGAGGGTTTTTGCTGCTGACAAAGACGTGAGGCTGTGCGGTAAAAAGAGAGACAAAACGCAGGCTGTTTTCACGCAGAATGCGCCTTATCACGTCACAGTTAAACTGGCTCATATACAGGATTCCCAGCTCACTGCGCCTTGTGCGCACATCCTCAATAATATCAAAGGTCCGCGACTCTCTCAGAGAAAATTCATACTGGGCCTGTCCGTATTCCCGTATCAGGCTCACAAAAGCGTTGACCACAAAGGCATAGTGCTGCGCGGAAATGGCAAAGACCCGGCGCACCGGAGTATTCTGCTTATACTGCTGTTCCAAAAGCTCTGCCTGTTCAACGACCTGACGGGCATAGGGCAAAAATTTTGTCCCTTCCTCAGATAAGGTCACCCCTCTGTTGGTGCGGTGAAATATTAAAATCCCCATTTCCTTTTCCAGCTCCGCAACGGCTTTGGAAAGGCTGGGCTGGGTGATGAAGAAGGTCTGTGCTGCCGTGTGAAAGGAACCTGTCTGTGCGATCTGTATGATATATCTTAATTGCTGCAGCGTCATCTGTTTCCTCCTGATAAATTATATCATTTTGTCTTTTTTTAATTTTCCCGTTTGTTGTATTTACAACGCACAAACAGGAAATCATATGCTATCATGAGTATATCATATAACTTTGACGTTATCACCAGAGAAAGGACGAAAAAAATGGCAAACTATTTTAAAGCTTCCGATACCATTTATGATATAACCGAAAAATACCCTGAGACCATTGGACTGTTTGTTTCAAACGGTTTTGAAAATTTAAACGACCCGGCCATGCGCAGCACCCTTGGAAAGAGCATTACCCTTGAAATGGCTTTAACCATGAGAAAGCTGAATCAGGAAATTTTTATAGAGAAGCTGGAAGAAGTCATCGAACAGAATCTTCCAAGCTTTACCTCCGGCCTCACCCCTATGAAGAAGGAAGACGGCGGGGATATCCGCATTGAAGGCGTACTTCCCTGCCCTATCCGTCTTCCTCTTTTAGAAAAATTTGAAGCCTGGATGGAATCCCAGAAGGATTCCATGGATTACAAGGTGGACTACAATTTAAAATCCGCCAACTTAGGCCTTGACGATGTAAAAGAGCGGGTTATTGCCGCAGACGGCAATGCGGATGCTTTATCTGACCTCTATTTATCCGCAGGCTTTGACTTATTCTTTGATAAAAACCTGATGGGACGTTACCGGGAAGAAGGCGTATTTGAAGATATCTCCGGTGTAGAAAAGATCAATCCTGATTTTGACAATGACGCCATCTGCTTAAAGGATCCGAAAAACCAGTATTCCATCATCGGCGTTGTTGCGGCTGTCTTTATGGTAAACACCAATGTTTTAGGAGACCGCCCATTCCCTGAAAGCTGGGAAGATTTAATGAAGCCCGAATTTGAAAACAGTGTCAGCATGCCCATGAAGGATCTCGATATGTTCAATGCATTTTTACTGCATATCTACCGTCATTATGGGGAAGAGGGCATTAAAAAAATGGGGAAAGCCCTTTTGCACAACTTACATCCCGCTCAGATGGTGAAATCCCATATTAAAAAAGAAGGAACTACCGTTCCAACTGTTACCATTTCTCCTTATTTCTTTGCCAGCATGGCAGATGAGAAAAGCCCTATGCGCCCGGTATGGCCAAAGGATGGAGCTATCATAAGCCCGATTTTCCTTCTGGCAAAAGCCAGGAACAAAGATAAGGTGAAACCTTTTGTGGATTTCCTTTATTCTAAAGAAATCGGAGACATCATGGCCTCTAACGGAAAGTTCCCTTCCACCAATCCGCTGGTAGACAATCACTTAAAGCCGGAACAGAACTTCATGTGGCTTGGCTGGGATTATATTCACAGCCATGATATCGGAGAACTGATCAAAACCACAGAACAGATGTTTTACAAGGCAGCAGAAAAGGAGTCTTTATGAATTTAATTATATTTTCAGGCCCTCCCTCTTCCGGGAAGACCTCTGTCATCTTAAAAACCATTGCCTCCTTCCGGACCAGAAATATTAAGGTAGGCGTAGTAAAATTTGACTGTCTTTATACAGATGATGATATTGCTTATGAAAAAGCCGGAATACCGGTTAAAAAGGGCCTTTCCGGCGCCTTATGTCCAGACCACTTCTTCGCTTCCAACATTGAAGAGGTGGTAAACTGGGGCAACGAGGAAAAGCTGGATTTGCTCATCACAGAATCTGCCGGACTTTGCAACCGATGTTCTCCTTATTTAAGGGAAATCAAGGGAGTCTGCGTGATCGACAACCTTTCCGGCATCAATACACCGAAAAAAATCGGCCCTATGTTAAAGTCCGCTGACTTTGTCGTCATTACCAAGGGAGATATCGTTTCCCAGGCAGAGCGTGAGGTTTTCGCTTCCTGCGTAAGCTCCGTCAATCCCCGTGCCGTCACCATGCACGTAAACGGCCTGACAGGCCAGGGTGCCTATGAGCTGGGAAGCCTTCTCTACGATGAAAACCAGAACATCGAATCCGTTCAGGGCATGCAGCTTCGCTTCCCAATGCCTTCTGCTCTTTGCTCCTACTGTCTTGGAGAAACAAGAATCGGTGAAGCATTCCAGATGGGAAATGTTAAAAAAATTAATTTGGGGGCGGATAAGACATGATGAATTTAACTTTAGATCAACTGCTTAAGGAATACCCCTTTGCCTCAGCCTATTTTGAGCAGAACAAGCTGGATATCGAAGGATACGGGGATAAGACCTTTGAAGAATATTTAGATCATTTTACATTTGAAGAAGTGGAAGACCAGGCCATTGAAAAGGACAAGCTTCTGGCAAATCTTCCCATCTATATTGAACAGATGAAGGCATTTCTGGGCCTGGAAAAAGACAACCAGGTCATGTCCCTGACCATACTGGCCGGACACGATAAATCCGGTGTTTCAGAAGGCTTTTCAGAGCTTACGGTGGAAACTTCCCAGATCATTTCCATCGTAGGTCCTACAGGCTCCGGAAAAAGCCGCCTTCTGGCGGATATTGAATGGGCGGCACAAAACGACACGCCTACAGGCCGCAGCATTTTAATCAACGGCAAAAAGCCGGATAACAAGTGGCGTTTCTCTTCCAACAACAGGCTGGTAGCCCAGCTTTCCCAGAACATGAACTTCGTTATGGACCTTACGGTAGAGGACTTTTTAAAAATGCATGCCGTAAGCCGTCTGGTGGAAGACCCTCAGACTGTCATCGATCAGATTATTCTGGCCGCCAACAATCTGGCCGGAGAAAAGTTTGACTTAACCACTCCTGTTACCAGCTTGAGCGGAGGACAGTCCAGAGCTTTGATGATCGCGGATACCGCCATC
>NZ_JASGFH010000027.1:0-54685 GCF_047605665.1 Lacrimispora sp. | reverse complement strand
TAATATAGCATATCTGATATTAATATTCAAGTATGTATAGATAGTAAAATATCTATGATATATATCTAATCATGTCTGCTCTCATTTATTTAATCAGCCTACTATATCAATTTCAGAAAGTATTTTCACTCTCTTTAGTTATCATGCGACCCTATAGTAGCAAAAAAGCTGTATAGCTATTGCAATCTGCTGCCAGAGGAAATGATTGAAAAAACAATTGTACTCCGAAAAAGGATATGCTATCATGATGACATGGAACAATCGTGTCACTGCAAGGGCGTTGGCCTTCCATCATTACATAGATGGGAGGTGGTGCTGATGAAATTTGATTTTGAGGACCTTATGGCCTTTGGAATGTTTATCATCGCATTGCTTACCTTTATTTTTTATAATTGTAAGTAACGTTTTTCTATTAAAGTCCCAGAAATGGGCATAGAAAAACTACCCTTGTAAACTTTGGCCAGTTGAAAGGGTAGTATTCTATTCTAAGTATTTGGCCAACCCCTTGTATTGGGGCGGTTGTTCCTTTTATAGATTTAATATAACACATCTGACATCAGGATTCAATAGAGGATTACATATAAAGCAGGCTCCATACATAATAGTCACGGTTTATCCATATTAATCACTGACCCATCACAAGGCTCACCCCGCCCTCAGAATGAACAACCTGATAAATCCCTTCCTCCCCCGACACATCAAAATGCTTTTTCAAAAGATACTTCGCCTGCCTGTCACTCTCCACCACAACCAGACGATCATAACCGCTCAGCAGATTCTCCATATTATCCTGATAAAATGCACAAATCCCATCCACATGGTCTGCATAAAGCAGATACTTTGCAATGTACTGCAAATAATAATCCGTCACCTGCCCGTCAGTATCAGAAGCATAAAGCAGATACCGGCTTTCATCCACCTTCCCCCCATAAGGCCACCGGTCCCCTGTCACCTCATATACCTTATAAGGCAAAGTATTCTCATAATTCCTCTGTATAGACTTCATCCCATTGTATTCCGACATCAAAAGGCTTACTGCCAACGCAGCAAAAACAATAATCCCCTTTTGATACCGGTCCTTACTCTGTACAGACTTAAATGCCCTATACGCAGGCATCACATCTCCCCTATAATAAAAAGAGTTTTCAATATCAACTGCCGCGCACAAAACCAGTCCCCCTGCAAACAAAATCACAATACTGGAGGCATACCGCTCAAAACCCGCCAGCCGCAAGGCTTCATCAAGGGGCATAGAAAAAATATAAAGTCCCAATATCCCCAGATAATAACCCGCCAAAACAACATCAAGAGCAATCAGCGCCTTCCACAGCTTCCAACGCTTCTTCATCAATACCGCTGCAAGAACACTGGCCAAAACAGCCGCAGCATGGAATCCCACAACTCCCATGGCAGGCCGGCTCGACAAGTCAAATACAGACCTGATAAACAGGGAAATGATCTGATTGATCTCTTCCCCGCTCTTCCCCACCGAAAGGCTTCCTGCCGACTCTCCTGAAATTTCAAACTTATTTTCCACCCCCTGAAATCCCCAGGCCATATGAAGCGTCCACAAAACATAGGTCATAGAGGCACCTGCAATAGAAAGTAATACCGCAGCCCCATTTTTCCAAAAATCCTTCCCCCTGTGGCTGAGCCACACATAAACCAGATAAATCAGTCCAATCCCCGCAAATATAATCCCCGTATTTTTTATTATCATCAAAAACCCTGCAACCGGCACAACAGCAATACACGCCTTCCTTATCTCCCCCCTGTACCAATATGCCATCGTAAATAAAACAAGGGTATAAATCGGAAGCAAAAAGTCAACCAGCAGATTGCTGATCCTGATAGTAATATTAAACACCGACAAAACAGAACAGCCCGCCGCCAAAAACGCATAGAGCAAAAACCGCCTCTTTTCCCTTACAATCCCAAAAACAGCATAAAAACAGGAAAAAATCAAAATTCCCTGAGCCGTCACCATAATCTCCTGGGCATTTCCCACGAATCGGCAGATAAAGTAGATAAAAGAAGACGTGCCCAAAGGATAGTTTTTAAAATCAATCAAACTGGAACCGGCATCCGGAAATGCATCCGTAATAAGCATCTGTTTCACAACAATTGCCCAATGAGAAAAATTATCATAATGAATCAATTTATCCGCCGCAAGCAGGTGAAAAAACAACAAACTCCCCACTGCAAAAACAGTTTGAAACAGAGAGGGCCGAAACCGACCGTACCCCCTCTGTCTGATCACAGGAATCACATATAGCAAAAACAGGACCAGCCCGGCAATCAGTAAGGCCGCAGACCCTTCAAACAGATACCCGGCAAGACCGCAAAAATAAACCCAGCAGCCAATTGCCGAACAAACAAAAACAGGTATGAATTCCGCCTGAAGCTTAAGCGCTGTTCTTGTCAGAAGCACAAGGCCCCACATGGAGCAAAGAACCGCAGCCGTCATCAGAATACTGATTATAACATTCATCTTTTAACCCCTCATTGTTATCACTGCCTGCTGTATCAGCCAAAATCTGATCGAGCTGATTTTTCCTGATCAAGTCCTTTAAGTTATCAAGTTCCAAAAGCTCTTCGGACGAACCTTTTATATAAATCCCGGTTCGCTTTAAAATCAGCGGAACCTCATTCACCGTATGATAGACAAATTTACTGTCCGAGCTTTCGCCTCCATGAAAATCAGAAACAGAAAAGTAATGATAATTAAAATCCACCAGTCTGCAGGAGGCTCCATTGGAAAAGACAATTTCTTTGTCCAGTCTGATCCGCGGCAGCTTTCTCTTATCGGCAAAAGGCCGGATCAAACGGCTTTTGATATTTCTCAAAATATCGTCATAAGCCGTAACCCACAAATCCATTTTCATAGGCAGGGAATGGGTTCTGTCATATATGATCTGCATATACTGGCGCTTGTCCTTCTCTTCTGCCGCCTCAACCGCTGCGGAATAACGCCAGCCCCTGTTCTGCTCTTTCACATAAACAATCTTCCCTTTTAAACACGCCTCATAACCGGGCGTTTCAATCCGGAAATCTATCGTTTCATCTTCAGGAATATAAACCGGCTCCTTTGACCAGAAAGACAACCCGTTTTCTGAAACATCCATGGTCACCGCTTCATACTTTAAATTCTCATATCCAATAAAAATTTTCTCCTCAGCCCTGATTCTCTCGCTGCTCCGGTACGCCCTCCTGCCCAGCATAAAAAATATGGCGTAAAGAAGTGCGACCATGTTATAGCTGATCCAGAATATAATAATACTGCTGTAAAACAGCGCCCAGCCGTATTTCCCATTTACATAACGGACCATGGCCGCCACCGATAGAGCTAAAAGAATTCCATGAGGAATGGCATAAATCAGGAAATCCCAGCCAGTGCCCCCTGATTCCTTCTTCTTATTCGTCACCTTAAACTTCTTCTGATGAATCTGGAATGTTTCAAGGAGCACCGGAATGATCAGATAAGGCATAAATATGGTATCAATGACCTGACTCCATCTCTGATTTCTCACATTTCCCGATAAATAACGCATGGACAAGCTGTAAAAAAAGTATGCCGGAAGCCAGAACACCACCACATCCCAGAAGTTGCTGTTAACGATCCGGAAGTCAAACAAAGCAAATAAAATAGGAGCCATAATAAATATAAGCCTGCTGAAAAAGGACCACCAGTATAAAAAGCTGTTTAAATAAGTAATCCTTGAAAGCAGAGGAAGCTTTGAAGTAAAAACCGCATTGGTATTTTGAAGGCTTTGAATCACACCTCCGGCCCAGCGGACCCTTTGTTTTAACATGCTTTTAACCGTCGTGGTCGTAAGCCCGGCAGCCTGGATTTCATCCGTCGCATAAGTAATGTATCCGGCTTTCTGTATGCGTATGCTGGTTTCAAAGTCTTCTGTAATGGTATTTAAAGGAAACCCTCCAATTTCTTCCATAGCCGCCCTTGAAATCACTGTATTACTTCCTGTATAGGCCACGGAATTGGAAGAATTTCTCATAATATTGACTTCTCTGGAAAAGAAATCCTGTTCATTGGGAATATTTCTTTCCGCATATAAATTGAACTGAAATAAGTCCGGGTTATAAAAGCTCTGAGGTGTCTGAATCAATCCCATTTTAAAATCTTCAGTCCGTTCCTCTTCCCTGCGAAGTCTCCACTGCCCATCTTCTTCTATAAATTCTGAAAGGAGAAAATAAGGAACTGTTTTCATCAAAAAAGTATGCTGAGGAATCATGTCCGCATCAAAAGTGGCAATGAGAGGAGAAGAGGTCTTTTTTAAGGCATTGTTTAAATTTCCTGATTTTGCATCCTTATTATCGGCAAGCCCCAGATAACCCACTCCAAACCGGGCCGCCAGCTCTGCGATCTCTATCCTGTTTCCATCGTCGCACAGGTAAATGTGCACCTTTTTCTTATCCGGATAATCCATAAACGTACAGGCATTGACCGTCTTATACAGAATTTCCTCCGGCTCATTGTGAGTTGCTATAAAAACATCCACATCAGGATAATATTCCTCCGGTATGACCGGGCACTCCAGACGGAATTTATTCATCTTCATCTTTTGATAAAAAAGCTCAAAGGTTGTGAATACCGTGACGATTTCCGCTCCCAGCAAAAGGATTCCAAACACCAGATTGAGCAGTCCGTCATGAACAGGCAGAGTAAATATTGCCCGCCACCCCAGATAAATGGTCATTAAAACCATGGCCGTCAGAAATATTCTGTTCCGCTTCTTTTCTTCGTTTTTCATAATCAGCCTCCTATGAGCAAAACACCCACCGCTGTTGCATGTGATAGCTGAAAACAAACAGACAGGCATCACATACCATTTTTATCAATTTTTCATCCAGTCCCAGCATTCGGTGAAGCAGGTAGATGCCTCCTGCTGAAAGCAGCATATTGACACCGCTTAACAGCGCATACCGGGCCAGACCGTGACCCTTGACCCGTCCCTGCTGGAACACAAAATTTTTATTCATCACATAATTAAAAGACATGGACATACACCGCGCTGCTGCCGTGGCCAGCATGATGCGCAGAAAATCCTGTCCCTCCATAACCGTTCTTAATAAATCAAACAGCACCCAGGCCACAGCCATATCAACTGCCGTACTGACAATGGATATGGAAAAAAACTTCATAAACCCTGAGACAACCACTTTCATAACCGCTAAACTATCCCAGATGGCATGAAAATGTGTGCCTTCATTTCCCTTTTCATAAACAGTCTCAATAGGAATAGTCCTGACAGGAACTTTAGACCGGATACAGGAAATCAAAACCTGAGTCTCATATTCAAACCGGTCTCCCTTTATATCCAGCATCTGATCCATAAGCTTTGGGCCGAATGCCCTTAAGCCCGTCTGAGTATCCGGAATGTACTTTCCATAAAGCCCTGCAAAAACCAGAGAAGTGATGCGGTTTCCGATCAATGACTTCGGGGGGACCCCTGCCTTTTTAAAGTCCCTCACGCCCAGCCAAAGGCCATCCGGACGGTCTCCCGCTGCCATTGCCAGCCGGTATACATCCTCTGCCATGTGCTGGCCGTCAGAGTCTGCTGTTATCACACTGCTGTAGCCGGACAAATTCTCCTTTATATATCGGTATCCCGTTTTAAGAGCGCAGCCCTTACCCTGGTTCTCACCGTGATGGAGTACGGTACACCCCTCTCTCTCCAGTTCTTCAAAGATGCGGCCGTATTCCTTTCCCGACCCGTCATCCACCACAACCATGTGGAATATCCCATATCGGTTCAGCTCTCTTACATAAACCGGGAGTCTTTCATCCGGTTCCAAGGACGGAATAAGAATGATGTTTCTTTTCATGTTTTGGCTCATTTCGTTTAACCTCCATCTGTTTGGAGAACTCAAAGTACCGGCCTAATCATATCGGTTTCATAGGTGTAAAGTCAATACGTGAGGGCCAAGGAAAGACTGGATGGGAGCAACACGCCAGACATGGAAAAAATGTGCTCAGCGTATATTTTCGTACAAAAAAAGAACCGGATCGCTCCGGTTCTCTCCATATTTCACTCATCTCATATCCTTTAAGCCTTAACCCCCAAGTCTCCACAAAGACAGCCGCTTCACGCCTGCATTTTCTAAAATGCCATACCAGAAATTCAGAGTTTCATCATCGGCATACCAAACCTCATGATCCTTTCCGCTGTCATCCCGGTAGCTGTAAACCACAGCCTTGCTTGCTTCATCACGTCTGACCGTATTTCCGCCTGAAAGCTCCTGATTCTTTTTTGCCGCCTCTGTTGCAATCTGGGCTGTTCCATCAGAAGATGTTAAAAAGTCAAAGCCTCCGTTTGATACTGC
Organism: Lacrimispora sp.; assembly: GCF_047605665.1. Classification (GTDB taxonomy): domain Bacteria; phylum Bacillota; class Clostridia; order Lachnospirales; family Lachnospiraceae; genus Lacrimispora. Next base: position 48,340 of record NZ_JASGFH010000027.1, on the reverse strand, counting down.
AAAGCCCACCTCTCCCGGAATATACTCCGCCTTTTTGACCATGGAAAGGAGAAATTCCCGATCAGCCTTTGGTCCGGGCGGCGTGCCGTAGCCATATAAGTTGTAGCACATCAGGACGTATTCCGGCCCCTTTGTCAAACTGATTTCCTCTACAGGGGCTCCCGGTTCTAAAATAACTCTCAGCAAAAGGTTTTTGCTTTCCGCCTTCTGATATAGCTCATCAATAAACAAAACGAATAACTTCCATAAATCCATATCTTTCCGGATGGCCTCATAATCAATTTCAATTCCATCCATCTTTTCCCGCTCTGTCATCTCCAGAATGTCCTTAATATGGCTTTCCCTGGCTTCTTTCGTCGACAAAAGGTGATAAAGCAGCTCCGTATCCTTAAGGGAGGAGCCCCCCTCCGCTTTTAATAAGTCGTTGACAAAGCTTAAATAGCTGGTCAGCTTTCCCTCTCCATAAGCCTGGTCCATCTCTTTGCGGGCCTGGCTGACCCCTTCAGGAATAAACAGATTTTTGTCTTTGTCAAAGTAAGCCGCGAAATAACTCACACTGGAAATCTCCCGGTTCACTCCGCGGGCATATTCGGCAACTCTCTCGCTGTCCCAGTAAACAGACCAGACATGAAGCCCTTTTTGCTCACCGGCTTCTTTTTCTGCCTGAACTTCCACAATTTCCTGATTATTTTGCGGTTTTTCCACATTCTGCCCCTCTGTTTTCCCCTTACCCACACAGCCAGCCAGAATAACCGCCCCGCTTAAGATTCCTGCAAGCACCAGATAACATGATTTCATACGTTCCTCATATCCTCTCTTTGCCATAGACCATTGAAAGCTTCCATAAACAGCCAGATTATTATAATGTCCTGATAAACCAGTTAATAACACGGTTCCACACCTCTCCCGTTTCCCGAAGCAGCTTCTGATATCCCTTCAGACTGTTGTCATAAAGAGGATTCCCGTTTCCATCCCGGATTACAATGTCTTCAAAAACACCGTCATAGACATCATCGGCAATATTTCTCTGACTGTAGCCAAAAGCTTCAAAAGCGGATTCCAGATACACAGCTCCTTCCCCGGATTTCGTAACAGCTAAATCCGAGACAGCACTTTTTCCGTCAACCGCAATGGACAGCTTATCCCCTGTCAGGGAAATATGAAGCTGCCTGTCTCCCCTTTCCCCAATCTGGAAATCAGGGACGTACTCCTCGCCTTCCGGAGAAGAGCCTTCCTTTTGTGTGATTTCATCCCGCACCTGTTCAATATTATAGCTGAGCCCTTCATTTTTGTCATACAGATATTCGGCTGCCTTTAAGGACTCCAGATTATCCTCATTGGCCGTTTTATAAACCAATCCGTCAAGATCAGCCAAATCCAGTTCATATACCGAAGAACCCTGGTCGTATACAGAAAGTATATTGTTTTTCAGTTCGACCATAACAGAGTCAGAAAGGTCACTTCCCGTTCTCAAATACAGCCTTTGTATGCCCAGCACATTCCCTGTAACATGAAGGGATACGTCAATATCCTTATACTGTTCACTTTCCTTCAGCTTTAAGAGACCGTTTCCCTTTGATTCAGAGGTTAAGGCAATGGCATTGTCCCGAAACTCGGCTGCACCGGAAAAGCTTTCCCAATGAGCCATCCTCATTTTGTCCCCGTTCTCAAAGACCATATCTTTTCCCGTGTCCGCTTTCATTCTCATCAGCAGGTGGTTGGGATACCAGTATGCCTGGGGCTGCATTCTGGTCAAATCATAGATATCGGTCTGCAAGTCATTTTTGGAGTTTCCTTCCCTGTTAAAGTTCATATCAAACAGTTTTTTGATCCATTCCTCATTTACCTTGCTGACCATTTCATGGTTTCCGAACCTTCCTGTATTGGCATGCATTAAAACATAAAGGCCCGGAAGCTTTCCCAGTTTTTCCGTATATCCGTGTTCCATCAGCTCGTAGTCACTGCTGATTCTTTCCTCCATCTGACTGTGGCTTTCCTTGGGAATTCCGTCTTCATCGCGGATATAATCCATTAAATACTGGTTGTAATTTCTGCCCAGATATTTCCGCATGTAATTAAATTCCCCTAAACTCAGCTCGCCCAGATAATTGTCATACCGGTCAAACACATTGATATAGGACAGACGATAGCCATTGGTTCCAAATTCCCAGAAACCGGTTTTCTCAAGGCTCTTTAAGTCCTTGGGAGATAAGAAGGCGGAATCCTTCTCATCAAACTTCTGCCCATAGCTGAGCACAGTTCCCAGGTAATTGTACCGTTCCATTATATTGGAGGAAAATATGGCGGTATCCCGCCGCCCGTCTTCAAACATCAAAAACAGGGCATTGTCCGGCAAAGAGGTTCCCTTGCTGTAATATTCTTTAATATCCTCCTGGGATATGGTCACATAGCCGTTGCTTTCCAGGGCTTTCATATGCTCCTCCAGCCTTTTCGTGCTGATTAAGGAGGAGGTTCCATCCCGGTCCACGCCAAAGTAAGATAAGGCAATGAAGCCCGGATCCTCTTTTTTCATGATATCATCCTTAAAAGCAGGGACATATGTATTGGTTGTGAAAAAAGCACGAAGTATGAGAATAAGAATGATGGCTAAAATAATGGCCTCTATGATACTCCGTATTATTTTTTTATGATCCTTAGATATTCTGTTTCCCTTCATGAGGCTCCTCCGAGGTCTGTTTCCTGCCATTCCCTTGCTTTTTCTTTAACTTTTCCTCTCTCTTTTTCTTCTTTTTCTCCTCCTCCTCAATGTCGCTGGGAGTCATCCTGGTTCCCCAGGTGGATTTCCAGAAGGTGACCCATGCCACAGGCATCTGCCACAGTAAGACAGCCTCATAATACAGGCAGAATACCATGCCGAATATCCAGGTAGAGCTTCTTCTGAGGAAAAGCTGGGCCATGCTCATCAGAGAGGCCATCAGCAAAAGCCCCACCAGAAAGGTCACTGGAAACACTCTCTGGGTGACCGGCACATAAATCAGGTTATACAATACGATCACCGGAGCTGCCACAGGCACGAACAATCCCATATAGAAAAGAACGGAAGCAAAAGGCTCCTTCTTAAACATAAAAGTTCCCGCAATCAGGGATTCTCTCAGCCATGAACGCTTCCACCTCATCTGCTGCTTTAAAAACACGTCATAAGTGTTCGGCACAATGGTCTGGCAGAAGGCGCTGTCCTGATAAGAGGTCCTGTAGTGCTTTAGAACAAAATTGGTCATGGCCCTGTCATCGCCAAAGGTGGCCTTCTGGCCTAAAAAGCTCTGATTCAGCCAGTTATCCATATTGTCCAGAATGATTTCCTTCCTGTAACAGGCCAGCGGCCCGGATAAGCAGGTCACCACATCAAAGTAGGCTTCAGCCGCCTTCATAATACGAAAGGCAATGTAATACCGCACTGACTGCATCTTTGTCAGACCGTTGGTATAGGTATTGGCAACATCAGTCCGCCCGGCCACCCCGCCCATTTTCGGGTCCTTAAAGGGCTGTACCAGATTTCTTATGGCAAAGGGGTCTAAAAAGCTGTCTGAATCCACAAATACCACCAGCTCATGCTTTGCCACAAGGGCACCGGCGGAAAGGGCATCCCGCTTCCCGGCATTTTGCTCCAGAACAATGTATTTTAATCTGGATTTCGTGTCAAACTGCTCCCCCTCCTTGTAAAGCCTCTGGACAATTTCATCGATTTTTTCCACCGACTTATCCGAGGAACAGTCATCAATGATAATGACCTCCAACTGGTCCACAGGATAATCCTGGTTGATGCAGCTTAAAATGGTTCTTTGAATCCATTCCTCCTCATTAAAGCAGGGAATCAATATGGTCACGCCCGGCGTAAAATCAATATCCAGGGGCGCTTCCCGGTACAGCGATCCAAATAAGTACCGGCTCAGCAAAAATACCGCAGCAATGATGCTGTATAAATACATCCACTTATTAAACCGGAAATAAATAATGCTCTCCGCCCGCATCAAAATGACAAATGAACTGATAAAAAACATCAGAAGGCTGGATATCATCAGCATATATCTTCCCCTTCTCTTGGAAGAGTAAAGGGATAACGCCTCCTCAAACATGAGGCCGCAGTGGTAAGAAGAGTCCTCTAACCGCTGGCTTCTGGCTATGGAAGCAAACAGATTGACCTTCATTTCCATACCCTCCGGAAGGGTTCCAGGGATGATTTCAAACTTTAACTTAATCTTATCCGCGTGTTCCAGAATGTCCATCTGTTCCTTTGACGCCACATTCAGCAGAATTCCGGTCATGGAAATATCCACGCCCTCGCATACGATCTTTTGCTTTGCCTTGCCGGATATGCAGGTCACTTCCACATCATAATCGATTTTATACCTGAGTCCTGCCTGTTTTTGTATGATGTAGTCATTGATATTTTCTTCTCTGCTTTCCCGCCCTCTCCGGTCAACGTTGGTTCTCACATTGGTTTTGTCCGGAACATTGGCCAGAAGCCTTCTGTCCGATTTTAATTCCAGAAGCCGGTCTTTTACTTCTTTATCATTTTTCCTGTTTTTCTTTTGAAATATCATTGTGCTGCCTCACTTGCGGCTTCCTCTGGCAGTGCCAGATAATTGCTCAGTTTATCAAAGCGGTATCCCCTTTCCAGCAATACGGGAATCGCCATATCGAGAGCCCTGGCCGTAAGGTCAGGCTGGCTTGACGGCCCCTCCGTGTCATTGGACATGTGCAGGACCAGAACGCTTCCGTTTCTCAGAAGATATTTCTCTCCGCTCTTCTTTACAATACCATTTAATAATTCATCAGCCAGCTCCTCAGGACTGCTTTTTTCGTAGTCATGAGTGCTGATATCTCCGCTCACAATATAGTCAAATCCCATATCGTAAACTGCTTCCATTCCGTTCCTGCTCATCGCCAGAGTAGGCGGTCTGAATATTTTAGTCAGGGCCGGCTTGCCGCCCGTTTCAACGTCACCGATGATGGTCTGAAGCTTTCCAAAGGACAGTGCCAGGTCTTCTTTTCTATCCAAAATCTCTTCCTCTGTCAGAGATTCATAAATTGCCGGAGAGCCTTTTGACGGCACGAGATTGGAGTAAGGATTATGCTTGTCCGTATGGCTTCCTATGTCATGGCCTTCCAGTGCGATGGACCTTAAGAGATTGGGATTGGTCTCCACATAATTGGTTCTGACAAAAAAGCTGGCCTGAACGCCGTACTTTCTCAAAACGTATAAAATCTGGTTGATGGGCTGGTCTGAGCCCCAGTCATCAAAGGTTAAAAACAGGACCTTGTCGTTTGTAACCCGGCCTGTCTTATCCAGCTTCTCCAGCTCCTTAGGGGTAAATCCCGGCAGCTCCCGATACGTGCTGATATCAGGACTTCCGATATAGCGCGCCTGCATCAGGGCAGCTTTCTGCTGCTGCGTAAATCCCTCTAAGTGTCCCGCCGCAATGATGTCCTTCTTATATATATAATCACTCTCTTTTACCGGATAAGAATAAACGCCGGGACTGTTTCTCAAAGCGCTGACGCTGACAATGCGGTACTGAGTCCCGTTATTCTCCCTCTCATCCGCATAGGAATTGGTCAGAATCCGTTTCTCATAAATATCCAGAATCACCTTTCCGATTGTATCCGCAGCCTTATAATAATCCAGCCTGAAATAGAGAATATACCCTCTTCTGGCAGATATATTTCCCGCATTAAAAGAAGCGGCTATGATTTCCTCCAGCGTTCCCTCAGGACTGACCTTGGAGTTTGCCAGGGAAAGGTCCTGCCATATGAGCGTGCAGCCTGCGCTGGAAAATGCCTCCAGCATTTCACCGGTAATCTCTATCATGTAAGGATACCGGACCAGAACAGCCTGCGCCCCGAACTGCCTTTTCAGCTTATTCTGCATTCCGGTTACGCTGGAATAAACGGAATTAAAATCCTTTTTGCCCTGGGCATTGAGGCTGATGCCGATTTCGTGGCCTCTGGCCAATATCTGCCGGATTTCTTCCCCATTTTTATCAATTTCCCCATCAGTCACAAAAAAGGTGGCTTTTCCCTGAATCTGGTCCAGCTTTTCCAGCACATCGTACAGGGCTTCCTTTTGATGGATGCCATAGAATGTGAAAGAAAGTTCCTGACTGGTGGTGTATACCGTGTTAATGACTTCTGCCAGTTTTCCCTTATTTTGAGCGCGGACCTGATGAAAGTCAATGGAACCTCCTACGGCCTGCACAGGCAGGGAAAGGGCATATGCCGTTTCTTCCACCAGCTTTTTCAAGAAAGAAACCCTGTAATTCTTTTTGTGAACCATGTCCAGCACAGCCTGGGCCACTTCGACCACCTCATCATTGAGGTCCAGCCTGAGATGAATAAACTCTCCTTTTCCAATTCCCTTTGAAAAGTATTTTATAATTTCCTCTGCCGGCTTATCATCTACAATGGGGTTCTTGGAATATGTAACCACTTCATAGGAAAGAGAAGAGGCGGCCTCCAGCACCAGGTCATTATACTTGGCATAAACCGGCATAAAAAGGCTGGTGTTAACGCCGTATCTGTCCTTTAAGAGCTTATCCGTCTTATCTATTTCCAGACAAACTTCCGGAAAGCTTAAGGCAGTTAAGTCATTTCCCGTCAGGCCTCCATTTCCGATTTCATGTCCCTGGGCTATGATCTCTTTTATGCTGTCTTCATACTCCAGAAGTTCCTCTCCTGTGACGAAAAAGGTGGCTTTTACCTGGTTTTCCTTTAAAAATGATAAAATCCTGCTTAAGTTTTCCTGATTCCCGATCCCCCGGAAGGTGATTCCCACTTCCTCACCCAAGGCGAGGGCCGAAGAATACACTCTGGCCAGCTTTCCTGCGTTTTTCTCTCTCAGCTCTGCAAAGTCTGCTGTAAAATCCTCATCCTCATACGTTTGTAAATCCTCTACAAATACAGTCTGATAACCGGCCTCATCGAGAGCCTTTGACAGCCAGTCCACCACCTGAATCAGGCGCTCTTCCTCTGTCCTTGTCTCCGCCTGGCTGGTTTCCATGGGGCGGTCCTCATCGGCCTGGGTGCTGATCTCCTCCACTTCTTTCTCGTATTCCGTTTCATCCAAAATGCCGGACATCTTAACGGTTATCACACTTCCCCGCTTTAACCCCTTCACATAATCCAGGGCCTGATCATAGCTGGAAAAGCTTTGATAATTGAGAAAGCTCCGACTGTCTGCAACGTATTCATAACCGCAGGCAAAAGCTGCCTCTAAAAGTTCCTTTGTCAGGCGGGTGGAAGAAGCCTGCAAGACCTTAGGGGCCTCTCCTCCCACCGTTTTCATAATCACATTTGTCTTTGCAAAATTCTGAACCAGCTCCTTCTCAGAAAGCTCCTCCAGATGCTTTTCTCCTTTTAATCCGTTGCTTCCGACTCTGTGCCCTTTCTCCTTAATCCCCTTTATGAAGTCAGGATACTCGGCTGCCGCCATTCCGGACAGCATAAACGTAGCCCGCTGGCCATATTGGGAAATCAGCTCCAAAACCCTTTCATTGGTCTTTTCGTCACTGATTCCCAGGATATTGACAGCAGCCACCTTTTCTATGGTATTGACTCCGCCAGCCACCTTAGCTTCCTGCTTTTCAGCCTGCAGCCGGTCCATCGCCTCTTTGATATCCTTTGAGGCATCATACTGCGTTTGTCCCACTGAAAAGGCAGCGGCCTGCTTTGATCTTAACCTCACCCCTGCGAAGACAGCGAGGCCAAGGCACAGGCATAAAATCAAAATTACCGTCCATTTATTCACATATTTTCCAGGCATCTTTCGCTCCCCCTATCAAAGGCTCCAGTAGGAATACCCCAGTTCACCCATCTTTTTTCTGCTGAAAATGCTCTTCACATCAATGACGACCCTTCCGGAATCAGGACAGTGAGCAAAAAAGCTGTCCAACTGCTCAAAACTCAGCTCTAAAAACTCTTTATGGGAGACGGCAAAAACAATTCCGTCAGCCTGCTTCACTTCTTCCAGCTCCACAACGTCAATTCCGTAATCCGCCTTTACCTCTTCCTTATTCAAAAAAGGATCGACCACTTTAATGCGAACCCCGTACTCCTTTAACCCTTCCACAATATCCAGCACCTTTGAGTTTCTGATATCCGGGCAGTTTTCCTTAAACGTAAAACCAAAGACATAAACAGAAGAATTCAGCACCAGCTTATTGGCCTTAATGAGCTGCTTTACAGTCATGGCCGCGATGTATTCACCCATGCTGTCATTGATCTTTCTTCCCGATAAAATGATTTGGGAATGGTATCCCAGCCGCTCCGCCTCATAAATGAAATAATAGGGGTCTACACCGATGCAGTGCCCTCCCACCAGACCGGGCGTAAATCCCAGGGCATTCCACTTGGTATTCATGGCGTCAATCACTTCTTTTGTATTGATTCTCATTTTATCAAACACAATAGCCAGCTCATTCATAAAGGCAATATTGATGTCCCTTTGGGCATTTTCCACCAGCTTGGCGGCTTCCGCAACCTTGATGCTTCCTGCCCGGTAAACACCGGCATCAATAATCATCTCATAAACGCGGGCGATTTCTTCCAGCGTCTCCTCATCCATTCCTGAAACGATTTTAACAATCGTGCTTAACGTATGTACCCTGTCTCCGGGATTGATCCTCTCAGGAGAATATCCCACCCGAAAATCCCTGCCGCAGACAAGCCCTGAAGCCTCCTCCAAAATGGGGACGCAGATGTCCTCCGTAACCCCCGGATAAACCGTGGATTCAAACACCACAATGCTTCCCTTTGACAGATTCCGTCCGACAATCCGGCAGGCACCTGATACAGGCTCTAAATCAGGAGTCTTGTCCATATGAACCGGTGTAGGCACCGCCACCACCAGAAACTTAGAATCCCGAAGCCTGGTCTCATCCCAGGTAAATTCCATATCCAGGTTCTTAATATCTTCCCCCACTTCATTTGTAACATCAATTCCCTTTAAAAAATTCTCTATCTTCTCCGAATCAATATCAAATCCAATGGTTTTAACTTTTCTGGAAAATGCTGCTGCAATGGGAAGGCCCACATAGCCCAGCCCGATCACTGCCACACTTTCCTGTTTCTCAACAATTTTATCGTACAGCATCATACGGTTCCTCTTCTCCTGCCGTGGTAACTTTTAAATTCTATTTTCTTTGTTCACCAAAACAATATTAGTAATATTTCCTAATCTTATCAAAATAATGAAGAAATTACTACTGTTTTTACAAATTAATTTCCTGTATTGACTCTCACAAAAAAGTATTATAAAATCGCAACATAACACATTTCACCAGAGAGGAAAAACACATGCTAAAAAACTTAAAAGTTGGAAGAAGACTGCTTACAGCATTCCTCATCGTCGTACTGTTTTCAGGTTTGGCCGGCGGAATCGGCATTGCGCTGATTCGTACCGTTAATCATGAATATAAGACCACTTTAGAGGACTACGGATTTGCCCAGGGCGATATCGGCGCTTTGGGACAGGCGTTTCAGGCTCACCGGGCCACAGTTTTATACATCATTTATTCCGACAGCCAGGAAGAAACCGATAAGCAGAAAGAAATTTTAAGCACCCAGATCAACACCATCAACCGGAACATGGAACAGGTTGGAACCCGTATAAAAACAGATTCTGAAAAGGAGCTTTACAGCCAGTTACAGGAAAAGCTGGTTACATACGACGGAATCCGGAGCCAGACGATTCAGCTTGCGGCCAAGTCTTCCACGGAAGCCATGACCTTTTTCCGCACCAACGCCGCGCCGCTGGCAGCAGAAATTGCCAGCACCATCAACGCCATGATGGCGGATAAATCCAGCGGCGGCAACATGCATTCCGAAGCCCTTTCCCGCCAAACCGCCATATTCACAGCAATTATGAGCGCCGTGATCCTCATTTCCATCATCTCCTCCGTCATCATTGCCACCTCCATCACAAAGGGAATCACACGTCCCATCGATCAGATCAAAGAAGTGGCGGACCGGATGGCACAAGGCGACTTAAAATGCCGTTTAGAATACCGTTCAAAGGATGAGCTGGGATATCTGGCGGACACCATGAGAACCATGATGGAACGGATTTCCTACTACATGGACTGTATCTCCTCCACCACCGGCAAGCTGGCTCACGGAGACTTGGACATTCCCCAGGATCAGGAAGAATTCAAAGGAGAATTCCGCTCCGTACAGATTTCCATACAGGATTTGATCATCTCCTTAAATGAAATCATGACAAAGATCACCATGGCTTCCGATCAGGTGGCTGTGGGAGCAGAGCATGTGGCCGGCGGTTCCCAGGCTTTAAGCCAGGGCGCCACAGAACAGGCCTCCTCCATTGAAGAGCTGGCCGCCACCATCAACGATATTTCCAACAACATAAACCACAACGCAGAAAACGCCAGAGAAACCAGCAGCCAGATGGAAACCACCTCTGCTGAGCTGAACCTGGGCAAGGTCCGGATGGAAGAACTGACATCCGCCATGGAAGACATCAACCACGCTTCCACGGAAATTGGAAAGGTCATAAAAACCATCGAAGACATCGCCTTCCAGACCAATATTCTGGCTCTCAATGCGGCCGTGGAAGCGGCAAGAGCAGGAGAGGCCGGCAAGGGCTTTGCCGTGGTGGCTGACGAAGTCAGAAACCTAGCCAACAAGAGCCAGGAGGCCTCCAAGGAAACAGCAGCCCTCATTGAGCGCACCTTATCCTCCATCTCAACCGGAAACAGAATTGCAAAAGAAACGGCTCAGTCCATGGACTTGATTGTCAATTCCTCAGGCACAGTGGCAGGCCTGCTGTATCAGATATCCTCCGCTTCCAAAGATCAGGCCCTGGCCGTAGCCCAGGTAACCCAGGGAGTTGACCAGATATCAAGCGTAGTTCAGACCACCTCTGCCACCTCAGAAGAGAGCGCCGCCGCAAGCCAGGAAATGGCAGGACAGGCCCAGATGTTAAAGCAGTTGATCGGACATTTTAAATTAAAGAACTGACATAAAAAGCAGAGGCAGAGAAAACGGCGGTAAAACCGTTCTCTCTGCCTCTGCTTTTTGCTATTAAATCATTTCCTCCATCATGGCCCTCAGCATGTCCACCGTCTTTCCGGCGTCAAGCCCTGTCTCATCAATGGTGATATCCGCATATTTTTCATAATAGACGATCCGCTCATCATACAGATCCTTTAAGGTCATTCCGTCCTTTAACGCCACCCCGCGGTCCACCAGGTTTCCAAGGCGTTCCTCCACTGCCTCGTAGCTGAGCTTTAAATAAACCACAATGCCGATTTCCTTCAAATGCTCCATGGCTTCCCTGCCGTAAATCACGCTCCCGCCGGGAGCAATGACGCTGCGGTGAACCTTCAGTCCCGCATTGACCCGGTTTTCCACCTCTAAAAAACCATCAGTGCCCTCCTGGGCAATGATCTCCTTTAAAAGGCGGCCTTCCTGCTCCTGAATCAGGATGTCCACATCCACAAAGGAATAACCAAGGCGTTTGGCTAACAGAACGCCAACTGTGCTTTTTCCGGAAGCCGGCATTCCGATCAGGGTGATGTTATCGATTTTATTTCTCATTTGTTCTTCCTCCTGGGTGATGGTTTCTTCTCCGTCTTTTTCACAGAGTAACCAAAGCTTCCAAGCTTTTTCCCCAATTCAAAATATTCTCCATGGGAGTAAGCCACCAGCCCGGCCTGATTGAGGTGAAACTTGTTCTTTTCATCCATATACCGGCCGTCTACCGTCACCCCTGTGATCTGGGCTAAAAATAAATCGTGGCTTCCCAAATGTTTGACTTCCGTCACCTTGCAGGCCAGATTCACCGGGCTTTCCCCGATTCCCGGCACACGGCAGTTTTCCAAAGTGCAGGGGGTCAGCTTCATCTGGGCAAATTTATCCACATCCCGCCCGGATTTCACCCCGCAGTAATCCGCTGCCCGGACTAAGTCCCTGGTGACCAGATTCACCACAAATTCTCCCGTTTCCTTTATGATGTCATAAGAATACCGTTCCCTGCGGACCGATATGGACAGCATGGCAGGAGTGGAACATATGGTTCCCGCCCAGGCCACAGTTATGATGTTGGGAGTCTCCCCCTCCCTTTTGCACGTCACCATGACCGCAGGCACCGGATACAGCATATTTCCCGGCTTCCACGGAATTTTCCGGGAAACCGGAGGCGTTTTCTTTTCGTTAAAGCTCTGTTTTTTCACGTGACCGGGGCCTCCTATTCCTGAACCGCCATCATGATGCCGGGAATCAACTGCTTCTTCCTGGACACAACTCCAGGCAGGCTGACGGTGTGTTCCCTGCCCTCCGCCGGAAACTCATCTACCCGGAACGCTCCGGCCACCATCTGCCTGGCTCCGGGGCCTTCACACAGCAATTCCGTGGATTCCGTCAGGATGTTGGTGAGCATGAAAAACATCATATCCATGCCATGCTCTTCCCTGGCCTTTTTCATGTAAGGAAGCATACGCTCTTCCAGCTCCTCTAACTCCACGGAGTTTAGGGAACTGATCTGTCCCACTCCAAAGGATATCTTTCCGGCTGTAAACTTCTTAAAATCCTGATAAAAGATCTCCCCGTCAGTCTTTCCCTTTAAATTGCTTCCTGCCGCAAACATGGCGCCTGCATACTTCTCCAGATCAATTCCCGCAACATCCGCAAGGGCCACGGCCGCCTGCTTATCCACCGCCGTACAGGTGGGGGAGCGGAATAAAAGAGTGTCGGAAATAATGGCGCTGCAAAGGAGTCCTGCAATCTGAGGCTCTATGACAACACGGTTTTCCTGATACATCTGATACACAATGGTAGCCGTACAGCCCACCGGCTGATTGCGGAAAAATACCGGGGAAATGGTGGACACGGTTCCAAGCCTGTGATGATCGATGATTTCCAGAATATCGGCACTTTCCATGCCCTCTACTGCCTGGGACTTTTCGTTATGATCCACCAGAATCAGCCGTTTTCCCTTGGCACCCAGCAAATTACGGCGGGAGATCATCCCCTTGTATCTGCCGTCTTTATCAAGGATAGGGAAATACCGGTGGCGCTTGCTGGCCATAACTTCCTTGATATCATCAATATAGTCCTCTTCCTCAAAGGTGAGCAGACCCTCTGTCTTCATGAAATAGCTGATGGGCATGCTCTGATTGACCAGACGGGCAGCCATAAACGTATCATAAGGAGTGGTCATGACCGTGCAGCCCCGCTCCTGAGCCAGCTTCTTTATGGTCATGGATACTGACGCACCTTCGCATACGATGATGCAGGCAGCGTCCATCTCAATGGCACAGAGCTGGGACTCATAGCGGTTTCCCAGAATCACCAGGTCCCCTTTGGAAATATAAAACTCCATCATATCCGGGTTGGCCGCAGCAATGAGGACCTTTCCCTGATTGAAATATTCATTTTCATCACCAACCACCAGGGCGCCTTCCAGAGTTTCTAAAATATTGGCATACTGGGTCTTGGCCTTTGATAAAATGCTGCTGTCGTATACATTCATATAGGACTTTGCGATATCGCCTACCGTAATCAGACCTTCCAGCATCCCGTCATCTGTGATTGCGGCTATGGTTTCCGCATTAACTTCCTGCATCAGCTTCCAGGCATTCTTTAAGGACAGGTTCTTTCGCACTCCCCTTGACTTCCTGATTTCAATATCACGGGCCTGGGTCTTTACATTCTCAATATACTGGGGAGCTTCCACGTTAAAATAGTTGAGCACGAACTGAGTCTCCTCATTGACGTGTCCCGCCCTTCCCGGCTGGTAGTCCTCCCCTGTTATTTCTCTCTTCAAATTTGCATAGCAAATGGCCGAACAAATGGAATCTGTGTCCGGATTCCGATGGCCTATGACAATGGTCTTTCTTTTGCTGTTTTCTCCCATTGCTTCCTCCTGTTTTCATAAACTGTTTACAACAAGTTCACATTCCGTTCACATGTGTTTTTTATACTAAATGCATAGAAATCACATATGACAACTTGATTTAACAATCAAATTGCACATAGATTTTTCATAATTACCCCGGTTGTCACCAACCGGGGTCTCCTCATTTTATAAGGTCTTTTTCTTGCTGAATGTTTTTATTATATCATAATTTATTGAATTGTAAATAAGCGAATCCGCCGGGAAACCCGGCAGGAGAAAAAGTCAGGAAGGAAATCCTCAAACAGGTTTCCTTCCTGACTTTTTCTGTAATAACCGTAATTTATCTCATTCCCGGCACGTAATCATCCCGCTGCCTGAGAACGGAGCCTGAACCGTCTGATCTCATCCCGCAGGGTGATTGCCTGGGCTGACATCTCTTCACTTGTGGCAGAGTTTTCTTCTGCTGTGGCCGCATTGTTCTGCACCACTGCGGAAACCTGGTTAAGTCCCTGCTCGATCTGTTCAATTGCATCGGCCTGCTCTGCAGAGGCCTGTCTGATCTTTGCAATGCTCTCATCCACTGATTTGGCCCTCACTCCCACCTCCTGTAAAACTACAGCGGTATCTGAGGTCGTTTGTATGCCCTTACTGACAGAGGCAACAGAAGCCTGAATCAGCGCTGTCGTCTGGCGGGCCGCCTCTCCGGACTTGGCAGCCAGGCTGCGCACCTCGTCAGCCACTACGGAAAATCCCTTTCCTGCCTCTCCTGCACGGGCCGCTTCAATGGCAGCATTCAGTGCAAGAATGTTCGTCTGAAATGCGATATCCTCAATCACCTTTGTAATATTGGTGATCTGATGGGAGGAGTCCCCGATCTCCTTCATGGCCTCTGTAAGCTGCTTCATATATTCATTTCCGGTTTCCACTCCTGCGACAGCCTCTTCCATATGCTGAGCGGCTGATTTTACGCTGGAGGAATTCTTTGCGGCCTGATCTGCAATCATCCTGGCGGAAGCGCTCAGCTCCTCTACCGAAGATGCCTGCTCCGCAGAACCTGAGGCCAGGGCCTGAGCGCCGCTGGCAACCTGATCCGATCCCAGACTCACCTGCTGGGCCGCCTGGTTGATCTGGCTCAGGGTATTGTTCAATGAGAAAATAATGGTTTCAAGGGCCTGATGGATAGGAGCAAAATCACCTATGTACTGAATATCAACCGTTAAGTCTATGTTTCCTCCCGATATCTGGTTCAGTTTTTCGGAAATATCACCGATGTACTGGTGAAGAGTCCTCCGGGTATTGTGAATGGAATTGACAAGCATACCGATTTCAGAAGTATCCGGTTCAAGAGAAAAGTCAGAGGAAAGATTTCCGCTGGCGATCTCTTCCATCTCCCTTTCAACGGCAGCAATGGGGGTTAACACCTTTTTGCGCATCACCAGGAAGGTGACTGCCTGCATGGCGGCGATCATTAAAATCATCAGGAACGTAAAGGCCTGTAAAACTCTGCTGGAAGTCTCAAGCTGATCAATCTTTTTCTGGGTGCGGCTTTCCAGCATATCCAGAAATTCCCCCTTCATTCCATTGATTCTCCCTATGGCGCTTTCGTATTCGCTGCCGAAAACGTATTCCGCTGCCTGTTCCCTGCGATCTGCCCTGGCATCTTCCATGGCCTTATCTTCCAGAGGAATAAGCTGGTTGGAGAGGGCGGACATCTCATCAATCTTCTGCTGCTCTTCACTCGTAATGCCGATTTCTTTCATATTGGCTACGCCTGTATCGCGGTTTTTTAAGTTATTGACCTCATTCCAGTAATTGTCATAATGTCTTTCATCCCCTGTTACCGCATAAGCTCTCACCTCGCTGGTTAAATAGGACGATCCATCCATAAAAATGGTGGCATTCCGGGTCAAGTCAAACTTCTGGCTGTTAGCCAAAGCAATGTCGGAATTCATTCGGAACATAAAAAGGAATGCAGCTACAACGCCCATTAACAGCAGTACAGAGCCGGCATTCAAAGCATAAATAAGGGTGGATTGCTTGATGGCTTTTTTCATGATAATAATCATTTCCTCCTTGGAGTATAATGCTGATATTACAGTTCTGAATGCCTCTAAAAAACAAAAAAAAAGCAGCCACCGGCACTTTATGTTCTGATATCTTTTGTTCGTCTTCGAATGGATTCAGGCAGCATATGAGCTTGGCTAAAATTTAGCACATCCGGGTCAGCTTGTCAATAAAAATACCTTCACAAAAACCCGCAATTACAAAAAAATGTAAAAGCGGGTTTTTTATGATTCTATCAGTCTTTCCGGGGCAAAACAGAGGCTTAATCAAGAATCAGTCTGGCTGCTCCGTAAATGCCTGCATCATTGCCCAGAGTCGCCAGGAGAATCTTGCTCTTGTTCTGGGAAATGGGCGTAAATTTATCGTAATGCTTATAAATATTGTCAATTAAAAACGGTCCTGCCTTTGACACGCCGCCGCCGATAACGAAGACCTCCGGGTCAGTTGTCATGGAAATATGGGCGAGGGTCAGCCCTAAGTAGCGGCCTACCACTTCCATAACGATACAGGCCAGCTCATCTCCTGCTTTTGCGGCATCGAGCACATCCTTTGCAGTCACATTGTCACCCTGCTCTCTGAGCACGGAAGGAATATCCAAGGCAGCCATCTTTCTTCTGGCTTCCCTTGCAATTCCTGTGGCGCTGGCAACCTGCTCCACGCAGCCTACGCCGCCGCAGTTGCAGTGTTCCGTCTCATCATCCCGGATATGCATATGCCCGATTTCACCTGCAAGGCCGTGCTTTCCGGCAACGATCTTCTGGTCTATGATCACGCCTCCGCCTACTCCAGTGCCCAGGGTGACCATAACGATATCGTCATAGCCCTTTCCTCCGCCCTGCCACATTTCGCCGAGAGCCGCCACATTGGCGTCATTTCCGCTCCTTACCGGGAGGCCGTGAAGCCTTTCGCTCATTTCCCGCTCCGGGTACATGTCCCGCCAGCCAAGGTTGACGCAGACCTCCACATATCCGTTTGGCATAACAGGGCCGGGCACTCCCATGCCCACGCCCTCTACCTCATCGAGAGAAATGCTCCGCTCCTCCAGAACCTTTAAGATGGAATTGGAAGCATCTTCTATGATGTACTTTCCGCCTTCTTCCTTTCTGGTAGGAACTTCCCATTTATGAATCAGGGTTCCTGTCACTTCAAATAAACCGATTTTGACGGAGGTTCCGCCCACGTCAACACCAATGCACTTCATTCCCATGTTCCGCTCGCTCCTTCTCCTTTTGTATTATGCCTCTGGTTCCCTTACAGGGCTCTTGCAGCCTCTGCCACACGCTCTGCAGTGAATCCAAAGTGCTCAAACAACTGGTTTGCCGGACCGCTGGCGCCAAATCCTTTCATGGTCACATAAGCCCCGTCAAGTCCCACATATTTGCCCCAGCCGAAATCGCTTAACGCTTCCACAGCCACACGCTTGCGCACTGCCTTTGGAAGAACGGATTCCTTATATTCCTCTGTCTGCTCCTCAAATAAGTCCATACATGGCATGGATACCACACGCACCTTTTTGTCAGAGAGAAGGCCTTTGGCCTTGACAGCCAGCTCCACCTCAGAACCGCTGGCGATGAGGATCAAATCCGGAGTTCCTTCACAGTCATCGATGACGTAACCGCCCTTTAAGGCTTCCTTGCTGCTTCCCGGCATGGGAGTCAGGTTCTGCCTTGTGAGCACAAGGGCTGTAGGTGTCTTTTTAGAAGTCAATGCAGAATACCATGCAGCTTCTGTCTCTGTTCCGTCACAGGGACGGAATACATGGAAATTAGGCATTGCCCTTAACATGGCAAGCTGTTCGATGGGCTCATGGGTGGGTCCGTCTTCTCCTACACCGATGCTGTCATGAGTGAACACATAGGTGAGAGGAAGTCCCATCAAAGCGGATAAACGGGCCATAGGCTTTGTGTAATCGCTGAACACAAAGAAGGTGGACACATACGCCCGAAGGCCGCCGTGAAGCATCAGTCCGTTTCCAATGGCAGTCATGCCCAGTTCCCGCACGCCAAAGTGCAGGTTGCGGCCAGCCCTGTCTTCCCTGGAGAAATCTCCCATGTCAGACATAATGGTCTTGGTAGAAGGAGCCAGGTCAGCAGAACCACCCACCAGTCCGGGCAGATACGTCTTGATGCGGTTTAACACCTGACCGGATAAGCTCCTGGTTGCATCGGGCTTTTCCTGTTCCTTCCAGAAATCAGCACAAGCTTCCACTGCCTTTTCTCCTGCATCCGGATCATGGTATGCGTTCCACAGCTCTTCCATCTGAGGATACTCCTGACAGTATGCGGCAAACATCACGTTCCAGGCAGCTTCTGTTTCTGCCTTTTCCGCTGCGATCTTTCTATAGTTGTCATACACTTCCTCCGGCACAAAGAAAGGCTCGTTGGAAGGCCAGTTTAAATACTCTTTCAGCGCGGAAACATTGTCAGCTCCCAAAGGCTCTCCGTGAGCGCTGGCTTTTCCCTGCTTGCCCGGACAGCCGTAGCCGATCTCGGTCTTGATGGTGATAAAGGAAGGACGGTCCGTCTCTGCCTTTGCATCTTCAATGGCCTTTCCGATGGCTTCTAAATCATTTCCATCCTCTACGGTAATGATCTGGAAACCAAAAGCTTCCATCCGCTTCTGGACGTCTTCCGTAAATGCAATGTCAGTGCTTCCTTCTATGGAAATCTTATTGGAATCATACAGAACAATCAGCTTTCCAAGGCCAAGGGTGCCTGCCAGGGACAATACCTCAGAGGTAATGCCCTCCATCATGCATCCGTCTCCGCCCAGCACATAGGTGTAATGATCTACAACAGGATACTCCTCTTTGTTAAATACAGAAGCCAGGTGGCTTTCAGCCATAGCCATACCGACAGCCATGCCCATACCTGCGCCCAAAGGACCTGTTGTGGCCTCCACGCCGATTGTATGGCCATATTCCGGATGGCCCGGTGTCTTGGAACCCAACTGGCGGAAATTCATCAAATCCTCTTTTGACAAATCCCCGTATCCGAATAAGTGAAGCAGGGAATACAAAAGCATGGAACCATGACCCCCTGATAAAACAAAACGGTCCCTGTTGGCCCACTGGGGATCTGCCGGATTATGATTCATATGGTTTGCCCATAACTCATAAGCGGCTGACGCACAGCCTAAGGGCAGCCCTGGATGGCCGGAATTGGCCTTCTGGACGGCATCCGCGGAAAGGATTCGGATTGCGTTAATTGACATGGTATCGACATTGCTCATTGGTATTGTCCTCCTATTTGTAATCTTATTTCTTTCATATGCTGGGGTCCTGTAACAATCAGAGTATTGGGATATCTTCCGTTTCGGATTTTCGATACCGGAAAATCAAATGTTCCGGCAAATTTAAGGCGTCCGGACATATTGTAAACTCTGCACGAATCTTCATTATACAAAATAACATGGGCTCCGTCAATATCGGCATAAGTATACGGATATTGGAATTCCCTGGAAAATACAAGGCTGCCGTCCGGCTTATAGACCTCCAGGCGGTAAGGGTTCTCTCCTTCTGAATGGTTCACGATCAGCCCCACGTACTTGTCGGAATGAAACACGCTTTTGATCTCATCCGTCACTTCCACCTGCCGCAGAAGCTCCGGGGAAAGGGCGTTTTTCGTGGAGTAAAAGGACACGCTGTTATCCGCAAAGGCGCAGGAATACGTATCGCTTAAAAAGTCCACCTCCGCCACAAAAGAGGCTTCGTAAGGCTCATCAAATCCGCCGACCAGCCTGTCCGGAATGCTCTTTCCGATTTCTGCGAAATTGTGAAAGGCCACTCTGCCGTTTAAGGTTCCGCTTTTTAAATACGCATAGGCCCCCATGAGCTGGGTGCCGTCAGGAGATAAGCTGATGTCCACAGGATAGCCGGAATCCCCGCCCAAAAGGGCCTTGATCTTCACATCCAGAGGACTTCCATCCCGTTTGAAAAAATAAATATAATTGGACGTGGTATCCTCCAAAACTGCAGCCACAACTCCCTGGGAGGATACCGTGGCCTTTACAATGGGAAGCACCGTGGAGGCGATTCCCGTGTTTCCTGACTTATCAAAGACATAGATGGAATTTCCCTGCTGGTCCGCAATGACCGCATGATTTCCGTTTACGCTGGCTGAGGGGGACTTCATCTCATAGCTTTGTATCCACACCTCTTTGCCCTGGGAATCCAGGTAGGAAGCTCCATCCTTGCTGTATTTCAACACATTGGAGCCGAATTTTAAATAGCCTACATAGCTTCCCTCGTTCATCTCCTTTTCCCAGACCACGCTGTAGCCCTTGTACTGATAAAAGGTCAGAAAACCGTATAAGCCCATGGCACCTGCTCCTAAAATGAAAAGCAGTGCCAGAAATATTTTAATCCTTCTCTTTTTTCCCCTTGTCCGGGCCTTTTTTATGACTTCCCCGCTGTCTTCTTCCCTTCCGGGAGAGGAAGGAACAATCTGCCTGCGCAGTTGATTCTTTTTAATCTCTCTGTTCATAGAGTTCATATCACTCATGCAGTTTTCTCCTGAGAATGCCTGTAACAAACAGCCTGAATTTGCCTGTAAAACACAGTTTATGTTAGTATACATCATTTTAAGGAGAAGCGCATTATCTTTTTCTACGGAAGGAGCAATTTCTGGCCTGCAACGATCTTATTTTCATCGTCCAGCCCATTGATCTCACAAATTTCTTTCACCCGGTTCACAGACTGATATTCCTCCAGACAGATTCCGTACAGGGTCTCCCCCTCCTGTACCACACGGACCCGGTAATTGCCGGTTGCTGCCGCTTCTGTCTCCTTGGGAGCAGCCTTCGTTTCCTGGGCCGCTGCCTGGGTTTCAGACGCAGCTTTTGTTTCTGCCGCCTGAGTTTCTGATGCTGCCTTTGTTTCCGCTGCCGCCTGAGTCTCCGCCGCGGCTTTTGTTTCTGCGGCTGCCTGGGTTTGGGATTCCCCTCCCTGTCCCGGCAGTGTCGGCGCCATGGTTTCCTGCTTCACCGCCTCAGTGGGATAGACTCCTCCTTCGGCTTCCTCCACGACCACCTGGGATTCTTTTTTGCTGTCCTTTTTGGTGCCCTGCTTCCCGATCAGAATCTGTTCCGCCCTGGCCGGTATGGCTGAAGCGATCACACTTTCCATATCCCGCATGCGCTCATAGTTGTTAAACATAACAATTCCGCCAGCTAATATGACGACTGACATGGCCATACACATGCCACGGAGAATGCTGACCCTCTGATACCTGCCGGTCAAATCTCCCTTATGCTCGTCCATCCGCTTGCGGAATTCTTCGATCACCTTATCATTAGTATCGGTTTCGATACGTTTTATATCCTTTCGCAGCACCATATAATCCTGCATCATCTGATTGCGCTCATAATAAATGCTGTAGCCCTTCAGCCTGTAAAATCCGTCCTCCGACGTTATGTAAATAGTCTCATCCCCGTCCGCCCCGCTGCTCAAATACATCAGCTTATTTGGACCGCCAAAATACTGAACATGCTGCTTCCAGTAATTGAGGGGGCTTAAATCATCTCCCGGCCTTCCGCATAAAAACCAGCCCAGAACCGATCTTCTTGGAAAGAGCTGTTCCATGCTCTGGCAGGTCTTTTTCCACGCCAGTTCAGAAAACACCACCTTCTTTCCATACTCCGTCACATCCTCCATTTCCAAGGCTCCGTCAATGAAAATGTAGGGCGTTCCGTCATAGATCTCCAGACTTCCCAGGAGGACTCCCACCCGCAGCTCTTGTCCGCCTGCAGGATACAGACGCTTCAAATACGTATTTACATAATCTTCCACATACAACTTTACAACCTGGTCCCGTTCCCCGATCTGCCTGATATTTCTGGGCAGATTCGGCGACGGATTGTATAATTCACCCATTGGCTCACCCCGCTATTCTTTTTAATCCAATGAATCATAGCATACCGGGGGTGAGAAACATGTCAAAGCAGGGCCGGGTTTTCCCATAACTTTTCGACAAGACAAATGCTGCGGCTGATACAGTCCGCCATGCGCATGACGATGGAAAGGCGGATGCTCTGCAGCATTAAGGGATCGTAGTTTCCGCAGCTTCCCACAATTCCCGTTATAAAGATATCCCCCACGGCCCGAAGCTCCTTGCTGACCCCAAGGCCAGGTTTTAGAGCCCCTCTTCCCAGGGTCACATAGCCGATGTGTTCCATGCTTCCCACGGAAGCATCCACTGCCACCACCACGTGATTGGGATATCGCAGTTTTAAAATAGTCTGATACGTTTCCAGATTCATGGCATGTACCGGCCTCTCTAAAGTTCCAAGCACCTCCAGCCGCCCGGCCGCACTCTCCTGCAGTTTATATCCGATCAGGGGACCAAGACTGTCTCCTGTTGACCGGTCAGTTCCAATACATAAGAACAGCACTCCTGCTGCCTGTTTGATTTCCTGCTCCATACTGATCATGTGATAAAGCCTGGAGGCAAATTCTTCTGCTTCAAAGGTCTGCTTTGTGTCATAATAAAAAACGTCCCGGTTCCCACGGATACCGATTCTTTCCCATAATTTCATAATATCCTGCCTTGCTGTCCTTATTTTCTCTGTTCTATTATAAGCCGGTGATTCTGGAATTATTCACCTGCAGGGCCAGGAAATATTATGGGGCATTTTTCTGTAAATATGAATTTAAAAAGTGCAGGCCAAGACCGTTTCAGTCTCCTCCTGCACCTTCGTATTATTCCTTAGGGTTGTTATAAAGGGCTTCCGCTTCGCTGATGGTGGATGCCTTCCCAAGCCGTATCATATCAGCCAGCTCATCAAGCTTTTCCGGAACCATAAACTCCTTCCCGATATAAGAAGTATAATTATCATGGATAAATAAGGTCTGTTCCTTTACCCGGACCTCCGCTTCCTTCACGCTGGTGCTGGCCTTTTCATAAGCCGCCTCCAGCCCTTCAATCCGCTCTCTGCTGTTTCCCGCAATCTCATCGGAAATAATGGTTCTGGTCACCTTGTCAAAGGTGTTTAAGGACTCCTTCTTTTTCTCAGCGATGTCAGCTAAGTCCTGCTCGATACGGGCGATCTCATCGTCGAACTTTTCCAGATTATATACGGCTTCATCACGGTCTTTTTTAATGCTGCGGGTGATGGAACGAATCCTTCTCTTATTGGACTTCATCTGGTCCCTTAAGCTTCTTCCTCTTTTTAAGGCCGCCTGATGTCTCACCTTAGTCCGGTTATTGACCAGAATATAAAGCCCTCCGAAAAACAGAATTGTCACAAAATAAATTACAACCAGATAAAGAGGCAGTTGTTTTGGAAGCAGCAGATAAACCCCATAGGGAATCGCCAGAAAGCACACGAATATGGTCAGCAGCAACAGGAAAAATTCCCCCAGCCCCCTGGGCATATACAGGGAAAAATACAGGCTGCTTTTGCAAAAGCCAGGAACCTTGTCCTGCCGGAAAACTTCCTTCATTTCCAGCTTCAGCTCCTTTATGCTGTTGTTAAGCTCTGTGGTCTCCTCTTCAATCCGTTCCTTAACCCCCTGATTCTTAGCCTTTTCCCTCTTGCTTCTCACCTTTTTTAAGCGGTCCTGTTCCCTGGATATCTCGCTGTCATAGGTGCTGTTAATTTCTTCAATCCTTTTTTTCACCGTAAGGCTGATGGCATCTGTCACAGCCTTTCTCTCCGAATCCAATTCCTTTTCCAGACGCTTCTCTTCCAGGCTGCATTCTTCCAATAAACGTTTGCTTGCAGACAACTCCTGGACCGCCCTGCATGCTTCTCCAAGAAAACCAACCTGATCTGTTATGGGTTGAGCCATCTTCCGTCTTCCTCCTTCGGTTTTTCCTACCAAGATTCTATCATATTTTTCACCGTTTTACAACGTTCCCCACATCACCTCTTGCCTTTTTCCATTCAATGATGCTATAATCGTTTCATTCATTACAGGAACCATAAATAGCCGTTTATTTTAGAAGGGAAAAATCCATTTATGTTTCGCATGTGGGCAAAAATAATCAAAGATACCAGAATTGAAAGAGATACGGTCATCTCCATTTCCGACTACAGCCTTTCCAGGACTTCCATGGTCTTTCAGGCTCTGGAGGACATTTGCTACCAGTTTGATTTGGAAAAGCCGATGTGGCTGGATTCCACCGTCAAGGACTTTCAAAAACACTCCAAAACCCGGTTCACCCAGGACAATTTCATCGAACGCATTGAATTTGACTTTCTGGAAGTTCAGGTCATCGAAGAATAAAAAAACAGCCGCACCAATGATTAAAAAAATCACCGGTGCGGCTGTTTCATATATATCCGTCTTATTGATTCTGCAATGCGCTCGCATCCACTTCCTCATACCCCTCTAAATTGGGAGTTGTAACCTCTACGGTCTGGCCTGGGTTATTATAGGTGGAATCCACATCCATATCCATGGAGATGGTCTGGCCCTGCAGCTCCATCTCAAAGACCATCTTCACCTTTTGCTTTGAAATATAGCCGTCTTTGTTGACAACGGCTTCTCCGCTGGCCTCCTTGATGTTATAGGTCACGCCTTCCGCGTCAGTTCCCATCTGGCCCATAATATCCTGGAGATAAGAATCCATCTTGGTGGCATCCACGGTATAGGTTAAGTTCTGATTCTCTCCAGCCTTCTTTGCCTGAATATCCTTTAAGTAAGAAGAATCCATGCTTGAGCCTTCTGTACTCTGTCTGATCTGTTCCATCATGGCATCGAGGTCCATGGCATATTTGATCTTCTGCCCCATGGCATCCATATAATAATAGCCGCCTTCATAATACATGGAGATTTCCTGATTCTGGCCCATTACGGTTGTATTGGCATCAGCCTGATATTTCATGCTGTCCGTATTGATACCGGAAATTTTCATATCCATATCCATGGAAATGTCCACAGTCTCTTCGCCCTGAATCATCTTCATGGCGATGACGGAGCTCACATCCATGGAATCCAGCTCTGCTGTCTTTTTTGCAGCATCATCGTAAATTTTCTTTGCGTTCTGGCCTCCGCAGCCGGCCAGAGACAAGGCCATGGCTCCCGTGAGTAACAGCGCTAAAACTTTTTTCATATCTTCCTCCTTGAAAACGGTGTTTCCGGTTACACTCCTGATTATACTCTATAAACCCACTGTTTATTGCTGGGAAAAGTCTTAAAGTTTTCTTACTTTCCCCTGTTTTTAAGTTTTCTGCTGATAAGAGCCGGTGTTTTGGTAAACACCGGCTCCCTCGCAAAGGCCTTATAATCTCTTTAATAACTCTTCTCTTTCCTTTTCATATCCCGGTTTTCCAAGAAGAGCGAACATGTTCTTCTTATAGCTTTCCACGCCGGGCTGATTAAAGGGATTCACACCCAGAATATATCCGCTGATACCGCAGGCATATTCAAAGAAATAGAATAACTGTCCCAGGCTGTACTCATCCTGACTTGGAATATGTACCATGAGATTTGGCACATTTCCGTCGGTATGAGCCAGAATGGTTCCGTTCATGGCGCTCTTGTTGACAAAATCAACGTTTCTTCCGGCCAGATAATTCATTCCGTCCGTATCCACCTCTTCCTCCTTAAGAAGAATCTCTGCAGGAGATTCCTCCACATCGAGAACAGTTTCAAACATAATTCTGGCACCATCCTGAATAAACTGTCCCATAGAGTGAAGATCTGTGGTCAAATCCACAGAGGCCGGGAAAATACCCCTCTGGTCCTTTCCTTCGCTCTCTCCGAATAACTGCTTCCACCACTCGGAAATGTAATGAAGGCTTGGCTCATAATTTGCCACAACTTCAATGGATTTCCCTTTTCTCAAAAGGATGTTGCGCACAGCCGCATACTGAAGGGCGCCGTTGGACTCATAAGGAGCCTCTAACGCTTCCTTTCTGGCAGCCTCTGCCCCTTCCATCAATCTATCGATATCAGCGCCGGACACTGCAATGGGAAGAAGACCGACTGCGGTCAGCACTGAGAAACGTCCTCCTACATCATCGGGAACCACAAAGGTCTGGTATCCTTCCTTGTCCGCCAGGCCCTTTAATGCCCCTCTCGCCTTATCCGTAGTGGCATAAATCCTTTTATTTGCCTCTTCACGGCCATATCGTTCAACCAGCATATCCTTCAGCACGCGGAAGGCGATAGCCGGTTCTGTGGTCGTACCGGATTTGGATATAATATTAACGGAGAAATTTTTTCCTTCCAGCACATCCGCTAAATCATGGAGGTACTTGCTGCTGATGCTGTTTCCAACAAAATAGATCTCCGGAGTTTTGCGTTTTCCTTTTGGCAATACATTATAAAAGCTGTGGGATAAAAATTCTATGGCTGCTCTGGCGCCGAGATAAGAGCCTCCGATGCCTACTACGAGAAGTACGTCGGAATCGCGCTGAATCTTCTCTGCCGCCTCCTTGATTCTCTGGAACTCTTCCTTGTCATACGCTGCGGGAAGATCAATCCAGCCCAGGAAATCACTGCCTGCGCCGGACCTGCTCATCAACACATCCTTTGCACACATAGCGGTTGCCTTCATATTTTCCATTTCTTCTGCCGACACAAAGCCTGCTGCCTTGGAATAATCAAAAACTACATTTCCCATGCCATTATTCTCCTTTTCCTTTTGTTTCAGGTCCCTGACTGCCTGTTTAGGAAAATTATATCATAAAATCCCTCCAATTGCGATATGATTTTCTTCTGCCTTCCAAACGTTCACGTCAGATATTCCTGGAGAATTTCCCCAATCAGCCTCAGCTCATCCGGGTTTAAATCCTTAAGCCAATCCTCTCCCTGTCTGGCCCCCCGCTCCTTTTCCCGTCCGGCAGCAATCTGTTCCAGACTGTGTTTTAAATAGTCCACATCACTTCTGGAAGCCGGAACCACATCTACGGCAGAAGCCTCTTTTAACTCAGCCTCTTCTTCTCCCTCCTGCCTCTTGGGGGATATCTCTGCCGTCCGGACTCTCTGCCTTCCGGCCCTTCTGGCCAGCCGTTTCCCCGGCTCCTGCTCCTCGGAAGAAGGGTAAATAGACCTGATATTTTCGCCTGTCTCCGCCCTTCTCACTTCCACCTTGACCTCGTCTCTCTCCTGGTCCAGGCGGTAAATCAATATATTTTCCAGATAATTGTCCAGGCAGGCAAAGAGCTGCTGCCGTTTCTCTCCAATTCCTACGGCATGGTCCACCAATATGGTAAAGAGCCCGGCCATAATTCCTACAGACCCATACAGCACGATATAATACGGATCAATGCTGTACCAGTAGGAGCCAAAGGATGCCGCCCCTCCCGCTAAAAAGCACCATAGCGTCATTTGGTTGGAA
Organism: Lacrimispora sp.; assembly: GCF_047605665.1. GTDB lineage: Bacteria > Bacillota > Clostridia > Lachnospirales > Lachnospiraceae > Lacrimispora. The sequence goes on along the minus strand of NZ_JASGFH010000027.1, from coordinate 21,118 downwards.
AACATGTTCCAGCCATGGATGGTGACCCCCATATGTTTGAAATCGTACATCTGCCGCTCCAAATAGGGCTTGACCTTGGGAATCCCCTGATTCATCTGATATGTATTTTCTGTTTTCTGTTTAAAGTTCCGAAGATTCTTGTTTCTGGTCAGTGCCATGTTATCGGATTCCTTAATCAGTCTTTTGTAGAGGTTACGTGTCAGCCATCTCGTAAGAATGCCCACTCCGCATAATGCCGCCAGCACGTACAGCGCCTTGCCTGTCTGTAAAAATTCCAGCATAATAATAGCTCCCCTTTCTTCCCGGCTTTGACCGGTGATAGGTTTATTATAATCACCTGTTCTGCCTTTGGGAAGATGAGAGAGCCTAGAATCGTTCGTCAAATCCTGTCAGGATTCGATTCTCAACTTAATTTTAATACTGTTTGACCATAGCTAAAATGAGGTTTACGGAGTGTTTTACCGCCTTGGCTTCAAACTCGCTATAGTCCATATTTGCGCTGTCATCCGCCTTATCTGAGATGGCCCTGATAATTAAAAATGGGATGCCGTTTAAAGAGGCCGCCTGCCCAATGGCCGCACCCTCCATTTCCGTACAAAAGCCGCCGAAAGTTTCTCCGATCCAGTTCTTTTTAACCCTGTCAGAAATAAACTGGTCCCCGGAAACCACTCTTCCCACGTGAATTCCAACTTCAGGATTTACCTCCTGGCAGCACGTGAAGGCCAGATTTCGAAGCCCTTCATCTGCCAAAAAGGAGAATTCCTTCATCTGGGGAATCTGTCCAGCCGGATATCCAAAGCCTGTGGCATCCATATCGTGATGAACCACATCTGTGGACAGCACCACATCCCCGATGTTGATTTCATTCTTCAAAGAACCGGCAATTCCGGTGTTGATCACCGCATCCACACGGTAATGGTCTGCCAGAATCTGGGTGCAGACGGCTGCATTCACCTTTCCGATGCCGGAACGGACTACCACCGCTTCCTTTCCCTCCAATGTTCCCTTATAAAAATCCATGGCTGCAACGGTTTCTACCGTCACATCCTTCATGGCCTGTTTCACCTTTTCCACTTCCACATCCATGGCTCCGATAATTCCTAACATGTTCGTTCTCCCTGTATTTGACTGATTTTTTTTTCTTTACTTTCATTATCCGGTATGGTATATTTTACTTAGAGAGAGCAACCGCCCACAAGGTGGAAGCTTCCGGGTATGACTTATTTAGCTCTCAGTGAGAGCCGCCTATCCTGTGTGCTGACAGGGTAGGCATTATTTTTTTGGCTTGTTATCCCTATTATCCAAATAGGCAAGCAAAGCAATCAGGAACGTACCACCTAAAAACAATAATGTTAATATCTGATATGTATCCATCCGCTTCACCCCCCTTCTTTTTTTTGTCTTAACAGGTAAGACAAAAAATTCCGGAAGGCCAACCACCCTGTACACGGTTACTCCTGCTGCTATTCTACCAATAAACAGCGGTAAACGCAATAAAAACATAACCGTATTTGGGGGCTAGCCAAAGGATGCATACAGGCTATTGACAACGCCTCATAAACTTCGTTATAATTCTAAAGCTACATATCAATTTCAGAATGCTGCAAATGAGAGGATTTTTAAGATGAAATATAAAACACACGGTGTCTGCACCCAGGAAATCGATTTTGAAATAGAGGACAACAAACTGGTCCACGTTCAGTTTAAAGGCGGCTGCGCCGGCAATACCCAGGGAGTTGCCCGTCTGATTGAAGGAATGGACGTAGACGACGCCATCAAGCGTCTGGACGGAATCCAGTGCGGCCACCGCCCCACTTCATGTCCTGACCAGCTTGCAAAGGCCTTAAAGCAGTTTCAGGAAGTGGAATAAAACAAGCTCTCATAAAAAACGTGCCGGAAACCCATCCCCGGCACGTTCTTTCTTTTATACCAAATAATTCATGAGCATACCAGCCATGGCATAATTGAGCTGTGCCGTTCCATAGCGCCCCATAGACTGATAAGGGTCATATATGGAAAACTGGCTGCTTTCCTCTGTCTCATAGTTGGTCAGGCTCTCCGGACTTGTCCGCATGGCGCCTGCCGCCTTATTAAAGAGGTTCTGTGCAATTCCATTGGAACCGGATATTAAGTCCTTGGTGAGCTTAGGCTCTTCCTTTAAGGACTTGGTAAGCTTCTCCGTATCGAGAGCCAGGGTTCCATCCTTTTGTTTGGAAATCCCCAGCCGTTTTAACGTGCTGTCTGAACCCAGATTTGCACCGAGCCGGTCCAATTGCTGCGATACTCCGGACCCCCGGTCAATATTCTTGCCAAGAAACTTCACTGCATCGTTATAGCTGTTAACCAGCTCCGACATACCCTTTGCGATCTTTTCCGTATCAGCCTGAAGGCTGACGGTTGTTTTTCCCGTATTCTTCAGCTTTGCAGATATCCGTCCCATATCCAGGGACACGTCATTGGTCTGGGAGGTGTAATTGCGGGTCACATTTTGATCTGTAACAGAGTACTGGGCATTCTGGGCGGCTGTGCCGGTCTTTTGTGCACCTGCCGCAGCTCCCATTTCTCCCGATACCGTAAATCCATGATCCGTTCCTGTAGACTTGCTTTGAAGCTTTAAAGTCATGACCCCTTTTTCCTCGGTCAATGCTGCCGTTACGCCGCTGTTCCCGGCGTTAATCTGCCTGGCAGCCTCTTGAAGCATTTCCTTGTTGGTCCTTGCCGTCCCGTCAGCCTTTGAGGCGCTCACTTGAACCGATAAAGAGCTTCCTCTCTGGGCAATGGTAAAATCCATATCTGAAACAGCCTGCTCCAAAGCCTCGGCTCCATCACTCACATTGGTCTGGGCTTTTGCCATGGACTGCACGTCGAGAGTCATTTCCTTAGACGTTCTGGACGAATACCTTAAGGATGTCTCTGCCACCACTTTGTCTGAACTGACAGCAGCCATCTTGTTGGCAACGCTTCCCGAATTTGCGCTCCGAAGTGAATTAGCTGAGCTCATCACGTCCGTCATCGTCGAACTGTAAGACTTTATAAACTCCAGTCCGCCGTTGTTATAATAAGAATTCACTCTGGAAACGGGCTTTACCGCCTGAAGGCTCTGCTGGTATCTTGGATTCTTTTCCAAAGCCCTTTCAAGGCGCGTCTGGCTGACGTTCTGATAATAATTATAATCACTGGAACCTATTCTTCCAACTGCCATTTTTCTCATCTCCTTTCCCGCAAATCAGGCGCTTCCCCTCCGCCTTATGCGCGTATTTTCACATATGGTTATCTTCTGTCTTCGATTATAGTCACCTTCATTATAATATAATCGCCTCTCCGCCACAATACCTTAAGGAAAATTTTCCCATATTTCACCTTCTGTCCATCAATTTACAGAATATAACTCCCACAATGGTGGAAATTAAGGTAGCCACCAAAGCTGGCCCTACCACTGCCGTAGGATTGGGGCTGCCGTACTGGCTTCTGTAGGCAATCATGGTGACCGGAATCAACTGTAGGGAGGAAATATTGATGATGAGAAAGGTGCACATCTCATTGCTTGCCGTCCCTTCGGGAACCGCAACTCCCTTATAAGAGCCTTTTGAAGAATCCTCCCGCCTCTTCTCCTCCAGCTCCTTTAAAGCCTCCATGGCCTTAAGCCCTGCCGGAGTGGCCGCCCAGCCAAGGCCCAGAATATTTGCAATAATATTGGTGGAAATATACTCCAATGACGGATGGTTTCCGGGAATTCGGGGAAAAAGGAACTTAAGAACCGGCCCCATCTTCTGAGACAGCCTCTCAATGAGCCCGGATTTCTGCCCGATCTCCATGATTCCCGACCAAAAGGACATGATTCCCAGCATGGTGATGCACAGCATAACCGCTTCCTTTGCAGAGTTTATGGCCCCCTCTGTCACGGCGTTTAAATTTCCATGGAAAGCTCCCCAGAGAACCCCCGCCAGCATCATAAAGGCCCAGATAATATTTAACATGGTCTTCCTGCTTCCAGTTTCTTTGATTCATCTTATTCCCATTTTAAGTCTGTTATGAGTTCTCACGGGATGAAAAAAGAAGACGCCTTCCGCTTAAGGCGCCTTCTCATATCATTTTTCTCCAACCAAATCCTTCATAACCTCTTCCACGGTTTCGATGCGCTCCGCCTTATAGGCGTTGCTTCCGCAGAAGATAAGACCGTCCTCGATCCGTCCCTCTGCTGAGTCCACCAGGGCTTTTGTGATGCAGTAAGGAATGGTCTGCCTGTCGCATTTTTCCAGACACTGATAGCAGTGCTCCAGACGGAAGGGAATGTTCCCCACTCCTTCCAGAAACCGGTTCTTAACAGCCCTTCCCGGCATCCCAACCGGACTTTTTGTGATGACAATGTCCTCTTTCTTTGCGTTAATATACGCCTGCTTATAAGATTCCGGCGCATCGCATTCCACCGTGGTCACAAACCGGGTCGCTACCTGCACCCCGTCGGCTCCCAAAGAAATCTGGTGAAGCACATCCTCATGGGAATAGATTCCTCCGGCAGTCACCACCGGAATCACCTTGTTGTATTTATCTCCGTATTCCTTTACGAGACGGATGATGCCTCTGACCTCTTCATCGTAATCCGCCTGTTTATAAGTATGTTCCACGTCATCCGTATCCACGCCAAGCTCAGCTAAGTCTTCCTTGGAAAATCCCAGATGGCCTCCGGCCAAAGGTCCTTCGATCACCACCAGATCCGGGGCCTGATGGTATTTCCGGTCCCACATCTTGCAGATGACCATGGCGGACTTTACGGTGGAAACAATGGGAGCGATCTTGGTTTTCAGCTTGATTCCAGCCTCTTCCGCTGCCTCAGCCACGTATTCCGGCAGGCCTACAGGAAGCCCGGCTCCCGAAATAATCAAATCTGCCCCAGCCTTTACCGCCTTTTTCACATAGCTGGCGTAATTCTTGGTGGCAACCATAATATTAAAGCCGATAATTCCCTCCGGCGCAATTTCCCTGGCCTTTTTCAGCTCTGTTCCGATAGCCCGTAAATTAGCCTCCAAAGGGTTAGTTAAAAAGTCAGGCTCACGAAAGCCGATCTGGGCGGTGGAAATGATTCCAACTCCCCCGGCCTTTGCCACTGCTCCGGCCAAGGAGGAAAGGCTGATTCCAACTCCCATACCTCCCTGAATGACCGGATTCTTTGCCACCAGGTCTCCTATTACCAATGGTTTTAATGTTCCCATTACATTCTCCTAAATCTTTCATATCTTTGATTTGCAAGTTCTTCCTTGGTCATATCAAGGTATGTGTTAAAAAATTCTGTCATGGCCTGATCCATTTCCTCTGCAATAGCAGGAATCGTCTCTTCACAGGCAGGCTCCTCCTCAGAAATAATCCGTTCAATGAGCCCCAGCTCCATCAAATCCCTGGCCGTGATCTTCATGACTCTGGCGGCATCATTTGCCTTTTTGCTGTCCTTGTAGAGGATGGAGGCAAAGCCTTCCGGAGAGAGGATGGAGTAAATGGAATTTTCCATCATCCATACTTCATTTCCCACTGCCATGGCAAGAGCTCCTCCGCTTCCTCCCTCTCCGATTACGATGGAAAGGACAGGAACGGTCAAATCCGCCATTTCAAATAAGTTCCGGGCGATAGCCTCGCCCTGGCCCCGTTCCTCTGCCTCCAGGCCGCAGAAGGCACCGGGAGTATCCACAAAGCAGACGATGGGGCGTCCAAAGCATTCCGCCTGCTTCATCAGACGCAGGGCCTTCCGGTATCCGTCAGGAGAAGGCATTCCGAAATTACGCTTAATATTGTCCTTCGTATTCTTTCCCTTTTCCTGCCCGATAACAGTGACAGGCATTCCGTGGAAAGAAGCGATTCCCCCCACAATGGCCCCGTCATCCTTAAAGTAACGGTCTCCCGCAAACTCCATAAAATCATCGAAAACAGCCCGGATATAATCCGATGCAACGGGACGGTTTCCGCTTCTGGACAACAAAACCGTATCCCAGGCGTTTCTCTTGCCCTTTTTTAAGCGGAGAATCTTCTTTTTTCCACCTTCCGGCTCTGTTTTCACCTCACTATCCACATGAGACCCCATTACAGCCTGTGGATTGTGGAGCCGTAAAATAGAAGATAAGGTTTCCTTCATCTCTTCCCTCGGCACGATCTTATCGATGAAACCATGCTCCAGCAAAAATTCCGCCCTCTGAAACCCTTCCGGAAGCTTCTGCCCGATGGTCTGTTCAATGACCCTGGGACCTGCAAATCCGATCAAAGCCCCCGGCTCCGCTAAAATAATATCTCCAAGCATGGCAAAGCTGGCCGTCACCCCGCCGGTAGTCGGGTCTGTGAGAACGCTGACAAAAAGCTGGCCTGCATCGTGATGGCGCTTTAAGGCCGCAGACGTCTTAGCCATCTGCATCAGGGACACGATTCCCTCCTGCATTCTGGCGCCGCCGGAACAGGCGAAGATAATGACAGGAAGCTTTTCCTCTGTAGCCCGTTCCACCGCTCTTGCGATTTTTTCTCCCACCACGCGGCCCATGCTGCTCATGATGAACCGGGCATCACAGACTCCAATGACGGTTTTCTGGCCGTTTATCTCACATGAACCCGTTACAATGGCCTCAGAAAGCCCGGTCTTTTCCCTGGCTGCCGCCACCTTCTTATCATAGCCCGGAAAATCCAGAGGATTGGCGAACTCCATCTCCTTATCCCACTCTTCAAAGGTTCCCTCATCAGCCGTCATCTCGATTCTTCGGTAAGCGTGAACCCGGAAATATCCCTTGCACTTGGGGCAGATAAAATGGTTGTTCTTCACATCTTCCGCATAAATGGGCTGGCAGCATTTATTGCATTTTCTCCACAGTCCGGCCGGAATATTAGGTTCCTCTGCCTTCTCCGAAGCCTTATATTTGCTGTCTATCAGTGTGTAAGTCTTCTTAAACATGGTTTTTAACATAAGATACGCTCCTTTGCCTGCTTACCGCACGTAATCCGGGAAAAATTTAGGGATGAAATCCGTATCCACATCTCCGTCCCGGTAAGCCTCATGGCTTAATATCTCGAACTGGAAATCCACGTTGGTCTCAATTCCCTCTATGATCAGCTCCCCAAGGGCGCTTCTCATCTTTGCAATGGCTTCCTCCCGGTCCTTTCCATGGACGATCAGCTTCATCAGCATGGAATCATAATTGGCCGGAACCTTATAATCGCTGTAAATATGGGTGTCAATGCGGACCCCGTTGCCTCCCGGCACATGAACGTTGGTGATGAGGCCGGGGCTGGGCATAAAGTTTCTCTCCGGGTTTTCCGCATTGATTCTGCATTCAATGGCATGGCCCTTGATGGAAACAGCTTCCTGGGAAACGCTTAAAGGCTCTCCTGCTGCAATCCGAATCTGCTCCTTGATCAAATCCAGACCCGTCACCATCTCAGTGACCGGATGCTCCACCTGGATTCTGGTGTTCATTTCCATAAAATAAAAGTTCTTGTGCTTATCGAGAAGGAATTCAATGGTTCCCGCATTTTCATATCCAACAGCCTTTGCCGCCCGGACTGCAACCTCTCCCATTTCCTCTCTCAGCTCCTGAGAAATGGCAACAGAAGGAGACTCCTCCAGCACCTTTTGATGGCGCCTCTGTATGGAACAGTCACGCTCTCCCAAATGAACCACATTTCCATGGCTGTCAGCCATGATCTGAAACTCAATGTGTCTGGGCTTTTCAATGTATTTCTCAATATACATGGTATCATCGGAAAATCCTTTTACCGACTCCATCTGGGCATTGTTAAAGTTGGCGTCAAAATCCTCTAAGCCCCTTGAAATTCTCATGCCCTTACCGCCGCCGCCGGAAGAAGCCTTGATCATAACAGGAAAACCGGTCTTCACCGCCATTTCCCTGGCTTCCTCTACATGGTGAACCGCTTCCTTACCGCCCGGAACGACAGGAACGCCTGCCTCTATCATGGTCTTTCTGGCTTCCGATTTATTTCCCATCTTATTGATGATCTCCGCACGGGGGCCGATAAACGTGATGTTACACTTTTCACAAAGTTCCGCAAACCTGGCATTTTCCGAAAGAAAGCCAAATCCCGGATGAATGGCATCCGCCTTCATGGCAACCGTAGCCGTAAGAATCCGCTCCATATTTAAATAGCTCTGAGTGGAAGCCGCAGGCCCGATGCAGATAGCCTCATCGGCCAATAGCGTATGAAGACTGTCTCTGTCCGCTTCTGAATAAACAGCAACCGTCTTAATCCCCATTTCCCTGCAGGCTCTGATAATACGCACCGCGATCTCCCCGCGGTTGGCAATTAAAATCTTATCAAACATAGACATACCCCTATCCAATCATAAATGTCAGCTCTGCGCTGGCAGCCAGCTTTCCATCTACAGTTGCCACCGCTTTTCCTACGCCCACAGGCCCCTTGCGCTTGATGATCTCACATTCCAGCTTCAGTTTATCTCCCGGAATGACCTTGTTCTTAAACTTTGCATTGTTGATCCCGCCAAAGTAAGCCACTTTACCCTTATTCTCTTCCAGACTCAGCATGGACACAGCCCCTACCTGGGCCAGAGCCTCAAGGATGAGAACTCCCGGCATCACCGGCTCCTGGGGAAAATGTCCCTTAAAAAAGGACTCATCATAAGTCACACATTTATATCCGGTTGCCTTAACTCCCGGCTCAAACTCCTCAATGTAATCCACCAGTAAAAATGGATGTCTGTGAGGAATGATTTCCTGAATTTCCTTAATCCCTAACATCACACGTCCTCCTTATACTCTCCTGCTGCCTTGATTTGAAAAGAGAGGCCCAGCCTCTGGACCTCTCTTTCGATTTACCGGATACGGAACAGAGGCTGACCGTACTCCACCACATCTTCATTTCCTGCCAGAATGGCTTCCACCACACCATCGTATTCGCATTCAATTTCATTCATTAACTTCATGGCTTCGATGATTCCAAGGACCTGGCCCTTTTTCACCGGATCGCCCACCTTGACAAAAGGATCGCTGTCAGGGGAAGCCGCATTGTAAAATGTTCCCACAAGAGGAGAAGCCACAATTTTGTCAGAGGAAATGTCCTCCACTGCTCCAGCCGCTGCTGCAGTGACCGCAGGCGCCGCCTGTACCGTCTGTACAAACTCACCGGCCTGCACTTGTCTTTCCACAACCGGCCCGGAGGAAAGAGTCACAACCTCTTTCTCTTTTCTGATGGAAAGCTTTAAATTTCCCTCTTCCAACGTAAATCTGGTCAGGCCATTTTCCGAAACAGCCTCCATGAGCTTAATAATATCATTGATTTCCATAGAATGCCTCCTACTGTTCAAACTTCTTTACAAGAATGCTGGCATTGTGTCCGCCAAATCCCAGGGAATTGCTGATGGCGTATTTCACATCATGAGAAACGCCCTCTCCCTTGGTATAATCCAAATCACAGCCCTCGCCCTCTTCAGTCAGACCGGCAGTGGCGTGAACAAATCCGTCTCCAATGGACTTCACACAGGTGATGAACTCCACACCTCCTGCAGCCCCTAAGAGATGGCCCACCATAGACTTGGTGGAATTGATCTTTACAGCCTTTGCATGATCTCCCAAAGCGTTCTTAATAGCCATGGTTTCAAACAGATCATTGTGATGGGTGCTGGTGCCGTGAGCATTGATATAATCAATGTCAGAAGGGGAAATTCCCGCATCTGCGATGGCATCTGTCATGGCCCTTGCCGCACCGCTTCCATCCTCAGCAGGGGAAGTGATGTGGTAAGCGTCACAGGTAGCGCCATAGCCCACAACCTCACCGTAAATAACCGCATTTCTGGCAAGAGCGTGCTCCAGCTCCTCTAAAACCACCACGCCTGCTCCTTCTCCCATAACAAAGCCGCTTCTGTCCTTGTCAAACGGAATGGAGGAACGGAGAGGATCATCGGAAGTGGTGAGCGCTGTCAGAGAAGTGAATCCAGCCACACCGATAGGGCTGATGCTGGCTTCTGCTCCGCCTGCTACCATCACATCCACTTCACCGTACTGGATCGAACGGAATGCTTCTCCAATGGAGTGGGTTCCGGTTGCACATGCTGTTACCACGTTAATACATTTTCCCTTTAATCCAAACTGAATGCTCACATTTCCGGCAGCCATGTTAGAGATCATCAGAGGCACCAGAAGGGGATTGACCCGGCCCGGTCCCTTTTCCAGCAGCTTGGTATGCTCACGCTCCATAACCTGCAGACTTCCGATTCCGGAGCCTACGCTGACACCCACCCGGTAAGGGTCTTCCTTTTCCATGTCAATGCCGGAATTTTCCAAAGCTTCCTTGGAAGCTGCCACTGCAAACTGCACGAACCGCTCCATTCTCTTGGCTGCCTTTGGGTCCATATAATCCTTGGCATCAAAATCCTTCACCTCAGCCGCCAGCTTTGCCTTATAATCCGTTGTATCAAACTGGGTAATCGGTCCGATTCCCACCTTTTTTTCCTTTAAACCATTCCAAAAGCTCTCTACATCATTTCCGATAGGAGTAATGGCTCCCATGCCGGTTACTACAACTCTTCTCTTCATACCGTTCTCCTTTTCCTTACATCGCCATGCCGCCGTCTACGCTGATCACCTGACCGGTAATATATCCAGCCTCTTCCGATGCCAGAAATGCAACCATAGCCGCAATATCATCTGCTTCTCCAAAACGCTTCATCGGGATCTGCTCCAGGCTTGCCGCCTTCACCCCTTCTGATAAAACTTCCGTCATGGCTGTATTAATAAATCCGGGAGCCACAGCATTTACCGTAATTCCCCTGCTTGCAACCTCTCTTGCAAAAGACTTGGTGATTCCAATAACACCGGCCTTAGCCGCACAGTAGTTGGCCTGACCCGGATTTCCAAGAACACCGGATACAGAAGAGATGTTGATAATCCTTCCGCTCTTTTGCTTGATCATCTGGCGGGCTATATGCTTCATGCAGTTGAACACACCCTTTAAATTGGTGTTGATCACAGCGTCAAAGTCCTCTTCAGACATCTTCATCAGAAGATTATCCCTTGTAATGCCCGCGTTGTTGACCAGAATATCCAGCTTTCCGTATTTCTTTATCACACCGTCTAAAAATGCGCCTACGCCCTCATAGTCCGCCACATTGCACTGAATGGCTTCTGCACTGCCGCCCTTTTCCTCAATCTCCTTCACCACTTCCAGAGCCTGGGAATCAGAACCGTTATAATTAATGACCACTGTAGCTCCCTGGCCTGCCAGCTTTAAGGCAATCGCCTTTCCAATGCCTCTGCCCGCTCCGGTCACCACCGCTATTTTGCCGTTTAACATACTTGCTCCCTCCATCAAAGATCCGATAACTTCTCTATATCTTCCAGCTTCTCTATATTAAAGACTTTTACGTCTTTGGCAATCTTCTTCATAAATCCTGCCAGGGTCTTTCCCGGCCCGATTTCAATAAAGGTGTCCACTCCGTCTGCCACCATAGTCTCCACGCTCTGCTGCCAGCGCACGGAAGAATACACCTGTTTTTCCAGTAAAGGCTTTATCATGGACTGATCTGTCACATACTCCGCGGTCACATTGGCCACGTAAGGAATCTCAGGGGAAGAAATCTCCACTCCCTTTAACACCTCTCCCAGCTTTTCTCCCGCTCCTGTGAGCATGACAGAGTGAAACGGCCCGCTCACATTTAACATCAGAGCCCGCTTGGCCCCTGCTGCCAGAAGCTTTTCATTGGCCTCTTCCACCGCCTCTTTCTTACCTGATATCACAATCTGTCCGGGACAGTTGTAATTGGCGATCTGGACTCCCTCCATACCGCCGAGTACCTCTTCAATCTTGGAAGCATCCAAGGCCAGAATGGCAGCCATAGCTCCCACTCCCACCGGAACGGCCTCCTGCATCAGGATACCCCTCTGCCTTACGGTCAGAATGGCGTCTCCGTCACTCATGACCCCTGCTGCTGCAAGAGCACAATATTCTCCCAGACTAAGGCCTGCCGCCACATCCGGCTTGATGCCCGTTTTTTCCTCCAGCACTCTCATCATGGCAATGCCGGTAGTCACCATAGCCGCCTGGGTATATTCCGTGATGTCCAGCCGGTCATTCTTTTCAAAGCATAATTCCGGAACAGAAAAACCTAAAAGCCCTGAGGCCATATCATATATTTCTCTTCCTATGGTTGTCTGCTCATAAAAATCCTGGCCCATTCCGCTGTACTGCGCACCCTGACCTGGGAAAATAAATGCGATCCTGCTCATATTCAAACTCCTCTTTAGCGTGCCAGCAGCTTTTCTGCCTGCGCTATCATCTCTTCAATCATTTCCTTGCAGCTCTGTTCTTTCTCGATCATACCTGCGATCTGGCCTGCCATAACAGTGCCGTTTGTGATATCGCCCTCCTGGACAGCCTTTCTCAAGGTTCCAAGGGTCATATACTCCAGCTCCTCAAAAGACCTGCCTTCCTGTTCCAGTCTGGCATACTCTCTCGTCATCTGGTTTCTCAAGGACCGTACAGGGTGTCCGTGGGACCGTCCCGTCACTGCGGAATCGATGTCCTTTGCCTTAATGATCCTCTGCTTGTAATTCTCATGTACAATGGATTCCTTGGAAACCACAAACCGGGTTCCAATCTGGACAGCCTCAGCACCCAGCATAAACACTGCTGCAATGCCTCTTCCGTCGCCAATGCCGCCTGCTGCAATCACAGGAATGGATACCGCATCAGCCACCTGGGGAACCAGGGTCATAGTGGTCTGCTCTCCGATGTGGCCGCCGGATTCACATCCTTCTGCCACCACCGCATCAGCGCCATAGCGCTCCATTCTCTTAGCCAGAGCCACAGAAGCCACAACAGGAATTACCTTAATTCCGGCTGACTTCCACATATCCATATATTTTTCAGGGTTTCCGGCTCCGGTGGTCACCACCTTAATGCCTTCTTCCACAACTACCTTTGCCACTGCCTCTGCATGAGGACTTAACAGCATCACGTTGACGCCGATGGGCTTATTGGTCAGGGCCTTAGCCTTGCGGATTTCATCCCGGACAACCTCTGCCGGAGCATTGGCTCCGCCGATCAGTCCCAGACCGCCCGCTTCCGATACAGCAGACGCCAGATGATGCTCAGCCACCCAGGCCATTCCGCCCTGGATAATGGGATGTTCAATTCCCAAAAGTTCTGTAATTCTGGTTTTCATTACGCTTCCACGCCCTTTGCTTTTAAATAATCCATAACCTGACCGACTGTGGTCAGCTTTTCTAAATCCTCAGATGGAATTTCCACAGAGTACTCATCTTCCAGTGCCATAACCAACTCGAATAAATCCAAAGAATCAGCGCCTAAATCTTCCTTAAAAGAAGACTCTGCTGTAACGATTTCTGCCTCAACATTCAACTGCTCTGCAATAATTTCTTTCATTTTCTCTAACATAATTTTAATCTCCTTTTACACTTTCAAATATTTAAGTTTTTATGCTATTACTTTGAATTTCAAAGTATTAGTTGAAATCATTACCACTCCAAAAGAGTGGCTCCCCAGGTTAACCCTGCGCCAAAGCCAGCAAGTATCAGTTTATCTCCCTGCTGTAATTTTCCTTCCCGGTTCATCTCATCAAGTAAAATGGGTATGGTAGCTCCCGAAGTGTTGCCAAACCGTTCTAAATTGGTGGGCAGCTTCTCCATAGGTATCTTTAACCTTTTCGCGATGGATTCAAAAATCCGGTAATTTGCCTGGTGCAGAATAAAATATTTAATTTCCTCTATGCCGGTTTCCGATTCAGCCAAAACCTTGTTAATGGATTCCGGAACCGTTTTAACGGCGAATTTAAAAACTTCCTGGCCATCCATTGTCATATAACCAAGCTCTGGTCCCTTTTCCGTCAAAAAATTGCCTGTGGTCCGTCCCGGACACGCCAGAGCGCCTCCTCTGGTGCCGTCGGCCCCCATTGTCATGTGAAAGCTGCCGCTTTCTGAAGCCCTTACAACCGCCGCTCCTGCCCCGTCTCCAAAGAGAACGCAGGTGCTTCTGTCATTCCAGTCAATGAGCTTACTTAAAGTGTCTGCCCCAATGACCAGCCCGGTCTTATAAATTCCTGCCTTAAAAAAACTGTGAACCGTATTTAAAGCATAGACAAATCCGGAGCAGGCTGCACTTAAGTCAAAAGCAACCGCACGGCTGGCTCCGATTGCCGCCTGTACCTCGCAGGCTCCGCTGGGAAAACAGCAGTCCGCAGAAGATGTAGCTAAAACGATGATATCCAGCTCCTCTGCCGATATACCTGCATTTTCAAGAGCTTTCCTGGCCGCCTCTGCCGCCATATGGGAAGTTCCGGATTCTTCCGTTGCAATCCGCCTCTCCCTGATTCCTGTCCTGGTCCGTATCCACTCGTCGCTGGTTTCCACGACCTTTGCCAGATCGTCATTGGTCACCACCTGTTCTGGCACGGCAGAACCTGTTCCTATAATTTTAGTTGTCATAAATTCCCCCATCCATGCTGCCCTATTCTCAAAAAGATGGGCTTACATGCTGCGTTGGATTCGCTGGCATTCCTTTTTTTATAATTACTTTGATTTTCAAACTAATTCTATAATAAAGAAACATGAATTGTCAAGAGAAATTTTATAATTCATTTTTTATCAAATATTGATACACTTCCCTTTTGCTGATTCCTCTGTCCTTTGCCACCATCCGCATGGCTTCCTTCCGCTCCGTCCCCTGATTCTCATAGACAGCCATATGCTCTTCTATGGACATCTCCTCAAAGGCCTTAAAACGGTCATCCTTTATCTCCTGAATGCTCCTGCCTTCGATGACGATGACACACTCTCCCTTGGGAGGTTCCGCCTCATAAACCCTTAAAGCCTCTTCAAAGGTTGTCCGAAACGCAGTCTCAAACCGCTTCGTAAGCTCTCTGCAGACTGTAATCCTCCTGTCTCCCAAAGCTTCATAAAGCTCTTCCAGGGTCCTGACGAGGCGGTGAGGTGCTTCATAAAGAATCATAGTCCTGGTCTCATTTTTCAATTCCTCCAGAATCCACTGCTTTTCCTTCTTATCGGAAGGCAAAAATGCCTCAAAGCAAAAACGCCTTGTCCCAAGGCCGGAAATAGTCAAAGCCGTGATACAGGCCGCAGGGCCGGGAAGAGAAGTCAGCTCAATTCCCGCCTCATAACACTGTTTCACCAGCTCTTCCCCAGGATCTGAAATCCCCGGAGTTCCCGCATCCGTAATCAGGGCCACATTCACACCGCGTTCCATCTGCTCCACCAGATATCTTGCCTTTTCTACCTTATTATATTCATGATAGCTGGTCATAGGGGTCTTAATATCAAAGTGATTCAAAAGCTTGATGCTGTGTCTGGTGTCCTCCGCCGCGATCAAATCCACTTCCTTTAAGGTATTTAAAACCCTTAAAGTGATATCCTCCAGATTTCCGATAGGCGTTGCACATAAAAATAACTTTCCTTTTTTCTCTTCCAATGTTCACTCCTGCCAATTTCTGCTCCGGCCTTCTTATCTGCCGGTCAACATCTGCAAACCAGGCCGATGCTCTTAAATCGTTTTAATACCGCAAACCGGATCAATATCCATAAACCGTATAAATCTGTTCCGTATACACCCCAGGTTCCTTATAAACAACAATCGGGGCCTCCACCTTAATCATGGATTTCCCCCCTCTCACCGCTTCAATGAGAACCATATTGGCTTCCCGGTCCACAAAAGGATGAACCAGCTTCATCCGCTTAGGCTCCAGCTTCTGCTCCTTTAAAGCAGTGATAATCTCTATGAGCCTGTGAGGCCGGTGTACCATATAAAACCTGCCTCCCGGCTTCAAGAGCCTGGCCGCCTCCCTGACCACATCTTCCAGAGTACAGAGCACCTCATGCCGGGCAATGGCCTTTGGCAGGTCCGGGTTCTTAAGCCCATGGGAATCATTCATATAAGGCGGATTTGACGTCACCACGTCAAAGGAAGCCGCACCAAATAAACGGCTGGCTTCCTTTATATCTCCTGTCACAATCGAAATCTTTTCTTCCAGACGATTTAAAGCCACACTCCGCCTGGCCATATCAGCCATTTCTTCCTGAATCTCCAGCCCCGTATAATGGAGCCCTTCATATTTAGCCTCTAAAAGAATGGGAATGATTCCAGTGCCTGTCCCAAGGTCCACCGCCTTCTCTCCTGCCTTTACCTGAGCAAAACCGGAAAGAAGAACCGCGTCCATCCCAAAACAGAACCCATCCTTTTTCTGAATGATCTGATACCCATTTCTCTGCAAATCGTCAATGCGCTCATTTTCTTTTAAATCAATTGTCATCTAACTTGGACTTTCCTTCTCTCTTTTCCAGAGCCTCCAAAGCCCGCAGCTCCGCATCATTCACCTGACCCTTATCCCGGCGTCTTCTGGGCTTGAACTTAAGCTGCTCCACCTTGTACTCCCTGATTTCCTTTTCATCCTTAATGGTGACAACCACCTTCACAAGCTGCCGCAGAACGCTGACAGAGTGAACCTCACCCTTAAGCCCGTCATCAGTGGTAACAAAATCCCCTACGCTGGGAAGCTTGCTGTTTAAATCCTCATAAGTTTCCTCTTCATTTTTCAGACAGCACATGAGCCTTCCGCACACCCCGGAAATCTTGGTAGGATTTAAAGAAAGATTCTGCTCCTTTGCCATCTTAATGGAAACGGGTATGAATTCAGACAAATAAGAGTGACAGCACAGCGTTCTGCCGCAGACTCCGATTCCTCCCACAATTTTAGTCTCATCCCTTACACCCACCTGGCGAAGTTCAATTCTGGTCTTGAAAACAGAAGCCAGGTCCTTTACCAGCTCCCTGAAATCAATTCTTCCGTCCGCAGTAAAATAAAACAAAACCTTATTATTGTCAAAGGTATATTCCGCATCAATCAGCTTCATCTGAAGCCCATGCTTGCGAATCTTTTCCTTGCAGATTTTAAACGCTTCCTTTTCCTTTTCGTGGTTTCTCTTTTCCACGTCATCATCCGCCTTGGTAGCCATCCGGATGACCTGCTTTAAAGGCTGTACCACCTTGTCATCCTCCACCTCCCGGCAGCCCAAAACCACGTAACCATATTCAACTCCTCTGGCAGTTTCCACAATCACATGATCCCCGGCCTTGACTTCCAGGCTGACGGGGTCAAAGTAATAGATTTTTCCTGCGTTCCGGAACCGGACTCCAATTACTTTTATCATCAATTAATTCTCCTTCATAACAAGCAGCATCAGCTCCATAGCCAGTTCCATATTCACATTGGCATCCAGACGAATCCTGGCCTTGTCAATGGCCTGTAATATCGCCTCAATTCCATCGTAAGCGCTGGCAGAGCTCATCTCCCTGATTGTATTGTATTCTTCCCTGAAAACCAGAAGATTGATATCCTTTGTCACCTTATACATCAAAATATCCCGATACCAGATCTGCATAAAATCAAGACAGCCCCGAATATCCAGATTTTCATCCTTCATCTTCTTAATATAGAAAAGAAGCTCTGTAATATCCATATTTCTCAAATGCTTCAGCATGTGAAGAAGCTCCGTATACATGAGCTGGAACTCCTCAGAGGAAGCCAGATAAATGGCCCTGCCTAAGTTTCCCCTGGCAAATGCCCCGTAAATCTCAGCCCTGCTCTCCTTAATACCCAAAGACCCCACCAAATAGGATTTGATCACCGAATCCTGCAATGGCTTTAATTTAAGCTGAATACACCGGGAAAGAATGGTAGGAAGAAACACTTCCTGATTCGTCGTAAGCAGCATGATCACCGCATAGGAAGGCGGCTCCTCAATGGTCTTTAAAAGAGCATTCTGAGCCTGAACCGTCATCTTCTCCGCTTCATCCACAATATAAATTTTATAATAACTGCTGTAGGGCCGTATCATAATGGTATCATGAATCTGTTCCCTCACATCATCGACACCAATACTGCCTGTCTTCTCATGAGTTACATAAATCAGATCCGGATGATTTCCGCTCATCACCTGCTTGCAGGCGTGGCACTCCATACAGGGTTCCTTTTTTCCCTTTTCACAGAGAAGTGTCATAGCAAATGCGTTGGCTATAGACTTGCGCCCCATACCCGCCTCTCCCGTAAGAATATAAGCATGAGAAACGTGATTTGATTCAATGGCCCTCTGCAAATGTTCTTTAATATTTTCATGGCCAATGATATCGTGAAATCCTGGCATAGAAACACCTCCCCCGCATCATTTTTATCTGATGATCTTTATTTTACAAAAATCATTATAGCATATAACATTTACAGCCACAAGAAATAAGTATTGACAATTTACCCCTTATGGTAACGATTCCTCCACAGCCCTTGCGATCTCTGCAATGCACCCCTCCAGCTCATCATTACAAAACCGCCTCTCAATCCCGCACCGCTTTAAATTCTCTTCCTTAAAATCCTCTTCATCCGCCAGAAACCTTCTGCAAAGCTCTTTATACTTGGGAACCTTCTGACTCCGCTCCCTTTCCACAGCCCGCAGCAGCCTGTCCCCATCGTCAACCTCAACATAAATGGGAATCAAATGCTCCTCCCCATAATAAGACCTGGTCTTCTCATAAGATTCCAGGGTCCCTATCATCAGATACCCCTTTTCCCCTTCCAGATCAATCTGCCCGTCATCCACGGTAAAATAACACCAAGGCCCATAAACAGTCTGATAAGTTCTCTCTTCAATGATCTTATCAGCCCGCCTGAATTCCTCCAGCTTCTCCCCCGCTGTAAAATAATACTCTTCCCCATCCCTTTCCCCATCCCTGATAGGCCTGGTGGTATAAGGAATAACCCGCTCTAACTGAGGAAGCCGCTCTAAGAGCTTTTTATAAATCGTATCCTTACCGGATGCGCTTTTTCCCATCACATAAAAAATTTTGCCCATTTTATCTGTTCCATTCCATTATTCTCTAATTTACCGCTGATTCTTTTATTTCCCAGCCATCATTTGGCCTTTTGCCTATCATTTGATTTCTGTTTCCCTGACCACATAGAGATATTTCCCGCTTTCATCCTCCATCCCCTGAACAGGAAGCCCCAGCCTTTGATACCTCATAATCAGATCAACAATTTCTTTTTCCAGCACCTCTCCCGGCGCAGCAATGGGGATTCCCGGCGGATACACATACACAAATTCTGCCGACACCCGTCCTGTCCCCTCCGAAATAAGAACTCTCTCTCTCGGACCATCCATGGCCTTTGCAATGGTCATCCTGCTATCCATTGCCATATCCCTTCCCGAAAACAGTTCCTCTCCTTTTTTCTCTTTCTCCTTCAAAGAAAGACCAGAATCAATTTCCAGCAAAGCCTCACAAAGCCGGTCAAGCCCCTCCTGAGTATCCATCAGGGTCGTTATCGCTGTCACATAATCGGGACCGCACATCTCCATTTCCAGGTGGTATTCCTTCCTCAGCCTGTCATCAAGCTCTGCCCCCGAAATTCCGGTCCCCTTTGTGGAAATGATGATCTTGGAACAATCCACATCATAAACTCCATACATCCCCTTTTCCGATCCCATAAAAAGCCGAAGCCCCTTCATATGAGACAATCGTTTACGCACCTCCCCGATTCTCTCATAAAAAGCCTCCATTTCCTTCACGCCTTCTTTTGACATATACTGAATACAACGTTCAATTCCAGCCATCATCACATAAGAAGGGCTGCTGCTTTGATATATATGAACGTAGCGGTCCAGCCGTCCTATATCCACATACCCTTCCCTGACATGCATCAAAGCCGTCTGGGTAAAAGAAGGAAGGGTTTTATGAACACTCTGAATCACGATATCCGCCCCCATTTCCAAAGCCGGCACCGGAAATCCCGCCTTTTTCCCAAAAGGAAAATGAGCCCCATGAGCTTCATCCACAATCAAAGGCAGATGAAAGCGGTGCACAACCTCTGCAATGGCCCCAATGTCCGATACGATCCCATCATACGTAGGAGATACCACAAGAACAGCCTCTATCTCCGGATGGCTTATCAACAGTTCTTCTACCTGTTCCGGCAATAATCCACCCTGAAGGCCAAATTCTCCCATTAATTGTGGATAAATATATTTCACTTTCAAATCATTGAGGAAAACCCCATGATAAGCAGACTTATGACAATTCCTGCTCATCAAAACAGTACCTCCCCTTGATACCGTTCCGCTTATGGCACTCAGTATTCCGCAACTGCTTCCGTTTACCAGATAATAAGTCTTATGGCTTCCATAAACCTCTGCCGCCCATTCCATAGATTCCTTTAAAATCTCCTCTGGATGGTGAAGGTTATCAAACCCATCAATCTCTGTAATATCTATAGAAAAAGGATTGGGAAAACTCCCTGCAAAAGACTCCTTAAACTGCCTCTTATGACCCGGCATATGAAAAGGGTAAAAGTCCGATTTCCCATACTCCACCAACTTCTTTAACAAGCCCGGTGCTTCACTCATAGTATAAACCGCCTTTCCAACAATGAAACTAAAAACCTGATTTTCAGTATAACATCCTTATCCCATCTTTACAACTTTTCACAATACAAAAAGCCCTGAAACATTTCTGTTTCAAGGCTTGTCCTGAGACATCGGGGATTCGAACCCCGGACAACTTGATTAAAAGTCAAGTGCTCTACCGACTGAGCTAATATCCCATATGCCCAAAGCCGGAATCGAACCAGCGACACGTGGATTTTCAGTCCACTGCTCTACCAACTGAGCTATCTGGGCGTATGCACTTGTAAGTACAACCATCTAAAAATACTCACAAAAAATTGCGGGGGCAGGATTTGAACCTACGACCTTCGGGTTATGAGCCCGACGAGCTTCCAGACTGCTCCACCCCGCGCTATTCAATTATATTATATGCAGTGATCAAAATTTTAATCACTAAATGGATGGAGATGGATTCGAACCATCGAAGCTATCGCAACAGATTTACAGTCTGCCCCCTTTGGCCACTCGGGAACCCATCCATAATTTAATTTTTGTGACACAAGCCGATGATCGGACTCGAACCGATAACCTGCTGATTACAAATCAGCTGCTCTGCCAATTGAGCCACATCGGCACAAATCTTCTCATATACCTATCTTGCATACGGAATGGGACCTATAGGGCTCGAACCTATGACCCTCTGCTTGTAAGGCAGATGCTCT
>NZ_JASGFH010000026.1:0-55264 GCF_047605665.1 Lacrimispora sp. | reverse complement strand
ATAAGATTTCCAGTAATATCCCCGCCTGTGTTATTAACTTTATTAGCATTTAATTCAGTCAGCCAGAACGGCCCATATCGTATCACTATGACCTTTAAGCTACCAGAAGGGTAAACTTAATAAAGCATCCGTTTCGGCTGCTTAAAATCAGCTAAAAATTCAATTTCTCAGGCAAACTTCCGGTGAGATTCTTTCACGTTTTCTTCCTGAACAGTACAGTAAATCATCGTAGTGTCCAGCTTTTCATGTCCCAGAAGTTTTGACACCTGTTCCACGGGCATCCCCCTGTTTAACAGGTCCGTTGCTATCGTTCGCCGGAATCGATGTGGATGTACCTTTTTCACTCCAGATCGCTGGCCGAGTTGACGAAACATGTACTGGATTCCCGCAACTGTCAGGCGATCATGTGGTTTATCCAATGTTATAAATAATGGTTGTTCTGCCAAAGCTTCCTCAGCCAAGCCTTCTGTATTCTGTCTTTCCTTTAGATATCTCTTTAAATAAAATTTAGCATTATCAGTTAAATACACCTTTCTTTCCTTGCTGCCTTTACCAAATACGAAGAGTTCCTGACGGCCCATTTCAATGTCACCAACATTCAACGCCACCAGTTCTGATACCCTGACCCCTGTACTATACAGAAACTCCATCAAAGCTCTGTCACGGAGAACGGAACAATTAACTCTTAAAGCCTCCATTTCTTCCTGAGAGAACGGCTTTTTAATGGTCTTAGCAAGCTTCAAAATCCCTACACGCTTTACCGGATTGCTGGTCACCAGCTCCTCAGTGGTAAGGAAGTCCCAAAAACTGGACAGATAATGCAGCCGAGTCTGCATTGTAGTCATTTTAATTCCGTAAGACTCCCGCATAACCCCGTAATAATACCGAAGGTCCATTGCTGTAATATCTTCAATCCTTTTTCCTAAAAAATCCAACATCTTGCATATTTCCATTGTGTATTGCTTCAGCGTATTATCCTGCCTGTTGACAGCCTTTTTACTGGCTACAAACATCTTAATTTTTAAAGCATCCCCATCCATGCCCGTCTCTGCCAGTTCATAACATTCTTTCTGCACCTCTATGCCATGGAAATTAATGTACAGCGCATTATGCAGCTGCTCCATCTGACTACTGTCTAGGTGCGGTGTCATGGCATTGATTACCTTTTCCAATATCTGCTCTATCATTAGTAAAGCCCTCCTTCTACATCATTGTAAAAGGTAGGGCTGTTTTGGTCTACTACCGACTAAATTAAATGCTAATATGAGTAGCAAAGCTAATACCAGCGATTTGCTTAAATGTTTGACCCGTAAAACACCCACTTCTGCCATATGGACTGACAGCATAATATCTGATGGAATATATGATTTCAGTGTGACATCTGATAATAATAAGACTGATTATTTTCCCTCCGTCGGAAACATAGGTGACAAGTATGTTTTTATAGCATTTGCTAGCGGTAGTAATATTAGTGTAATGTGTATGCAATATAACTTTCCGTCAATAGCTTTTGGGAGGAAACGCAGTACATTTGGCTGGAACTGGACAAAGATAATATAATAAAATGATTATTTAGCCCTATAATTACATGCTCCATAAACATTTAAATTATAGGTATTGGGAAATAAGGTATTATATCTTGTACAGATTTCTATTGTACCATCAGCATGTATATTGAGGAATGCACCCTCCTGCTCTCTATTGTCAATCACGAGTTTTATAAAAAACAAATTGTAAACAGGATAAAAACCTTCAGGTATTCGTATTGGCAAAGTAACACGCTCATATACAGGCAACGCCGGTATATCACCGGCACTTAAATTCAGTGTTAGATATACCATCCCCATGTGTTTTATAAAATGTACAGATGAATTTAATAAAAGGGGTACCGTCACAAGTGATTTAGATGCTAAATTAGCATTTAATTGAGCGTACAGATCATAAAGCGTCTTTCCATATCTGGCATCCAGAGCAAAACCCGGCTCTGTGGTCTGGCCATTATTCACCAAGTGACCCAGGGTAAGAACCCCTGTTTTAAAATCATTAAAATCCTGAATAAACCTTTTTACCTTTCCTAGAAAGGTTTTGGAGTCTTCTCCAGCGCTAGGTACGGGGAATTGGGTTTCAATCGTTTTTAATGTTTCAATTACAGTTTCAGAAATATCGCCCCCAGCAACAGTAACTTTTGTATTCATTGCTGCATCAATAATGTCTGCATTTTCATTAAGATCCGAAATATTTATATATTCGTTTGTTTCTGGCTTTTTAAGCCCTAAATTAGATGTATTCTGCATTTATATATTCACCGTCCTTATTTGTTTCCACGTGTAAGCTCCAGCCTGCTCCCAAGTCAAAGCACTTGTATTTCCCCATGAGTTATAAACATATTCATAGTTCACTGCAAGATGAGCAGGCTTTATTTCTTCAATCGTCAGTTTGAGATCAGCAAGATTTCCCGGCACTCCTAACGTACCAACAAATTTAATTGTAAATCTGCTGTTTTCGTTATCCTCTATAACCTCAACCTCTCCATTAGAATAACTTCTTGCAACCTCCCGCACCATTTGCTTCGTAGATGTACCTGTTCCTGCAATCTTTGCCTTAATTCTTTCCCGCCGAAATGCATCGGTTTTAGCAGTCTCTATTTTTATCCCATAGATCCGTTCATACCGCGGCAGCATTTCACTGGCAGTATTGATGAAGCATTCCGATATTGTTGTACTTAACTTTACATCAAGCGCTTCCGCTTCCTTTGACAGAATCTCCTGAAGCTCCTTCATGGTCCTGTTTTTCTCGTAATAATTTGGCAATAACGTCATTAAATCCATATCAGTCTGCCTCCGTCAATGTTATGACACCTTCCACAGGAATTTCCTTATTTTCTATCATGATATTCCCAATTTGGGAGTTGACCATTAGTTCATCATAGTCTTCCACACCAGGAGTATCTAATAACAGACCTCCCATCTTTGCATAGCTGATATTACCAGAGTTAAAAACCATTCCGGAAAGAAAATCTCTAAGGGATTCCTTAAATGCGGTCTCCACCTCTTCCAGAGTTTTGCTTCCGTCAAGCATAACCGATGCGGATATACCGATTTGTTTTGCGGCTGGATTTTCCACTGCTACAGTTGCACCGATAGGCCGGACCTCTTCAATATGTTCTGCTACAATATCCGGCAATCCACTGCTTATTCCCTTATTATTATCCACCACCAATACTGTAACAGTCCCCGGACCACGATCCAGAGGAAATACTTTTGCATCACCCACACCGGACACTTCAAGGGCCCATTGCTTGTACTGATAGGCATTACCTGACGTAGCAGGCATCCGAACCTTATTATAAAAGCGCTCCCTTAATGCCTCATCCGTTTCTTCCTCTGTCCCTGCGGTAATTACTTCCCCAAGGGTAGCAGTGGCACCGATAACATTTGATACCGGATTTAGCGTTCCTGTGTACCAGTTTCCAACCGCCCCCACAGTCGTACACTCGGCTTTATACAAATTTTCAGCTATCAGTTCCGTTATTTTATATGTAAGATCATTGATCCCCCAGACAGACCCTATATTTACGTCCATATCTGTTGAAACCTGTCTCACGGCTGCTGTAGCTGCTTTTCTGGTCACACCGTGATCTGCAACGGCCCTATCCAGGTATTCACCGACTGCCGTATTGGAAAATACCAAATCTATATAGTTATCGAGTAAAAACTGCTGCTGTGCCAGAAAGAAAGCGCAAGGTGCCAGAGCATCATAGATAACGCTGCCCTCTCTCTTATCCACATTGCTGGGAACGCGGTCAAGCATGCCTTGTAATATTTCTTCATAAGTTTGACTCATATCTGCACCTCCGTTTCTATTTCCATTTCTCCATACACACTTCCGACATGAAAAGTACATTTACAGGCATCACCGGAAAAAGAAAAGTCAAATCCGTCCACATCAGTAATCCTGCTGTCCGTCAGCAGAGCTTCTTGTATCATCCGCTTCATTTCCGCCCTGACGTAAGCCCTTTCCTGGCCCACCAGTTCCTTCCATGCGATTCCGTAATCAAAGCTGTATATCGGATACTCATACTGCTCTGTTTCCAAAGTCTTATGTATGGTCTGTTTAAGCGCTTCCCGCTCCTCTATAAAACCCGCGATTTTATCATCAAATATTTTATATGTCCGGCCGGAAAATGTCCGGCCTTTCATCTGTAAACTGGTTGTTAATTTAGCCATAAGCATCCTCTTTTATCCCATACGGCTTTCCCATGATTTCCATCACAAAATACTCCCGTCCGCCGTCATTTCGGAGCAATACCACCTTGTCGCCGTTCACAAGCTGACCGGCCGTGTTGCCTTTTATCATGCTCATTGGCAATGGCAGCCGCTCATTGATCACTACGGCGGACCCGTTATATACTCCAATCATCACCGAAGTTACCTGACGGTTGCTTAAGTAGTTGTCAACAATATTTTTTATTACATTAAATAATCCGTTTGCCGAGTTATCATCACTCATCAAGTATCACCTCCACCGACATTTTGTGCACAGGCAAAAAATTATGCGTAACCTTCCTTACAATTAACCGGCGCTCCATGGACAGATCAGCAATGCTTCCATAAATACTGTTACCGGAACGAACTCTCAAATCACCCAGGCACTCCAGCTTTAAAGTTTCTTTCTCATGATTGTAAAGCTTAAGCAGGTTGTTAGCCCGCTCCTGGGCTTTCGCTTCATTATCCACCCCGGAAGGGGAAGTTTCAAAATACTGCAAAAATCCATATTTATTCATGGATTCCTGATCAATGGAGGTTCTGACATCAAACCGGCCAGAAGCCTCGTCCTTCCACCCCACTTTAATCCGGTTATAAAATTCCTCATCAATGGATCGTTCCCAGCTATATCCTGTGCACAGACTGTTATCGCCAAGGACCAAAGGCATCTGCAGGTTACGCATGTTCCAAAGACATACAGAGCCATATTCGTCACGCATGCAATACTTTTCCTCGGTTTTAAGCAAAGTGTCAGAAATGGCCCTGTTTACCTGATCAAGCCATGTCATGTCCATATTGGCAATTGTGGGAAGAATATATCCGGGGCCCTCCATGGTTCCCGGTTTTAGAGAGAGGAACGTGCACATATTCTGAACCAGATTTTTAAGCGTACCTCCCTCAAGTACAATGATTTCTTTTGCTTTCGCATACCGAAGCTGGTCATAGGCTTTCACCTTGATTATCCCGCTTTCATCACTGGAAACCTTAAATATGATTCCAAAAAATATGCCATCCACCTGGTTGTTATCCGTCAAACGAATGACATCACCGTTTTGAACGATCAATCCATCACTGATATATGATACTTCAAGAGTGCTGGCACCTTCGTTGAGAGCGTCAGACCATGATATATCCGTACACATATCCGATATGTCATAAATGCTCCCTTGTGTTTCAATCAATAGCTCCATGCCGGCCCTCCTATGATGGTATTGTGAGCACTTGGCCGGGATATATCAGGTTCGGATTTTTAACACCGGGATTTGCAGATGCAATTTTGCTGTACTGCGATCCGCTCCCATAAAACCGTTTTGCAATCCCGCTGAGAGTATCCCCCTTCACAACCGTGTAGGTCTTGTTTTCTGTTACCTCAGGACTCACCTGATCGGTGGTATTTTCCGGCTGGCTTATAATTTCTCTCAGCGTTTGCACGCCGATATATCTCTTCCCATGCGCTTTGTATTCAAGTAATGAAATTGTCAGATATTTGTCCCCTTCCTCTCCTGCTTTCTCCACAGACTCCACACTTTGCACCAGTACCAGGCAGCTTATATCGTCCGTAATCTCATTAGAAGCAATGAAACGGATAGGCGTTTTGTTCTTTTGCGCCTTGCGAAACATTTTTTCATAATAATCAGCATTCTTGAATCTCCCGGCGGTTTCTACATAATGATATTCCTGGCCGGGAAATTCAGCTTCGAAACTGAATTTTTCAAGCCCGCAATGGGCAGGTACTGACACCTGACCGGTGCCAAGTACCTGATATGTATCGATTTGCAGTTCCCTGCTTCGTTTGATTTCTTCCGGGTTCACCGGAAGCTTGTATTTTTTGCTGCCGTATTTGAAATAAATTGAATAAGACATTATGAATACGCTCCTTCCGGTGCCTTTGCGATCTGCTCTCTGAGAATGTCTCCCAGATGAGCCGCCACCCCGTTGACATCTGTTTCTTTAGTTACCGGCCCGGAAAACTCCACTCTGATGTTAGGAGCAAGAGTATTTTGCGCAATCCGGGCAACATAATCTCTTTCTGCCAGCCTCCTCAGCCATTCGGTATCCTCCTGGTTGTCGATTTTTACAGCGCCTCCCTGTTCCGTTCCTTTGACAGTGGCTGGGTTTCCGGCTGTGGCGAATTGCCCCATATCTGACATTCCGCCCGTATCCTCCATGCCGGGAATTCCACCCATGTCCCCCATACCGGGGATTCCACCCATTTCTTCCATATCAGGCATAGAAAAGAGGTCGGAAACCTTATCGACAAAACCTTTCCCTATGTCATATCCCTTATTGAAAGCAGATTCATTGTTCAGTCGGTCAAACTGCATAGCTGACTTATCAACTCTATCAAGGGTTATCGTTTTATCATCTGTAAGAGCCGACTTAAGGCTGTCGACCTCAGATGACCAGCCACTAACTGTTTTTGAAAAATCACTTCCAAATACTGCATCAATAGCTGACGCAATCGACAGCAGCACACCTATGACAAAATTAGCCAAATCGGCGAATAAACGTATAATAGCGAGGACCGGATTGTTAAAAACATTAGCCAAAAATTCAACAAATGAGATAAACAGATTCACTACATCAATCCCCAGCCCCACCAAGAAGTTCCAAATACCAATGAGTAAATTCACAATCACCGAACCTGCCCAAAAGAGAGCCCCGACTATTAATCCAGTTGCACTTATGCTTGTACCTGCAAAATGATTGAACGCAGCAACACCGGCATAAAAAATGGCTATAAGCAAAATTATGGCTCCAATAATCCAGGTAATAGGGCAAGCTGCCATTGCAGCATTAAAACCTTCTTGTGCCCATATAAGGGCTATAATTGCGGCAGTCTCAAGCCCGTCTGCAGAAGCCTTAAGAATCATGGCTCCAGCATTTTTGAGTGTATTCAGCCAGGCAATTCCAGAAGCCGCATTGTATACAGCCCATGCAGCCGCAATCCCTAAAACAATGGGAGCGAGAATGTCCAGATTCTTGCCAACAAATTCTATTACATCAAGCAGCATATTAAATCCATCAGCAGCCATATATATAACCGCTCCCAGATTATTGATAGCCGCTGCCCCCATATCAGAATTAAGCATTTGATTGATCCTTCCAAACACTCCGGCAAATGCCTGATTCCCAACATTTTGAATTCCTGTCCATACTTCCGAAAAGGTCGTGCCCATGTTGGAAAACTTGTCATTGATCTCACCAGCGGCTGCAAACATGGCTCCTTTAATAATATCTGATGTAATCAACCCTTCCGCTGACATGGCTTTCAACTCATCCTTTGTCTTTCCCATGTAATTTGCAATGGCATCTGCCACCATGGGAGCATTTTCCATGACAGACTGAAATTCATCTCCCTGCATTTTCCCCGATGCCATCACTTGTGTCAGCTGTGAAAAAGTGGACTCTTGATCTGATTCTCCACCACCTGATAATTTCACTGATTTTTGCAGCAGCTCTGTAAATCCAATGGCCTCATCATTGCTGCTAAATCTGTTTTCAGCACTAAGTTTCATTTTAGTTACTGCTGAAACCATATCATTATAAGAACCTCTGGACCGGTTGGCTGCTGCAAAGATTTTATTCTGAAGTCCCAACTGTGCCTCTGAATCTTTATTAATCATTTTTAGCTGAGCATCTGTATTGATATATGCATCGGTCAGATTCATGACTTTTTGGGCATTTTCAAGGGTAGTTATGGACCCAACTAATTTTGTCAGCCCTTTTATAGCGAGAGAAACCGAATCGCCGGTGTTTTTCAGACTGTTATTATATCTATCAACACTTTTACCAGCGCTGTTCAAAGCCTGGGTGGCTCTGTCAGTACCAGAAACAATTTTTTTGACTATAGAACTGTAGCCTTCAACCAGCCAAATCATTGTGTCTAATGTAGCCATATCCCACCTCCTTCCTTATTTCTTCATTCCTGCAGCCAGTTTCTTCTCTTCCTCCACCCTCAACTGTATACTGGCATAAATAAATGCCCTTTCCTTTTCATCCATGGCTAACAGAGCGCCAGGCAGTATATGAAGCTTCTGCAGAGCGAAATGCGCCAGATTCATTTCGCTATCGCCCTGCTTTATTCGTTTTTTGCTTCTTCAATGTCCTCATTGATATCTTCATCCAGGCCGGAAAGATTTCTTATCTCCTCCGCCAAAGTGGCAAATTCTCCGATCAGAAGCATTTTCTTAAGCAGCTTTGTGGCTCCAAGTACGCCATAAGCTCTTTGCAGTTCTGTATCATTTAAGTCCGGGAATACGACAGCACACGCTGCAAGTTCATGACTGTACCCAATCTGGTCAAATACTTCCCTTTCTTCTTTTCCCTTTTTCACCGTCTTCCGGTGTTTTCTTAAAAGTTCTTCATTCTCTTCCTGAGTCACCGGGCGGATGATAAACGGTGCCGGTTTCCCGTCTTCCTGAAATCTCTCTGATACGATTACTTCTTTGTTGTCAATCTTAATTGGATTTAAAAATGCTTTTAAACTGCTCATTCCATGTTCCCTCTCTTATCTCATATTTTCTGGTAAAACATAGCTTTCCAGGTCGTCCAGATCGTCAAATGTGAAATCCGTATCTACGGTATTCAGCTCTTCGCTGCCGTCCTCCAGATAGACCACCGGCGTCTTTGCCAATATGCAGTTCCTCATCACTACGGTACGCTTTCCAATGGTGGAAGAAGGGTCCTCGTTGGTAATCTGAATGCTGATCTGGGGCACCTTGCCTTCTTTGATATACTGCTGATAAACGACAAGTGCTGCAGGGCTTACATTGTACAAAGTCATAGTTCCCTTTCCTTCAGCGCCTACTACCTTGTGCTGCTTCATCCGATGCCCAAGCAGTTTTTTTGCGATAACTGTAAACTCAATGCTCGCATCAATCTTGGACATTTCAAAGAAATACCGGTTCTGGCCATCTGTTGTAATAAAAGCACTTCCTTCGCATCCGGTAACTAAATCTGTAATTTTTGTATAATTTCCCATGTTCTGCCTCCTTATGATAAGTTCACATTAATGTAAATCTTTTCTACGCTGTCAACCGGCTGGATATTTGCCGCCACATGCACCGCATCAATGGCCGCACCTTTTTCTACAGCCACATCGCCTGTTTCAAAATTCTGAATCGCTCCTATGTTCTGCAGAGCAGTTAAGTAATCTACCAGGAAGGACTTTAACAGCAGTCTGCCAGATTCCGTATTATCCGCCTTTCCGATATAAGAACCTTCAAAAATAGAAGATATATCATTTCGGATTCCGTCAAGAGTGCGGACGACCCTGTTTTTCTTAAACATCTGCCCTTTTTCCGGAGAAGTTACTGTAAGAGAGTTAACATCTGCCACAACGGTTACGTTCTGTGCATTGTCCACCTTGAAAATAAACTTTCCGGCAGCAACAGCCTCTTCCATTTCTGACCGTGTCATTCTGGGGACAACATCAATGGCTCCTGTCACCTTTTTTCCAGTGTTGGAGTTGGTAATTCCAGCACCTGCCGCAGCTCCGCCTGCCAAGGCTGTAACCTCTGCCGCTGTAAGGTTTTCTGTCTCTGAAAGCTTCAATCCCTGCACAACATTAATGACTGCCTCACTCTCTCCTTCGCAGTTCGCAAGTACCGTATTGCAGCACACCCCCTCATCATCTCTCATAATCTTGATCCAGGCTGCAATTTTCGCTTTTTCTGCTTCTCTTCCCGTATCATAGGGATAGACTAATGTATCAAATTTCTGGGTTTTTAACGTCTCCAGAGCAGTTGTCAAATCTTCCTCATCGTGTGATGACGGAAGCTTATAAAGCATTACTTTCTTTGCGCTTTGAAGGGCCAGGTTTGCCAGTTTCTTATCGGCTGCAGTTGCTTCTTGCGGATAGTTCTGGTCTTTAGCTGTAATGGAATAGATGATCCCATCCGTTCCCGCACTCAATTCCTGCAGGATAACCGCCGTTCCACGCTCTCCTGGCGTGATCGATAAAATCTCATTTGTAGCTACATTGATATATGCACCTGGTAAAATCTCATTCTGTGATGTCCATGTTCCTGCCATGTCAATCCTCCTTAAAATTCGTATTGGTTTCCAGCTCCTGCATGGGTGTTTCCCCTGTGACCATGGCCTCAGTGTACTTAACCGTGAACTGAAAATGTAAAGTGTCATCAGTCACCTTAAATGACCGGTCTTTGATATAAAATCCTCCTTCCAGGACACGGAAGTGTCTGGAAAGCTCCTCTTGCATCTGTATGCATTTGTTTTTATATTCCCTGGGCTCTCCGTCAGGGAAATATTTCAGGTCAAATTGGGCGGAAACTTTCTGTTTGCCATTGATAGACCTCTGAGAAGAGAAATCTATCAGCTCTGCAAGGAAAGCTGGAGGTGTGAAGTCCGGCGGTGTATTATCACGATAAAATGCAGTGTTATCATTTACCGCCTTGCATTCCTCCAAAA
The DNA here is from genome assembly GCF_047605665.1 of Lacrimispora sp. Lineage (GTDB taxonomy): Bacteria > Bacillota > Clostridia > Lachnospirales > Lachnospiraceae > Lacrimispora. The sequence continues at coordinate 44,567 of NZ_JASGFH010000026.1, read as the reverse complement.
TGCCTATGTAAACATCATTAATCATACGTTTGTCAATCCTTTCGATTTCTGCCTCAAACAATTCACACCCTTCTTAAGTACATGCTTTTCTTTCACAAAACCCTTTGCCCTCTTATATACAAAGGTCAAGCCGGCTTTAACAGTCAATTCCTTGGCATGCATTGAATTATCACGCTGCAGGTTTCCCCTTTGCCTAAGGTTAAATCTGTCTTTGGCAAATCATTCTCCTTGGCTGAATCTCCTCCGCCTTCTGTCTTGAATAAATAGGGAAAAGATTCTCTTATTGGATTCAATACATCATCAATGTCAACCGGAATTCCCTCATTATCAAAGGTAAACTGATCCAGTCCGCCATATTTATAGATAATGTAGCCGGCATCCAATACGCCTGACTCCTTAAGCTTATTTTTCAGAGCATATTCTTTCCGGGTATTAACAGCAGCCTCTTTCAAATTTTTGATTTCTATTTCATAATCTTTGATTTTGGTCCGGAGTTCTTTATTTTCAGCACTGTTCTTTTTCAAATCAGCAATTGCTGTGTTGGCTGTACGAAGTTCCTTAACCTTATTATTGTAGACCTGTTTCGGTACTGCATGTTTCGGGAACGCTGTATTGACCGCTTTCATGACAGCTTCCATATCCAGCTTCCCGTCTTTGATCTCAGAATTTCTTAAAATTGCTTTTAACCATTCCATTGTTCATTCCTCCTTAGATGTTTATTCCCGCTCTCCGGGTATTGGGATTCTGCCATTTATACCCATGGCGGGGTAGATGACCGTTTATCCTCGTCAGGATTTCAGGAACATCTTTTCGCCCGGTTTCTTTTTCGGAAAAAGCATAAACCGGGCAAGTCAGCCGGCAGGCTGTTACACCTGGCAGCCGAAGTAAGGCGGACATCGTCTGTCCTGGTAACCTGATTGTATTATAAAACGGCATTTGCGGCGGAAACGGCACTTTTATTAATTGATTTCACTTTTCCGTAAATACCTGTCCCGAATATGCCGCCTTGGATAATCATCGTTTCCGCCATATCCAATTTTAATTGCTATCTTCACCCAGTTCATACCGTCTATGTATCTCATGCGGAAGACGCAGCGGGCCTGCACATCCTCAATGGAATCGATCCACTGTTCCACTGCTTTGACTTTTTCCTGTTTGCATTCCAGATCTTTCTGCCTGCACTCATATAAAATCCAGTTAAAGCCCGCAACACTCCGAACCTTTGGGTATCCTCTCCGATAATCCAAAACAGTATCACTCACAATTCCGGAATCCGTTGTGAGCATCTCCTGAAGTTCTGCTTCCAATATAGGAATTTCCCGCTTAATCCTTTTATAATCCTCCAGCAACTTCTTGGTTATTTTTATATCCACGTTACTCCGCCACCTCTCTGCTTTCAAAGTTTAATCCTTGCGGATTTTAACATAACATTAATTCATCAAAATTTTTATAATCCTCAAATATCCCCAACTAAGGCCGTATGATCTTGTCCCTGCCTGAATTCAGCTCTTTTCCATCTTGATAAACCGTGCTTGTTAAGTGCTTCATCCCCTCTTTTTATAATCCTTGCAGATATACCGCCGGCTTCGTTCCGGACAATGAGGTTGGTGCCGGCAAGACTTGCATGACCGGTTTGTGACCGGGTGAGGCTTTTCTTTGATTGCTGTTTTTATAGATACCACCATACCTTTCTTGTGAAAATTTCTGATCTTTCTGACATCCCCTCACCTCACCAATAGATTTTTTGTTGACATGCATATCTGGTAATGGTATATTAATATTATCGAACATACGTTTGTTATTGGGATTCATCTTTTGTTCTTCTAAATAACCAGATGAAATCATATTCAGGGAAAAATACCTTCCATATTTTTTGAGCATCATCAAAGTAAATGCCTTTTTCAGTATTTTCCTGAAAATTTTCACTTATTGTCTGATGCCTGTATCCGAGTAAATCCGCGATCTGCGCAAAAGTTATTCCTTTCACCTTCATGGCTGTCAGCAAATTGGGATACATCTCATCACCTCCTGTTTCGTATTCGCACTGGCGAATATCTTTCCTGTATTATATTCTCATATGCAACCATTGTCAAGCACAATATTTTCACGTGAGAATAAATTTTACCATTTTCCGTTGATTTTATTTGTCTTTGCGTCTTTTTCTATTTACAATATTCGCAAATTCGTATATAATAAAATCACTTGGAAAGAGGTGATAACATGGAAAGAGAGCAAATTATTCAACAACTTATAAAAGAACAGGGCTATAGTCTGAGGGCTTTTGCAGAAAAATGCGATATACCGTATACCAGTCTGTATACGATTTTAAATAGAACAGGTATCGGTAAGGCCAGCGTCGATGTGGTAATCAGAATATGCAGGGAATTAGGCATTACAGTGGACGAATTAGAAGAATTGTCTGTTCAGGACAATCCAAAAAGCAGCTCTCATTCTTATGCTGATTTCGAAAAACTGGTTGCCAGAAATGGAAAGACCTTATCTGTAGAACAAAAAATGCGCTTGATACAGCTTCTGTCCGAAATCGAAAATTAAGGACTGATTTATTTGCGCAATATTTTATGCTACACGGATCTGTCTCCTGAAATACGGGAGAAAGTACTGGGGGGTATTTTTAAAGTTTATAAAGATTGCAGCATCCAAACCCTCCCTATCGATTGTTCAAAAATTTTGGAACACTACAATTTCAAGCTGTATAGTTATGCCGAATTAAGGGGGAAAAATCAAGAATTATATGAAATGTGCAAGCTATGCACCAACGATGCCTTTTCATGGAACAGGATCGTTGCTTATAATGAAAAAATTCTTTTAAGCCGGATTCGGTTTTCTTTAATGCATGAGCTGGGCCACCATATACTGGGTATCCCATCCACGAGCCAGGAATTTGAAAATATCGTGGATTACTTCACCAGCTATCTCTTGGCCCCCAGAATCTTAATACATAAATACGGATACGAAAGCGCCGACCAAATTCGCAGCGCTTTTCATCTTTCCGCCAGGGCTGCTAACAATGCCTTGGCCGATTATAAAATATGGTTTCAGTATATTTGCCGAACAACCAGAAAACCGTCAGAGCCGGAAACAGAGCTGGAAAATATCTTTTTCCCTAAAATTCACGAAGAGGAGATATCACAAAAAAGAAAGACAAATATCTCGTGCAAAACAGAAGAGTATACGTCCTTTTTTGAAGAATTGCGGCGGGAACGCGGAAATGATTATATATTTCAGCGCGCCGAAGCACAATGGCTTTATGGAAGGGATTATTAAAATCTGCCCGGTACTGGTGTATTGAACAGCCCCATCAAAATGCTTATGAAATTATACAGGATATGCCCAAGGACTATTGGAATTAATGTTAAACAGCCGCTGGCTTTTTAATAAAAACAAAAGAAAAGAGGCAATGAAATGAGAAAGACAAAATTATTAATTGCAACCGCTATCCTATCTGCAGTTATGAGTACTGCGGTCCTTGCCGGAGAATGGAAACAGGACACCACCGGTTGGTGGTATCAGAACGACGATGGAGGCTACACAAAGTCAGGCTGGCAGACAATTGACGGCAAATCCTATTATTTCAATGAATCAGGGTATATGCTTGCCAATACCACAACGCCCGACGGATACCACGTTGGCGCGGACGGAGCATGGGTGAATAACTCCGGCGCAAGCACATCTGTTCAGTTGAGCACCGTTACATCTTCTCCTTCAACGGTCATCAGCCCAGGCACATATAAAGTCGGCACGGACATCGCCGCCGGGGAATATGTATTATTCTCTACCAGCGATTCTGGCGTATATTATGAAATTGCTTCTGACAACAGCGGAAATTACGAAAGTATTATTGAAAATGATAACTTTCCTTACAATGCGATTATAACCGTAACAAACGGACAGTATTTGAATTTTACCAACGGAACCTTATCACCTATCAGTGAAGTTTCACAAATCGACTACACCAAAGGAAATATGTTCAAAGTCGGATATCACATTCCTGCCGGTGAATATAAACTGCAAAGCGGCTCGGAATTCAGCGGCTATTGTGCAGTGCTTAGAAGTTCCAGCGGAGGACTTAATAATATCATAGCTAATGAAAACTTCGCCGGAATAACTTATATGACTGTTGAAAACGGTCAGTACCTGCAGACAGTCAGATGTGTGATTGTTCGATAAATTAATATATAAAATGTAAAAACGGCCCGGCAGCAATCGGAACGGTTTTGGTTTTGCATGGATTATATTTTATCAGGCATGCCTGGAAAGATATAATCAAAAATAAACACTTGAATTACATTATTTGGCACCGGATGAATTCTATAATATAAGACAAGATATAATAAACCTTACTGAAAAAGGGCCGATTTAGATATTGATATCTAAATTAGCCCTTTTTATTGTCTTTGACAAAGAGTACAGCTTACTCTTTCCCACCGTGTATATAACCCGTAAATCGTATTTTGCTCTTGATCCAAACCAATATCACTATTATGGAATGCTGAAAAACAAAACAATATTCAGGTATATCACTGATTATAGTATCAAGAAGAAATTGTGCTCATCACTTTCAGCATTTTGTTTTAATATCAAAACTTGGATTAAAAGCATAGAAGTTTCTGCTGTCCAGATTATCCTGGGTAATTCTTAGAGCTTCTCCAAAGCGCTGGAAGTGAACGATTTCCCGTTCTCTCAGATAGCGGATAGGATCGCAGACGTCAGGGTCCGTTACAACACGCAGGATGTTGTCATAAGTACTCCTGGCCTTCTGCTCTGCCGCCATATCTTCTACTAAATCAGTAATGGGATCACCCTTGGACTGGAATTCGCAGGCATTGAAAGGAACTCCTCCTGCTGCCTGGGGCCAGATACCAGTAGTATGGTCAATATAATATGGACCAAAACCGGATTCCACCACCTGCTCCGGTGTTAAATTCCTGGTGAGCTGGTGAACGATGGTGGCAACGATCTCTAAATGAGCCAGTTCTTCTGTTCCAATATCGGTCAAAAGCCCCTTGCACTCCTTATAAGGCATTGCATATCTCTGGGACAGATAGCGCATGGAGGCGCCCATTTCTCCATCTGGGCCCCCATACTGACTCATAATAAACATAGCCATCTTGGGATTGGGAGTTTTAATATTTACCGGATACTGCAATCTCTTTTCATATCTCCACATCAGCCGCACACTCCTTCCCATGGCCATGGATCATTGATCCAGGACCAGTAATTTGCATCCATGACCCCGTCGACCATTAACGGCCCACACTGGGCCTCATAGGCCAAAACGGCCTGCTGCCTCATATTTGACACATAATAGAAATAGTTTAAGGCATCCTGATCACCGGGATGGGTGTCAAGATACAAAACTACATCATCCATGGCAAAGCTGGCTTCATACACCTGCTGCAACAATGCATTGCAATCAACACTATATCCTGTCATCTCCGGCACCCCTCCATTGTAAACGGTTTATCCAGATCTGGGAAAATGGTTCCTCTGTTTATGGCTGTTTCAACAGAATAAACCTGCTGCCACTGCTGCCATGGCACATAGGCCATACCCACTGGAAATTGGTCAATGTTTTCATACGGCATAGCCGGCGGATTGCACATGGGCATTTCCGGCCTCTTTCTCCGGGCTGATCTGGCACATGAATCCGGACACATCATAGGAGACTCACACTTGTTTCCGGAAGGACACGGCATTGAAGGACACTTGGCTGGGCAGACCTTTTCAGGCATAGCCGGGCACTTGGCTGGGCTGATTTTTTCAGGCATGGAGGGACACTTAGCCGGGCAGATTCTTTCAGGCATTGGAGGGCATTGCACCGGCTTGATCTCTCTCGGCATGGCCGGGCACTTGGCCGGACAGATTTTCTCAGGCATGGCCGGGCACTTGGCCGGACAGATTTTCTCAGGCATGGCCGCCGGGCACTTAGCCGGGCAGATTTTCTCAGGCATGGCCGGGCAAACCTGTTTTGCCTCTTTCTGTGCTGACGGACATTTTGTCGGACAGCATTTTTCAGGCATTGACGGACACTGGGTTGAAGATACCTCCTGGGGTTCTTCCAGACAGACCTCTTCCTCCGGGATCACCGTTTCCATTGGATGAATCCAGGGACAGGGGCTGACAGGGGGTTGTGTATTTCCTACTGACATCTGGTCAACAGGTATATGGTCAGTTCTGGCCGGACCGGAACCCAGGGGCATATCAGGACGGATTACCGTTCCGGGGACCATGGACATATCAAACTCCATAGCAGGACCCCAATGGCCTTCGCCCATGCCGGAAAAGGCTTCCGGAAAGCTTTGTTTCGTGTAACAATCCATAGAATGTATGACTCCTTTCATTATTCGAAAGTTTCTAATATCAATCTATGAATGGAATACTCTGTTGTGCAGGGCCAGATGAGATTTTTCCATTAAATTCAAAGGAAGAACCGTGGCAGGGGCACTCCCACCGCTTGTCATACCTGTTCCAGACAAGGCGGCAGCCCAGATGGGGACAGTTTACGGCTCCGGGCAAGACTCCGGAAGAAAGACCCTTTACGGATTCCATGCCATGAAATACCAGTCTCTTGGCAGAAGCAGCCGGATGATGTCTTTGAGGAGAAAACACCCGGTCATAGGGAGTCCTTTTTCCTGCAATCTGGACGCTTAAAAGCTTGGCAGCCACCATGGAAGAGCTCATACCCCATTTCCCAAAGCCGGTAGCAACGTACCAGTCGGGTCTGCTCCCGGAAAATTTTCCGATATACGGAATTCCATCCAGGGTCATGCAGTCCTGAGCGGTCCACCTCCCGCCTTCCTTTGTCCCCGGAAACAAATGCTCTCCCAGCCGTTTCATCACTGCAAAAGGATTTTCCTCCGGAAGCTTTCCGGTTCTGTGGCTTCCATATCCCATCAGCAGCTTATCTCCGGCGCTGCGGAAGGAATACGCTTTGGAATCAGTTCCCAGGTACATTCCCGGAAGGGGTTTTACTGACTCCAGCTCCAGCACATAGCTCTTTTCCTGATACATTTTTGCAAAATAAAATCCCGGAACATTGACAAAGGGATAGTGCGTGGCAAATACCACCTTATCCGCCTTTACCACTCCCCGGTCCGTCACCACCTCATGACCGTTGACCTTGATGACTCTCGTCCTCTCAAATACCGTAAGTCCGGCAGATACATCCCTTAAAAATTCCAGGGGATGAAACTGGGCCTGTCCGGAAAACCGCACTGCTCCATGAACATGGAAGGGCAGATCCAGCTCCCCTTCAAACGAAGCAGGAAGTCCCAGGCCAATGGCGCACTCCGCTTCCCGAAGCAGCTTTGCTGATTCCCTGACCGAATACAGATACGCATCTTTTGTCTCATAATGGCACTGGATAGAATGGGCCCTGATCAGCTTTCCGTACTCTTCCACCGCAAGCTGGTTGGCCTTGCCGTACAGTCTTGCAATTTCCTTTCCCATGGCCTTTTCCATCTTTTTATAGATCATATTGTGCTGGGATGTAATTTTTGCCGTGGTAAATCCGGTCTGGCCGCTTCCTATCCGTTCCGCCTCCAGAACCACCACATGAAATCCCTGTCTCTGTAAGTAATAGGCTGTCAATATTCCCGCCATCCCTGCTCCTATGACTACAACCTGAGTCCTCTTGTTTCCCGGAAGGGGATTCCTCCGGGGGATGGAGGCTGTTTCCGTCCAAATCGATTTCATCTTCTCACCTCGTATTTTGCTCAAAGCCTTCCTTTGGTTTCCACTACTTGACCTTCATAAAGGAAATTATGCCTCAGAACCCTGTCTTTTATTCCCTGAGCCAAAAGGGAGGAACCAGGCAAACCGGCAAAATGGCATAAAAAATGCGCCCTGACCGGCTAAAAAGCCATTTCAAAGCGCATTTCTTGATCTACCGGTCTGTATCACCGGATTTTTCGTAAAAATAACGGATAATGTCCTTCCGGGTGATGATTCCGATAAAATTTTTCTGGTCATCCACTACGGGCACAAAGTTCTGGTTCAAGGCCTTGCCGATTAAGTCTTCCATTTTGGAATCCGCATACACGGGACGGTTATCTGACCTTCTGTCAATGGCCTGAACCGTCACACGCTCCGCTTCTTTCAAGCTTAAGCTGAACTTGTTCTTGATTCCCCAGAGCATGTCCCCTTCTGTAATGGTACCCACATATTTTCCCCGTCTGCTGATGACAGGCACTGCGGCGTACTTGTGGTACTCCATCTTCTCCAGCGCCTGGCGCAGGGTTTCATCTTCATAAATATAAGCCACTTCACTCTTAGGTGTTAAAAAAAACAGTATGTTCATAGCTGCACTCCCCGTTGGTTATTGGGTTAAGTATAGCAGATGAGTCTTAATCGCTTATGAACAAATTATTATTTTTTTATAACATTTTTTAAGAGCTTCAGTTTTCTTTACTCCATATAATCCAGAGGATCAATGGATTTGTCTTTGTGAGTTAATTCAAAGAATACATTGGCGCCTTCTACAGAATAATATTTGGTGGGCTCTGCAACGTAACCCAGCACCTGTCCTTCTTTGATATACTCATTTTCCACTACCTGCAGTTCCTTTAACTGGCCGCAGATGGCTTTGTACTCGTTTCCCATGTTTAAAATAACATAGTTTCCGATTTCTTCATTGGAACTGATTTTCTCTACCTTTGCATTGGCAGGAGCCACAACCGGAGTGCTGACATCTTCCTGAATGACAATTCCCGGATTGCATTTATACTGATCCAGGGTTGGGAAGTAAATGGTGGACTCCATATTGTAATCTAAAATCACATTTCCCCGTACAGGCCATGTCATCCTGGATGCATCGCTGAAATTCAGCGTCAGGGACTGGGCGGCGTTTTTGCCGGTGCCGGCTTTTACAGCCTGGGTCTGGTCTTCCTGCTTTGCAGTGGCTTTCGGGGAATCTGCCACCTGCATTTCCTCTTCCAAATTCTTTGCTGCGTTGGAATTTCCTGCAACAGCTCCCTGTGTTTTCTGGGGCGCCGTTTCTTCCACAATCATGCCGCTTTGATCCGGCACTTGCAGATATGGACTTTCACCGGCCCCATTTCCTCTTTGTACGGTAATGACACCTGCCGCAGCTACTATAGTCAGCAGGCCTAGAACCAATAGGACAAGGAATACTTTATCCTTGAACAATTGACTTACTTTATCTTTCACGTTTATCACCTCGATAATATTCTTACCAAGAGTGAAAGAGTTATTCAGAAATTAAAACAATATTTTTATAAAAATAAGGGAGAATTTTTTCTGCTGTCCACCCTTCCTCTGCCCTGCACTTAGCGCCATACTGGCTCATGCCGTATCCATGGCCGATTCCCTGGGTCACTGCCCTGATATTTCCCTCATATTCCTCAAATCCATAGGAAGGGGAAGAAAGTCCCAATGCATACTGGACTTCTTCTCCGGTAAAGCTCCTGGTTCCGATCTGGATTTGTTCCACATATCCGCCCTCGTCTCTGGAAATGATCTGAATGCTTTCCGGGACCTGATCCGCTTTGATTGGAACCTCTCCCGATATCCGGCTGATTTTTTCCGCAAATTCGTCTCTGGTGAATACAGTTACGGTCAGAAAACCTTCTGCCTCCACATCTCGCCCGCTGTCAACAGGCTGCAGATAGGGATGGTTTTCATCACCTGCCCTGGTCCTTCCGGTGCTGGCCCTGTGAAACAGAGGGTCTGCCAGCTTTCCGTCATACATCATAACGGTCTTTGCCGTGGAACGGACCGCTTCCTCCACGGCCTGATAGCTGGTCACAAATGACTCGCTTCCCCACTGCTTTTTCATCTCACTCTCCTCCAGGTACTCCATATGAAGCTCTGACTCCTTTATTTCTGCCCGTCCGTCCATCTTTTTATAAAGGTATGTTCTGGCAATAATGGCCTGGGCTCTCAGCGCCTCTTTTCCGTAATCAGCCGGCATCTGCCTCGCCACCACTCCCGGCAGGTATTCTTCTGCATCCATGTAGGACTGTCCGCCTTTCCGGTCTAAAAGGATTTTCTTTCCGCTGGTGATGACAGGAGCTTTTTTCTGCTCCTCGATCTTTCCGGTCCATGCAAGAGTCACTATATATGGAAGCAACAGGCTCAAAATACAGGCCATGATTATTTTTTTCACTATTTTTTTCACCTCACCGCTTTGCATTCCTGTCTACTGTCCAAAATACAAATCTAAAATACAAGGGCATGTTTGCAGGTATTTCAATATATGCAAAAAGACGCCCCGGAATCACTCCGGAACGCCTTTTTGAGGAAGTTCGACTCGCCTGCGGTTCGTTGAACGACAATTTTATAAATTCAGCCGGCGCTGCACTTGGCTTCTCTAAGAAAATCAGTCCAGCTCTACCTTTACTTTTTCCAGATGCCAGATATCTCTTACATACTCTTCGATGGTGCGGTCAGAGGTGAACTTGCCGCTCTTAGCCACATTGAGCATAGCCGCCTTTGCCCACCATGCCTCGTCGCGGTATGCCTTATCGATCCGCTTCTGTGCTTCCGCATAAGAAGGAAGATCCTTTAAGATAAAGTACATATCCGCCCTGTCGCTGCTCTGGGTATTTAACAGGGAATTGTAAATATCGCGGAACAGTTCCGGGTCCTGAGGTGAATAGTAGCCGTTGATGAGCTGCATCAGGACTCTGCGGACTTCGTAGTCGTTGTTGAAGATTTCCATGGGCACGTATCCGCCCTGGGTCTCGTAGCGGATTACCTCGTCGGAAGAAAGGCCGAAGATAAAGGCATTTTCAGCTCCCACTTCTTCCACGATTTCCACATTGGCACCATCCATGGTTCCAATGGTCAGAGCGCCGTTTAACATGAATTTCATATTTCCGGTTCCGGAAGCTTCCTTGCTGGCTGTAGAAATCTGCTCGCTGACATCGGCTGCCGCAAAGATGATTTCCGCATTGGATACCTTGTAATCTTCAATAAACACTACCTTCAGCTTGCCGCCGATGCTTCTGTCGTTATTGACCACTTCCGCTACCGCATTGATCAGCTTGATGGTCAGTTTCGCCCTCTTATAGCCTGCAGCCGCTTTTGCACCGAAGATAAAGGTTCTCGGAACCATATCCAGGTTAGGATTATCCTTTAACTGGTTGTATAAATGCATCACATGGAGGATGTTCATCAACTGGCGCTTGTATTCGTGAAGGCGCTTCACCTGCACATCGAATATGGATCTTGGATCGATCTCAATGCCATTGTGCTCCTTGATGTATTTCGCCAGACGCACCTTGTTCTGGTACTTGATATCCATGAACTGCTGCTGGCATTTGGGGTCATCTGCATAGACCTCCAGACGGCGGATGTGGGAAAGGTCTGTAATCCAGTCATCGCCGATTTTTCTGGTGACCCAGTCAGCCAGAAGGGGGTTGCCGTGAAGCAGGAAACGCCTCTGGGTGATACCGTTGGTCTTATTGTTGAATTTCTCCGGCATCATCTGGTAGAAGTCTTTTAATTCCTGATTCTTTAAAATCTCCGTATGAAGCCTTGCAACGCCGTTTACGGAAAATCCGCCTACAATAGCCAGATTTGCCATGCGGACCTGACCGTTGTATACAATGGACATCTTGCTCAGCTTATTCTGATCTCCCGGATACATCTGGGAAATCTTCTGCTGGAAGCGGCGGTTGATCTCTTCTACGATCTGATAAATTCTGGGAAGCAGTCTGGAGAACAGCTCAATAGGCCATTTTTCCAGGGCTTCGGACATGATGGTGTGGTTGGTGTAGGCGCAGGTTTTTGTCGTGATCTCCCATGCCTCATCCCAGCTTAAGCTGAAATCGTCTAAAAGAATTCTCATAAGTTCCGGAACCGCTACCGTCGGGTGAGTATCGTTTAACTGGAAGACGGTCTTCTCATAGAACTTATGTATGTCGTCGTGTTTTTCCATGTACTTCATAACCGCTCTCTGAACGCTGGCGGAAATGAAGAAGTACTGCTGTTTTAAGCGCAGCTCTTTTCCTGCGTAGTGGTTATCGTTGGGATAGAGAACCTCCACAATGGTCTTTGCCAGGTTTTCCTGCTCCACAGCCTTCTGATAGTCACCCCGGTCAAAGGAATCCAGGCTGAAGGTATTGACAGCCTCTGCATCCCAGATACGCAGGGTGTTGACCACATTGTTGCCGTAGCCTACGATGGGCATATCGTAAGGAACCGCACGGACGGACTGGTAATTTTCCTGAACGAACCGCTCTTTTCCGTTTTCCCATACGGTTTTGACGAAGCCGCCGAACTTTACTTCTGTGGCATATTCCGCACGGCGGATTTCAAATGGGTAGCCGTTTTTCAGCCAGTTATCGGGAACCTCGTTCTGGAAGCCATCTTTAATTTTCTGTTTGAACATGCCGTAGCGGTAACGGATGCCACAGCCGTAAGCAGGATATCCGAGAGTGGATAAGGAATCCAGAAAGCAGGCTGCCAGACGGCCCAGACCGCCGTTTCCAAGAGCCGGGTCCGGCTCCTGGTCTTCAATGGCGTTTAATTCAAAGCCCAGCTCGCAGAGAACTTCCTTTACCTCATCCCTTGCCATAAAGCTGATGATGTTATTGCCCAGGGCACGGCCCATGAGAAATTCCATGGACAGATAATACAGGGTCTTTACATCATTTTTCTCATATTCCTTATGGGTGGCAATCCATTCGTCGATGATCACATCTTTTACCGCATAGGCAACGGCCTGGTACATCTGCTCCATGGTGGCTTCTTCCACTGTCTTGCGGTAAATATTTTTCACGTTGAGAATGACGCTCTTTTTAAAAGAATCCTTATCAAATCCCATTTTCATACTACGTTTCCTCCTAATTGTTTACTGAGACTTCTCCACACCTAATGTTACATCTTCACCGTTAATATTCCATTCCTTCACATATCCGGCAGTTCTGCCAAGGATGATGTCCTCTGCAAGAACCTCTCCCTTTATTTCGTCCTTGTGAGCCTGCAGAATATCGGCAATTGCTTCATTTCCTTCACTGTATACCAGGATGTGATCCATCACCTCAAAACCGGCTTCCTTACGCATGGTCTGTATTTTGCTGATCAATTCACGGACAAAGCCTTCTCTGATCAGCTCCGGTGTCAAATTGGTATCCAGCACAACGGTAACAAAATTATCTCCCTCAGATACATAGCCTTCCGTCTGAGCGGTGTCAATGAGAAGGTCATCTTTTGTAAGCACCACCTGGGTGCCATCAAATTCAAAGGTAAGGGCTCCCGTTTCATTTAAGGTGTCCATAGCCTGATTTCCGTCGATTTCGCTGAGAGCTGTTTTGATGCTGCCAAGCTGTTTTCCGTATTTTGGTCCCACTGTCTTTAACTGAGGCTTAAAGCTGTAGGAGGTGAAATCCCTCACATCATCGGTAAAGAGGACTTCTTTTACATTCAGCTCTTCTTCGATGATCTCCTGATAGAATACCGGCAGGGTATGGGGTGCCTTTACAAACATACGGCCGATTGGCTGGCGGTTTTTGATGTTGGCTGTATTTCTGGCGGCGCGGCCCATGACAACGATCTTTAAAACCTCATCCATGTTTTCTTCCAGCTTTTTGTCGATGCAGCCTTTATCTGCAACCGGATAGTCGCATAAATGAACGCTTTCTGGGGCGCTCTGATCCACGCTGCAAACCAGATTCTGATAAATCTGCTCGCTCATAAACGGAATCAAAGGAGCGGCCAGCTTGCTCACTGTCACAAGAGCCGTATACAAAGTCATGTAAGCGTTGATCTTATCCTGCTCCATGCCCTTTGCCCAGAAACGTTCCCGGCTTCTGCGCACATACCAGTTGCTCATATCGTCCACAAAGGACTGGAGCGCTCTGGCAGCCTCAGGAATCTGGTATCCGTCCAGGCTGGAATCCACGTCTTCCACCAGAGTGTTGAGCCTGGATAACAGCCATTTATCCATAACAGGAAGCTTTTCGTATTCCAAAATATATTTTGTAGGGTCAAAATTATCAATATTCCCGTAAAGCACAAAGAATGCATACGTATTCCACAAGGTACCCATAAATTTGCGCTGGCCTTCCATAACAGCTTTTCCATGGAAGCGGTTCGGCAGCCATGGTGCGCTGTTCACATAAAAATACCAGCGGATGGCGTCTGCGCCGTAGGTTTCCAGAGCTTCAAACGGATCGACGGCATTTCCCTTGGATTTGCTCATCTTCTGTCCGTTCTCATCCTGGACGTGTCCCAGAACAATGACATTCTTATAAGGGGCTTTGTTAAAAATCAGAGTGGAAATGGCAAGAAGGGAATAAAACCAGCCTCTTGTCTGGTCCACGGCCTCTGAAATGAAGTTTGCCGGGAACTGCTGTTCAAATAATTCTTTATTTTCAAATGGATAGTGATGCTGTGCAAATGGCATGGCGCCGGAGTCAAACCAGCAGTCAATCACCTCCGGAACACGCTTCATCTGCTTGCCGCATTTTTCACAGGCAATGGTCACTGCGTCGATGTATGGGCGGTGAAGCTCGATTTCATCCGGACAGTTTGAAGACATCTTCTTTAATTCCTCAATGCTTCCGATGGAATGCTGGTGTCCGCACTCACATTCCCACACATTGAGGGGAGTACCCCAGTAACGGTTTCTGCTGATTCCCCAATCCTGGACATTTTCCAGCCAGTCGCCGAAGCGGCCTTTTCCAATACTTTCCGGAATCCAGTTGATGGTGTTATTATTGCGGATCAAGTCTTCCTTGACAGCAGTCATCTTGATGAACCAGGACTCTCTCGCATAGTAGATGAGAGGTGTATCGCATCTCCAGCAGTGAGGATAGCTGTGCTCAAATACAGGAGCGGAGAATAAAAGACCTCTCTCGTCCAAATCCTTTAAAATCTTTGGATCGGCATCTTTACAGAAGGTTCCCGCCCACTTGGTCTCTTCGGTCATTTCACCGGCTGCGTTGACTAACTGGGCAAATGGAAGATCGTATTTTTTACCCACCTTGGAGTCATCCTCACCAAAGGCCGGAGCGATGTGAACCACGCCTGTGCCGTCGGTCAAGGTGACGTAATGGTCACATGTTACGAAATATGCCTTTTTATCCGGCTGCACAAAGTCAAACAGCGGCTCATATTCCTTGTATTCTAAGTCTTTTCCAGTGTATCTTTCTAAAACAGTGTAATCTTCTCCCAAGACTTTTTCGCAGAGAGCTTCTGCCATATAATAGGTATATTCTCCGCTTTTTACCTTTACATACGTCTCATCGGGATTTACACAAAGTCCCACATTGGAGGGCAGGGTCCACGGAGTTGTGGTCCATGCCAGGATATAGGCATCCTCTCCCTTTACTTTAAAACGGGCGATGGCGGAACGCTCTTTCACATCCTTATAGCCCTGAGCTACCTCATGGCTGGATAATGGGGTTCCGCAGCGCGGACAGTAGGGAACGATCTTAAAGCCCTTATATAACAGGCCCTTTTCCCAGATCTGCTTCAATGCCCACCACTCAGATTCAATAAAATTATTTTCATAGGTCACGTAAGGATCATCCATGTCGGCCCAAAAGCCTACGGTCTTTGAAAAATCCTCCCACATGCCTTTGTATTTCCAGACGCTTTCCTTGCAATATTTAATAAAAGGCTCCAGGCCGTATTCTTCGATCTGCTCCTTGCCGTCAAGGCCCAGCATCTTCTCCACTTCCAGCTCCACCGGAAGTCCGTGGGTATCCCAGCCCGCCTTACGTGGCACGTTGTATCCCTTCATGGTACGGTATCTGGGAATCATATCCTTGATGACGCGGGTCAGCACATGGCCGATATGGGGCTTTCCGTTGGCAGTTGGCGGACCGTCATAAAACGTATAGGTTTCCTTATCCTTGCGCTCTTCCATGCTCTTTTTGAAAATGTCATGGTCCTCCCAGAATTTTTCAATTTCCTTTTCTCTCGCTACAAAGTTTAAGTCTCCAGGGACTTTCTTGTACATCTTTTGCGACCTCCGTTTCTTCTTATCAAAAAAACCCCCATCCTGTAATCAGGACGAAGGTTGAATTCTATCTTCGCTGCACCACCCATTACCGCATACCGACATATGCTTTCCCTTAACGCAGAAAATACGTCCTGACCTACTGACTTCAGCCGGAAACTCCGGAGTGATATTCGTATCCAGGTTACTCTCGCCAGGCTTCCACCAACCCCGGCTCTCTTTGGATTTCCCCTTGGTACTACTGTCTCCATCAAAGTTTTTGTTACTTATGAGGATGATAACACCTATATATCTTGTAATTATAGAGATTGGAAAAAGAAATGTCAAGGTTATTTTTATATTTATCCACAAGTAATCCACAAAGAAGCCTTCGGCATAAAAAGGACGGGTACCGATTCATATTCATGAAATTCGATACCCGTTCTACACGTTTTCATCCATTGGTCCTTATATACCTCTCTCTTCTGGTTTTTATTTCGGTTTCCTTTGAATGCTCCATATGAACTTTTCTGCCGCTTCCCCTCGCTCAAACCATCATCTTTAATCCTTTTCCTCTGTATCACTTTTCATTATTTATATGTGTTATGAAACTCTCAGTGAAAATCAAATTTCGTACGAACCAAATTCCTTATGAAATGACGGGTACGATGAATATTCTCTGCAGTTATAACCAATCATAGACAGATATAAGATTTTCAGATCCTTTCCTGGTTTCATCCATGCTCTCGCATTTATTCATCACCTGGTATGAATTGAAGCTGGGTAATACGGTTTTTCCTATTGCCTGAACTTTGTTTTTGCAAATCAGGCTGTACTTATGTCTTCGGTGGAATCGCCTCCTGTTCTCTTCCATCTTCCGGAGCAATATGGAAAATGGGGTTGATTTATTTTCTTTTGTATTATCCTTTGTTTATGGCTTTATTATATACTATTTAAGTGTATTTTGCAAGACTTTTTTTCAAAAACTTTTAAATTATTTATTAATTTTCAAATTGTATATATTAATTTTGTTTATTTAATCTTTTTATGAAATTTATTCGTTTCTTTTGTAATTTGATTGATCGTTAAATTTTTGTCGATTCCATTGTCTTTTTGTAAAATTATGGTATAATGTGCGAAAAAGATTCGCAAAGGAGAAAATTTATGAGCCAGCGCAATTTAACTTTATTAACGGACCTCTATGAATTGACCATGATGCAGGGATACTTCAAAGAAAAGGATGCCAACGAGACCGTAATCTTCGATGCCTTTTACCGCAGCAATCCGGGCGGAAACGGGTATGCGATCTGCGCCGGCTTAGAGCAGGTCATTGAATACATCAAGGAACTTCGCTTTGAACAGGAGGATGTGGACTATTTAAGGTCAACAGGCCTGTTTGAAGAGGATTTTCTGGAATATCTGCTCCGCTTTAAATTTTCCGGCGACATCTGGGCGATTCCCGAAGGAACGGTGATATTTCCCCGTGAACCTCTCGTCAAGGTCATCGCACCTGTTATGGAAGCCCAGTTAATTGAAACGGCCCTGTTAAATATCATCAACCACCAGAGCCTGATTGCCACAAAGGCTGCCAGAGTCATCTATGCGGCAGACGGAGACGGCGTCATGGAATTCGGCCTTCGCCGGGCTCAGGGGCCTGATGCGGGAATCTACGGCGCAAGGGCAGCCATGATTGCAGGATGCATCGGCACCTCCAATGTACTTGCGGGAAAAATGTTCGGCGTTCCCATAAAAGGAACTCATGCCCATAGCTGGATCATGAGCTTTCCCGATGAGCTGACCGCATTCCGCAGATATGCAAAGCTTTATCCCTCGGCCTGCATTCTCCTGGTGGACACCTACGACACCTTAAAATCCGGTGTTCCCAATGCCATCAAGGTATTTAAGGAAATGCGGGAAGCCGGCATTCCCCTCACCTTTTACGGCATCCGATTAGACAGCGGGGATTTGGCTTACCTTTCTAAAAAGGCCAAAAAGATGCTTGATGAGGCAGGATTTACAGATGCCGTTATCTCCGCTTCCAATGACCTTGACGAAACCCTGATCAACAGCTTAAAGATTCAGGGTGCGACCATTAACTCCTGGGGAGTTGGAACCAACTTGATCACCTCCAAGGACTGCCCTTCCTTTGGCGGCGTTTACAAGCTGGCTGCCATTATGGATCGAAAGACAGGCCAGTTCGTTCCTAAAATCAAGCTTTCTGAAAATGCGGAAAAGATCACAAATCCGGGCAACAAGGCTATCAAACGGATTTACAACCGGGAAACCGGAAAGATTATCGCTGACTTAATCTGCCTGGAAGGAGAGGTTTTCCAGGAAAGCAATTCCCTCCTTCTCTTTGACCCCATTGAGACATGGAAAAAGACCCATCTGGCGCCTAATTCCTACACCATGAGGGATCTTCTGGTTCCTGTATTTAAGGGCGGTGCCTGTGTTTATTCCTCTCCCGCTGTTATGGATATCCGGAATTACTGTCAGAAAGAGTTAAATACCCTTTGGGATGAGTCCCGCCGTCTTGTAAACCCCCATGAGGTCCATGTGGATTTATCCAATGAGCTGTGGCACATGAAAAAACAGCTTTTAGACAGCTACCACTTCAGTGAATGATACGAATCTGAGCTTTCCGTGTTCACACTCTGGTCATAATATTGTTACAGGCTGGTCAAACTCTCTTCATATTTAACGGTTATACTTAAACCATCGAGAAAAGATGTTGCCAACATACTTTGAGATAAGAAAAATTTTTTTCATAATTGCCGGTGTTCTCTGGAGGAACACCGGCTCCTCCCTTTTTATGGGGGAATGAAGGGATTTTTCCCTACATCTGTTTTTTGACCACCGAATATTCATTTCCAAAACGGAAATGAGGGCAGATGTAATGGGAATTGCTTAAAAATCCCATCAGTTCATCTTCATCTAAATTGATCTCGCATTCGTAGTATTCATATTCTTCATTATAATTATAGTAAATACAGTCTTCACAACTGTTCTTTCCTGCCATATCAGTTTCTCCTTTCCCTGTCTTTCTTTCCGAAAAACCATCTTCCCGACACCCTTTTTAATACCTTTATGACCGTGCTGTCAAGAATCCAGGCCGCTGCCAGAGAAATCAAAAATGTGACGGCTGTTTCACAAAAGATTTTAGGCACGTAATAATGGCGGATAACGGTCTTTTCCACCAGCCCCCTGGCGAGCTGCCCCAAAACCAGGTAATGAATCAGGTAAATGGAATAGCTATAGCGGCTGACAAAGCCAGCAAACCGGGTGAGGACAGGGACTTTTACATTTCCAAAGGTTTCAAAAAACACAAAGATGGACAAGGCCATTGCCATCATAGAAGGGGCAATGTCGTGAATTCCCGGCGTAAAATAGGGCGTGGCAATCTTCTGGAACATGGTCACTCCAAAGCCTGCAAGCCCCAGTACGGCAAAGGGCAGACAGGACCTTCCGCCATAAAGCCGCTTCCAGCCATAACCCAGCATAAAATAAATGAGCCAGCCTTTAAATATGACATACTGAAAACTCTCCCCCACCTCCAACCCCAGAGAAGGAAGGTAGGTGCACATCCCCTGGACAAAAATCATCAAAACCAGAAACAGCTTTAAGTCCTTATCGCTCATGGCATTTGCCATGCGGGCTAGAAACGGCGTGCAAAGGTATAAGGATATGATCACGTACATAAACCACATATGGGGAGCCATGGGTATGGTTCCTGTTATAAACGCTTTTATAAACCGGGATAAATGTTCAAAAATTCCGGTTTTCTCCTGGCTTAAATATACATTGTAATACCAGTAATAAATTCCGCTGTAGCATACAAAGGGAATGACTATGGAATGGAACCGTTTTTTATAAAATAAAAGAATATTCTCTGTCCCTGTCTTTAAAAAGAACATGCCGCTGATCATGAAAAAAATGCCCACAAAGGCCAGAAGCACCGGCATGAGAGCAGCAGAAAACAGCCATTGCCTGGAATTTAAGGTTTCTGAAGGAATGGCATGTACCATGATAATTGCAAAAACTGCCAGGGTCCGTAAATAATCGTATTGGATTTCCCGTTTCTTCAAGTCCATTTCACCGTCTCCCTTCTGCTTATGGAGAAGTATATCATAAGACCTCTGTTTTTGACAATTATGGCCGCAGATTATTTTTTATTTTACGAAAAAAGAAGTAGACAAATGTCAATTCCTGTGATATTATAATGAAGTTGTCAGCGATGACAAGGAAAGGCCTATTGGTCAAGCGGTCAAGACGCCGCCCTCTCACGGCGGAAACCCGGGTTCGATTCCCGGATAGGTCATAAAAATAAAAACCTGATTTCTTCATTGAAATCAGGTTTTTTCTTTTATGCTGCCACCGTAAGCTGTATGACGCTTCTTCCGTCATTCCAGAGCCTGGAATAAACTGCCCTGCATTTCTGGTATCTGGCAAAGGTTTTTCTCGCCTCACACTCATTGCAGTATACCTTCCAGCAGCCCAGGCACTTGCAGTTCTTTCCCGCATTCTGGATAAAGCCCACCACATCACCTAAAGGATATCCTAAAAATATGCCGATCTCGTGGGGAAATGCCCCGTCTTCTCCCAGTCTCTCACTGAGCCGGTTCAGTCCGTAGTCCACATCCATATGCTCATATCCGTATTTACTGAGAAAACGCTTTACGGCCGGCCGGTTTAACTCTGCCTGCAGGCGGGATTTGCGGAAAACATAGATAAGCGCCTTATTTTCTTTTTTAAACAGAACCTGAAGAAAAATCCCCTTTTTCCTCAACAGGCTGTTCAGCTCTGCAAGCTGCTTTTCCAGTTCTTCCTCCGACGAAAAGGAATGGTTGAACAGATTTGCCGTTTTCAGTGAAGCCAATGTGGGTGAGCAATATTCAATCAATTTCCTTTCAAGTGACATGTCTTTACCTCCATCATCCTGATTTGCTTTTTATGATTTATATTTTATGGCTGATCATTCATCATTTTCACAAGTTAGATCAAACTAACTAAATATAGAGATACCATACTTTATGTGAATAATCAATCCCTGTTTCTCTTATTGATAATTTACTGTTATTACGATAGTATCCGCAATATCCATGCGGTTACAATTCCAATTTTTGTCACATTTTCTTCATTGATTTCATAATTTCTTTAGAACCTGGTCAAAATTCCTTCATATTTCCCCGGTATAATCATATCATAAACATAGAGAAACCCACTTGGCGGTCAGAGCGCTGCTATACATATGTTTCCACTAAGTCGGCGGAGTTGCCCTGAATGACTTCTCTGCCGGCTCAACCTAATATATTTACCGGAATCTTACATTCCGGATACACAAAAAAACAGGCGGTCCCTTTGATTTGGGGCTGCCTGTTTGAAGTTTTAAGATTTCTTTTTCTTCGCCGTATCAATGTATACAGCCAGTAAGATAACAAGGCCTTTTACAACTAACTGGTAATAATACGGAATCTTCAGCAGGTTCATTCCATTATTTAAGACACCGATCACCAGAGAGCCCAGCATAACGCCGCCAATGGTTCCCACGCCTCCGCTGAAACTGGTTCCGCCTACGACAGTTGCTGCCACAGCATCTCCCTCATAGCCAACCCCTACTGTGGGCTGGCCGGAATACAACCGGGCAGCTAAAATAATTCCGGAGATCGCTGCCAGGATTCCGCAGATCACGTATACGGATAATTGAACGTTTTTAACATTGATTCCGGAATAAATGGCCGCTTCCTTATTTCCGCCTGTGGCATACATATGGCGGCCAAACTTTGTTTTATTTAATATTACGGCGGCAACAGCGGCTACAACAGCCATGATGATTACAGGTACAGGGATATTAAAAAGATAGCCGTTTCCTATGTAATTCAATACGTTGTCCGTGGAGGTGATGGGCTTTCCGCCTGTGATCACATACGCGATTCCCCTGATGCTCAATTGCGTTGCCAGGGTTACGATAAACGGCGGCATTCCGGTTCTGGAAATGACGAATCCGTTGAAAAATCCGGCAATTGCGCCTAACAAAATGCCGCATAAAATGGCGACCCACACATTGACGCCAAGAGAGCTGGACATGGCTACGGCCAGCACGCCGCTCATGGCAACGGTAGAGCCTATGGATAAGTCCACGCCAATGGTGATCAGGGTGTAGGTGATTCCAATGGCGAGTATGGCATTGATGGAGACCTGCCGGAGCACGTTTACCATATTATCTACATTTAAAAATGCCGGGGATTTAATAGCCAGCCCAAGTGACATGACGAAAAATGCGATGATCGTAGCCATATTGTGCTTTACAAAATTAACGACCGGCTTAAGAACAGGTACCTTCTGCATTTTGTTTTCTATATTAATAAAAATAGTTTTAGCGGCCATTATTTTTTTCCTCCCGTTGCATAAAACATAATATTTGTCTGTGTGATATCATCTGTTTTTGAATCCAGGATCTTTACCAGCCTGCCTTCATGCATGACGGCAATACGGCTGCTCATGTTAATGACCTCCGGCAAGTCCGATGATATCATAATCACTGCAACACCCTGTTTTGCTATGTCATTGATGACTCCGTAAATTTCAGCCTTTGCACCCACATCCACTCCCCTTGTGGGCTCATCTAAGATCAGCACCCTGGGTTTGGTTGCCAGCCATTTTGAAATGACCACCTTTTGCTGGTTTCCTCCGCTTAAGTTTTTTACAGTCTGTCCGGTTCCAGGCGTTTTAATGGAAAGCAGCTTGATGTTTTCTTCCACAAAGGCTTCCTCAGCCTTCTGATTCTCATTCACACCGTGAATAAATTTATCCAGGACTGCTATGGACATATTGAATTTCACTGTCTGGGCCAAAATCAGCCCTTCTTTTTTTCTGTCTTCCGGAACCAGGGATATTCCTCTTTCTATAGCCTCCTTGGTATTCCTTGGATTGACCTTCTTTCCTTCCAGAAGTATGGTTCCTGAGTCCAGCTTATCAATTCCGAATATGGCACGGGCGAGCTCTGTCCGCCTTGCTCCCACCAGACCGGAAATGCCGAACACCTCGCCTTTTTTTACAGCAAAGCTCACATCCTTTAAATACTTATTCTTTAAATTTTTGACTTCAAAAATATCCGTGGTGCCGTACTGGATTTCCCCGGCGTATAAATCCGTCAGCTCCCTGCCCACCATCATTTTAATGATGTCGTCAGGAGTTGTTTCTCCGATTGCCTTTGTTCCGATATACTTGCTGTCCCGGAACACAGTTACCATATCGGAAATGTGGAACACTTCATTCATCCTGTGTGAAACATAGATAATGGCAACGCCTTTCTTTTTCAGTTTCTCAATGCAGGCAAACAAACTGTCAACTTCCCTGTCCGTCAGAGAGGCCGTAGGCTCGTCCATGACAATGATCTTGGGGTCTTTTGAAACAGCCCGCACGATTTCAACCATCTGCATCTGGGCAATGCTGAGGGTCCCCACCAACCTTTCAGGGTCCAGGCTTTCCAGGTTCATTTCCTTTAAGATTTCTCTTGCCTGTTTTACGGTCTGCCTGCCGCTGTATAAGCCGGATTTTCCCTGAGGTTCTCTTCCCAGATAAATATTTTCTGCTATGGTCATGTTGTTTACCAGGCTGATCTCCTGATGGATGATGCTGATTCCCAAGCGCTCCGCCTGGATCACCGAATCAACGGTCACCTTTTTTCCATCAATATAGATATCGCCTTTTTCCGCGTGGTAGATGCCGCCCAAAACCTTAATGAGCGTGGACTTTCCGGCTCCGTTTTCTCCCATCAGAGCATGGACTTCCCCTTTTCTCACTTTCAGTTCTGCCCCATCCAGCGCAACAACTCCAGGAAAGCTTTTGCAGATATTCTGCATTTCCAGTACATATTCCATTTGTGCATTCCCTTCCTATAAAAGCTGCGTTGCAGTTTGGCCGTGCTACAGAAGAAACGTCGGCATACACGGCCAAACTGCAGCCAGATTACTGGTTTACATTTTCAATATTGATGAATTTGACCGGAATTAAGTTTAACTTTTCTACGATTTCTCCGTTCATCAGCTTATAGGCTGTTTCCACTGCCTGCTTGCCTATTTCACTTGGAAACTGTGCGGCTGTTCCTTCCAGTTTCTTATCAACGACCATCTTTCTTCCCTGCTCGGAACCGTCCACACCGTATACCAGAATGTCTCCGATTTTATTTGCGCTTTCAATGGCAGCAATGCAGCCAATGGCAGCAGGGTCGTTGAATGCAAATACTCCGGCAATGTCAGGATTGGCCTGAAGCATGTTCTCCATAACCGGAAGAGAGGCTTCAATCTGTCCCAATCCATCCTGTCTGTTTACAACCTTGATTTCAGGGTAATCGGCTATGTAATCTTCAAATCCGGAAACGCGGTCCAGTCCGGCCTTTGAGATGGAGCTTTCATAGATGACTATTTCCCCTTTTCCGTCTAACTTTTTCACCAGGTCTTCTGCGCAGAGCTTTCCTGCATTGTAATTATCGGAGCACACGACAGCAGAAGCGATCTTTGCATCTTCTTCCGGTATATTCTGATCTATGATGATGGCATGTACTCCCGCGCGCTGGCAGGCCTCAAGCATTCCTCTGGTTCCCTGCCAGTCAACAGGAGCAATTAAAATGACATTACAGCCCTGCTGTATTAAATCTTCCACATCGTTGATCTGCTTGGCCTGATTCTGCTGGGCATCGGTAAAAATGACCTCATCCCCTTCTTTTACCGCCTTGCTGATGGCATCTGCCACTTCTATATTAAATGGATTTGTATTGGTCTTTGTGGATACTCCAATCACTACTTTTCCATCAGAAGAATCTTTGTTTTCTCCTGCACCGTCTGCTGCTTTTTCTGCAGATGTCTGGGCAGATTCACTTTTCTGCGCCTGAGAACAGCCTGTCATCATTCCCAAAGCCAACGCCATACACATTCCTGCTAAAACTAATTTACCTTTTTTCATCACTTCATTCTCCTTTTATTTAATAAGATAACCGCCGTCAACCGGCAGGATTGCACCGCTGATGTAATCACTGGCAGGCGATGCCAAAAAGATGGTTGCCCCCTTCATATCGGCGGGTTTTCCCCATCTTCCCATGGGGATTCTGTTGGAAATCTGTTCGTTTCGAACTGTATCTTCCATGATTTTTGTGTTCATTTCCGTTGCCATATAACCCGGTGCAATTGCATTGACACAGACACCTCTGCCCGCCCAGTCATTGGTCAGTTCTTTCGTCAACTGAGCCACTCCGCCCTTGGCTGCCGCATAGGCAGGGATAGTCTGTCCTCCGAAAAAGCTTATCATGGAAGCGATGTTAATGATCTTGCCATATCCCTTTTTCAGCATGATCCTTCCGGCCAGCTGACACTGGATAAAGACTGCATCCAGATTCACTCTCATAACCGCATCCCAGTCTTCTATGGGAAAATCCTCTGCTGAATGGCGTCTTTGAATTCCGGCGGCAGTGACCAGAATATCGATGGTTCCCAGAAGTTTTAAAGCTTCTTCAAAAGAGGAATAAACGTCTTCCCGTTTGGAAAAATCGCCCTGAACTCCGTGGCACTGATATCCCTTATTCCTGTACTCTTCTGCCACCTTCATGACTTCCCCGCTGTGAGCGATCAGAACTACCTCGCATCCGCTTTCCAGCAAAGCTTCCGCCATGCCTCTTCCCAAGCCCTGGCTGCCTCCTGTCACGACTGCCTTTTTGCCTGAAATGTCAAATAAATGATTCATCCTTGCCTCCTTTTAAAGCTTTTGTAAACCTCCGCCCATCAATCCTGCATCGGTTCATAGGGCGGTTTCTTCTTTGCATGGGTATTTCCTTATTTTTACTTAATATTAGTAAGACGTCTTATGTGTCATATTATCATATACCTATTGATAAGTCAATATTTCTTTAATTTTTAGTAAAAAGCCACAAAAAAAGACATCAGATTTTGTTATATACGTCTGATGTCTTTCTCTTTTTCACTTTTTATGTCTGATGTCTTTTAAATCATCTTACGTCTTGGCTGTGATCAAGCCTCTTCCCCATTTTCCAGCTTCTTTAATATCAGGCTTCTGGGACCGTTTAAATGGGTGATCATATGACACCTCGCCCCAACCGAATCTCCTGCTACAATGGATTCTGCAATTTTCCGGTGATAGATATAAGTCTCATGGGCAAGGCTGTTTCCTGTAGCCATAACAAAATAAGACACTCCTTTTGTTACAACTTCCATCACATTGCTCGCAATATTATTCTTGCTGCAGACTGCGATCTGATTGTGAAAGGCCACATCTGCATCAAGATGGGATTCCCCCTTTGAAATCAATTGTTCGACAGCCTCACAGAGCTCCAGTAACTTCTGGCAGTCCTCATAGGTCGCATTGGCCGCTGCCAGAGAAGCTATTTCCGGTTCCAGCATCAGACGTACTTCAAAAAAGTTAAGCGCAGTCTTAAAATCATTTTTAAATTTGGTGAGCCCCATAGGGTCTTCCTGAATGCTTATTGGTTCTGAAACAAAGGTGCCGCTGCCTCTCACGATTTCAACATACTGCTCAAATACCAGAATTTTAACAGCCTCCCGAATGGTGCTTCTTCCCACGCCGCAAATTTCGGCTAATTGAAACTCATTGGGTAATTTATCGCCAATCTTTAATCCATTTTCTTCAATATATTGCCTGATTCTCTCCGCTGTTTTTTCTGAAAGAGGCCTTGACTGAGATGTATTTTTCTGCATTTGCTCAACTCCATTTCTATATGGTTCATCATACCATACGCTCTTCAGTAAATATTATCAAATTTGTACTCAAACGTCAATTTATAACGGTTTATAAGAAAAAACAGGCAGCCCGTTCATTTCCGGGGCTGCCTGTCTGAAGTTTTAAGATTTCTTTTTCTTTACCGTATCAATGTATACAGCCAGCAGTATGACAAGGCCTTATACCTTATTCCAATACTGATTTAAATATCTCTCTGCATTTTCCTTTGTCATTGAAAATTTTTGTACCAGCCGAATCAAGGTATCCTCTCTGGAAACATCAAGTTCCATACACGTTTCAATCAAAGCCTTTACCCCTGATTCTATCCCCTTCTCCAGTCCTGTTTTTATCCCTTTTTCTATTCCCCTCTCCTCAATAGCCTCACTCAAATTACACATAATATTAACACTCCTTTCCCAATCCAGTGTCATGGAAATCCCAAATTCCTGGGATAAGATTTCCTTTTTCCTGTCAACAGGCATCCGGTCTGAAAATAACGTTCCCAAAAGCCTGTGCAGCTTTAATTCCCGACCTTCTTCCGTCAGTTTTTCCGGCAATCCCACCATAATGACACTGAGTAAATCATATCTGCCTAAATCACCGGAGTTCCCTACAATATTCCTTTTCTCCATGCAAAACTCCGTAATGGTGTTTCTGGCCTTCTGTGGTGAATTCATGCATATCCAGATGGAATACACCTTCTTAATATCATTATAATGGGGTATGACAAATTCCGTATCCAACTGGGCAGAAATCATACGGGAAGTATAAAAAACCCCTCTCGTAACGAGATCATAACCCGGATAAAAGTTCTTCTGGGCTTCCAGGTCCACAATAATTTTGACCTTTTCCTCTTTTCCCGGAACCCGCACAAAGAAACGGACATCATAGGTGATCCTGCCTTCGTAAGGAATCCCGCTTTCTGTACTGCATCCGTCAATAGCCGATGCAATCTCTCTCAACGCCCCGCTTTTCTCTTCCTCCGGGCTGTTCGTTTCTCCCGGATTAACAGGAATCATTGATACTTCCGGGTCCCCTTCAATAAGGGGTATAACGTCTTCCGGTTCCAAACCTGCAAATTCAGAAACTGCATTTACGAGAATATAAGCTAAAACAATTTTTTGCGACAACAGATTTTTGGCATGTCTGTCATATTGGGCATTTAAGCCGGATATGCGCATGGCCCTTTCAAGACTTACCTCCACAGGCAAAACCTCCTTTTGTACTTCTGTTATTATATTTATCATAAACAACAGGAAGTCCTTTTGAGATGTCCTGCTGCAATATGCTTTCCGCAGAGCATCACCAATGGAGATTATGGAGTCTGTATTTCAAAATTCAACAACAGTCTGTTATATGGAAATTATAGCATTCCATACACTCTGTTGCAAGAAGGGAATACAGGGATGATTGCTTTGAGAAAGGGGTAACACGTTATGGGATTTTAAAAATGATTTTATAGAAAATAATTAAAATACTCAGAAAAATGATCTAAAGATATGTTTTATAATAGCATATAAGCTGGAATTTGAAAAGGAAAAACGCCAGGAACCAAACAACCCAAATAAATAAAAACAGGATGCCGCCCGATAACCACTATTGCTATCAGACAGCACCCCTGTATTTCTATTACTTATTCATTTTCTCCAAGGACTCCCAGATTCCATTCAAATACATGATTCCCAGTGCCCTGTCATAAAGTCCATAACCCGGTCTGGCTTCTTCTCCCCAGATCATGCGGCCATGGTCCGGACGGACATATCCATCAAATTTTGTGTCATGAAGCGCTTTCATGATTTCAAACATGTCTAAATCTCCGTCAGAAGAAAGGTGGGAAGCTTCCCTGAACTTCTTCTCTCCCAGGAACTTCACATTGCGCACATGAGCGCAGGCAATGCGGTCCAGCTCTCCAAAGTGGCGGATGATCTCCGGAATGTTATTGGCCGGATTGGAGCCAAGAGAGCCTGTACATAAGCAAAGCGCGTTGGCACGGCTGTCCACCAGATTGATGATCTTGTCAAAATCCTCCTGAGAATGAGCAATTCTTGGCAGTCCGAAGATAGGCCATGCCGGATCATCGGGATGAACTGCCATGCGGATTCCCAGTTCCTCACAAACCGGAATCACTTTCTCAAGGAAATATTTATAATTCTCTCTCAACTGATCAGCGGAAATATTCTTATAAATTTCCAGAACGCCTTCCAGTTCCCTCAAACGCTCCGGCTCCCAGCCAGGAAGAGAAAATCCCTTGGAATTTTTTGTGGTATTTTCAACCAGCTTTAAGGGAGTCATGCCCTGAAGCTCTGCATCATCATAATATAACACATTGGAACCGTCTTCAATATCATGAGCCAGATCTGTTCTCAGCCAGTCAAATACAGGCATAAAGTTATAAACGATCACTTTAACGCCGCACTGAGCCAGGTTGCGGATGGTAGTGATATAATTTTCAATATACTTGTCACGGGAAGGAAGACCCATCTTAATGTCTTCATGCACGTTAACACTTTCAATCACTTCCACTTCCAGCCCTGCATCATGAACCTGTTTTACATATTCCTGGATTACCTCCAGAGGCCATACCTCTCCTGCTGCATACTGGGTCAGCACGCCCATCAGACCTGAACAGCCAGGAATCTGGCGGATCTGCTTTAAGGAAACACTGTCATCGTTTTCTCCAAACCATCTAAATGTCATCTTCATATCGGTGAAACCTCCTTAAATTATATTGTATATGATTGCCGTTTCCGGCTGGCATTTCATCGTTAAAACCATCAACGCTGTCATTTACATACTAGCATATCAGTATGCCATTGTCAATATATACCCTTCCTTTCCATACCTGTTATTCGAAAAAACGTGCCGTAAAATCCAATGCCAAAATACAAGCGGCATAAAGGATTTTACAGCACGTTTTTCTTTTATTCTCTATTTCATTCCCAGGTCAAAAGTCCAAGGGCCAGGCGGGCGCTCCGCTCAAGCTCCTCTGCAGTGGTGTATTCATCAGGCGTATGAACTTCATTCATTCCGCAGGAAACCACGATTCCCCTTATTCCGTTTCGGACAAAGTGATTGTTATCGCTTCCTCCCAGGGTATACTGGGTCGTTCCCTTCAGTCCTAAAGAAGCGCACACCTCTTTAAAACGTCTGACCACTTCCTCTTCATCACCTATTTCATAAGCCTCGATCTGCTTTTCAAAGAGAATTTCGCAGCTTCCCTTAAAGTCCAAAGCCATTTCTTCAAAGGCCTTTCTGACCTTGTTCCACTGCTCCATTGCCTTACTGTCTTTTAAACTGCGGATTTCTCCCAATACCACACACTCGTCGGAAACAATGTTGGTCTGTTTCCCGCCGCTGATTTTTCCGATATTTACAGTGGTTTCTTCATCCACCCAGCCCTGCTTTAATTGTGCGATAGCCCTGGCTGCGATTTCAATGGCATTGATTCCAAGCTGGGGGCAAAAACCTGCATGGGCATTTTTCCCCTTCACTTTGATCTCAAAGGAAAGCAGAGTGGGCGCGGCTGTAGCGGCCAGGCCGATTTCTCCGCTTAAATCAAACACGTATGCCTGTTTTGATTTAATTTTAGAGTAATCGGCAAGCTGGCTGCCCTTTCCGTAATTTTCTTCTGCAACAGGAAACAGTACCTCAATATCCGGATGAGGAAGATTGTTTTCCCGGATCACTCTCACTGCTTCCAGGATAGCGGCAATTCCCGAAAGGTCATCAGACCCCAGTATGGTATCTCCTTCCGAGGTAATCCTTCCGTTTTCATCTTCAACTGCCCGCTTCCCAATGCCCGGCTTTACCGTATCCATATGGGCTGACAGCAATATGGGCTCAGAATCCCTGTTTCCTTTTAAGAATCCGTATAAGTTTCCCGTGGGAACGGCGTCACCGTAGGAAGGTATCTTCTCTTTCAGTTGAAGCCCTGCATCATCTTCCCGTACCAAAAATCCAAGCTGCTCCAGCTCTTTCGTCAGATAATCGGCGATTTCCCGTTCCTGGTAGGTTTCGGAATCAAACTCCACCATCTTTTTAAATTGGCTTACAAGCCTGTTTCTCTGTATCATACAATCACCTGTCAGGACGGACATTTAGCCAAATAAGGGGGTTGACAAATATCTGTCACCGGAATCCGGCAGCAGGACCACAATGGTTTTTCCCTTGTTTTCCGGTCTTTCTGCCAACTGCTTTGCAGCCCTTAAGGCGGCTCCGGAAGAAATTCCAACCAAAATTCCCTCTGTTACTGCAAATGTCTTTCCTTCTTTAAAAGCATCATCATTTTCAACGGTGATGATTTCATCGTAAATTCCGGTATTCAACACGGCCGGTACAAAACCTGCACCGATTCCCTGAATCTTATGAGGTCCTGGCTTTCCTCCGGAAAGTATAGGACTGCTTGCCGGCTCCACTGCTACGATTTTAACTCCCGGATTCTTCTCTTTTAAGTATTCTCCAACACCTGTGATGGTTCCGCCTGTTCCAACGCCTGCCACAAAAATATCCACATTTCCGTCGGTCTGGTCCCAAATCTCCGGGCCGGTGGTTTCTTTGTGCACCTTGGGGTTGGCAGGGTTATCAAACTGTCCTAAGATAACGGCACCGGGTATGGTCTCTTTCAGCTCTTCCGCTCTTTCAATGGCACCTCTCATGCCCTTTGCTCCCTCGGTCAGCTCCAGTTCTGCGCCGTAAGCCTTTAATAAATTTCTGCGCTCCACACTCATGGTATCCGGAAGAGTCAAAACGGTGCGGTAGCCCTTGGCAGCGGCTACGGCAGCCAGGCCGATTCCCGTATTTCCGGAAGTTGGCTCAATGATGGTCGCTCCGGGCTTTAAAATCCCCTTTTCTTCTGCATCTGCAATCATGGCAAGAGAGATTCTGTCCTTTACAGAGCCAGCCGGATTTAAGTATTCCAGTTTCGCTAAAAGGGTAACTCCTTCAATTCCTTCCACTTCACTGTAGCGGTTTAACTTCAGTAACGGTGTTCCTCCAATCAGTTCTATTGCGCTTTCTTTGATCTTTCCCATATTCCTTACCTCCGCTTATATATTTTTTTATTTTACAGGAAATGATATGGCAAGAAGCGGCTGCCCGAATGGCACCCGCTCTTTCCTGTTTGACCATTCTCTCATTTCCTATATGTTTAATAGGTTTATATGATATATTTATATTAATACATCATACGAAATGTGTCAATACTTTATTTATGAAAATCTTTTACAAAGCATTTACAGCCTGTTCCAGCTTCTGTAAAGCCAGTTCCAGAGTGGACCGTGTGCAGGCGATGTTGATTCGTTCAAAGCCTTCTCCCGCAGGCCCGAACATGGCACCGCTGTCCAGCCAGAGCCCTGCCTTGTTGACAATCAAGTCCTCTCTCTCCTCTTCCGTCAGACCCAGCTCCTTAAAATCCAGCCAGACCAGATAAGTGCCTTCCGGTTCAATCAGCTTGATTTTGCCGATCTTTTCTTTTAAGTATTCCCTTACATAAGAGAGATTTGCCTTTAAATATTCCATAAGCTGATCATGCCACTCCCCGCCGTACCGGTATGCAGCCTCACAGGCTGTAAGGCCTAAGACATTTAACTGGCTGTAGCCGGAAGCGGACATCTGCTTGCGGAATCTGGCTCTCAGTTTGGGATTGGAAATAAAAATATTGGAAACCTGAAGTCCGGCCAGGTTAAAGGTCTTACTGGGAGCCGTACACGTAACGGTCCTGTCCCGCAGTTCCCTGCTTATATCCGCAAATACCTGGTGTTTTCCCTGAAGCACAAAGTCCTGATGTATCTCATCGCTGACAATGATGATGTCTTTTCGTATGCAGATTTCTCCCAGGCGCTCCAGCTCCTCCCTGCTCCAGACCCTTCCCACCGGATTGTGGGGATTGCATAACAGAAACAGCTTCACATGATTCTCCTCTGCCTTCTTTTCAAAATCCTCAAAATCCATGTGATACTTTCCGTCTTCACCCAGAACCAGGGAGCTGTCCACAATGACCCTGTCGTTGTCCTTAATGACCTCGCCAAAAGGATAATATACCGGCTGCTGAATGAGGACGGCATCTCCGGGCTCTGTAAAAGCCTTTACCGCCATTGCCAGGGCATAGACCACTCCCGGAGTCTTGACCAGCCAGTTCCGTTCCACGGCCCAGCCGTGCTTTCTTTCCATCCAGCCCTGAATCGCTTCAAAGTACTCGTCTCCCGACTCACTGTAGCCGAATATGCCGTGGTCCACCCGCTGACGAATGGCCTCCAAAACCTTTTCCGACACCTTAAAGTCCATATCAGCCACCCACAGGGGGAGGATATTCTCCGGCTTTCCTCTTTGGACAGCAAAGTCATATTTGATACAGCTCGTATTCTTCCGGTCAATGATTTCATCAAAATTGTGATTTTTCTTACACATAAAACACACGCTCCAATTCCTTTATAAGATCTTCTATATCTTCAATTCCTACGGAAAGCCGCAGAATCCGGTCCGTCACTCCGTTTGCCGCCAGAACTTCCTTTGGCACATCGGCGTGGGTCTGGGTGATGGGGTAAGTGATCAGTGTCTCCACTCCTCCCAGACTCTCCGCAAAATGAATCAGCCTGACATCCTTTAAAATCCTGTGGGCCAGTTCCTTTGTTTCCACTTCAAATGTCACCATGCAGCCAAAGCCCCTGGCCTGCTTTTTACAGATTTCATATCCTCTGCTTGACGGGATTCCCGGATAAAACACCTTTGTGACCTTCTTTTCCTGACAAAGCCACTCCACCAGCCTTCCCGCATTTTTCTCCGCCCGTTCCATACGGATTCCAAGGGTTTTGATTCCCCTTAAAATGAGCCAGCTGTCAAAAGGAGCCAGTCCGGAGCCCACTGTCTTAATGAGAAATCTCAGCCTCTCTGCGATTTCCGGAGAAGAAGTCACCAGAAATCCTGCAATGGTGTCATTGTGGCCTCCCAGATATTTGGTCCCGCTGTGAACCACCACATCTGCCCCCAGCTTTAAAGGATTCTGGAAATAAGGGGATAAAAAGGTGTTGTCCACAATGAGAAGTAAGTTGTATTTCTTTGCAGTCTCCGCCAGCTTTTCAATGTCTATGACATTCATCATAGGGTTGGTCGGGGTTTCGATAAAGATTGCCTTTGTATTTTCGCTGATCAGCTTTTCAAACTCCTCATGTCCCTGGCGGGAACAGTCCACTGAGCTGAAGGTGAGCCCGTTCTTTTTGCTGATATTGTCAAAGAGACGGATGCTTCCTCCGTATAAATCACAGTCTGTAATGATGTGGTCTCCAGGGGAAAACAGCTCCATCAGCGCTGTAATGGCTGCCATGCCGCTGGAAAATGCCAGGGCATCCACGCCGTACTCTAAGGAAGCCACTACCTTTTCAAGCTGCTCCCTGGTAGGGTTTTGCAGACGGCTGTAATCATAGCCTGTGCTCTCTCCGACTCCTTTATGGGCAAAGGTGGCCGACTGATAGATGGGGAAGCTGACCGCCCCCGAACGGTCAACCTGATTCTCCTCTCCATTGCCGTATAAACACCTTGTAGAAATTCCGTATTCCATATTCATTCACCGCTTTCTCAATTTTATCGTTACAGTTTGGCCATGCAGAACTATAACATTTATTCCTCATAAGGATATCACCCTTAAGCCGTGTAGAGCTATTACTAAAAAACAATAGCCTGTTATAGCTTATTCCTATCAAAAAGAAATCCATTCACCAGTTGAATACCTACTCTGCCTGTGGTAAAATAGGTATTAACCCATAATTATGTCAGTTAAGGTGGTGCACTTATGAAAATATCAACCCGCGGCCGCTACTCTCTCCGGATGATGATCGATTTAGCCCAGCATTACAACCAGGAATTCATCGCGCTGAAGGACATTTCCGAGAGACAGGGCATTTCAAAAAAATATTTAGAGCAGATTGTTCCGTTTTTAAACCGCAGCGGTCTGCTCATTACCTACCGGGGCCATATGGGCGGCTACATGCTGTCCAAACAGCCTTCCCAGATCACCATTGCAGAGATTCTCCTGAGTTCAGAGGGAAGCTTAAACCCCGTTGCCTGCCTGGACAATGAGCCAAATGACTGCCACCGCAAGGCGGAATGCTTAACCATTCCCATCTGGGAGGGGCTTTCCGAAGTCATACTCAATTATTTAAGCGGCATTACTCTCCAGGACATTTTAGATAACGCACAGAGCACTCCTGAATACTACATTTAGGTTTCAGAGAACCCGTTCCTGGTATTTTTTCAATTCTTCTATATATTTTTCACCCAGAATACTCAAGGGCATTTTCTTCTTTTTAATGTAGCCGATCCTCATTTTATCCTCGGTGTCAAGAGGAATTGCCCTGTATTTGTCTCCGTTTAAATCCTCGCAGATGATTCCGGAACAGAGGGTGTAGCCGTTTAATCCCACCATGAGATTGAGCATGGTGGCTCTGTCGTTTGCCTTTATGATCTGCTTGTATTCATAGGTGCTGAACACCTCTTCGGCTAAGTAAAAGGAGCTGTTTGTTCCCTGGTCAAAGGAGAGACAGGGGTAGTTCTTCAAGTCTTCAAATTCGATCCGTTCTTTCCCCGCAAGGGGATTTCCTTCCCATAAATACACGTAAATTCCGCACTGGAACAATTCGATGAATTCCAGTTCATTGTCGGAAAGAATTTTCCGGATGGCTTTCTGGTTGAAATCATCCAGGTACAGGATGCCAAGCTCACTCTTCTGGTTTTTCACATTTTCCACTACTTCATACGTCTTTGTCTCATGGACTGCAAACTCAAAGGTCTCCATTCCAAACTCCTTTGCCATCTCGATAAATGCCTGGACCGCAAAGGTGTAATGCTGGGTGGATACGCTGAATTTCTTCTTGAACTTTTCCTTTTTTACAAAACGCTCCTCCAGCAGCCGGTACTGTTCCAGCATCTGTCTCGCATATCCTAAAAACTCTTCTCCCTCCGGAGTGATCACGATCCCTCTGTTGGAACGCAGAAATATCTGGAGGCCGATTTCTTCCTCCAGGTCCCGGATGGTGCTGGATAAGCTGGGCTGGGTGATAAAGAGCCGGGAGGCTGCTTTGTTCATGGATTTTTCATTTGCAATGCATACGGCATAGCGAAGCTGCTGTAATGTCATGGCTTCCTCCTTCCATGGGAAAACGGCTGCCACAGCCATGGCAGCCATTTTTTGATCCCGCAGTCAAATGAGTCGCTTTACTTACTGGACGGCCTTAAATGCTTCGTCTAAATCTTCTATAATATCCGCAATGTTTTCCGTTCCTATGGAAAGGCGGATGGTGTTCGGCTTAATTCCTGAGCCTGCCAGCTCTTCCTCTGTCATCTGGGAATGGGTGGTGGAAGCCGGATGAATGACCAGGGACTTCACATCTGCAACGTTAGCCAGAAGGGAAAACAGCTCAAGCTGGTCGATAAAGTCTTTTGCCTTTCTGGCATCTCCCTTGATTTCAAAGGTGAAAATAGAACCGCCTCCTGACGGGAAGTATTTCTTATACAATTCCTGCTGTTCAGCATCCTGGGAAACAGAAGGATGGTGCACGGTTTCAACCTGGGGATGATTTTTCAAATACTCCACCACCTTTAATGCATTTTCCACGTGGCGCTCCACACGCAGGGACAGAGTTTCCAGGCCCTGAAGGAAGGTAAATGCATGAATCGGGGATAAAGTGGCTCCTGTATCACGAAGGAGAAGGGCGCGGATTTTTGTCACAAATGCTGCCGGGCCTGCTGCCTTTGTAAAGGTGACTCCATGATAGCTGTGATTTGGCTCTGTAAGACCTGGGAATTTACCGGAAGCCTCCCAGTCAAATTTGCCGCTTTCCACGATCACTCCGCCGATGGTGGTTCCATGGCCTCCGATGAATTTGGTGGCAGAATGTACCACGATGTCCGCTCCGTACTCAATAGGTCTTATGAGATAAGGAGTTCCAAAGGTATTATCTATAATTACCGGAATTTTATGCCCATGGGCGATTCCAGCGATCTTTTCAATGTCAACTACATCGGAATTGGGGTTTCCAAGGGTTTCAATGAAAACCAGCTTCGTGTTTTCCTGAATGGCATTTTCCAGCTCTTCATAGTTAAAAGGGTCTACAAAGGTGGTGGTCACGCCGTACTCCGGAAGGGTGTGCTCCAGTAAATTATAGGTTCCTCCGTAAATATTCTTAGCGGCTACCACGTGATCTCCGTTTTTTGTGAGGTTCTGGATGGAATATGTAACTGCCGCTGCGCCGGAAGCAACTGCAAGAGCTGCTGAACCACCTTCTAAGGCTGCCATTCTCTGCTCAAAAACGCCCTGGGTGGGGTTGGTCAGTCTTCCGTAAATATTGCCTGCATCTGTCAGGTTAAATCTGGCTGCTGCGTGGTCGCAGTTATGGAACACATAGGAAGCGCTCTGGTAAATGGGAACTGCCCTCGCATCTGTAACCGGGTCCGGACTCTCCTGTCCTACGTGAAGCTGCAATGTTTCAAATTTAAAATTTCTTTCTGTTCTTACTTTCTTAGCCATTTTATCTCCTCCTGTTTTTCCGGGTCTTTTTTGTTTTACATCTGTCTGATTTGTATTATATCCCATTTTAAAAAGTAGTGTTAATATCTATAAACAGGAACTGGATATAGGCATAACCTATAGCCATGCTGCATGGCACTTTCCTGCTGCCGTGTTTTTTGGTCCCGGCTTATCCATCATATATTTTCCCCCGCTGAATATACATATACAAATAATAGAAACGGGAACGCAATCTATGAATGAACATTATCCATTTGTGAATCCCCCTCTTCCATACGCCTACGACGCACTGGAGCCTTATATTGATACCCAGACCATGTACATTCACCATGACAGGCAATTACAAAGATATGTGGCAAACCTAAATGCCATCTTAAACAATTATCCGGAGCTTCAAAACCTGTCTTTGGAAGAGCTGCTGAGAGATCCTTCACTGCTTCCTGATCCAGTCCGGCAGGGAATTATCAATTACGGCGGAGGCGTTTATAATCACCTGATTTATTTTTACGGCATGACCCCTTCTGAAACCCGGACCGAGGCACAGGCCCTGTATCCGGCTATTATACGGGACTTTGGGTCGGTGGAACGGTTTTTTGACGAATTCAAGGCTTATGCCCTGGCTGTCTTTGGCTCCGGGTATGCCTGGCTGGTGGTGGAACCGGGCGGCAGGCTGAGAATTGTCATGACACCCAATCAGAACACTCCCATTACCGACGGCCTTTGTGTTGTGGCAGGAATTGATGTCTGGGAACACGCCTATTTCTTAAAGCGGTTTACTGACCGGGCCGCCTATATAGAAGACTGGTTCCACGTAGTGAGCTGGCAGGTCGCAAATGACCGTTATATAAACTGTATCAACGGGGGATGAAGCACTGCATTCCCCGTTTTTATAAATCCATATCCCGGTTGCAGTCCTTGGAATAAATGTATGCAAACTCCTCATCCCGTCCTACGCCGTAAGCCGCCTGGGGACAGTAAGCTCCCATAAAGAGATAATCTCCCTTTTTGACTGGTATCCACTCATTGTCCAGCACATACATCCCTTCTCCGGAATAGATGTAAGCCCCATGTTCCTGGACATGGGTTTCGATATAGCCGTGGCCGGCTCCCGGTTTAAAGGACAGGATGTGGAAATTCATATCAAATCCCAAGTCTTTGGCAGAAGGCAGGAAATCCTTTACCATCACATCCTCCATGCCCTCATAGGCGATTCCCGGAACGCTGTTGATGTTTCCAATGACCGTATGAGCTTCATGCCCCGGAATTCTCCGGTATTTTCTTTTATAGAGAAATCCTCTTGCAGGCTTATCACCGATATTTTCGAAAAAGAGCTTTGTGCCTTCCGGGCAGAAAATATATCCTCCGTCTTTAAGCACCTCCTCTTTCTCCTGATTCCATACCTTTACATTTCCTTCAAATAAGTAAAAGAAGACTTCCTCTCCCGGCTGCCCAAAGCCTTCATGATGATACCCTTCCGGCTCAATTCCAACCAGATAGTCCACAAAGGAAGCTCCCAGTTTTGGGGAAGAGAGTATGGTCACCTGGCATTTTTCAAAACCAGGAATCGTGTTCTTCACCAGACCGTCAGGCTCAATGACCGCATAATTTCCTCTTTTTATGATGGAACGGGTATTCAGCAAGTCCTTTCTGTAACCCGTAACTCCGTTTAAATAGCTCATATCCTGACTCTCCTTTTATCTGTTTTATCCAGTCTTTGATCCCTCCTTGATACTCCATAAAATAAATGATATAATCCATTTATTACAAAGACAGGAGGAAATCATAATGAACTTCACTTATAATCCAAACCAAATCGCGCTCTATGATTCCAATGATAATCTGCTGGCCGAGGTCACCTTCCCCGATGTAGACCAGAATACGGTCAATATCAATCACACCTTTGTAGATGATTCCCTCAGAGGACAGGGTATTGCAGGGCAGCTTTTAGAGGCCGCCGCCAAACAGCTTCGTTCCCAGGGAAAAAAGGCTGTTCCTACCTGCTCCTATGCGGTTGCGTGGTTTGAAAAGCATCCGGAATA
Source organism: Lacrimispora sp. (assembly GCF_047605665.1). Taxonomy (GTDB): domain Bacteria; phylum Bacillota; class Clostridia; order Lachnospirales; family Lachnospiraceae; genus Lacrimispora. The sequence continues at coordinate 5,335 of NZ_JASGFH010000026.1, read as the reverse complement.
TGGGGATTTGGTGAAATAATTTCTGAGAGCTGTTTATTCTCATCTGGTTCATGGTATAACTTAGCAGAAATCGCTTTTCAGATTTATGTTAAAAGGCAGTGCTTTTTACTGCGGTCCTTCCGACTATGGGAATGTGTTTTTATATTCCTATAGTATACTTTATATTCTATCAACTGGCAATATTTTGATTTTGAATGGCCTGTTTGATCACAGGATTTGTTCCATTTTAAAAGAGGAGCTGTTTCAAAGCAGCTCCTCTTACTTATGCTGATCTTTATCAATAATTCTATGCATTCAATATGCCTCTTAACTATTTTAAATGCTTGAAAGGCCATGCTCCAAATCAGCAATAATATCGTCAATATTCTCCAACCCTACAGATAACCGCACCATTCCGCTGGATATACCGGCAGCGCGCAGCTGTTCGTCCGTAAGCTGCCTGTGTGTTTCACTCGCCGGATGAAGAACACAGGTCCGTATATCGGCTACGTGAACTTCATTAGAGGCCAGTTGTAAGGAATCCATAAACTTTATGGCATTTTCCTTTCCGCCTTTGATAATAAATGAAATAACCCCGCTGCATCCTTTTAAATACTTTTTCGCAAGCCCATGATCTTCGTTATTTTCCAGACCTGGATAATTCACGGATTCAACTTTATCAGAGCGCTCCAGATAGTGTGCAACTTCCATTGCATTCTGGCAATACCGTTCCATTCTCACTGCCAAAGTTTCCAGACCCAGATTGAGCAAAAATGCCGAATGGGCAGCAGGGTATACGCCAAAATCACGCATCAGCTGCATTCTGGCCTTTATAATATATGCTTTTTCTCCGTATGTCTCGGTGTAGGAAATACCGTGGTAAGTCTCATCCGGTTCCGTCAAATCCGGGAATTTCCCGTTTGCCCAGTTAAACTTGCCGCTGTCCACAATCACACCGCCAATCTGAACGGCATGTCCATCCATGTATTTCGAAGTGGAATGAATGACAATATCAGCTCCAAATTCAAAGGGCTTACAAAGAATCGGCGTTGCAAAAGTATTATCCACAATAAGCGGAACGTGATGCTCATGTGCAATGCGGGCAAACCTCTCGATATCGAGAACCGTCAAAGCAGGATTTGCAATGGTTTCTCCAAACACTGCCTTTGTATTTTCGCGAAATGCCTTTCCAATTTCTTCGTCGGAATCGTTTTTATTGATAAAAACACATTCAATTCCCAGCTTTTTGAGAGTTGATGAGAACAGATTAATGGTACCGCCATAAACTTCTGAGGTGCTGATAATGGAATCCCCTGCACTGCATATATTCAGTATTGCCAGCAGTGTTGCGGCCTGTCCTGAAGTGGTGCACATGGCGCCCGCACCGCCTTCCAATGCAGCGATTTTATCCTCTACCGCCATGACTGTAGGATTACCAAAGCGTGAATAGATCAGAGATTTCATCGGCTGATCAAATACCGCCGCAACCTCTTCTGTGGAATCATAAACATAAGTCGTACTTTGCACAATGGGTACAACCCGCGGCTCCGAATTTCCGGGATGGTATCCGGCATGCAGGCATTTTGTTTCATCTCTCATAATAGCCTCCTGTGAATGTATGTTGTTCTGTAATTGAACTTTATCTTATTATATTAAAAGAAAGATTAATATTCAACCTAAAATGTTGATCCGCAGAAGTTATAAAAACGGAGCTGCTGCTTTGGCAGATGATTGATCTGCTTTTGCAACAGCTCCGTACTTATGCAACACGGTTCATTTGGCTGACTTTATCAATAAATTCCTTCATATCCTCTATGTAAGAATAGGGGGCATATTCAGAATATATATCCGGATCATCCAGCACAACAATCTGCACCCCATCAGCCCTCAATGCCTCCAGTGTTCCGGGAAGGCACCTTGCCTCATTCACTGTCTTGCATTGATAGGCCAGACAGCCCTGTTTATCAAAAATTTTAGCTACAATATATATCTTTTTATCTCCCATACAATTCACCTTCCCAATATTTCAAACGTTCCAAAAATTCCTGCTTGCTGCAAATTTCTTTTTTTGCATACTCTTCATAAAGTATTCGTCCTATTTCACCACTTTTATACTTGTAAACGTATTGATGACTCCATATATTAAATAAATAATCTTCTCCGCACCACAACTGCACCTCAATCGGATAGGCTAAATTATCCCTTTGATAATACAGATGGATCGCGCGATAACCATCATCTATCTTCTTTCCCTTTCGTAAATCAACAACTCTAAAATAATCCGGGTATTCTTCCGGGTATTGATCAAATCGAAGTCTGAACCCAAGAACGTCGTTAAAACATTGCTTGAATCCACCGCCAGTTTTGATCGTTTTTTCATATTTACGCATAATAGAATCATCGCTTTTAAATCTGGAGCCAATCAAGTTTTCCTGTATTAATATATCAATATAACTTGCTCTATATCTGGCAACGTCTTCTAATATCGCATCGAAAGGCGTCGCCTGTAACGAAATTTGCTTTAAACTTCTTCCCAATGCTGATTTGTAGGACAATATATCCAAAGTTTCTTTTGGAATAAATAAATCCATGCTTTCACCACCTTTTGCAGATAGTATAACACAATACTTTCATAATATCACCTGGTAAATGGCTGTCTCCGCAGTCAAAAACCTCTTTCAATAAAAATATCCAGAGGCTGAAGGAGAAATTCTCCCGCATCAGTCTCTGGATATTTTTGTATAGGCCTATATACATGTCAAGCCTGGATTAGACACTTTATAAAAGCGCATTGCCACAAACCTTAATACTTCCCTGCATCCCAGGAACTCTCCTCATAATCAAATGAAGAATCAAACGCAACAGCACAGGTTACCTCTTCCGCCTTATCTTCCCATACAGGCAAAGCTTCCTCTTCCTTCAGCTTAAACTTATTCACTTCCTGCTGCAATGCCAGTGCCTGAGCAGCCAGTTCTTCGCTGGAAGCAGAGCTCTCCTCAGCGGTAGCCGCATTGGTCTGTACAACGGCGGATACCTGGAACAGGCCCTGGTTGATCTGCTCGATGGCCTGAGCCTGGTCTGTGGAAGCCACCTCGATCTTTTGGATAGTCTGATCTGCCAGTCTGGCCTCTTCTGCTATCGTTCCAAGAATCTGAGTCGTTTCTCTGGCAATGGTCTCTCCCCTTAACACCATCTCGGAAGAATGCTGGATCAGTTCAGCCGTTTCCTTTGCCGCCTCAGAAGACTTAGCCGCAAGATTGCGCACCTCATCGGCAACAACGGCAAAGCCCTTTCCGGCCTCTCCGGCCCGTGCTGCTTCAATAGCAGCATTTAAAGCCAGAATATTGGTCTGGAAGGCGATGTCTTCAATGACCTTTGTGATAGAAGTGATTCTTTTAGAAGACGCAGCTATGTCTCCCATAGCTGAATTCAAGTCATTCATCCGCTCATTACTTTTTTCGATTCCTTTATCAACCTGAGAAACGTAGCCTGTAGCCTTGCGAACGTTATCCGCATTTTCTCCCGCCTGGCGGGCCACTTCGGTGATGGAGGCATTGAGCTGCTCCACTGTGGAGGCCTGCTCTGATGCACCGGAAGCGAGGGACTGGGAAGCGCTGGAAATCTGATCAGAGCCGGAAGCCACCTGATTGGACGCATCCTTGATCACGCTGAACACAGAGTTTAAATTCTGCACAATCTGGTTTAAGGAATCTTTAACGGCAACGAAATCACCGGAATACTCCTGGCTCGTTTCTACCTTACAATTTCCTTCCTCCAGGTTAGACAGGATATAGGAAATTTCCTCAATGATGGTCTTTAAAAAGTTCACTGTTGTAGTAAAGGATTTAGACAGCGTTCCTATCTCATCGGCAGTGTTGATCTGAGGTACCTCTGTATGCAGATCTCCTTCTGCAAGCGCTTCAATTCTGCCCACCAAAGACACAATCGGATCCACAATAGGCTTGGAAATCCTCACGGAAACAACAATGGAGAGAACAATAAAGCAAAGAGTCATTACGGCTGTGATGGCAATAGAAATATAAAATCCGCCCAACATTTCAGTCGATCTCGCTGTAACCCCGATGGCCCAGCCATTGGTATTGGGAATAGGTGTATAGCTGACAACATGCTTCACACCGTTGATAAGGACATTGTCCGTGCCGGTTTCGCCGGATATCATTTTCTGGCTCATGGCAGCCAGTTCGGAATAAGAGGAATCCTCCTTGGCCTTTTCAATGTAGTTTGTCTGAGACACTACAACGGTATGGCTTTCATGGGCAATAATCTTTCCAGCCTTATCCGTAATAAATCCATAGCCGGATTTTCCAACCGATACTGTGTCAATCATTTTAGTAAATACTTCAGCATCCAAAACAGCATAAACGATCTGCGTCTCTCCGCCCCTGGTAATAGGAGCAGAAATCATCAAAACTACTCTGCCGATAGTGGGACTGATCATCGTAGAAGATATGTAGGTATTTCCTCCCATGGCTTCCTGGAAAAAGTCACTCTGGCTCACATCCAAACCAACGGAGGAGCGTCCTGTCGCATCAGCAATATCCAACTCGATGAAACCGTACTTTTTACAGTATTCGGCAAAAGCCTCGTTGCGCTTCTTCTCGGAAACATTCCTATTGGTTACCACAGGGTCCTGGGAAATGGTATATATCCGGCTTCTGTATATTTCAAGGGCATTTTCAATAGAAGAACAGTAGGCGGCTGCATTCTCATTCAACCGGGTATTCATGTTGCTCAAAGCCTCGCGGTATGAAATGACAGCACTGGCAATTCCGCAAAGAACGGTTATGGCTACTGACAAACCGATCACACTGGCTAAAAGCCTTTTCTTAATGGATGTTGAACCGGTAAGTCTTTTCTTCAACCTTTTTCCTTTCTTCTTGGGCACTGTTTTTTTCTCGTCGCTCATTCTCTCTTCCTCCACTTTTGTCCTCATAATATTCGTCACACAGATGTGTTTTCTGCCCGTCTGATGACAAATCCGATTATTTTGTCACTTTTTGGCGCAGAATTCTTTAATGATATCATTTCTGGAAAAAAATGTCAATAAATTTGAAATTTGTAACAAAAATTCGAAACGAATTTGCAGCAGCCCTCTGCATATCAGAACAAAAAGGAGCGCTGCTCCACAGATGATTCTCCACCTGTTTTGCAACGCTCCCATAAATTTATTTTATAAAGTCTCTTTAAAACTTGCCTGCTGCAGCACACTCTTCGATGCCTACAGCAACCGCAACAGTAGCTCCAACCATAGGATTATTTCCCATACCGATCAGACCCATCATTTCCACGTGAGCCGGAACAGAAGAAGAGCCTGCAAACTGGGCATCAGAGTGCA
>NZ_JASGFH010000025.1:0-58629 GCF_047605665.1 Lacrimispora sp. | reverse complement strand
GTCCTCTCTTTACCCTTCGGGCAAATTCACCTTACCCCCCAGGGGGTCCTCTCTTCGCCCTTTTGGCAAATTCACCTCACCGCTTATTTCCATTATACTAAACGCTGTACTCCTGCTCCGGTGACTCTGGCGTAAATCAAAGGTTCCTCGTCCGGCTTCTGTTCACCGATGGTAACAGCCTTTAACAGTTCATTTTCAGCATCGGCAAAGAGATCTCGCTTTGAAGCATAAAGCACTGCTATCGTCTCTCCCTCTTCCACCTTCTGTCCCACTTTTTTCTTAAGGGCTATTCCTGCCGTATAATCAATCTGGCTCTCCTTGGTGATTCTTCCTGCTCCCAAGAGAGAGGAAGCAATTCCGCACTGCTCCGTATTCATATGGGTGATATAACCGCTCTTTAAAGCCTTTACCTCTTTTTCAAAAGGTGCCTTGGCAAAGAGTGAAGGGTCATGAATCACTGCCGGATCGCCTCCCTGGGCTTCTACCATGACAGCCAGCTTTTTTAAAGCGCTTCCGTCTGCAATGGTTTGCTCCGCCATCTTCCTGCACTCCTCCAAAGAGCCTTTTCCAGCTAAAAAGAGCATGCCTGCTGCCAAACTTAAGCAGACCTCTGTCAAATCGCCAGGGCCTTTTCCCTGTAGCGTTTCCACTGCTTCAATAACTTCCAGACTGTTGCCAATCAGACTTCCCAACGGGATGTCCATGTTGGTGATCAGAGCCATGGTTTTCTTGCCTGAATGCTCTCCGATTGCCACCATCTTTTCCGCCAGAGTGATGGAATCCTCCAGGGTTTTCATAAATGCGCCGCTTCCTGTCTTTACGTCCAGTAAAATGCAGTCATTTCCTGCCGCCAGCTTTTTGCTCATAATAGAGGCAGCAATCAAAGGAATGCTGTCCACAGTTGCAGTCACATCGCGAAGGGCATAAAGCTTCTTATCTGCCGGAGCCAGGTTTCCTGACTGTCCAATAACAGAAAGTCCCGTGGAATTGACCACGGAAAAGAATTCTTCTTCCGTCAAGGTTGTCCTCATACCCGGAATGGCTTCCATCTTATCAACCGTTCCCCCGGTATGGCCCAGACCTCTTCCCGACATCTTTGCCACCTTGACGCCGCAGGCAGCCACCATGGGAGCTACTACCAAAGTAGTTTTATCCCCCACTCCTCCGGTGGAATGCTTATCCACTTTAATTCCTTCAATCCGTGACAAATCCACCATATCTCCGGAATGAGCCACCGCATCGGTGAGAATTGCAGTCTCCTCATCACTCATCCCTTTTAAATAAATGGCCATCAGCATAGCGGACATCTGGTAATCCGGAATATCCCCCTTTACATAGCCCCCAACCATAAAACGGATTTCCTCTTCCGTCAGAATCTCTCCGTTACGTTTTTTTGCAATGACATCATACATCCTCATGCTGTACGAAACCTCCCTTATTTCTTCTTTGCCCCTCAGGGGGGCTCTCTGCTCTTAAGGCAATTTTATCTTATCCTCAGAGGGGCCTCTCTTTGTCCTTCCGGCAAATTCACCTTACCCTCAGAGGAACCACTCTCTGCCTTTCAGGCAAATTCACCTTATCATTCAGAATCCAGATCTTTTTTCGTAAATCCCAGGGGGAGTAATTCTTTTAAGGAATATACAGCAGTCTCTTCCCCCGCCCCTAAAACGACTTTAAACTCGTCAGGGTCGCAGAATTCCGCCATCACCTGGCGGCACACTCCGCAGGGAGAGCAGAATTCTCCCTTTTCCCCTTTTTTGTTGCCCACAACGGCAATGGCTTCAAATTCTGTCACCCCTTCTGAAACCGCCTTGAAAAATGCAGTCCTCTCTCCGCAGTTTGTAGGCGAAAAAGCTGCATTTTCGATGTTACAACCCCTGTATATCTTTCCGTTTTTCGCCAGCAGAGCCGCTCCTACACAAAAATTTGAGTATGGAACGTAAGCCATTTTCTGGGCTTCATAGGCTTCTGCCACCAGTTTCTTTTTTGCTGCCTCGTCCAATTTCACCAATACCCCTCTCTTTACTTTCTTTTATTTATCGGGAAAGGGGATTGCCCTGCAATCCCCTTCCTTTTTCTTAAATCTTTTCAAACCGTTCCACATCTGTGACAAATATGGTCGCTCCTCCAAGCTCCACTGTCACAGGCATCATAATATAACCGGCTGAAACAGAGGCGATGTTAGGCGTAGGAACATTGCTGGTTATTTTCTGGCGTTTCCCGCATGTATCTTTAATCAAAGTAATGACTTCATCTACCTGTTCGTCCTCAGTACCGATCATTAACGTGGAATTGCCCTTTTTCAAGAAACCGCCCGTTGTTGCGAGTCTTGTCACGCTGAACTGGTGTTCATTCAGCACATCAGTCACCCGGTTTCCATCATCAGAACTGACGATTGCATAAACAATTTTCATATTTACCACCTCACTGTTTAATTTGGCAAAACCTTTATTAGCTGTTTCTATTATAAAACATAATCAGGAAAAATAAAACAGCAAATCGGAAAATAATTGTCAATTTTCTGTTAATAATTTCTGTCCTGCGGATAAATTCACCTACCCCAGGGGGTCCTCTCTTTGCCCCTTAGGGCAAATTCACCTTACCCAACAGGGGGTCTTCTCTTTGCCCTTAGGGCAAATTCACCTTACCCAACAGTTTTGAGTAAATCCGTTCTTTCATCCACTTCTCATTGATCACGTCCAGACATTCATCAACGCCAAACCAGCCCACAGCGCTGTTTTCATCCTCTTTTTTGCGAAGAACTTCCCTGTCATCCCCTTCCAAAAGGTAAGTCACATTCAGATGAAGGTGTGAGGAAACATAGGCTCCCTTTTTCTCATGTCCGTCTACAGTCAGGACCTCTAAGGAAAAAATGTCCTCCGTAACCGGCTTTACGGTTGTAATTCCGGTTTCCTCCATGACCTCGCGGAGCGCAACCTTTAAAAGGTCTCTTTCTCCATCCGCATGCCCTCCGGTCCAGGCCCAGGAGTCGTAGATGTTGTGGTAAGCCAAAAGGACCTTGTCGTGGGAGTGATTCACCACCCAGGCCGACGCCGAAAAATGTGCCCCTCTGTTTTCCCTGACAAATACATCTTCCCCTGATGATAAATACTGGAGCAGCAGCTCCTTATCCCGCTCCTCCTGCTCATTGCAGGGCGTAAATGCCTCGATGTCTCTTCTTAAATTTCTCTCCTGATCCATATGTGAACCTCCATCTTCCTGTATAGAAAGACTTCAGGGGAAACGGCCTATTCTATAGTAACGCTTAAGCCCTCCTGATGTCCTTTTCCCATCTTGTGTCTCGCTTTTCTATTCTTCACCGTATCAAAAATAATGGAAAAATCGTAATCCTCCGGGTAGAGTTCCTCTGCCGCCACCAAAAGCTTTACCCGCTTCTGGTTGATCCAGATTTTCCCGTCAGGCATCTGGACCCGCAGCACCCCTTTTTCATTGACCGGAGCGCAGACAATTCCATTTTTCTTATCCGGGTAAACCATAACGCTGTCTCCGACGGCGAACTTTCCCCTCATTATATTTTTATTGTCTGACGGCTTTTTCTGCTTTTCAATTCTGGGACCAGCCCCCCCAGGGGACTCTCTCTTTGCCGATGAAACATTCGGGTTGCGGTCCTGTAAACTCTCCTTGTTGCCATAAGCATAGATTTCCGCTCTCTTTATCATGGGCTCCGGCATACCCAGCCTTTGGGCGATAAAAAGGGCGCAGCTCTCTCCTGCCTCTCCGATTTCCATCCGGTAAAGAGGCTTTAAAGTCTCCTTGTCAAAGGCCATTCTCGCATTGGTAATTCCCTCTGCCTCCTTGGCATAAGTCTTTACCTCCGGATAATGGGTGGTAGCCAGGAAAAGACAGCCGCTGTTTTGCAGCTCTTCCAGTATGGCAATGGCAATTCCCATTCCCTCTGCCGGGTCTGTGCCGGAGCCCAGCTCATCGAGAATCACCAGGCTTTCGGGACCGGCTGTATGAAGAATCTTCATGACATTGGTAATATGGGCAGAAAAGGTGGATAAATTTTCCGTGATATTCTGCCCATCACCGATATCACAGAGAATCTGGCTGTTCATGCAAAGGTCGGCTTCTATGGCAGGCACATGAAGGCCGCACTGGGCCATGAGGGAGAAAAGGCCCACGGTTTTGATGGATACTGTTTTTCCTCCTGTATTAGGGCCTGTAATCACGATCCCCCGTTCCTTTTTTCCCAGTTCAAAGTCCAGAGGCACCGCGGTGTCCGGGCTCATAAGGGGATGGCGGCCCTTGACAATTCTCATGATTCTGCCCGTATTGACAGAAGGCTCGATCCCATCCATAGAAAGGCTTAAGCTTCCCTTGGCAAACAGAAAATCCAGCTTTTCAAGAAGCCGCTTATCCGCTTCCAAAACCTCCATGTGTTCTTCCACCGCTGCGGTCAGGGTATAGAGGATTCTTCTTGTTTCATTTTCCTCCCCGATTCTTAAAAGCTCCAGTTCTTCATTCAGCCCGGCAATGGCAGCCGGTTCAATAAAAAGGGTGGTGCCGGTGGCTGACTGGTCAATGACACTGCCGGGAACCGATGCTCTGTAGTCTTTTTTCACCGGAAGGCAGATTCTTCCGTTTCGGAAGGTCACATAGGAATCGGAAAAATACTTTTTATTTCCCCGCAAAATGGACTCCGATTTTGTCCGCAGCTTCTCCTCCAGCCTGGCTATATCCTGTCTGATTCCTTTTAAATATTTGCTGGCGCCATCCTCCACTCTGCCGTTTCTGACGCTTTCAAATATCTCCCGTGCCAGCTCCTCTAAAGGGTCTAAATCCAGCTCATAATAGGGCAGTCCCAGCTCCAGATATTTGCACCGATTTAAAAATTCTTTAAACCGCTTCACCCCTGTAAGCATGACTCCTGTGCTCTCAAGCTCTTCCGGAGACAGGCAGCCGCCCTGCTTTGTGGTATGAATAATGGCCTGCAGGCCATTCATGCTGACTGCCGGAGGAAGTCCCATCCGGTCAATAATAGTCCTGGCTTCCGTCGTATCCCGAAGGTTTTTCCGTACCTCAGCTTCATTTAAGGAGGGGCGTAAATTCTGTATGACTTCCCCGGCAGCTTCTGTGTGGACAAATTCTCTTAATTTCTCTAAAATATGGTTAAATTCTAAAATATGAAATGTGTGATTCATGTGGTTTCTCCTCGTTTCTATGCAAAAAAACCTGCAAGACTACAAATTGACGTCTTACAGGCTCTCAACCTCATCTGTCTATCTTGTATCCTCATGGGCAAAACAGGTACACAAAACAGAGGAAAAGCGGGACGCTTTCCTCATATAATCCCTGTTCTCATTATGCAACTGCTTTATGCTCCATGCTTCGATACAATTAACAAACACACACTTCCTATCTCAATATACTGATGTTACTATATCACGGAACGAATATAGGGTCAATATTTTTTTATCCCCTGCTGACCGGAACATCGGCTTTACTGATCTGGAAAATCGTGGTATCATCTTTGTTAGCTTTATGAGGACAATCATGTCCTGTCAGGGAGGAATTTATGAATACCACCATAGAACAGTTAAAATCCGGGATAAGGGATGGCGTTCCCATTGGCCTGGGCTATTTTGCCGTGTCTTTTACCTTTGGAATCATGGCTTTAAATGCGGGGCTTTCAGTCTGGCAGGCTGTTGCCGTATCCCTTACCAGCCTGACCTCAGCGGGACAGTTTGCCGGGCTGGGAATTATAACAGCAGGAGGAACCTTTGCTGAAATGGCTGCTGTCCAGTTTGTGATCAACTTGCGCTACAGCCTGATGTCTTGTTCCTTATCTCAAAAGCTGAACCACAGGGTTCCCCTTTTTCACCGCCTGCTCATGAGCTATGGGGTGACGGATGAAGTCTTTGGCGTTTCCGTCTGCAAATCCGGAGAATTGAGTCCATGGTATTTTTACGGCCTGCTTTTAGCCGCTGTTCCCGGCTGGACATTGGGAACGGCAGCGGGAGCTGTTTCAGGAAGCCTTCTGCCGGAAAGGGTTTTAAGCGCTTTGGGCATCGCCCTTTACGGGATGTTTTTGGCAGTTATCATTCCTCCTGCTAAAAGCCATGGAATTCTGGCAGGAGTGATCATCATTTCCATGGTATGCAGCCTTTTGTTTTCCCTGATTCCGGTATTGGCGGGAGTTTCTTCGGGGCTGAAACTGATCATTCTGACTATCGCAATAGCCGGACTGGCCGCATACTTATTCCCGGTGGCTCATAAGGAGGAGGCTCATGAATAACCGAATCTATCTTTACATACTGGTCATGGCGGCAGTCACTTATCTGATCCGGGTTCTTCCCCTGACCTTGATCCGGAAGGAAATTAAAAATCCCTTTATCCGGTCTTTTCTTTATTACGTTCCCTATGTGACCTTGTCGGTGATGACCTTTCCTGCCATTCTCACTTCCACCAAAAGCATCTGGTCAGGCGCAGGAGCACTGGCGGCGGCAGTGATTCTGGCATTTAAGGGAAAAAGCCTGATCCAGGTTTCCATCACCGCCTGTGCCGTTGTTTTTATCATGGAGCTGTTTTTGTAGATCATATAAAAAAGGACCGCCCTGCATCCGGATTCCGGTTACAGGGCGGCACCTTTTTTTATGCCTTGGTTTCCATTAATATTTGCTGTTTGTCGTATCGCCGGCAGGCTTATAATCATATGTTGTCTGCACGTTCCGGGAAGGTTCATGGACAGGGGCAGGGGCATCTTCTTTTTCCCGCAGCTTAAACCGGCCCACCAGGCTTTTCAGCATCTGTGCCTGTCCGGAAAGCTCTTCACTTGCTGCAGCGCTTTCTTCTGCTGTCGCCGAATTCATCTGTACTACCGCTGAAATCTGCTCCACTCCTCCGGCAATCTGTGAAACCGCATCGGATTCCTCCTCAGAAGCTCTTGCAATTTCCGCGATGATTCCGTTGACATCTCTGGAAGCTTCTACCACGATTTGAAGAGACTTTGCAGTGTCATCTGCCAGCTTTTTGCCGTTTTCAATGGCACTTAATGTATTTTCAATCAATGCGGTGGTGTTCTTTGCCGCTTCCGCAGATTTTCCGGCGAGACTTCTCACCTCATCTGCCACCACGGAAAAGCCTTTTCCTGCGCTGCCTGCACGGGCTGCTTCCACAGCGGCGTTTAAGGCAAGTATATTGGTCTGGTATGCGATATCGTCAATATTTTTGATGATCTTGCTGATCTCTTTGGAAGTATCGGTGATCTCACCCATTGCAGCCGTCAACTGCTGCATGTAACGGTTACTCTCCTCGATCTCATCCCCTGCTTTTCCTGACATGCGGCTGGCCTCACGGGCATTGTCCGCATTCTCCTTGATTTTTCCGGAAATTTCCGTAATGGAGGCAGTCAGTTCTTCCACAGAGCTGGCCTGTTCCGCCGATCCCTGGCTGAGAGTCTGGGCGCCGCCTGATACCTGTTCCGCTCCGATTGAAACCTGATCGGAAGCTGTGTTGATGTCTGTAAGAGTGCTGCTTAAATTGCGGTTAATGGTTCTCATGGCCATTAATATCTCATGATAATCGCCTATGTATTTCTCTTCATAATTTGTTTTGATCCGGAAATTGCCACGGCTCATCTCACCCAGCAGATATTGAATATCCTGGATAATGTTCTTTAAATCTTCCGCCATTTTCTTAAAGGTTTCAGAGAGCAGGCCGATTTCATCGTTGCTCTTTACCTCCACCTGTATATCGAGATTTCCCGCGGCGATCTGTGTTGCAGCGGAAACCACACCGTGAATAGGCTTCAATGCCCTGATAATTGTTATCACTACAATTACAACTACAGATACCAATGATAAAACAGAAACAGCGATAATGGCAATGGTCAACGCATTCGTATTCTTATTCATATCAGAAGTCTGGAGCACGGTCTGGGCCCACCAGTTTTTTCCTTCCACATTGAGAGGATATAAAAAACGGGTTACTTCCTTTCCGGCTGCGTTAACAGTCGTACAGGAAAATTCCTTTCCGGCTGCTGCTCCGTCAATGATTTTCTGCATGTCCTTGGGATCGTTGAAAAGTTCAGATAAATTCTGTCCGATGGTGTCCAGATTTTCACTGTTATATACAATGGTAAAATCATCTGTGACAATGCTGGCATAAAGAGTTTTATAGTCTGGAGAAGTGGTTGTTATTTTGCTGAAATTTCCAACGTCAATATCAGCTACAATAACCCCGCAAAATGCGTCCTGATACACAACGGGATATGCAGCCGTAATCATAGTCGTTCCTTCAAATACAAGGGGGTCTGTAAAATACGGCTCTCTGCTTTCTTTTACAGGTTTATAATACACTTCATTGCTGTATTCATCGTAGCTTCCCAGAGACCGGCCCTTTTTATCAGCCGCATCCGATTTATCAACATACAGAGTATAATCATTTATATTGTCATCAAATTCCTGGGGTTCAAAACAGACACCGAGGCCCACAATATCCTGATTGGAAGCAACAGAAGACCACATGTTGTTCAGCAGATAATGTTCCACTTCAATGCTTATGTCCTGCATTTCCTTGCCGTACACAGCACTTTTTAATGTCACATCGTCCCTGGAAGCGATGAGCGCATCTCCCTGGACATAGGCATTTTCAATGTAATCCTGCAAAGACTTTGCCTGTACCGCAGCCGAGTCCATAATTGCCTGCACCTGATTTCCGTTTGCATGTGCCAGATTAATCATCTCTGACCGGATAGCAGAACTGTTTGCCTTTCCTGACAGCTTAACAACAACTGATATGAGTACTGTAAAAACAATAATTAATGCAACCGCAATAATTATTGCGATTTTTGTAGAAATTTTGCCTCTCTTCATACTTACTTATCCCCCTGGGAGTTTTTTATGCCTTTATAAGCTGCTCCGCTATATTGTATTAAATGTTGTTAAAAAGGTAAACCTTCCTGCCATTTAAAGATTTGAAGAAAGTATGAATTATATATTAAAAATTTGGTTGATTTTTGTCATAATTAGTCGTATAATGTATGTTGTGTCTTTATGCTTTGTCGACAATGTCAATAAGGTTTACCTTTTAATCAACATCTTAATTTCTACCAATCACCGAAAAAACAATTCACCCAATATATCAATAAAATCATAAAAAACACCCTGCTATTATTTTTTCACAATTAATAGCAGGGTGTTTTTCCTGTTTTCAGCAATAACCGGCAATCTGTCCCTTATCCTGCTCTCTGACTGCACTTAACCGCATCAATAGCCAGAACAACCATCAGTGCCATAAGACTGTCCTGAGGCTCTTCCACATCAATGGAGTAAGTATCCGTCCAGTTAAAAAGCTTTTTTTCAATCCGGGCCACAACTCTGCCGTCTCCGGAAAGAATGCGGTAATCCCACTCAAATAAGCTTCCTTCCACTCTCCAGCCATTGCAGTCAATGGAAAACGAGGGCCTGAAAAAAGTGAATTCCTTTGTAATGGTTCCCACCGTCTCTCCGTCTACCTGGATAAAAAACCGGGGCAGAAACGTGAGCACCTTTTCCTTCAAGGTAGCCACATACCTTCCTGCGTGATCGTAAACCTCCAGCCTGTGCCCCCAGTCAAGCTTCCCCCTGACCTCATACACGGTATTTCCATTTTCATCATATATATCATAACTGTCAAACCAGGAGAAAAAACGCTGTTTAAACATAAGTTTCATATGATCCTCATCTCCTTCCCTGCTGCCGTTCAAAGTCAGTAAACACTCTTGCTGTAATCAATCATATCATATTCTCCCGTAGAAAAAAAGCATATCTCTCTGGTAAAAGATATGCCCTTCTCCATATATATGTCAGCCCTGCACAAACATTCCAAACAATTCCTTAGAGCTCTCTGCCATTGGTTTCAATCACGCTGCTGTAAAAACCGTACGATTTTTTCTTTAAACGTTTCCCTGTACCGTTTCCATCATCATCGATATCAACGTAAATAATTCCATACCGTTTAGACATTTGTCCCGTTCCGTTACTCACAATATCAATCGGCCCCCACATGGTATATCCAAATAAATCCACACCATGCTGAATGGCTGTTTTCATTGCCTTCATGTGCTTTTTTAAATAATCAATGCGGTAATCATCGTTTATGCTTCCATCTTCTTCTACTTTATCCAGCGCCCCAAGCCCGTTTTCTGCAACGAATAACGGCAATTGATACCGGTCATATAATTCCTGCAAAGCCAGCCTCAACCCATCCGGATCAACGGACCAGCCCCAGTCCGTTTTGGGCAGGTACGGATTAACGACGCCTTCCAGGGATTTTGTATCAATCACTTCTGCCGGCTCCATTGACTGCACGGATACGACGCGGGAACGGTAATAACTAAACGTGATAAAGTCAATGGGATACGACTTAAGAATCTCTTCATCCCCTTCTTCCATAACAATATTCAAATTGTTTTCCTCAAAAAACTTCCATATATAGCCTGGGTAATATCCCCTGGCCTGGACATCTGAAAAGAAAAATTCCTTTCTCTTTTCTTCCTCAGCGGCAATCACATCAGCCGGATTGCAGGTATAGGGATAGACGGTTTTGTAAGCGATCATGGCCCCCACCAAAGCCTCCGAATCTGTTTCATGAATAAATTTTGTAGCCAGCGCACTTGCCACAAACTGATGGTGTGCCGCCTGGTACATCTCCTGAAGCAGGTTTTCCGAATCGGGATGAATTGCCGCAGCATCCCAGCAAATGGGCTTTACAGCCGCATTTCCTATTTCATTAAAGGTCAGCCAATATTGAACCAGCCCCTTAAACTCCGTGACAATGGTTTTAACGAACTTCATATACAAATCAATGTACACACGGTTGGCCCAGCTTCCATACTTATCACGCATTGCCAGAGGAGTCTCATAATGGGAAATCGTGATCATCACCTTCATTCCCAGCCTGCGGCACTCTTCAAACATGCTGCGGTAGAAATCAATTCCCTTCTGATTGGGCGTTTCCTCCTCACCGGTGGGATAAATGCGGGTCCAGTTGATGGACGTACGAAAGATTTTAAAACCGGCATCCGCCATTAATTTTAAGTCTTCTTTGTATGTATGATAAAAATCAATTCCTTTATGGGTTGGATAATAATCCGCATCACGGCGGATTCCTCCAAAGAAGCCGCGGGCCTTAATATCTGCCGTGGACAGCTGTTTTCCATCTTCCAGATAAGCCCCTTCCAACTGATTTGCAGCCACTGCGCCTCCCCATAAAAAGTCCTCTCTAAATCCTGTTTCCGGTTTTTTCAAGATTTCTCCCTCCTTTAATTTTCTGTTTCCGTCATATTTTTTTCATACTCTGCAACCACGGATTTTCCTTTTTTCACAACGCCATTTGCCTTGTATGTAAAAGAATATCCGTTCTGATTGGCCACGATCATCATGATAATGGGATCGCATCCGTTCTTTTTAATGGCATCGATATCCACATCAACAATCTTTTCCCCAGCTCTGACCTTTTCATTCACTTTTTTAAAATACTTAAACCCTTTTCCTTTTAAATTCACAGTATCTATGCCAATGTGGACCAGCAGCTCGATCCCTTCTTCTGTAACAATGCCAAATGCATGTTTTGTGGGAAATATCATGGTGATGGTTCCATCAGCCGGGGCAACGACAGACGGCTGGCCGGGGGTGATGGCAACGCCATCCCCTATAGCCAGGCTGGAAAAGGCTTTGTCCGGAGTTTCCGACAAGCGGCACATCGTTCCTGTGGCAAAGGCTACCATTGTATTCTCTTGTCTTTCCTGTGTACCAAACCATTTGCTGAAAATACTCATATTCTCTTTACCTACTGTGGGATTGCTGAGTCATCAAAGCCCAATACCATGGTTGTCACAACCGATACGGCAAATGTCACTGCAATGGCAATGGTAATCGCCATCATTGTGTCCATAAAAATCGGAATGGCTAAGATGCTGGAATAACCCAATGTATAGGCTTTTGCTCCCATGATTCCCGCTGTCGCTCCGCCTGCAACGCTGCCGGCAACCACTGCATAAAACGGCTTTTTCAGCCTTAAGTTAATGCCGTAAATTGCCGGTTCGGAAACTCCTGAAACAATTGCACCAATCGCTGCGGAAACCGCTTCAGAGCGGAGTTTCTTATTTTTTGTACGGATGGCAACACCCACACAGGCTCCTCCTTCCGCAATATTATGTAAAATCCATGCAGGCCGGAAGAAATTATCGTAACCGGTTTTCGCCAGAAGCTCCGTCATAGGCGCCACAAACAGCATGTTCATGCCTCCCATAACCATAAAGGGCCACACTGCCGCCAGCAATCCGATTGCAACACCGCCTGTCACGTCGTAAACCGCCACAAAAATATTTACAATATAATTACCTACAATGGTTCCCAGCGGGGCCAGCACAACCATGACGACAGGCATGGCAGCAGCTAAGGTGAGCAGCGGGGCAAACACGGACCGCAAGACCCCAGGTATGACCCGATAGAAAAACTTTTCCAGACGGGCGACCAGAAGTGCCGATAAGACTGCAGGCAGCAGAGTATTGGAATAGCTCACCAGTGTGACCGGAAGGCCAAAGATGGTCACTGCCTGCTTTTCCGCAACTAACTGGATGAAATTGGGATAAAGCAGCATCAATGCCATGGCCATTGCAAAAGCCGGGTTTGATTTAAGGGTGCGGGAAGTCCCATAGGCGATGAAGACCGGCATAAAGTAAAACGGCACGTTGGACATAAAGTTAAACATCATATACGTGGTATTTGAAGTGACATCAGGCCAGAAGTATGCACTGACGCCTAACGCCACTTTCAGCATACCGGCACCGTACAGCACCGTGATGAACGGTGTCAGTGCAGAGGATAAAAATTGCGTCACTTTTCCCAGATAATAACCGAAGCCGGATTTTTTCTTAAGAGCATCATCTTCTTCATGGTACTCATCCACCTCTTTTTCTGTTTCCAGCCCGTATTCGTTTACGATATACTCAAATACCGGAAATAAGTTAGGGCCTAAAACAATCTGATACTGGCCGGAGCCAAATACGACTCCCAACACCCCGTCTGTTTTTTTAATCGCTTCGGTATCCGCTTTTTGTACATCTTTTAAAATAAACCGAAGCCTTGTGACGCAATGGGTCACACTGTTAACATTTTCTTTTCCGCCAATTAATTTCATAATAGAATCAGAGGATTCCTTCACATTAATTGCCATAAACTGCCTCCTTGAATTATTTATAATGTAAACCGCACTGCGCACATGCGGTTTCCTATCCCTTATTTTTGCAGTAATCTGCGAATATGAATGAATAAATAAAGCTTGTCATCATCATGCATCTGATATTGATACTTGCTTAAAATGTACCTTTCAACGTTCTTGATGGTTTCATCAATGAACGGAAACTCCAGTTCAAACCTTTGCAGCATGGAGTTGTTCCCGCAGTCTGTTTCTCTTGAATTTAAAACCACTTTTCTCATAAAAAACTTTAAATGGATGATAAACCGGGAGTAATCAAAGGACTCCGGATCAAGTTGAATCTGCAGACTTTCCGTAACGATATTCACCAGGTCCCTCACTCCGTACATAATCTCAAGGGTCTTCTGCCCCCTCTGATTGCTGGCATTGATGATGTGAAAAGCGATTGTGCTGGCCTCATCATAGCCCAGCTCAATGTGATATCTTTTATTGATCATATCCACGATTTCACATCCAATGGCATACTCTTCCTGATAAAACCTTTTAATTTCTTCACTTGCAATGCCGGGAAACAGCATGTCCTCTTCATACCGCTCAAGCAGATAATGAATGTGATCAGCGAGACTGACTGCCAGATTTTCATTTAATTTGCGGTTGAGGGACTTTTCGGCATGGCCGACGATCTGCATGGTGAGTTCAATCCGGTCAAAGGGAATCTCCTCCAGGATTGTCACCAGCTTATTCTTTACCTGGTTATTGACTTGTGCAAAGATTTTTATGATTTCCCCATCTGACAAATACTCATGGATTTTATGGCGGAATCCGATTCCATTCCCCACAGCGATATATTCCTGCTTTTGACGGTCCACCACAAAAACTACGTTGTTATTCAATATTTTTACAATCTTCCAGCACTCCATAATTCTCCTCCAAACGCAAAAAGGGCAAAATCCTTCTTTGAGAAAGATTTTGCCCAATAGTTTCATTTATGAAATATGGTAACAAGTCTTGTTTTTTGCATTATAGCATACTCCGCCAAATTATGCAAATCTTTTCTTTTCATTTCGTCATTTGCTGTTACAGTTCAGCCGATTCCGTTTAAGTATCTGTCGGGAACACAATCCCGCCCTTATTTCTGGCAATGTTCTGAACCTCGCACACAGTCAGTGTATGGTCCAAAAGCTGATAACACGTTTCTAAGTCCTTTCGGTTGATCATGGATTCAAACTCTATAAATTCATCAACCATGCGGTGCTCATAGCTGTTTTCATTGACATAGGAGCTGGTCCCATCATTTAAAAACACCTGGAAATGCTCGCAGACATTGACCGGAGTGTCCTGATACAGACAGCCTTTGTCCCCCTGAATATTATTGGCAATAGGGGCCTTGCAGTCCTTCGCTCCCACGCAGATGCACTGGAATGTCCCGTAATCCAGCTCCAGAATTCCAGACGTATCAATTCCTTTTTCCACATTAGGGAAATACTCCACTCCCTTGGGCCTTCCAAACAGCCCGACAACGTAATGAATATTGTAAATATTAATATCCATAAGAGCGCCTCCGCAGCAGCCGGGATCAAAGGCAGGAAGAATCTGACCCTTTTTAAAGCTGTCATACCTTCTGGAATACTGGGAATAATTGCACTGGACAATTTTAATATCCCCCAGAGCCGGCAGCATCTCCTTTATTTTCTTATAATTAGGAAAATGCAGAGTTGTAATTGCCTCCAGCAAAAGCAGCCCCTTTTCCCTTGCCAGCTCACTTAAAACCACGGCCTCTTTATAGGTCGGGGTAAAGGGCTTTTCAACGATCACATGCTTTCCGGCCTCCAAAGCCCTTTTTGCAAAGGAAAAATGCAGATGATTGGGCAGAGCCACATAAACCGTATCCGTTTCGCTGTTTAAAAATTCCTCATAATCGGTAAATTCCTGTTTGATATGATACTTGTCCGCAAGCTCCCTGCCTGTCTCCCGGCTTCTTTCCGTATAGCAGATGGCCGTCAGCTCTGTTTCCTTCAGATGATGGGTGATGGTCAGGAATTCCTGTACAATGACTCCTGACCCGACTATGCCTAACTTCATAATAAATATCCTCCGCCGTAAATTTATTTGCCGGTCAACCGATGCAGCCTATAAAAGCTTTAAATAACCGCCATAGCCTTCCCGCTCCATTTCTTCCCTGGGAATAAAGCGCAAAGAAGCGCTGTTGATGCAGTAGCGCAGACCGCCAAGCTCCTTTGGTCCGTCTTCAAAGACGTGGCCTAAATGGGCATCGCCGTTTTTGCTTCTCACCTCTGTCCGCACTCTTCCAAAGCTTGTATCCACATAATCGGAAATCAGGCTGGAATCAATGGGTCTGGAAAAGCTGGGCCAGCCGCAGCCTGACTCAAATTTATCAGCCGAGACAAAAAGCGGTTCTCCTGTGGTAATGTCCACGTATATCCCTTCCCTGAACTCATCGTAATATTCATTGTGAAACGGGTGCTCTGTGGCGCTGTTCTGAGTCACTTCAAATTGAAGTTCTGTCAGGCGTTCTTTTAACTCCTCCTGGGATTTCCTCGGATACTTCTTACTCACATCCACAGCCTTTTGTGCCTTTTCAAACTTGTCTGTTCCAATGTGGCAGTAACCGCCCGGATTCTTATCCAGATATTTCTGGTGATATTCCTCTGCTCTGGAATACTGTTTTAAAGGCATTACCTCAATGGCAATTTTCTCTTTGTATTTTTTCTGCAGCTCATCAAGGGAGGCCCGGATCACCGGCTCATCCTTTTCATCAACGAAATAGATTCCCGTTCTGTACTGGGAGCCCACATCTCCGCCCTGGCGGTTGATGGTGACAGGGTTGATCACATCATAATAAAGCTGTAATATAAAAGGCAGTCCTATAACGGAATCGTCATATTCCACCTTTACCGTTTCAGCGTGTCCCGTATTACTGTAGCACACCTGCTCATAAGTCGGATTTTCTGTATTGCCGTTGGCGTAGCCCACTTCTGTGAACAAGATTCCCGGAACATTTCCCAGGTACTTTTCTGTTCCCCAAAAACAGCCTCCTGCCAGGTAAATTTCTTTTTTCATAAGAACCTCCTGTCTCTTCATTTTTTACATGTCAATCGAATGGGTCAAAAAGGCCCGCTCTGTCAATTTCTATTATCATCATGCCACCGAATTTCATATTCATTCCCGTGACAATGGAAACTATCTAAATTTTACATCAATCTTCAAATATTGACAATGGTAAATCGATTTATAGTTCAGATGCGAAAATACGGAAAGAAACGGTCTTATCCGCAACCGGATTTCAACCGTTCTGTTCTAATAACACCAGGCTCAATTGTAATTGGAAACAGTAATTTGCATCCGCGATTTCCCTGCCAAGAATTTCTTCGCATTTTTTAATCCGGTATTTAATGGTATTCCTGTGAAGAAACATGTGGTTGGCTGTCTCCGTCACACTGCATCTGCAGTCTAAATACGTTTTGAGAGTCCTCCTGAGTTCCAATGTCATCTCATCCTCAGGATTGGTTAAGCCTTTCAAATGGTACAGGCAAAAACCCTTGATTTGTTCTCCGGATACCATCTTAAACAGTTCATTGGCATTGGTTGATTTGAAATATTTAATATAAGGAATGTTCTCCTTCTCTTCTCCGTATTGGTAGCTTTCCATTGCCGTATTATAAGAATTGTCAATGGTATCGAGCTGCGCCACGCTGTTGCCGAAGGAAAATGTGATGGGAACCTGCAGCAGGCGCAGCAAAGCCTCATGGTAATCTTCCAGAACATTTTCCAAATCTCTGTAATTGCCCTGTATCAGCAAGACGTATTGATACGTCAGAGTCTCCGGAAAGACGATGATATCCCCGTGGAATTTCTCCTGCAGTTTCCCATTCAGCCAGTCATAGATTAAAATATACCGCTCTTCCCGGTAGGATAAGTTTAAGAAATCAAACTCCCTTCTTCCAAAGGGCTCCAGGGTCGCCAGGATTATTTTATAGCAGGAAGCCGGCTTTAACCCGTACTTCTCCCCTACTGTGAACAACTGGGCGGCAGACCACCGCTCTTTCCTGTGTTTGTTTACAAGGATATGTAAAATCGATTCCTTCTGCTTTAAGGGGTTGCATCTCACATACAGATTTTTATATAAAAAAATGCCGAATACCAGTATCAACTGCTCGATCACAATTCCGGATAAGGCATCCTCTTTTTCTCCGCCGCCGTAAATATAAAGATAATAAGGATTTTTCCCAACCGTCTGTATGGGATAAATGCGGATTTTTTGATTGTTCCCTGACCCGCTGACAAGGTTTTCAAAGCTGTCCGCCTTTTTTTCATAGAGAGAGAGCTCATAAAACAAGCTCTGTGCTGTTTTTAAATGCTCTTTTTGACACGTATGAGCCGCTGCTTCCACCTCCCCAAAGGGGTTGAGCAATGCGGCCGGTTTCTTGAGGACCAGCCCTAAATTATTCATCATAACGCTAAGGGAAGCCCCCTGAAGCAGGAGCCCGGAAAATTTCTTCTGCGTGTTTAAGGCAAAGGTCAGCTCTGCATTCTGATTGTCCCAGATATAGGCCAGTAACTGCTGAAATACTTCTCCTAATGTCATCTGAGAAGGAATCTGGATCAGCGGAAATCCCAACTGGTCCGCAAGCTCTAAGACTTCCGGCTCCAAAGAGTCAATAAAGCGCCCCAGCTTAATGGCAAGCCCTGCACAGGGCAGACGGTCCAGGCTGTGGATAAACTCACATAAGCCGGACTGGTTTTCCTTGAAAGCCATTCCGGTCGTAATTAACAGCGTATTCTCAGGCAAATAAGATGCAACATCAGGCGTCTCCGTGGACTCAACCGTAAAAATCTCTCTTTTTAAATCAGCCTTTTTATTTAGCACCTTTAAATTTTGAAATATGGGTTCTCCTAATAATTTCTCAACGGTCATATTATGCCTCTCTTTTTACAGTCCGAATCGTCTCCATGTCTCTTGATTCATTATACTATGTGTTTTTTATCATAGCAATCCGGCATTGATGTAAAATCCTCATATACAGAGTTGTCTGCCTTCTCCGTTTAAAGGGCATTGTTCCCGGAACAATGCCCCTTTTCTCCCCGGAATATATTCACGATCATTGGCTGCCGTTTAAAATTTTATAATCCAGTTCATTTTCATCTTTTGCGATTATCATGGCAATAAAAACATCGGTGTCCACATTTAATACGGTGCGGAACATTCCGGAAAACCAGTCAATGCTGAATAGAAAAGCAATGCTTTCCAGAGGAAGCCCCAGAGCAGGAACAACCGTAGCCAGGGCCACCAAACCGCCTCCCGGAACGGTCACGGTTCCAAGGCAGGACAGGGTTGATAATACAATGATGCGGACCAACTGGGGACCGGAAAGAGGAATGCCGTAAATCTGGGAAATGGTGATGCATGACAGTGCAAGAAACATGGACAGGCCATTGCTGTTTAACGTCATCGCGAGAGGGATGACAATTCCTGATATCTTCTTGCTGACTCCCAGCTTCTTCTCGCTGTCTTCCATCTGAGTGGGAAGGGTAACAGCGGAAGAAGTCGTAGTGAATGCAACCATTGTCATATTAAACAGCTTCCTTGTCACATTGACCGGATGGGTCCTGCAATAGAAAGATACAAAAGCAATCATGCCCACCATGTACAAAAGGGAACCAATTCCGAATACCAGGAGAAATTTAACCAGTGGCATGATGACCTTGATGCCTGTTGCGCCCGCCGTATAAGCCAGCAGCGCTCCGATTCCCAACGGGGCCAGTTTCATGACCCTTCGAACAATTCCGAGTATCACTTCATTAAATTCTTTTATGACTCCAATGAGCTGGCTGTTTTCCTTTCTTATGCGGTACGCTCCAAGGGACGTGCCAAATAATACGGAAAATACAATTACCTGAATCATATTGGAACTCGCCATGGATTCTACGATATTGCTGGGCAGGAAATCAAGAATCATGCTGTAAATCCCCTTATCCGAGACCTGGACAACCTGATCTGAAACCGGCAGGGTAAGCCCTTTTCCGGGCAAAAGGAGCTGGCCCAAAGCACCTCCTATGACTGCAGCGATCACAGTGGTCAGCAGAAACCAGAACAGCATCTTAACGCCGAATCTCCCTAAATCCTTGGGATCTAAATTGGCTACAGATTCTATGACTGCCCCCATGACCATTACCACGACAGACATCTGAATGAGACGAAGGAAGATATCTCCTATGAGCTTGATATCCTTCACCTTATCCCCGAAGCAGATTCCAAGCAGCATTCCTCCAAGCATCCCAATTATGATCTGAACTGTCATTGATAATTTTATCTTCTTCATTCACGGACCTCCAATCAAATTTTTGCCTTGCCTTTGATAAAGCGAACCCCTGCTGCCATACCGCAAATCATATCGCAGCCAGAGGTAGACCCTATCCTCTTTATCTCATCAATATACCTCCCGATCAACAAAGAATCCTTCTGAACCAAGGCATTTAAAAGTCCCACCACCGCATCATGAAAACGGCCTCCCAGTGCGCAGCGATAATAGTGCTCACTGATATCGGTCGTATACCCATGGTCTGTCAATGCCTTTAACCCTGAGAGAAAGGGGCTCCCCAATATGGGATAAATCCGGTCTATGAAAAGCAGCCCCATAAGGAAATCATCTCCTGACGGTGTCAGCCCCATCCCTCTTCCGATCCATTTCTTTATTATTTTTTCAGCCTCTTCCCTGGGTTTTTTAAAGGCCTGGTATAATTCTTCCACTTCCTTTGTCATCAGAAAGGAGCCAATGGATTCTCCGAATCCCGTAGGAAGCTCCCGATCAATGAGTCTTTCAAATATAGATAGCCCCTCCCTGTCTATGGGATAAGCTTTTTTCTCAATGAAACTGCTGTATATCCGGGTGTCTTTTAAGCAGATTTCTGCAAAATCCGAATACAGGACTTTTCTATTCCCATCCCACCGGAAACTGCGGGAGGGCGAGACCTGTGCCAGAAATACAGGCACATCCTCCTCATTTAATAAAATACCGTAAGGAACGAGAGCATTATTTTTATTTCCGATAAAACACAGGGAGGATGGAAGCACCAGATTGCAGCCGCTCTCAAACCGGCTGTGGACTCTATATGTATCGCATTGGTTTAACGTTTCTAACAGCTCCGATGCTGCCATCTGCCCTGATAATCTTATCATAATCCTTATCCCTTATAACCTAATTTTTTCGCATAAGCTTTGACTGCTTTCTGGAAGCATTCAATGGGCGGATGAACCGTTCCGGCTCCGATCTGCCCCACACCGGCTTCCTTATGGGCGATTCCCGTATTGATGACCGGCGTGATTCCCTTTTCTACCACCTTCCTGGCGTCAATGCCCAGGCAGGTCCCCTGAAAATTCCATGTGGGGATGGCAAAATTGGGATTCTGGCCAATAACGATTTCCAGCATTTCATTGCTGATTCGAAGGGCATCGGGAAAACCGCCTGTACCGACGAACCGGGTAACCGCAGGGGCCGCTATCATTGCCATCCCGCCTACTCCAAAGGTTTCTGTGATGGCGCTGTCTCCTATATCGGGGCTGGCATCCTCTCCTGAATATCCTGTAAAATACAGGCCCTGGGGAGTATTGACCGGTGCCGTAAACCACTCATCTTTCATTCCGCTGATCCTGATGCCGAAATTTTCTCCATTTCTGCACATGGCGGTTACAATGGTTCCTTCCGTAATCATACGGGCCCCATCCATAACTGCCTTGGACGCTGCCATCATAATATTTAAGAAGAACTGGTCTGTGTCAGCCAGAAACTGAATGACTTCCTTTTTCTTCTCCTCTTCGATGGAAAGGCCTGCTATGACAGGAGAGACTTCTTTTAAGAATAGAAGGGAAGCCGCGATATTTCTCTGATGGAATTCATCCCCCATGGCAATGGCTTTTGCTACCATGGGATTGATGGCAAGCCCCTCTTTATACTCCCTTAAAGCCATGGAAAGCACCGGTCCCAGCACATCTCTCATCCAGCCTAACCGCAAGATGACTTCTCTGGAGTATGCACCGAATCTGAGAACCTTTCCGATTCCTTCGTTCATGGAGCAGTACGCCCTGTTTTTGTCAGCGGTATTCTCTACCACAAATACAGGCATATTGGCTGAAGTGATGCCTCCCATAGGCCCTACGGCATCGACATGATGGCAGGGAATGAATTCCACTTCGCCCTGGCTTAAAAGCCTGACTGCCTCTTCCCCGGTAGACGCCCATTTCTCAAACAGGGCGGCTCCGATGCAGGAGCCCTGCATGGGGCTGGTCATATTTTCCCAAAGAATGGGAGGGCCTGCATGGAGAAGCACCTTGCCCTGGTTTAATTCTTTGATTACAGATTTAGCCGGCACCACATCCAGTAAAACCGGCGATGAAAGGATTATTTTTTGTATGACTGCCTGATTTGCATCGTCTATTGTATCATATAACATAAGAACCTCCTCATATCCACATAAGTCATCTTTGCCGATTCCCTGCTATCTGGAAAATTTATGGCCTCTTAAATACTGCAGGACTTTGATCAATTCCAGATCTCCTCCTGCAGGCGGCGTCCACTGATACTGTACTGCCTTGCAGGAAAACTCTTCCAGCACCTCAGTGAAGCTTTTAAGTCCAATGTTAATGACTCTGGGTTTTTGCTCAAGCAATTCCATAACTTTCTCAGACACCGCATGAACCTTATCCGCTTTCGCCTTTTCCCTGGGCTCAATGGTCTTTTCTTCCTCGTGGCAGGGATGGCCGATCAGACAGAGGGCGGTTTCTACAGCTCTCTTATTGCTCGTACAAACGATGACGCCTGCATCCTCCAGTTTTTTCTTCTGCAAATCGTAGTTCTGCTTATCAGCCTTTGTTCCGCAGATAGTGGCTACAAAGTAGACCCTGCGCCCCTGATTCTTCACCTGCTCCATCATATCCTTAATTCCGGGCAGAAGGGCTCCTGCCATGTCTTCATGAGAGCCGTATCCCAGTACGAGATCAAACAGAATCACGCCCGTCTGCTCTTCCTCTAAAGCCTGCTTCATGCACACGATCCTGTTTGCCGGGTCGATCATGGGATGGGGTTTTCCAACGGTATAAACGTCGTCTCCCAGGTCTATTACCGTGTAGCCCTGCGTATTGAGCATATAACCTTCCTGCTTATCTCCTGCTCCGGAAATACCTGCGGTTTCCTTTATCAGCATCACTGCCTCCGAAGCCAGGGTGCCGCCTGAATAATAGCCTTTTATGGTCCTAAGGTCTTCTCTCTTAAACCCTTCCTCCACCGAAGGTTTCCACGGGTCCAGCACAACCGCTTCTTTTCTCACCAAGGAAACTGCGATTCTGGCCGCTTCATCCAGAGTATACGCATGGTAGAAATTCTCCTCATGTATCTCCGGTTTTTCACCCAGGAATAGGGTCACCACAGGCTTTTCATAGTTCCCAAGCCTCTTTACAATCACATCCCTCACTTCCTTGGCAGGAGGCTTTGACAGGATGACAACGACCTCTACCTGGGTATCCTTTTCCATGGCATCAATGGCGTCCAGCATGGTAATTCCGCCTACCTCAGCGGATAAGTCCCTGCCGCCTGTGCCAATGGCATTTGCAACCCCTTCACCCAACTGGTCGATGATGGTCGTCACCTCCTGGATTCCCGTGCCGGAGGCGCCGATGACTCCGATCTTTCCCATTTTGACATGGTTGGTAAAGGCGATTGGAACGCCTTTGATGATCCCGGTTCCGCAGTCCGGCCCCATAACCAGCAGACCTTTTTCATGAGCCTTTTGTTTCAGATATATTTCATCCTTCTTTGATACGTTATCGCTGAAAATAAACACATTTAAATTCTCATCAAGGGCTCTGTCAGCCTCTGCCGCCGCATACATGCCCGGTATGGACAGGACTGCTAAATTGGCATCAGGCAATTTTTTCAGAGCCTGCTCCCAGGAAGACACGACGTGTTTTTCTTCCCCTTCGGAGGAACCCTTAGACTGGCTTTTTAAAAACTCCTCTGTTTCTTTTAAAACCTGCCCCACAGTCTCCTCTGTTTCTGCATCCACCACAATGGCCATGTCATTGGACTTAGCCTCCATTAATTCAGGAGTCTCCAGGCCGCTCGCCTTAAATAAGTCCTTATTGGACGGGGTAGCCATCATAATGGAAACCTTATTGACTCCCGGCATGGCAGAGATTTTATTGGTCAGCAACATAAGAACTACAGAATCCTGATAACTTCCTTTTTGAATTATGGTTTTAATCATGCTGCACTCTCAGCTCCTTTTACTCAGCAAACTTGTTCTTGTGATCGTAGCGATTGTAGTGAATGTCTTCACTGATTAAATACTGGTAGATATCATCCACGATTTCTATGCCAGCCTTATCGTATTGAGCCTTTCTTAAAAGTCCCCTCTCTCCGGGATAATACACCTTGTCAAAGCCTTCTGCCGGCTTAATGGCTGCCAGCTCTTCCATGGTAGCGGTTATATCCTTTTTAAATCTCTCCAGGCCGATAAACTTGTTTGGATCGATTACAATGTGAAGCTGTCCCAAATCCCGGCCTTTTGATAAGTCTTCATACATACTGCTCACATGCTTTCCAAAGGGCAGGCCCAGAAGAACACCGGAAAGCATATCCACCATCATCATCAACCCATATCCCTTTGCTTCCGCAATGGGAACGAGGGCATTTACCAGGGTGGAATCGGTTGTCGGATTTCCATTGACATCCACTGCCCAGGTGCTTGGAATGGGTTCCTTTTTAGAACGGGCATACAGCACCTTTCCCCAGGCCTGAACCGTTGTGGCCATATCGAATATGATGTTTCTTCCGTCAGCTCCCGGTGCTCCAAAGGCAATGGGGTTGGTTCCATAGTAAGGCTCTGAGCCTCCGTAAGGAACGGCCATGGGGTCTGACTGGCACATGGAGATGGAAACCAGGTCTTCTTCTGCGGCCATTTCCACATAATATCCCAGGCTGCCGCTGTGGGAGATATGCTTGGCTCCGATCACGGCCACGCCTGTTTCCTTTGCCATCTTAATGGCCTCTTTCATGGAGAGAACTGCGGCGGCATAGCCTGAGCCGTTGTCCCCGTGGAATATCCCGCTTGCCGGGCCTGTTCGCTCGAATTTAAAATCGGGATGAACGGTGATACCGCCTTTTGCGATTCTCTCGGAATAGTACTCCACCCGGACAGCTCCGTGGGAGTGAATTCCTCTTGCATCAGACCAGGTGAGGATGTCTGCCGTCATATCTGCATGCTCCTTGGTCAGCCCTGCCTTTTGAAGTTTATTGCTGATCAGTTCATGCAACTGCTCTTCCGTTACTCTCATACACTTTCCCTAAGTACCCCAGGCCGTTCCTGGGGTACTGCCGCATCCCGCGGCTGCCTTTCTTTGAATATATTCTTTTAATCGATTCCCTGCACGTTCTTATATCTCTGCATCTCTGTTGCAGTCCTTTGAATATACATAGGCAAACTCTTCTTCCCGCCCTACTCCATAAGCCGCCTGTAAGCTGTAAGCGCCCATAAACAGGTAGTCGCCCTTTTTCACCGGAATCCAGTTATTGTCCAGATTGTATACGCCTTCCCCTGAGTAGATGTAGGCTCCGTGCTCCTGGAAATGGGTTTCAATATAACCGTGGCAGGCGCCAGGCTTAAAGCTCAAGATATGGAAATTCATATCAAATCCAATATCAGATGCTGACGGCAGGAAGTCTTTCACGCCTACGTCTTCCATTCCTTCATAAGGGGTAAAGGGCACATCCCCTATATTGCCGCAGACTGTATGGGCTTCGTGACCTTCAATCCTGTTATATCGCCTCTTATATAAGAATGCTTTTGCCGGTGTATCCCCTGCATTGACAAAGCTCACCTTATTGCCATCCGGAGAGAATATGTATCCGCCGTCTGTCAGCTCTTCTTCCCTGTCCTCATTCTTAACTTTTACCTTACCCTCCAGAATATAGAGGAATACTTCGATGCCGTCTCCGCCAAATCCGTTTGGATTGCCGCCGCCCTGTTCCATTGTCACAAGATAGTCCACAAAAGAAGCTCCCATCTTTGGGGAAGATAAAATGGTTACTGCACATTTCTCGAATCCCGGAATCACATTCTTTACCAGACCATCGGGCTCTATTAACGCAAAATTTCCTCTTTTTACGATGGAGCGGCTGGCTAAAATATCGTTCCTGTATCCGGTTACCTGATTGATGTAGCTCATAATTCATTCTCCTTTATTCTTCTATTATTTTGTTTTGCCGAAAAACGTCCTCGCGTTAAATACCAAAAACAGGGTTGTTCCTAAAATCAGCAGCAATGCCCCCACATAAAATCCCACTTCACCTGATCCGGTCTTATCCATAATAAAGCCTGTAAATGCCGGAGCGATAATGGATGAAGACATTCCAAAAAAGTTGAACATTCCCAGGGTTGTCGCCATGTTCTTTTTGCTGGCTTTATCTGACACATAGGAGATTAAGACAGGGTCAACTGCCATCTTGCCCAAAAAGCCGTAGAGCAGCAAAATAAAGGTCAGGGATAATGCGTCCGGCATTAACATGGAGGAAGCCACCAGAACAAAAGCGGATAATTCCAGGCCGATGATGATCAGTGCCTTTTTCCCTCTGAACTTATCAGAAAGCCCTGCAAAAAACAGTGCGCCCGGTACGGCTGTAACAGAGATCATGGAAACCACAAGGCCGATCTTTCCGCCGGCAATTCCTCTCTCCGCCTCCAGGAATTTGGGAAGCCAGGTTACGATCAGATAATAAGCATAACACGTGGAAAAATACAGTATGTAACAGGAAATCATGTTAAGGGAAAGGAGGGAAGACCTCTTCTCTGTCTCCGAGTTCCCGTCATCGGCCTTTGCGTTGGTCTTTTTCTGAGCTGCCTGATGTTTTCCCCTGTCTTTAATGGCAATGGCAAACCAGACCACCAGCAGTACAATAAGGCTGGCTGAGATCGTCACCATTGTCTGCCAGGGCATCTTCAACGTCTTGACGATAAAGCTGGAACCCGTCATTCCGAGAATCAATCCCACAGCAGAACCGCTGTTGACAATGGCAGTGGAGATGCCTTTTTTCTCAGGTGGCACGTGCTGGGCTGTTAAAGAAAATGCAGCCCCGTAATAAGTACCGCAGCCGATTCCCGCACATACGCTTCCTAAATAAATCGTATTCAGTGACTTTGACATGGCAATGCTGAAGGCTCCTAAAGCAAAGATGAGAAAGCCCGGTATGAGAACCCGCTTCTGTCCAAACCGGTCCACCAAAAATCCGGACGGTATCTGCAAGGACGTGTATCCGAAGAAGTAGCAGCTTGCGATCAAACCCATTGCCGTATTTGACTGGGCGCCTACGGTTCCCTGGATTTCTGAATAAATCGGCGACAGCATGGAACGGTAAATCCAGATAACCACCCAGCCTAAGCAGAAGGTAAATACGACTGTCTTCCAATAATTTTCCGGTAATTGTTTTGTTATACTTTGATCTCCCATAGTGTCCTCTTTTCTTATTTATAAGATAATTCATACAGAGATTCTTTTAAGGCTTCTATTCCCTGCTTTAAGTCAGACAGTTCTGTTCTCTCCGCAGGATTATGGCTGATTCCTTTGATGCTTGGGACAAAAAGCATGCCGGTGGGAATCCTCGGCGCTATGATCTGGGAATCGTGGCCCGCACCGCTGTGCATCATCCGGTAGTTCAGCCCTTTTTCCCTGCATACACCTTCGATCAGGCCAATCATTTTTTCATCCATGGGAACAGGCTGTTCATCCATCCATAAGTCAATCTCAATTTCCACCCCATACTTGCCGGCGATCTGCTTCATATGTTCTTCCAGCTCACCTGTAACGCGTTTTAAAAGCTCCTTATCCGTGTGGCGGCAGTCCATGGTGAACAAAGCTTCCCCCGGAACCACATTCACGGTATTGGGCTTTACCTCAATTTTCCCAAAGGTCAAAACAAGGGGGTCTCCTATGTCTCTCGCCTTCTTTAAGGAATCCGTGACGATTTCAGCAAATACCTGAATGACATCCTTTCTGTATTTCATAAGGGTCGTTCCGGCGTGATTTGCCTCGCCCTTTAAGGTGATGTTATACCGTTTCTGCCCTACAATTCCTGTGATAACTCCTACCGATTTTCCTTCCATCTCAAGGGTATTTCCCTGTTCTATGTGAAGCTCCACAAACGCCTTCACATCACCCATGGAAGTGCCTGTATCCTTTTTAAAGTCAAATCCGCATCCGCGCATGGCATCCACAAATTTGATTCCTTCTGAATCCGTGATATTCTCAACGTCTTCCTTCTTAGCTAAACCAAACAGGTTTTTGCTCCCCCAGAAGACATAGGGGAATCTGCTCCCTTCCTCTTCTGCCATGGAAATGACCTCAAGGTTCTTTTTCGGCCTTCCCCATGTTTCCAGCAGGCTTTTCACCGCTAAATACCCCCCGAAGATTCCAAGCTGGCCGTCCAAGTTCCCTCCATTGACTACCGTGTCTACATGAGAGCCTGTGGCAACTGTGCCGGATTCCGGTTCCGTTCCCACCAGCCTTCCATATAAATTCCCCACTTCATCAAACCTGGTCTCCATGCCTATCTGCTCGAATTTTTCTTTCAGAGCCATCTGCACCTCAAGCCAGCTTTTGGAATACAGAAGTCTG
Source organism: Lacrimispora sp. (assembly GCF_047605665.1). Taxonomy (GTDB): domain Bacteria; phylum Bacillota; class Clostridia; order Lachnospirales; family Lachnospiraceae; genus Lacrimispora. The sequence goes on along the minus strand of NZ_JASGFH010000025.1, from coordinate 30,785 downwards.
GTCATACCGCCGGCTTCGTTTTTCCCGTAAGAAGACATCCAATCCAATATCTCTTTAATTTCATTGACGGAAATATCCATTTGTGCTACCTCCTGAACCTTTTTCTATGGATTCGAATCTATGCTTTTATTGTAAAGATATTTTCCTCATAATACATCAGCCAAATGGGATAATCCGCTTTTTACTTTTTGTATATTTGGCACAATAACACTTTGATTTTCAGGGCTTTCATTGAGCATATTGTTAATTATTTTTCAATCTCACCTCTTTCTTACGGCGACTTTTCTGTTTTTCTACAGATACTTCATACTTTTTAGTCACAATATCTTAATTAACACAAAAATGGGCTCTGCCTTTTTAATCGAATCATCGGATTAAAAAGGCAGAGCCCAAAATTAAAACACGTCATTTTCTCTTTTCACATTTCTACTGTCCGCATGCCGGATTTACGGGACACAGACAGCGGCTTGAATTAAAGAATCTGGCTGGTGAGTAAAAACTCCTGCATCCCGTTATAAGCCAGTTCTTCCTCAATGCCGGTAAACTCCAAAATCATTTCGTCCCCAAGTTTTAGATTCATTCCCATGATTGCCACCATATCAGAAGCATCGGCGGTCTGTCCGTCAAAAGAAACTGTGATTTTACAGTCGTATTTCCGGCTCTCCCTGGCCAGCATGACTGCCGGTCTCGCATGAATTCCATACGGTTCTCTTATTGTGTAATGAAGTGTTTTCATCTTCCCTCCCTGTACACGGTTGTACATTTTATAAAATGACATCAGGAAACCACAAATAATTTTTAACACCATTATACATGCCCGGAAAAAATATGTCCACTTTATTACAGAAAAGCCGGCAGCGAAAAAATACCACCGGCAAAATGCCGATGGTAAAATACAGGGTTATTTGAATGGATTTACCGGTTCCACAGAAAAGGGTCGCCTGTCTGAGCCAAATACTCTTTCAGCCTCAAACGGTATGCCAGAATTTCCTCACTCTCACAATCCGGTTCCACCGGCCTGGGATTTTTCTCATATGGGTCCTCTTTGCTGTCGTAGAGATATTCCCTCTGAGGCTCTCCCGGAGCGTAGCCGTTGGTCATGATATACGTATAACGCTTATCCTTAATTCCGCGCCAGCCATATGCTTTATGAGTAAGGCCCTGATCGGAAAACGTCTTAACAAGATCAGCCGAGCCAGGATAGGAGCAAAGAAACATATCCTGGGGCTGGTTTTTATCAGTGCCAAACATTCCGCCTCCATGACTGTATCCCTCACACGTATCCGGTACGGGAAGGCCCAACAGCTCCAAAAGAGTTGGCATGTGATCCGGACTTGCAAAGATGGCATCGTTATCTTCCGGTTCTATTCTTCCTTTCTGACGCATCATAAGGGGTATATGAATGGATTCTTCATACCATATGTTTTTGCTCATCAGGCCATGAGAACCCAGCATTTCTCCATGATCAGCAGATAAGACCACCAGAGTGTTCTCTTCCATGTGATTATCCTTTAAAAACTGAAGGATTCTTCCAAACTGTTCATCAATGCCGTAGATTGCGGCAAAATACTGTCTGGTCTGAGTTTCTAAAAGACCGCCCTTTTCCCGCATCTCCTCCGGCACATTGTCCCGGTAATGAATTTCCAGATCTTTAAATTTTTCATAATACCGGTCAGGAACCAGCTCATAGGGAAGGTGGGGCGGATTATACGATAAGAACAGAGCAAAGGGCTGTTCTTCTTTTGCCTTGTTTTCCATATATTCCAGGGCTTTGTCAGTTTCAAACTCAGCAGACCATTTTCCCGGCCTGATCTGTTTCTCGTCATCCTGCCAGTAGTGAGGGTCCAGATGCTCGTCATCGGCGCCGTAAGACAGCCAGTAATCAAATCCCTGTCTTCTCTCTCCCGGCGGCGTATAGGCATCCCAGCCTTTTGCACCGGAAGGAGGATTAGAGGTGAAATTAAGCTCTGAAGCATCCAGATGCCATTTTCCGATATAACCGGTTTCAAAGCCTCCGTCTTTTAATACATTGCCGATACAGGTTTCCTGGGGCTTTAACATGATTTTTTCTTCCAGCCCCACCTTGCAGTTGGTCCACATTCCCACCTGGAAGGGATATTTTCCGGTCATCAGAGAGGCTCTGTGGGGAGAACACAGGGGAAATGTGCTGTATGCATTGGTAAACCGCATACTTTCCTCTGCAAAGGAATCAATGTTGGGCGTTACCACCTGATCCATATTCTGATATCCTATGGCATGTGCCCGCCATTGATCCGCAAAAACGTATAAAAGATTTGTTTTCATTCCTCTTATCCTTTTATTCCGCTGGCAGCAACACCTTCCACAAAGAACTTCTGACAGCTTAAAAATACGATGATAACAGGGATCAAAGAGCATACCGAAGATGCCATGATCCATGCATAGTCCGCTCCGAACTGGGATATGAACATCCGGATACCTAACTGAATCGTCTTTAATTCCTTTGTCTTTAAGTAAATGAGCGGTCCCATAAAATCATTCCATACATTGGTGAATGTAAAAATAGTCAGGGTTGCCATTGCAGGCTTTCCAAGAGGGAACACGATTCTTGCGAATATGCCGTACTCATTTAACCCGTCTATTCTGGCTGCCTCGCATAATTCATCCGGAATGCTGACATAAAACTGACGGATTAAAAACACACCGAATGCAGAAAACGCCTGCATCAGAATCAACCCTAAATGGGTATCGTTAAGGCCGAGCCTGGAAACCAGAATAAACTGGGGAACCATGTATACCTGCCATGGAATAGCGATGGTGGTCACATACATAAGGAAGATTAGGTCCTTGCCTTTAAAACGTGTTTTCGCAAAGCCGTAGGCAGCAAAACAACTGGTGAACAACTGGATGACTGTGGTAATGACCGTCAGCTTGGCAGTATTCATAAAGAAGGTCATAAGGGGCAGCTTCTTCCAGATAATTTTGTAGTTCTCCCAATGCATCTTATCCGGCCACCATGTCATAGGTATGGAAAATACGTCCTTATTAAGCTTTAAAGAGGATATTACCATCCAATAAAATGGCACCAGCATAAAAAGGGATAAAGCAGTCAATCCCAGATACAGAAGTATCTTTAAATCCTTTGTTTTCATTTTCATTGCCTTCCCTCCTTACATCATATCCTTAGACCACTTCTTTTCACCGGCAAACTGAATCAAGGTGACAACAAGCACGACAGAAAACAGAACAAGCGCTCCTGCACTTGCCGTTCCAAACTCCCAACTGGTAAATGCTTTTTCATAAATATAATTGACCAGGGTCTTGGTGGCGTTGCCGGGACCTCCTCCTGTCATTACATATACAAGGTCAAATACCTTAAAGCACTGAATAGTCAGCATGATCAGAACAAAGAACGTGGTTGGCGTCAGCATGGGAATGGTAATATACCGAAGCTTCTGGAAGCCGTTGGCTCCGTCTATTCCGGCCGCTTCATAAAGAGAACCTGAGATTCCCTGAAGTGCCGCCAGGTACACGATCATATAGTATCCCATGTATTTCCATACACTTACCACGGAAATAGCCACCATGGCCCATTTCACATCCACCACCCATCTGGGAGGCTTGGAAATGCCGATAAATTTCAGAAATTCATTAATCGGTCCAAAATCCGGCTGGAACAGCATATTCCATACCGCACCTACTGCCACGATAGAAGCAATATAGGGAAAATACAATGCTGTACGGAAAACTGCGACTCCCTTTAACTTTTTATTCAGCAGAACTGCCAGTAAAAGCGACAGTACTAAGGTCGGGAATACAGTGAGCAAAGCATATTGAATGGTATGGATAAAGGATTTAACAAAAAGATCATCACTGAAAATCTTGGCAAAATTACTCAATCCAACAAACTCCATGGGAGTCCGGGAGCCATCCCATTTCATAAAACTTAAAACAAAAGAAAAAACAACTGGAATGAATACAAAAATCGCATATCCAATTAAATTGGGCAGAATAAAGGAATAACCAATCAGGTTACTTCGGATTTCCTTCATTTGATGTGACGTCAATGTCTTTTTTACTTCTTTCATACAGAGTTTGCCTCCTTTTCACCTGTTCATTGCCGCAAAAAGAGCGCCTAGTCATAATGTTGGAAAAGGCGCTCTCCGGGCAATTAGTTTTTTTTACCAGCCCTTTATCTCTGCAACACGTTTATTCAGCTCTTCGATTCCCTGATCAACGGTATACTGCTTGATCATGATCATTTCATGAACTTCTTCGAGTACCTTTTTGATTTCAGTAATCTGTGGATCTAATGGGCGATCAAATATATAGTGGTTGTAAGACAATGCTTCAAGGTTTGAATCTCCCTCTGGGAAGAACTGTGCGGAAGCAATGGTCTTTAAAGATTCTTCTGTCTGGATACCGGTAAATACGCCCTGTTCAGCCAGGATATTAGCTGCTTCCTCGCTGGTTGCAAACTTCACGAAATCCCAGGATAACTCAGGCTCATCAGTGTAAGCGCTGATTCCCACCGGAGTAAGAGCTCCTACTGTGTAACCGGCTTCTGTATCAGCAGGATGAGGAATTCTTGCAATGCCCCAGTTAAAGGAAGTTTCGTCTGATGCACGGGACTGGATCATGGTTGCAATAAACCAGGTTCCCATTGGCATCATAGCACACTGCTGGTTTTTGAATACGGAAGAGTAATGGATGTTTCCGGTCTTTAATGTGGAAAAATCCTGAATATAGCCATTTTCCTGTAAAGCAAGAGCATTCTCATAACCTGGCTTTAAGAAGGAATAATCCTTTTCAACTACTGTATGCTCACCAGACTGAACAGCCCAGTTGGATACAAGTGCCTGCCAGATATGGTTATGTCCTCCATACACCTTTGAACTGCCTTCTCCGGAGGTCATCTTTGCAGCGAGAGCATCATACTCTTCCCATGTCATATCATTAGTCGGATAAGCAACGCCGGCAGCGTCAAAAAGATCCTTATTGTAGTATAATATATACCAGTCAGAACGGTATGGAAGTCCATAAGTTACTCCGTTATACTGAAGCTGTTCTGCTGCGCCATTGTAAACAGATAAATCCAGATTGTCCTTCTTCATGAAATCATCCAGAGGAAGAAGCTGTTTTTTGTCCGCCATCTGAAGCATGGAGCCCATATCTTTTACCCAGATGATATCAGGATCAGGCTGTGCTGCGGATAAACTGATTCCCAGAGCGTTATTGTATTCTTCAGCAGATGTATCAATAACGTTAATCTCCACATTTGGATTTTTTTCCTTGTAAGCATCAATGACTGCCTGGAATGTGGGTGATGTTTCATTATCCCAGGTTGTAACAGAAAGAACCTTCTTCTCTCCTGAATCCTGTGCTTTTGTCTCTTCGGCTTTCTCAGCCGCTGTTGTTGTCTGGTCTGCTGCTGCAGTAGTTTCTGCTGTTTTTCCGCCGCCGCATGCAGCTAAAGATGTAACTGCCATTCCGGTAGCTAATGTGATAGCTAAAATCCGTTTTAACCTCATAATAGTAAAACCTCCCTTTTTTGTAAGAAACACATAACCGTGCGTTCTTTATAATGCAATGTTACCAGAATTTTATTCGATTCAAAATGAACGATTTGCATAATTCTATTATTTTTTTTGCCTCGCTCCGTTTATACTCATAAAAAAGATGTGTTTTTTTCATATTCTTATATTAATTCAAGATTAGGTTTTGATTTTATTGAATTTCTGCGAAAGAAAATATATGATATGTTTATCATAAGGAAAGAAAGGAACCTTGCCATGCCCCGTACCTTCCAATACAGGCTGCTTTTATACAATCTGCTGGTCGTCATAAGCATTGCCTGTGCCGTCAGCTTTTATAACTACCATTCCTATTACAGGAATGCAGTTCAAAACGAAACAGAGAATTCCCTGGGACAGATTCAGATTCTCTCCGACCGGATGGAGGTGGCTTATGAAGAAATGGTCAATATCATTGTCACCTGTGCCGAACGAAAATCCCTGTTTTCCGCTCCTGGCATCAGGCGGTCCGACAGCGGTGAATTATCTTATATCAGTGTCTATGCCTCCGACGTGCTGAGGGATCTGTGCGCAATTTCAGGATACAGCAAATACATTTACAAAATCGCATTATATAACAGGGGCGTAATCCTGCAGGCCGGGTTTGCATACGGTTCCTCCAATGATGTAAACGACATTGTAAATGCTTCCTGGTTTCATGATCTGCTTTCCAAGGAAAACACCCAGTATCTTCTCTCCCTGGAGGACAATCCTTTTTCCGTCACAAAATACAACACGCCCAGGCTCCTTCCCCTGTTAAGGCCTTTAAAGTATGCCTCAACCGTCAAGCCGGAGGATGCATGGATCTTTATCGCTATTTCTCCCCGTCTTTTTTCCGATACACTGGAAAGTATGGGAGAAAATCAGATTCTGTATGCGGCAACGGCAGACGGAACGATCATTTCTTCCGTCAACGGGGACTCGTTTGACGTTTCCGGTTTGATGGAAATCTTAAAGAACGCCAAAGAAACAGGCGGCAGCTTCCGCACAAATCTGTCTGGAAAAGACTGTATCGTCACCTACCAGAAGCAGTCGGTCAGCGGCCTGATTTTCTTTCAGATTCTTCCCTTATCCAGCTTGAACCTAGATCACGGCGTGATCAGAGGCACGATTTTCCTCATCTTCTTTTTCTGCACCACCATAGGACTGACCTTATCCTGGATCATATCCAGGCAATTGGGCGCACCTATTAAGAGGCTGAAAAAACGCCTGGAATTCATTTCTCTCGGAAACTTTGAGCCGGACCAGTCCATTGAATCAGACGACGAGATCGGAAGCATCGGAAAACAGATCAATCAGATGTCAAACCGGATTTCCAGCCTCTTGGAAACGAGAGTCCAGAGCGAAAAAGAGAAGCGGGACCTTGAAATCAAAATGCTCCAGGCCCAGATCAACCCCCACTTTCTCTACAATACCCTGGATTCCATCAAATGGATTGCCATCATGCAGAAAAACAGCGGCATTGTCCAGGTGGTGACCGCCCTTTCCTCCCTGCTAAAAAACATGGCAAAGGGCTTTAATGAAAAGGTGACCCTACGTCAGGAATTGGATTTCCTCCAGAATTATGTTATTATAGAAAAAATCAGATATATTGAGCTTTTTGATGTGACCACCCAGGTGGACGAGGAAAAGCTGTACGATGCCAAGATTGTAAAGCTGACCCTGCAGCCCATTGTGGAAAATGCCATCTTCAATGGAATTGAGCCCAGCGGAAGAAACGGGCTCATCGAGATTCATGTCTTTGCCGAAAACGGCGTCCTTTACCTGACCGTCAAGGACAACGGCATCGGCATATCTCCGGAAAACATGGAAAAACTTTTAACCGATACTTCCAGGGTGACCAGAAGCAATATGAGCGGAATCGGTCTTCCAAACGTGGACCGGAGGCTGAAGCTGGTCTATGGAGAAAATTACGGGCTCACCATTGAAAGTGAGCTGGACCAGTATACTATGATTACCATTGCCCTTCCTCTTGAATTTTAGGGAAAGGGCCTTTAGAGGGGAATTTATTGCATGTACCGAATTATTATTATTGACGACGAACCGCTGATTCTGGCCGGAATCGCCTCCCTGATCTCATGGGAGGACTATGACTGCACCATCATAGGAAAGGCCACCAACGGCCCTGCTGCCTATGAAATGATCAGGGAGTTAAATCCTGACATTGTCATTACAGATATCCGTATGCCCGTTTTAAGCGGACTGGAGCTGGTGGAAAAATGCAAGGCCGATGATTTGAATTTTGCATTTATCGTGCTGACCAATTTAGAAGAATTCCATCTGGTGAAAAAGGCCCTCTCTCTGGGGGCCTCCGATTACCTGGTGAAAATCGATTTAAACGAAGAAGCCCTTGTGACTGCCTTAAACAGGGCCAAGGAAGCCTGCGAGCTGCTGGTCCACAAAAAGAACCAGCTTTATGGCGGCGATATGAAATACAGCCAGGAGGGCCCGGCAAAGGCCGCCTTTCGGCAGCTTTTCTTTCAGACCGGGAAGATAGAAGAAATTCCCCAGGAGGTTACAGAGCAGTATCCGGCTCCCTTCCTCATCATGTTTTCCCTGGCTCCCATTTACGTAGACTTCGATACCAGCGGAGAGCGGTATGATCTGGCTTCTGTCAGCAAACAGCTCATGGACATTCTGGGCGGAATCGCGGGCAGGTGTTTCTTCCACCACACGGTGCTGGAATACCGCCAGGAGACCTTTTTGCTGACCGCCTCCTTAAAGGACGCCTCAAAAGAGGAAGCCGGTTTTCAGGAGTCTGTCAGGGATTTCTGCCAGAAGATGAGCGTGGCTTTAAAAACTTATTTTGAACTGTCTGCGGTCTATGGAGTCAGCAGCTTGAAAAAGCAGGTATCAGAGCTTCCTAAAGCCCTGTCAGAAGCCTCCACTTCCCTGGAGTATTATTACTTTGATTCTTCCTCAAGGGTCATCTTCTATGAAGGCCAGACCCTTCATTTCAGTCAGGCAAAAAAGTTCAATATCAATGTGTTTAAAAAAGACCTGGCCGCTTTTATCAGCCAGAATGACAGTGAAAAGCTGGAAGCCATCTTTGAAGAGATCATCACCTTATTCCGGGACAACAAACCCAGCAAGGAACAGGCCACCAGCGCCTGCATCAACGTCTATACCTATCTTTACTCGTTTTTTGAAACCGGGGATGACAGCTATGAGGAAATCTTCCCTTATACCATCAATATCGCCGACCAGTTAAACCACTTTAACAGCCTGGAGGATATTCTGGAGTGGCTTCATGGCTTCTGTGAAAAATTATGCCGCCTTTTAAAGGACCGGAAATCCACCCGCTCCGATAAGCTGGTTGACATGTCCAGAGCTTATATCAATGACCATTACACGGAAAAGCTGACCCTTACCGATGTCGCGGAAGCCTTAAATATCAGTTCCGGGCATTTGAGCAATACCTTTAAAAAGCTGACTGGAATCACCCTTTCCGATTACATCGCCCAGGTGAAAATCGAGCATGCCAAAGAGCTGATCGACACCCACCAATATTTAATGTATGAAATATCCGACCGGCTCGGCTTTGACAACCCCTATTATTTCAGCAAGGTATTTAAAAAAGTCACGGGAATTTCACCGAGGGAATACGAAAGCAGAGCCGTCCACACACTCACTGATGAAAGGAATTAGCCATGCCTCCAGTCAATCTTTTAATCAAGCCCTCTTCCGGCATGTGCAACATGAACTGTCAGTACTGCTTTTATCACGATATTATTGAAAAGCGGGAACAGGCTTCTTTTGGGTTTATGTCGGAAGAAACCTTAAAAAACGTCATAAAAAAGGCTCTCGATTACGGAGACAACTCCTGCACCATAGCCTTTCAGGGAGGGGAGCCTACGTTGATCGGCCTCCCCTTCTTTGAACGGGCTGTGCAGTTGGCCAAAGAATACAACCACAAAAATATGGAACTGCACTTCGCCCTCCAGACCAACGGCTATAACCTGGATGAGGAATGGGCCCGTTTTTTTGCCAGAGAGCATTTTTTAATCGGTGTCTCTGTGGATGGAACCATTCACACCCATGACGCTTTCCGGAAAAATGGGGCAGGGGAAGGCACCTTTTTAAATGTTATGAAAACCATTGACTTATTTAACCGGTACCAGGTGGAATATAACATCCTCACGGTGGTGAACCGGAAAACAGCCCCTGCCATTCAGAAGATTTACCAGTATTACAGGAAAATGGGGTTCCAATATCTCCAGTTCATCCCCTGCCTGGACCCGTTTGACGAAGAAGCCGGGGCCATGGAATACTCTCTCACGCCAAAGATGTACGGGCAGTTTCTGTGTGATCTCTTTGATCTGTGGTTTGAGGATTTCAAAAACGGAAGGGAAGTCTTTATCCGTCAGTTTTACAATTATATTTCTCTCCTTTTGACAGGAAAAGCCGAATCCTGCGATATGAACGGGTTTTGCAGCATTCAGTACGTCATCGAATCCGACGGGGAGGTCTATCCCTGTGATTTCTTTGTGCTGGATGACTATAAGCTGGGGAATTTAAACAATGCCGGGTTTGAGGAAATCGATGAAACCAGGATGAAAATTAAATTTCTGGATGATGATAAGCTTCCGGATAAAGAGTGCCGCTCCTGCTCCTTCTTTCGTTTATGCCGGGGAGGATGCTTCCGCCACCGGATCATGTCAGGGGAAGAAGTTCATTTAAATTATTTCTGCGAATCCTACAAAATGTTCTTTGAGCACTGCCTTCCGAGGCTTAATCAGATAGCCCAATACTTAAGCCGCCGCTGAGCCCGGTGAAATACAGGCTCAGCCAGATTACATAAAAAAGGAGCTGTTGCTTTTGCAACCGCTCCTTTTTAACCGAAATCCGGTTATTTCACAATTTTCTAACAATCTCCATCCGGTTCTCCGCTCAAATCATATTCACGGATCAGATTCACAGCCGACTTGGCGATCAGCGCTGTCATCCCCCATAAAATCCAGCCTTCATACCGGTAAAACAAAATATCATAGGTGCCCTTTACCCAGGGATACTTTTCTCCTCCAGGTATCCATTCGTAAGGAAAGTCTTCCTGAGGCTGGGAAACCAGCCTGCTGACATACTTTTCCGGCGACTGGGAGAAAAAATAGGAAAGGGGGACTTTTATGATTTCAGCCACTTCATCGGTGCTGAAAGTGTCCTCATAATCCTTTATAAAGCCAATAAAAGGATGAATCATCAAATTAAAAGGAGACACATAGACATCCCCCGGTCCAAGGACTTCAATCTGGTCCGGGCTGACCTTAAGTTCTTCCACGGTCTCCCTCACGGCACACTCCCGCAGGCTCTCTCCTGGCTCCAGCTTCCCGCCGGGAAAACAGATTTCCCCTGGCTGGCGTCTTAAATTTCCGGACCTTTTCTCAAATACGAGATAAGTGACTCCTGAAATCCGGACCATGGGAATGAACACCGCATACTGCCTAAAGGTTTCTTCCCCCAGGATTCCAGGATGCCGGGCTGAAAAATTCTCCTTCTCTTCCATCATAGCCTCCTTTACGATCCGCTGAATCGGCTGTTATACAGCTCTTTACAAAAAGTATTCCCTGCCGGCAGTTCTTCATGAGTTCCTTTTTTCTGCAATATTCCCATCTTTCATAACCAGAATCACATCGGCAGCCTTAATGGCGAAGAGCCAGTAAGCGATATGATCAGGCATTTTATAAAACCATTCCACCGGCCAGCATGACGACAGGTATGGTAATCAGTGATAAAATCGTGGTCACTGCCATTAATTCTGAGGCATACCGGCTGTTTTTATTATACTGCAAGGCAAACATGATGCTGGTCGCCGCGCTGGGACAGGCGGAGGCAGTTAAAACCGTAATCGCAATGGTCCGGTCCACCTTCACCGCCATGAGAAGCAGCAGGGTGATAAACGGAACAGCAAGAAGCTTTGCAGCGCTGATCACATACGTTCTGGAGCTTTTTAAGCAGGAAAGCAGATCGCTCTCCGCCAGATTCATTCCGGAAACCATCATCGCTACAGGGGTATTCATGGCTCCTATCATGGACACAGGATTTTTCACCACTTCCGGCAGATGAAAACCTGTCACAAAGAAAAGGATACCCGCTCCGATTGCCACTGTGGAAGGGTTGACAAAATACTTCATGGTGGAGACGAGATTTCCTGTTCTTCCCCTCATGAGAGTGATTCCATGGGACCAGATCAAAATATTGAATACCGTAATATAGGCAGTTATGAAGAACACGCCTTCTGCGCCCAAAAGCCCGTTGATCAGTGGAATTCCCACAAAGCCGCAGTTGGAATAAACCACGGACATCCGTTCCACTGCCATATCAGGATTCCCCTTGGACCGGATTAAAAATCCGGAAAGGAAGATGGACATGAGAAAGCTGATTCCCGATAAACCTGCGGTCACCATCAAACCGATCAACAGTGTTTTGTTGAATTCAATTTGATAGGAGTTGATGATCATACAGGGAGTGATTACGTTGAGCAGGATGGAGGACAGCCTTTTGCTGGTTTCGCCGTCAGCCATTCCTCTTTTTAGGATAACAGCTCCGATTGCCATAATTAAAAACATTTCGATAATTTTATTAACTGTAATGTACGCTAGGCTCATTTTTTATGCTTGCACGGTGTCCGGCAAATCTCCTTTATAATTTTAATCTGGCTGCAGCGGCTCACCTTGGGAAAAAACCGGAATTGGAAACCGGCTCGCCTCCCGCATACAAATGAGCCGTATCCCCGGCTCCCTTACACCGGAAATACGCCTCCCCCGGTATCCGCTCCTCTGTCTCCAGCGTGGTCACTGACGAAGGCGCCAGAAAAAAGCCCTGCCACAAAAGCGGAGCCGCAATCCCAAGTAAATGAGACAGCATAACACAGATAACGCCAAAATGACAGAACATGACAACGGTATCGTCACTTCCCGGATCGGCCCGGTACATTCTGCCATCCCTGTGATAGCCGTATTTTCTCAGGATTTCATCAAGGCCTGCTGCTACCGTATCATATTCAGACTTTACAGGTCCTGTTTTCAAAATTTCATTTTCAAACCATAAATCCTTGTTGTAAAATTCATCCTGCTTCGTCCAGTATCCCGGCATAAAATCCCAGGGTATTGTTTTCGTCTCACCCTCTCCCACCGGAGCATGGAACTCCCGAAGCCATGGCAGTATCTCTGCCTCAGCGCCCAGAGCTTTTAAAGCTGGTTTTGCAGTGTCCTTCGCCCTTCCAAGAGGAGAGCAGTAAAATGCGGAAACAGGAAGCTTTGCGACCCTCTCGGAGAGCAGATCAGCTTCTCTAAAACCTTTCTCAGTCAGAGAATCGATGGAATAGTCCGGTTCTCCGTGTCTTATCAAAATTAATTTCATACTTATCCTCACTTTTTGCCGGTAATAATCTTTTCTTATCATAGCATTTATGATAAATAAAGACAATAAAACCTTGAAGGGATTTAAAAAATCCTGGGCCTGATCAATCGTCAAGTCCAGGATTTCTCCACACCTTTGGCATATGGGAAATGCCGGGGGAATTTTATTGTTTTATTACCAGTAAAGCTGCCAGTCCTTAGATAACCTGGTCAACGCCTCCAGGTAGTAATAATCGCCCCAGGTATTGCATTCATCCACCCCTCTGTTGGCGCAGGGGTTGTGTTCTGAGGCATGGGCATAGGTTCCGTGAAGGAGAAGGCCGTTGGACTGCTCCGGTGACTGTACGGCGCACTCCTTAGCAGCAGCCAGCAAAAGCCGCTTTGCCATATCCGTGTAATACTCTGCATCTTCTCTTTCCATATACTTGCTCATTTCCAGCATTCCGCATACGGCTGCAACCGAGGCGGAGGAGTCTCTGGACTCGTCACTGCCGTCGTCAAAGTCAAAATCCCAGTAAGGAATTAAGTCTGAGGGCAGGTGTGTCAGGAAATAATCCGTCACCTTTTTAAATGTATCAATGTATTCCGGGTTCTTTACATAGCGGTATGCCATGGCACAGCCGTAAATTCCCCACGCCTGGCCTCTGGCCCAGGCAGAACCGTCCCGGTGGCCCTGATGGGTCACGCCCCGTACCGGCTCTCCCGTCTGGGGATCAAAAAAGTAGGTGTGATAGGTGGAATGGTCCTCCCGGATCACGTAATTCATGGCCGTCTTAATATGCGCCTCAGCCTTTTTTGCATAATCGGAATTTCCTGTCACTTCTGCTGCCCAGAACAAAAGAGGCATGTTTAAGAGGCAGTCAATGATCAGACGGTAATTGTCCGGAGCTCCCAGCTCACCCCAGGCCTGGAAGAACTGTCCCTTTTCCTGGAACCGGGCCATTAAATTATCCGCTGCCAGCAGCGCTGCCTTTTTTGCCGTTTCGTTGCCGGTCAGCTTATAAGCTGCCACACAGGATGGGGTATATAAAAATCCCATATCGTGATGATTCACATCCACTTTGTCCACGATTCTCTTTAAAAAGCTGTCTACCTGAACCTCTCCTGCCTTTTTAAAGGCTTCCTTGCCCGCAGCTTCATAGGAGAGCCAGATTTCACCCGTCCAGAAGCCTGTTGTCCATTCCACGTTTTCCGTCTGGGGATAAAAGTTGTTCTGGCTGTTGGAATCGGGGAAATAATCTGTAAAATCCTTTAAATTATGCTCCACCAGGCCTACCGCCAGGTCTAAATATTCCTTCACTTCTTTATCGCTCATCTTTGGGTATGTTAAAAGCTGTTCTACTGTTCTCATATCATTACCTCCTGTATGCCGGAACCAGCCGGTTCTTTCCACTCTGTTTCTTTTTGCATCTTCCTGAGTTTTTGCTGCATAGCTATTGGGGGCCGGTTAAACCATCAGACGGCCTTCCAGCCCTTCATAATCCACGGTCATTGTCCGCCCATCCTTCATCGCCAATGTAACCGGGCCATAGCCTCCGTACTGCTCTTTATCTGTAAATTCAATGGTTTCTATGGGGAATAACTCCTCATCGGTCCATGGGCTGCCATCGGACTTGCTCAGTACGGCGCAGATCATGACATAAGGCTCATATCCATACGTCTTTTCCCGTCTTAAGCTTCCATAAGCCAAAAGGCTGATATCCGCATCAGGATTGACTCCTGTCCGTTCTTTTACCCCGATTTCCTCCCATGCAGTGTAGGTTACAAAGGCCTGCTGAAGCCCTTTTTGTCTCATGATAACGGCCTTTGCATTCTGGCAGGTTCTCTCTTCTATGACCGTTTCTTTTCCGTCCCTCTCTTTTGGAAAGCCGTATGCTCCCATTGTCAGGGTAAAGGGCGGTTCCGGTATCCGCATCTTGTCCACCCGGATATGTCCGTTTGCCACGGAAAAGTCAGCCAGATCAATGGATGCCCTGCCCTGGAAATTGTACTGGAAGTCAAAGTACTGCTTCCGGTACAGGACGCCGTCCTTCACTCCGCCGTACATGATGATATTGGGAACCTGGGCGTTTTTTTCTCCATGGTATAAAAGGCTGTACTGCATGGCCTCCGCCCCCTGGTAATCCAGATCTTCCCACGGAAAATGGCTGTTAAATGCCAGGCGGATATAATACCGGATATACTCATCATCCGGCTTAAAAAGCCCTTTTGCTGTCCGAAACTCACAGGCTCCGTTTCCGCCCTGATGCGCGGACACAATGCCCGGCCCATCCATCACGGTTTCTTTGAATTCATTTTCTTTCAGCCGGTCCCAATCCCCGTTCTCTTCCGCATCACTCCAGAAGGGATGATCCTCCGGATAGGTCAGAATCAGAAACGGGTTGGCAATCCAGAAGGGACTTGAACTGCAGCTGTAATCCTGGAGCATGGGAAGGAACTGCCCGTAAAAGCCGAGTGTGGGAACTCCGTTTTCAAACACATCTTCTCTCGTAATGAACTGCAAAAGAGCCCCGGAATTAATCCGTCTGGCCAGCCCCGGACTGACCTGGGTTTGTCTCAGCAGAAAGGCGGAAGCATAAGGAGAAGATGCCGCATTGCGGTAAAGGCCGCTTCTGGCCCATAAGGTGACCTTTGCCTCCTTATCAAACATGGAGGAAAAGACGTCAGCCATTTCATTGGCATACTGCTCGATCTTATTGGCAATCCAGGGCTCTTCCTCATAGCCGTACCACACATTCCAGATGGGGCCGTATACGTGGAAAGCCCAGGGAGTATAGTAATCAAACCGGTGTCCATCCCTGTACCAGCCATCCCCCGTGTAATAGGAAATGATGACCTGGGCATGGTCCCTCATCAGCTCTCTGTCGATTTCATACCCTTCTTTATGCAAAAATCCCAGAATCAGCATGTTAAACAGACGCCAGTTATGAGGCGTTGTCTTCCCGCAGGCAAATTCTGATAAGTATGCGGCAATCAGGTCCTTTTCTTCCTTCGTATACGTATCCCAAATGGCTTCCCGGCACTGGTCTAAGCCAATGACCAGAGAGGCGCATTCACAGGTGTGCTGAAAGGCCTTCTCACCGGGTCTGGCTATGGCAAGGAGCTCTTTTAAGTTTAATAAGTAATTGGGACTGCCTGGGGTCATTGCCTGTAAAATCTGCTGTTTGTAATACTCCCTCACCGGAAAGCTTCTGATGACAGCTTCCGGGCGGTTGTGGAGGAGAGGCGCTGCAATGAGAAAGCTTCTGGCAAGCCCTTCAAACTTCGCCGCACTGGCCTTGGTGGGGGAACTGCCTGGGTTTGGGTAGCTTACGTCAAATTCCGTCCTGGGGCTGACAGGCTGGTCAGCCATGGAAGACAAATTGGAAAAAATGCCATCTAACAGGAATTCGCAGGCCTCCAGCCAGTGCTTTCTCGTCATGCCGGTATAGGGGCTTTTCCCGTAATCTCCATCCTTTATTTCAAACTTCATAAAAGGGACCTCCTTACAAAAAATCTTATCTTGCTTTTTTCTATCCTTATCATATAATAAGTGTAGTGCAAGTTCTTTGCTGAATCTTGTCTTTTTATTGCGCAATGTGACTATAGGAAAGAAAAGAGGAGTTTATGGAAACAATCAGCCAGTACCACCAGATTAATTTCCCGGAGATGATACGAAGCCATCACATGATGTCTTCCAGGCAGGTTACGGATATTTACCACATGCATGATTCCTATGAGATGCTTTTATTTTTAAGCGGAAATACAGATTATTATATTGAACACCACCGTTACCATTTAAAAAGAGGGGATTTGCTGGTCATTAACAACAGGGAAATACACAGAGTGGTGTCCAGGGACAACAAGCCCTATGAGCGGATTGCGACCCACTTTTACCCCGATCTGGTCCGCAGCTTCTGTACGGAAGAGGCGAATTTGCTGGCCTGTTTTGAAGAGAGAGGGAACGCGGATAAACACGTGATTTCCTTAAATCCTCCTGCCCTGGAACGCTACCTTGCCTTAGCCGACCAGATGCATACGGCCCTCACCTCAGACACCTTCGGCCATGATATTATGGCGTCCACCTATCTGCTGCAGATGCTGGTGCTGGTCAACACCTGCTTTCACGATTCCACCCTCAGCCCTGAAAACACCATGCCCCAGCTTTCCTGTCAGATCATGGGATATATCAACAGCCATTTGACCGAAGATTTAACCGTTCAGGCCCTGTCCGGACATTTTTATATGAACCGGTCCTATATGAGCCGGAAGTTCCGGGAGCAGGCGGGTTGTTCCATTCAGGAATACATCATCCTGAAACGGATTTCTTTGGCAAAAACTCTGCTCAGTGAGGGAAAAAGCGTTTCCGAAGCCTGTGAATTGTCAGGGTTTCACGATTACTCTAATTTTATCCGCACCTTTAAAAAGTATGCGGGAACAACTCCGGGGCATTACGGTCAGAATTTCACCGATATCCCTTGAATCCGCAAAAGCGGTCAGATACAAATATCCCTCCGGACTGTGCTCATCAGTCTGGAGGGATACCATTTTTTAATCCATTTGAAATGTCTTTATTTTTCTCACCACATCAAGGATTGTGCCGTCTCTCGCTTCCACGATGGCAACCACCTCATCCTCCCATTCCAGTTTATCAGGAGTCCCTACCAGGCTGTAGGCCTTATCTCTTAAGCTTTCGATGGTCCTGTGAGGAATCTTCGCATCATCCAGGCATTTGATTAAGTCCTGGCGCAGAGGGTTGACTGCAATGCCGTAATCAGTCACCACCACATCCACACACTCACCCGGTGTTGTAACCGTCACCACCTCATCGCAGATGGTCGCCATCCTACCCCTTGTGAGAGGCGTTACAATGATACAGCATTTGCTTCCCGCCGCGGTATCCGGATGCCCGCCCGGAGCTCCCCTTAAAATCCCGTCAGAGCCGGTGATAACATTCACGTTAAAATCAAGGTCAACCTCCAAAGCCGATAAAACCACGTAATCCAGCTTATTGACGTAAGCCCCTTTGTTTGCCGCATTGGCATACTCGCTCAAGCTGATCTCGTGATGCTTTGGATTGCTGAAAATATGTCCGATGGCCCCTTCATCAAAGTCCTGAGTGTCCAATATATGCTCTATCAGCCCTTTGTCCTGCAACTTACAGATGGCAGTGCTGGTGCCTCCGAGAGTAAATCCTATTCTGATGGACTTTTTAACCATATGTGTTTCCAGAAAGCGGGTGGCTGCTAAAGACGGGCCCCCAACACCTGTCTGAAAGGAAAAACCGTCTTTAAAATAAGGAGTTGCAGCGATCACATCCGCCACCTGCTCCGCCATCATAAGCTCTCTCGGATTGTCCGTCATTCTGGCTTCCTTGGTGGCAATCTTTTTCGGGTCTCCGATATCCTCCACCACACAGACACAGTCCACATCAATGCAGGACACCGAAGAGGGCAGATTGGGGAAATCCACCAGAGTGTCTGTAATAATGACGGTGTGATCCGCATAGTGGGGATCATGGGAGCCAAATCCCATGGAACCAAAATTGTTTTTGCCGCCCACCCCTTTTGCATTTCCGCAGCAATCAGAAGAAGCTGCCGCCAAAAACGCGATATCAATATGGACTTCCCCTGCTTCTATGGCTCTTGGCCTTCCTCCGTGGCTTCGGATAATGGCCGGGGTTTTCAGCTTTCCTGCTGAAATCACCTCCCCGATTCTTCCTCTCACGCCGGAAGTCTGAACACCGATGATCTTCCCCTCTTCAATGTAATCGGCAATGTTATCCTGGGCGCTTCCAAGGGAGGTAGCCGCAACGGTAATATCCTTTAAGCCCATTTCTTCCACGAGAACCCTTGCGACCATGGCAGCCACATAATCACCGTTTCGCAGCTCCGTGTGAAAGGAGAAGGTCATTCCATCGTGAGCGCCGCACTTTTCACAGGCTTCCCGGATGCTGGCGCAGATTTTGCTTTCCTGGGGCTTTATTCCCCGCCGGGTTTTCGGAGAATCCTTTTTGATGTATTTCCCATCCATATAGTTCTTTCCCTGGTAAACCTCTTTTCCATTTACAAGAAATTCTTCGGGAATATCTCTTTTTACTGCATTGATCATGTTTTTCATCCCTTCTACGCTGATTTTACAAATCTCCCTCATAGACGCCGCAGGCCTTTGCCAGGGCAATGATTCTTCTGGCATCCTCGAAAAACGGAATATCCACCATCTTTCCGTCCACCGTATAAACGCCCACGCCTGAATCGGCCTGTTCATCAAAAGACCGGACCAGCTTTTCCGCATATGCGATCTCTTTCTGTGTGGGAGCAAAGGTTTCGTGCACGAAACGGATCTGCTTTGGGCTGACAATGCTCTTTCCGTCAAATCCCATTTTCCGGTTCTGGATCACTTCTTCCTGGAATCCTTCCATATCATCAATATTGGGATACATGGTATCAAAGCACTGGACACCGGCTGCACGGGCGGCCAGGAGCATCTGTCCCCTTGCAGCCAGCATTTCAATTCCGCCCTTTTCAATCTGCACATGCATGCTTTTCCTGAAATCGCCGCCAGAAATTGCGCATCCGAACATTCTTTCCGATGCCGTTACAATTTCATAAGCGTTCATGATTCCTCTGGGGCTTTCTAAAGCCGCCATCAAAAGGGTTCTGCCTTCTTCTGCACCGAACTCTTTTTCTGCGGCGAGAACATGGGCTTCTACCTGCTTTACATCATCTGCGCTTTCGCATTTGGCAATCCGGATGCCGTCTGCGCCTCCTGCGACCACGCAGCGGATATCTTCCTGCCAGTGCGGGGTATCCAGGCCGTTGATCCGGACGAGGACTTCCGTATCCCCGTAATCAATATTTTTTAAAGCGTGGTATAAGGAGAAACGGGCTGCATCCTTTTGATTTTCGGCCACCGCATCTTCCAGATCGAGGATAATGCTGTCCGCTCCGTAGATATAGGCGTCTTTCATTAAGCCCGGCTTTTGCGCATTCATGAACATCATGGTCCGGCGCAAACGGTTTTTTTGAGGGATGGGACGTGGAATCATATTACAGCACCTCCCAGGAAACATCTTTTTCAGATTTGCCGCAGCTTCTGTAAACAGCGCATTCCACACGGGCATTTAAGGTACATTCCAGCGCTCCCTTGTCCACCACCGTTATTTTGCAGCTTTCCACCTGAAGCCTTTTTAAGGTATTGAGAACCGCTTCCTTAATCTGGCGGCCATATTGATTCATTACCACGCTGTCAACAGACAAATCGATCCCATGCTCTAAGGGTTCTACCGTCACTTGTGCATCACTGGATTCCATAGTACCGGCCATACCGGTTTTTAGAATTTTCATACATTTTTCTCCTTCCGACCTTCTGATTTTTGTCTTATATCACTATTTTTAACATAAGAGAAGATCAATTGTAAAAGTCCCATTTTTCCTATTCAATCATTCCAAACAGGAATTCAAAAACCTATTTACAAAAAAGTCAATCGAGTATAATATTGATATATACTTGGAAATCAGCCATGTTTTATGAAAGGAAGGGGGACATGGACGAAAGGGATTTTGAGCTTTTAGCAATATTAAGGGAAACGAAAAATATAACCAAAGCTGCAGACCTTCTTTATGTCACCCAATCCTCCCTCTCAAAACGGATTTCAGCCCTGGAAGAAGAACTGGACACCACCTTAATCCTGCGTTCCAGAAGCGGAATTGTATTCACTCCGGAAGGGGAAATTGTGCTGGAACATACGGCAAGGGCTGCGGAAGAATTAAAAATAATGAGGGAATCCGTCAATGCCGGAAAGGGTTATGTATGCGGCACCTTAAATGCCGGAATTTCCGTAAATTATGCCCTGTACCGGTTTCCCGATATTCTGACAACCTACCGGCAGCAATATCCCCATGTGACCACCCACATTACCACGGAACACAGCCGGAAGCTGTATGTTCAGATGCTTGATGATGTCATTGATCTGGCCATCTTGCGGGGGGAATATCCGTGGAAAGGAAACAAGCTTTTGCTGGAACGGGAACGGGTCTGTGCCATTTTCCATGAAGAATACAAAGATAAGCCTTTGGCCCAAATCCCTTATATGGGGAGAAAAACAGATGCCGCCTTTGAACGTGAAATCCTGCAGTGGCTTCGGGAAAACGACTTAAATCCAAGGCTTCGGGGCATCTATGTGGACAGCATTACCACCTGTGTGGAAATGGTAAACCGGGGCATTGGCTGGGCAATCGTTCCTGAAATATGCCTCCATGATTTTAAAGGGATCATAAAACCGTTAGTATTTAAAGATGGAGAGCCCTTTGTACGTTCCACTTATCTGATGTATACAGACAGGGCTGCGCTGCTGCCTCAAGTAAAAGCGTTTATTGAGATTGTAAAAGATTATAATAGCAAAGGAGTATGATATGGCAGAATACATTGTATCAAAAGTTTATCCCAGCGATAAAAAGGGCCACCAGCAGATTGATGAACTGCTGCACGCAGAAGGAATCCGGCGGGATGGAAACCTGGACTATACCTGTGCCGTTTACGATGAGGATTTCAATGTCATTGCCACGGGAAGCTGCTATGCAAACACTCTTCGCTGTCTGGCCGTCAGCAGCTCCCATCAGGGAGAAGGGCTGATGAATACCATTGTGTCTCATCTGATGGAAATTCAGTGCGACAGGGGAAATACTCACGTATTTTTATATACCAAATGCGACTCCGCCAAATTTTTCGGAGACCTGGGTTTTTATGAGATCGTTCGGATTGAGGACAGGCTCGTGTTTATGGAAAACCGCAAGACAGGCTTTTCCCAGTATTTAGACCAGTTAAAGGCGGATGCAGGCAAACTTTCTGACCAGGAGGGTGTTATATCCGGCCTTGTTATGAACGCAAATCCCTTTACTCTGGGACACTTATATCTGCTGGAAAAGGCTGCGGCTGAAAGCGATGTTTTACATTTATTCATTGTCAGCGAGGACGCCAGCCTGATCCCGTTTTCCGTGAGAAAGAAGCTGATTATCGAAGGAACAAAGCATTTAAACAACATCTGCTACCACGATACCGGCCCCTATATTGTCAGCAACTCCACCTTCCCCAGCTATTTCCAAAAGGATGGAACGGATATTATCACCGGCCATGCCATGCTGGATTTGACCATCTTTTTAAAGATCGCCAAAGCCCTGGGAATCAACAGGCGGTATGTGGGGGAAGAGCCCAACAGCCAGGTAACGGCTATTTACAATGACATCATGCAGCAGGAGCTTCCAAAGGCCGGTGTGGAGTGCATCGTGATTCCGAGAAAAGAATCCGCAGGCGCGCCCATCAGCGCTTCCACGGTCCGCAAAGCCATCAAGGACAATCACATGGAGCTTCTTAAAACCTTAGTGCCTCAGACCACTCTGGATTACTTTTTAAGCAAAGAAGCGGAAGATGTCATAGAAAAAATACGTGCGGCTGAAAATGTCATTCACTATTAAACAGGCAAAAGCCGCCAAAAAGAATCCATTTCCTTTTGGCGGCTTACGTTTTAATAAAAAAATCCTCCATTCACCTGTATAGTTTCCATGGAAATACGAAAACTACGGGTATACAAGGAGGTGTTATTATGGCAAAAGCAGGTATGAGACGTCCAAGTCCCTATGATCCCGATAATCACGGAACAGAAAATCACGAGAACATGCATCGTCCCAAAAATGAACAGGCCCAGGTACCGGAAATACAGGGCGCTGCAAAAAATGGAAATGCAAAAGCCGGCCCAATTAATGCTCCAAACTGGGCCAGAGATGATTATAAAACAGGTAATAAATACGATGGTGAATAAAACTTAAATGCTTCATTTGGGCCCAAATGAAATATGATCAAACTCCTTCTACGAAGCCCCCTACTGACTTTGTAAAACGTACAGAACCTTTGGAGCCTGCCTCCTCACGGTCTGGCAGCGTCCGCTGCATTTTATCAGAATAGCGTTTTGTTTACCGGTAATTCCAATATATACCTAATTTAAACAGATTTCAACCCAAGTGCCAAAATTGTACACTCTAAGCGCCAAAATTTGCACTCCCTGTTTTCGTTTCAGGATTTTTGAAAATAGAGAGGGTAAAAAGAAAGTATGGCCTTTATACAAAGTGAAAACTGTGGTATATTTATGTTATAACTACCAAACATTAATCCATTTACAAAGGAGGACTTTTTATGAAAATCAGCGCAAGAAACCAATTAAAGGGAACCATCGTAAGCATCGAAGAAGGTGCTGTAAACGGAATCGTACAGATTGATATCGGCGGCGGAAACATCATCTCTTCCACCATTTCCATGAGCTCCATCAAGGAGCTGGGCCTGGTAAAAGGAAAAGAAGCCTATGCCATTATCAAAGCCACTTCTGTAATTGTTGGAATTGATGAGTAAACGAATCCCGGAGAGATTAAGATTTCATATCTCTCCGGGATTTTTTCATTCTTTTTGATTCCGGCTACCGCCTCTGCATATTCTTTTCTTCACCCACATCAAAACCCCGGCTGCGCAGCACGCGTTCCGCCACCGCCTTATTGGTATCAATCCACGCTCCGTTGGCAATCATATAGCCGATCAGATCGCTGAGCATATCCACCCGGCTGACCCGGCCCATAAACTGAGGATGCAGCACAAAGTTGATCATTCTGCCCTCCTTAGCCAGAGAGTCAAATTCATCCTTCCAGATCTCATACATTTCACCAGGGGATTTTAATTCATACCGTTCCGGCGCGCTGTCTGTGTAAAAGTCATAGGCAGTATCATCAAAAATGGAATCCTTGGGGAGCTCCACCAATGGAACCTCTTTCCCATCAATGGAATGGAGAAATGGCCCGTCTTGATTTCGCCAGTTGGAGCTGTAAATATATCCATGCTCCAAAAACAGCTTTTCACACCGCTCCATAGTGGCGTGTTCCTGCTCATAGGTGGTTTCTGTGGACTCCTCATGAAAGTATCCATGAAAGCCGATTTCATGTCCTCTGCGGGCGATTTCCTTTACTACCTCAGGATAATCGTCAGCTACAACGCCGGGAATGAAAAAGGTAGCCTTTACTCCGTGAACATCCAGCATATTTAAAATCCGGCAAACCCCTGCTTAGGGCCATAAGCCCCTTGTGAAATGGAACTGCTGAACCGGGTGGGACTTAAGGAGAAGGCTGATGTCTATCCAGGCATGCTTTCAGGCAGTCAGAAGCAGAGGGTTGACATTGCCAGAGCTCTGGCTATGGAACCGGAGATTATGCTGTTTAACGAACCTACTTCCGCCCTGGACCCGGAGATGGTCAAGGAGGTTTTAGAGGTAATCAAAAGTCTGGCCCACACCGGTATCACTATGAT
Organism: Lacrimispora sp.; assembly: GCF_047605665.1. Taxonomy (GTDB): domain Bacteria; phylum Bacillota; class Clostridia; order Lachnospirales; family Lachnospiraceae; genus Lacrimispora. Next base: position 6,556 of record NZ_JASGFH010000025.1, on the reverse strand, counting down.
GCTGGTGACCCATGAAATGGGATTTGCCAGAGAAGTTTCCGACCGGATCTGCTTTCTGGACAATGGCATGATTTTAGAGGATTCTGCTCCGGATGTGTTCTTTAAAAATCCGGCTGCAGAACGGGCTAAGTCTTTTCTTGAAAAGGTTCTGTAATATTGAAAAAAATACCGCTGTTCCGGTTATCTGCCGGACAGCGGTATTTTTATGGCTTCCTTCCCATTTCGGGAATATTTCTTACATCAATGTGAGCCAGCTTCAGACTGTATGATACCTCATGGGGGTATCAGTCTCCGATGTAGCTATAGAAGACTTGTAACTTTTGAATAAACAAGTGGATTTGATATAAATTCACAGTTAACGGCAATAGGTATTTTAAGAGTACCACTAATGTGATGTATCATTGATATTTAATTTAAATTACCTTTTTTCTTTCTATCACGCGATAGGGACAATTAATTTCTCAACCTCAGATTTTTCCAATGCATCAATCGGCATGATTCCTACAAGATCATTGGGTATACCTAATAATGTGGAAATATCACCGCCAAGCCGCCTGATATACCACTTATTCTCATATTGTACTGCATCAAAACAGAAACAATACTTATTCCCATTAAATTCAAAGGTGACAACACTGCTTCCTACTCCGTCTGCACCGCAAACTTTTGTCTGCTGTGCTTTGGCATTCAGGAGGCTATCGGTATCATATTCCTTTAAAAGTTCTTCAGGAGGAATATAACCCAGGATTTTCATAGAACTTAAATCTATTTGTTCTGAAGAAATACTTTCATCAGAAGTATCTTCGTTTTTCAACAAATCAGAATTTCCGAAATATCCTTCATTTATAATATGAAGAGCAGCATATTGTCTTGCTATATCCCTGATAACTTGCTCTTTTCTACTTTGGATATTAAAGCTTCTGGAAAAATCATTTGCAGCAGGCAGATTGAATTCCTGGTGCATAAATACATATCCTTGAGCATCTTCTAAACTTGCCTGTAAATCATAGTGATCTACATAGCTTTCTACAGCATATGTACTTATCATCTGATCTGGTTCATACGCTTTAAAGCCTTCCAGATAGGCTTTTGCAGCCAATTGGGGGAATCAAATCCTTCCATTTCAAAAATGACTTCTGTTGGTTTCCCTACATCAGATGCTTCTATTCCGGGCTCAAATAGGTCTTTTGAGGAATCGCTTATAAAATTCTTAAGTGTCCGTTCATCTTCTGCATCCAATAACGCAGCTCCGGCCACACTGCTGTCCAAACCTGACATATGAGCAAAAATCCCGCCTAATTGCAGATTAAGCCATCGGCTGTCGAATTCTATCACATCAAATGAAAGAATATACTTATTTTCTTCTAGTTCAATGACAGCCACACAACTTTCTATATTGTCACCACCATACTTTTCTGCCTGTTTGATCATATTTTTTTGATGTGTCTCCGAACTATATATATCTAAGAGTGATTCGGGAGGTATAAATCCCAACAATTTCATGCTTCCTAACTCCACTGCCTCCAGCTGAACCTCCAGCTTCTCCAGAAATTGTTTTACCTCACCGGCATCATTTAACTGTATGTAGCTATCAGTGGGTAAATCCAACTGGCTGAGGATTAAGTATTGACGCAAAACATCGTCCAAATAGTTTTCTTCTGCAAAGGAGTCTGATATAAGTTTAAAATTACTGGTCTTAAGCCCCTCCAGATAAGCCTTAACAGCCTGCTCTGGTGAATCGAACCCAGCCGCTCCCGCTGCCTGGACTGTCGATGCATCAGATAATTTTGACTGCGTTTCAGATATTTCCTGCATTTCTGCCTGAGGGGCAGAAGCGTTTGAGAAAGAGCAGGCGGAAGTATATGCTGAAATTAAAAGAACTGCTACCATTACTAAAATATGTTTACATTCTTGTATCTTTTTCATTTTCCCCTCGACATTTCCTGAGTATTTTATATTCATATTTATCAGAAACGGAGATGGCGCTTGACCTATCTCCGTTTTGATTCTGCTAACCATATGTATTACTTCTCTTATAGTTTACCCATCCATGAAAGAATTTGGACTACTAAAATAACTATGCCAACTACTAAAATGATTCCTCCAATAATCTTTGCTGCAGTTGTCGATGGCATTTTCGGAAATTTCTGTAGCAATTGATCCGCTGGCGTTATCAGCAACGTTGCCCCTATCACAATCATTACAATCCATATAATAAAATCAAACATTTCTTTTCCTCTCTTTCTTGTTAAACAACACGATACATGCTGTAAATAACATTCCTAATTCTAAAATTTCAGTATAATATGTAAAGCTTTATGATTGGATATAGTTCAATATATTTACTTCTGCTGCAATTTCATCTTCATTTATAGTCTACATCTTTCCCAGCTACATAAAAATCTGAATCGCTAAAATACAAATTCCAACAACGAATATAATTCCACCTATAATTTTTGCTGCTTTTATAGATGGCATTTTGGGATATTGCTGTTTTAGCTTCTCGGCTGGTGTAATAAGTAACATAAAACCTACTCCAATCATTATAATCCATAAAATAAAATCAAACATTTCTTTTCCTCTTTTCTGTGATGTATTTAGGTTATTAAATGAGTAAACCTATAAACTGCTTATTAATGGTATCAAGATGATCGGTAATAAGCAATATAAGTCTATAATCATCTTTACTATCTATGGCAATCTGATCTATCTTATCTCTCATCAATTGTACCACCACGTGGCATGTCCCAAACTTCACCCGAACCCTCAGGTGGAGTAGTCACCTATCTGACAGGCAGTGAAGATTTTATATATAATTAAAAAAAGTATAGCACATCTCCGTGCTATTTTGAATCAAAAATCACTGTTCTTCTTCCAATACTGGCTCACGGTATTCTGTCTTGTTTTTCATCATTCCGTACACAATGTTCACCAGTCTGCGCATAATACAGACCAATGCCTGAGACTTGGTTTTTCCCTCACTGATTTTTCGCATATAGTAACTATGAAATACCGGATGATTGGGAGTTCCATTCTTGGGCATAGAAACCATAGTCACTGCCAGAAAATAAAACAGCCCATGCAACTGACGGTTTCCCTGTCTGGAACTCTGCTCCTTGCCTTTTCCGGCAGAACTAAACTTGACTGGTGCCACTCCTGCAAATCTCGCTAACTTATCTGCGTTGGAAAATCGTCTAATGTCTCCTATTTCTGCAATTAGTTTACTGGCTACCGTTATTCCGATTCCCGGCATACTGGTCAGTTTATAATCAAACGTGTGCAGATTTTTTTCTATTTCTTCATCAACTCCTGCCAGTTCTTCTTTCTGATGCTCTAAATTTCTTACCAGACTCCTTGTGATAAAATCCCTGGATTCCTGGTATTCCCGTATGGTATTTCCGTCATTCTGAACACAGTCCAGGATGAGTTCTGCTTTATCTCTTTTTGTAATACGGGCTATTTCTTTAAATTCAGCGGTCAACTCTTCTGCCGTTTTACTCTCTAAATGCACCGGAGAGGGATAAGCCCTCCAGAAATACATGGCACATTTTCCATCGATTTCACTGAAAAATTTATGATAGCTGGGGTATGCCATAGATATCTGTTCATGAAGACCATTTTTAAAGCGGATTCCGTCTTTTACTAACATTTCCCTCTGATTTACCAACTGTGACAAAGTCCATTCGTTATCCTTGGGCTTTGCGTCAGGCAAAGTATGCAGCTGATTAATCAGAACCGTTGCCACACAGTATGCATCCCACTCGTCATTTTTACGGAACATGGGCGCACTTTTTCTCTGATCATAGGCCAGGGCAGGATTGATGTCCTTCACTGTATAATCGTTCTCAATCAGCCAGACAGCCAAACTTCTTCCATAGCCGTAAGCATTCTCTAATCCATAAATGGGATTCAGCCCAAGGCTACGGGTTTTTCTGTTTACCTTTTCTGCCAGCTTTTTAAATTCACTGGGCTTGTTTTCAATGACAACCACTTCTAATTTTTCATTCCAACAGTTTACCATCACTGCGGTATGAGTTTCTTTATGCAGGTCAATCCCCACATAAAGAAGATTTTCCCTCTTCTGCAATTCTCTCCCTCCTGCTCTTGTTTTCAACCAGTCAGTTCCCGTACCGGCAACCTCAGATGACAGCGTTAACTCAAAATGAGTCCGCAAGGGTTCGACAGCCTATCCACAACAAACCAATGGGTGAAAAAACAAGTTATTTCTTTTATTGGTTGTTGATGTTAACTCTCTATCGGATAGATTGCAAGTCATTTCTGATTTTATTTTCTTGAAGGGGAAAAGGACAGAAAAAAGGAGAAAAAGAAGGACTACAGCAAGAGTATTTCTCCCCCCGTAGCCCCCCTCCTGTCCAGTTTACCATAAGTGGATTTTTTTGAGAAGGATGGTTCACCCCTGTATTCGTAAACTTTTTCTTACTTTTTTGTGATATTTTTAGACATGGCTTGAGACGTACCATCGACTTAGCTCACAATCCGCAATTCCTACTGGCAACTCTTTTTTATCAGCCCATTGTGCGCTCGTGTTGCCCCTGTGTGCCCTTAACATAACCTCAACGGCAAGTTGACCATTATCTTACTAAAACCCAAATGTGGGCCAATTTGGAAAGTCTCCTGCCAACAATCTTGCTGATACAGTTCAAAAGCTGATAAATTGCTGCATCACAAATCATACACAGAACCTGTCTGAATACAACTTCAGCCTATATTTATCTGGTCGAAAATAAAGCAGGAGAAAGCCGGGTGGTCAAAAGCAACCACCCGGCAGCCACTTCGCCCAGCAGTGCTGGGCGTTTGAGGAACATTTACATGAGGTGGTCAGATTTACGGTTTGTCACAGTAAAGGTGGTCGGAATCCGGAAAAATCCACATACAATAAGGCTTTGCAAGGTACACATTGAACGTCCACCTATGATGCCCATTGTTCATTTCTGCTGTTTTCAAAGCTTATAATTAGTGATTTCTGGTATCGACTTCTTAAAGCAATTCCGGTATCGTATGTCCTCAAAGGAGGGAAATATTATGACCGAACAGGAATTACTGGATATGTTTACTCAGGAACGTGTCAACATGCTAATTGAAGTATTCAACCAAAAACAGCTCGATCACCCTAAGAAGGAATGTGAGAAAATTCTACATGCTGAAATCTTCATTGAAAATTTACCAAAAAAGGAAAAAGAACTGGTTCAAAATTATATTGACTTCCTAATAAGGCAATTCGCTTTGGAAGAAACGTTTCTCTATCAGCATGGTTTTATGGATGGTGTGAAAATGTTAAAACATATTGGCAAATTATAGCTTTGTAAAAAAGCTTAGAATACAACCAGAATCAGTCATATTCTAAGTTTTTTCAATATACTTCTTTGGTAATTTTTAAGTATTAATGATATCTTATTATCTTTCTAAAATATACTTACTAGGGACCATATCTGCTAGCCATACCTTTTCATTACCATAGTAAAACTTTATGCCATCATTCCAAGCACTCAAAGAATCAATTACTAATATTTGTGGATTATTATCACGTCTTTTTCCTACAATTTCTGCGGTAGCAATATCCTGTGATAAGTGAACATACTGCCTGCTCCGTGGTAACAGCCCTTTTTCTGAAATTGAATCCATAAATCTTCTTGCTGTTCCATGGTATAAAATATTGGGCGGCATCTTTTCTTCTTTGACAATTTTCATTGGTATAGAATGTCCATAAAATGCTCTGATTTTATCATCATAAATTTCATGCCGCTTTTTTTCTGATCTTTCAATCATTTCAATTAAATCTTCCTTAGCAACATCCTCCCATTTTGAAGTTTGGTGTAAAGAAAATAGTAATTGCTCTAGTGGTACCCCTCCGCTTTCATCCATCTCCAGTTCATACTCCCAAGGAGCATGACGTAAAGCATAAGATACTTCCTTGCTCAATTCAGAATAATTCATGATTTCACTTCCTTACTCTATTCCAATTAGTTCTTTAATTGCACTAATAAACCACGACCAAAAATCATCAAATTCTTGCCTTCTTTCATAACCTTCTGTAGCATAATCGTGAACAATAAATACCTTTTCTCCAAAACCCATTTCAAAACAAGCAATGTCATCACTATCGTATCTTCCAGCAAAAGGGATCAGGTTCCTTTGGGGATATCTTTTAACTAATTCATTCCTTCGATTTACTAATTGTTCAAAACTCATCAAAAACCAATTATCAAAATCAAGTAATTTAAGTTCAACAACCTTCAGATACGACTCTGGATATTTATAGCCAAGTAAATTCTCATATCCTTTTAATTTTTCTAACATATTTTATGCTCCTTTAATTTTTCATTTTAGGCATATCAATAGAACCCGATGGATAAGTTCCTCTAAATGTCGAATTTTGTTTAAGTATTCTTAAGTTTATTGCTTCTCCCCATGTAGAGGGAACTCCTTTTGGAGTTGTAAATCTGTTAATAAAACCACTTGGTAATGAATCATTATAACTATGTACATTAGCATTAACATTAATTCCAGCTTCTCTTGCTGCTGCGACCCTGGTATT
>NZ_JASGFH010000024.1:0-61611 GCF_047605665.1 Lacrimispora sp. | reverse complement strand
ATATGTGTGTGTAGCTCAGCTGGATAGAGCACTTGGCTACGGACCAAGGTGTCGGGAGTTCGAATCTTCTCACGCACGTAGGGAAAATCCTTATGAATAAGGGTTTACAAAAAGAAAAGCATCCTGTAAAGGGTGCTTTTTTTGTGCTTTGATTCATTGGATTTGAATTGAAAGGCGGGAGGTTATCATTTATAATGAACTCAAAAGATGTGCGGGAAGGAGGCTTCGTATGTTTCAAAGGATAAGCTACGCCCTGAAAAAAGTATTTTACAGGAAAAAAGCTGTGGGGCAGATGGAGTATGAACCCAATCCACAGAGCGGAAACTGTATCGTTGCCTCGATCAGCAACATTTTATGGTTCTGGGCGAAAAACGGGTATGACAGTCTGGCGTACGGCATGTCCTTTCGGGAAGTGGAAGCGGCTGTGGATGCACTGATTCTGTATGAGGGCGGATATGCTAATGTCAATATTCCGGCAACCATTAAAAAATATGTGAAGAGCAAAGACAGAGGTTATTTCGTTAAAGTGAAGAATAGAAAAAGGCCTAAGTTTTCCAGAGTGAAGAAGGAAACGGTCCGCCGTCCGTGTTTACTGGGATTTGCCGTAGGCAGCCCTTTCAGCGGTGAGGTGGGACATATGACGGTGTGCGTGGGCACAGGCGTTTCTGACGGAAAAGACTGTTGCAGGATCATGGATGGATGGTCTGCTTCGGTTACGGAAAAGCCGTGGGGGGAGTATAATGACTTTATTGCAACAGTCAGGATGTCAAAGAGAAGAAAATTTGCGTTACGACCCAATCCAGCGAGTGACTGATAAATTTGTTTTACGACCCAATCCAACGGTTGATTGACAATAGGGCAAAGACAGATGTAATATTCTATTATGGTGTTTTGGTGCCGGGAGTTTCCATCTTCCCGCACATGCAGGAAAAGGCATTTCCGTGAAAATGCAGGTGCTTTTTACTGTTTCCATCATGGGCTAAATCGTAATTTGCCAAAATTATCCCTTGATTTTTTTTGAAAATTTATTATACTTATACATAGGGCTTTGGAAGATATGGCCAAAGATTCGAATCAGGTGCGATGAGGTAGCTGTGTATTATGGGTGCAGTGCCTCTTTTTTTATATAAGGTTTCCAGATTTTACCTGTTGAGGAGAGAAACGGATATTGATGAAGGACAGCATAGGAAAGAAATTAGAGGGGTTTCCCGGAAAGATCAGTTTTTTATATGAAAATCTGGTCACAGGGGATAAGGCTTCCTATAAGGAAGATGAACCCATGATGGCAGCCAGCGTCATTAAGTTATTTGTTATGGCGGCGGCTTTTGACAGGATAGAAAAAGGGCTTTTGGACCCTGAGGAAATGATACGGTTAAGGCGTGAGGATTGTGTTCCATCCTGCGGTGCATTGACTTATCTCCATGAGGGGATTGGGGTCACTGTCATGGATTTGATTACGCTGATGATTATTTTCAGCGATAATACGGCCACCAATTTGCTGATTGACCTTTTGGGAACGGAACAGATCAATGAGTTTATCAGGAGTCAGGGATTTGAAAAGACTCTGCTTCAGAGAAAGATGTATGATCTGGAATTATCCAGCCGTGGAATTCAAAATTACATAACTGCCAGCGAGACTGGCAGGCTTTTAAAGATGATGTATGAAGGAAAGCTGGTCAGCGGACAGGCCAGTGAGAAGATGATCGGTATTTTGAAAAATCAGCAGCTTTGCAGCAAGATTCCTTTTTATCTGCAGGCCCTTCCTGAGGACCCGGAGATTGCCCATAAGACGGGAGAGGACCGGGGGATTACCCATGACGTGGGGATTGTTTATGGAAAGGAGCCGTTTCTCGTCTGCTTTTGCGGGAATGAAACGGATACTCCGGCTTTTGAACGGGCTATGGCGGAGATTTCCCTGGAATTATACGACAGTTTGAATGATATTTAGGAAAATGAGGTAATCAGGATGAAAATTACAAAGATCGATACGGCGGAAATCAGCATTCCTTTGGTGACGCCTTTTAAGACGGCTCTCAGAACCGTGGATAGTGTCAATGATGTTGTGGTCAGAATTACCACAGAGGATGGGCAGGTAGGTTTTGGAGAGGCCCCGCCAACGGCGGTGATTACAGGCGATACGAGAGGGTCCATTCTCTGTGCCATTGAAGATTTTATCGCTCCAAACCTGATCGGCATGGAGATTGAGGATTTAGACGGAATTATGGGAAGGCTTCATGGCTGTATATTGAAGAACACTTCTGCAAAGGCAGCGGTGGATATGGCTGTTTATGACCTTTTTGCAAAGTCCTGCAATAAGCCCTTATATAAGGTCCTGGGAGGCCGGAAAAAGGAAATTGAGACGGATTTGACCATCAGCGTCAATGGCGTGGAGGAAATGGTTGCGGACAGCTTAAAGGCAGTGTCTCAGGGCTTTAACATTTTAAAGATCAAGGTGGGCAAGGATGGAGCCGGAGATGTGGAACGGATCAGGGCAATCCGCCAGGCTGTAGGGCCTGATGTTAAGCTGCGTGTTGATGCCAATCAGGGATGGTCTCCCAAGGAGGCGGTCCGGATTATCAGAACCATGGAAGACATGGGGATTGGCATGGATCTGGTGGAGCAGCCGGTTAGGGCCCATGATTTTGAAGGAATGAAATTTGTTACCGGTCAGGTGGATACGCCGATTCTGGCCGATGAGAGCGTTTTTTCTGCAGAGGATGCCATCCGCATTATTCAGGAGCGGGCGGCTGATCTCATTAATATTAAGCTGATGAAAACAGGGGGAATCCATGAGGCGTTGAAGGTCTGTGCCATTGCGGAAAGCTTTGGCGTGGAGTGCATGATTGGATGTATGCTGGAGAGCAAGATTGCGGTCAGTGCTGCGGCTCATTTGGCGGCAGGAAAGGGAATCATTACCAGGGCGGATTTAGACGGTCCTTCTCTTTGTAAGGAAGACCCCTATACAGGAGGTCCGGTTTTTGAGGGGCCCAGGATTTTGATGGGGGAAGATGCCGGACTGGGTATTACCAGGGTTCCCGTGTTTTTTGACTGATTTTAATTTTAACTGGTTTTAAGAGCGATACTAATCCCAATGGGTTTAGAATATTAGGAAAATGGAGGAGTATTTATGAAGAAGAGAAGATTAATTGCTTCTATGCTATGTGCTGTTCTGACTGCTTCCGTGGCTTTAAGCGGATGCGGCGGCGGAAAGACGGGAGGAGAAACCCAGGGCGCAGGAAAGGAAACGGAAGCAGGAGGAAGCGCAGAACCGGCAATTTATACGAGACTGTACGGCGCTGAAGCTACCACTGTGAATTACCTGGTTGCCTCAGGACAGAATGACCACTGGCTGCCTGCAAATACCATTGACACCCTGGTTGAATATGACAACAAGGGACAGGTTAAGCCCGGACTTGCTACCGAGTGGAAGTATGATGAGGCTGCCCTGACCTGGACATTTACCTTGAGAGATGCTAAGTGGGTTGATCATACAGGTGCTGAGGTGGCTGCCGTCACTGCCCAGGATTTTGTGGATGCCATGAAATATGAGCTGACTCCTGAGTATGAGAGCGGCAATGTACAGAACCTTTTCGGCATTATTGCAAATGCAGAAAAGTATTATAACGGACTTGTTTACAATGGCGGTGCTGACGAAGACGGCAATGTGTGGGCGCCTATTGATTTTTCTGAAGTAGGTGTGAAGGCAGTTGATGAGCACACACTGGTTTATACTCTGGAAGAAGAGGTTCCATACTTCCTTTCTTCTCTTGCTTACGTGGTATACATGCCTGCTTACGGCCCGCAGCTTGAGGAACTTGGCAAGGAGTTCGGAACCGGTGCTGATAAGATGTATTACAACGGCGCATATTATCTGGCAGAGTTTTCTCCCCAGGAAAGACAGATCATGAAAAAGAATCCTCTGAATTATGATGCGGATACGGTATACATAGATGAAATCCACAGAATCTACAACGCAGAGTATAATACCATTGGACCTGAGATGGTAAAGCGTGGAGAAGTGGATTACGCAGAGATTCCTGCAGATATTCTGGATGACTGGTTAAGCGGTGAGGATACGAAGAACTTAATCAGCCGGGAAAGACCGAGAACCAGCTATTCTTTCTTCTACGGCTTTAACTTTAATCCTCAGTTTGACGCTCAGTATGAGCCGGAAAACTGGAAAAAGGCTGTAAATAATGAAAACTTCCGTAAATCCTTCTTCGCAGCGCTGAACAAGATAAACCCAATCGCAATTACAGACTCCACTGCGCCCCAGGATTTTGTGATCAATTCCATTACACCGGCTAACTTTACCTTTAATGCTGATGGTAAAGATTATACGACAGTAGGTGACATGGCATCTCTGGGACAGACTTTTGATGAGGCAAAGGCCAAGGAATACCGGGATTTGGCAAAGACAGAGCTGGCTGCAGAGGGCGTGACCTTCCCTGTAAAGGTTCTGATGCCTTACAATCCTTCTGAACTTAACTGGGATAAAGAGTGCCAGATCGTAGAACAGCAGATGGAAGCGCTTCTCGGAGCAGATTACATTGACATTATTGTTGAGGCAGGCCCTGCTGACGGATTCTTAACAGAGGTGCGCCGCAGCGGCAAGTTTGCATTTATGAAGTGCAACTGGGGTGCTGACTATGCAGACCCGGAAACCTGGACAGATCCATTCTACCAGAAAAAAGGGGAAGAAGGATACGATCTGGGATATAAGTATGGAAACATTGCAAAGGCCATTGAAGAGGGTACTCCTTCCGCAGAGGCAGCTTTAGAATACTTTACTCTGGTAGAGGAAGCTAAGGGCATTAAGACAGAAATTAATTCCCGTTATGAGGCTTTTGCCAAGGCAGAGTCAAGTCTCATCAACCATGCTTTTGTGATTCCTTACAGCATTTCTGTCAGCAGATATGTTGCAGATACCTTAAATGTATTTGACGGCCAGTATGCACCGTTTGGTGTATCCAACCTTCGCTATAAAGGACAGACCATCAATGATCATTACATTTCCATGGATGAGTTTAAGGCAAACAAGGAAGCAAATCAAAAATAAACTGTAAAAATGACCGCCGGACCAGGCATGAAAATTCCCGGTCCGGCGGAAAAATACCGTCTGAAACAGATGTGCAGGATACGTCTTTTTCAGAGAGTATTTTTACTATGAGGAAGTACAATACTTGATTAAGAAATTATATAAAAGGAGCTGAAAACTGATGATAAAGTATTTAGGAAAAAGAATTGCCCGTTCACTTCTTACACTGGTCATTATTCTGACCGTGGTCTTTTGTCTGCTTCGTCTGATGCCCATTGAAGGGTATTTCCAGAATTTCGATAAAATGACAGAACAGCAAATACAGGTTGGCTTAAAGGAAATGGGGCTGACTGATCCCCTTCCGGTTCAGGTTCTTCGCTTTTTCAAGGACCTTCTTCAGGGAGATTTAGGCATGTCCAGAATTTACAGGGCCAATGTTCCCGTATCGCAGGTTTTGGCTGATAAGATTCCTGTTTCCATCAGGCTGGGGTCCTGGTCCATGGTGGTGTCTCTTCTTTTCGGACTTCCTATGGGAGCTTTGATGGCCAGGTATAAATACCGGTGGTTTGACCGGATTGGAACCCTGTTTATTGTCTGCATCCAGGCGGTGCCGGCGGCGGTTTATTTTCTGTATATCCAGCTTTACGGAACCAAGCTGATTGATGTGGGACTGCTGTTTCAGATGGATGACCCTAAATACTGGGTGCTTCCGGTGATTTCCATGTCTCTTGGAAACATCGCTTTTTACGGCATGTGGCTGAGGCGGTATATGGTGGATGAGAGCAATAAGGATTATGTGAAGTTAGCTAAAGCAAAGGGAATGTCTGAGGGAAGTGTGATGTTTAAGCATATTTTCCGCAATGCCTTTGTGCCTTTGGCGCAGTATATTCCTACGGCATTTTTAAATACGGTGATCGGTTCTATTTATATTGAGTCTCTTTACAGCATTCCGGGAATGGGCGGTCTGCTGGTTACTGTGATCAAAAAGCATGATAATACCATGGTTCAGGGAATTGTTCTGCTCTATGCATGTGTGGGCGTCCTGGGACTTTTATTCGGAGATTTACTTATGGTGCTGTTAGACCCCAGAATCAGTCTGGGAAAGAAGGAAGGTGACAGATGATGAAGCAGTTTTCATACCGCCACTCAAAGGAAGCAGAATTTATGGATACCATGGAGGAGGCAGAGTTATTCTCTTTTCAGGAATTCAATGAGATGGAAGTGGAGAAGACGGGGTACAGCAATTATTCCTACTGGAACAGCACTCTTCATGCCTTTTTAAAGAACCGGGGAGCCTTTATCCTTTTGGTGCTTTTGGCGCTTCTTCTGGCATTTACATTTATCCAGCCCTATTTACCGGGACAGTACGATCCCAATAAAATCATCAATGACGCATCGGGAATGCAGTTTCGCAATGTGCCTCCGGGAGAGGAGTTCATTCTGGGAACTAACTCTATCGGACAGGATTTATGGGCCAGAATCTGGGCGGGGACAAGGACTTCTTTGATGATCGGTCTGTCAGTGGCCCTTGCAGAGGCTGTTATCGGCATCACCGTAGGCGTGATTTGGGGTTATGTGAGGAAAGCGGATTTTATTTTAACAGAAGTTTACAACATCATTGACAATATTCCAAATACGATTGTTCTGATTCTGATTTCTTATATTTTAAAGCCCAGCATTAAGACTCTGGTGTTTGCCATGTGTCTTACGGGCTGGATTCAGATGGCCCGGTTTATCCGGAACCAGATTCTCATTATCAGGGACAGGGATTATAACGTTGCCAGCCGCTGTCTGGGAACTCCGGTGAGCCGGATTATTATTAAGAACTTACTGCCTTATCTGGTGTCGGTTATTATGCTTCGAATGGCTCTTACCATTCCGGCTGCCATTGGAAATGAGGTGTTTATCACTTACATCGGTCTGGGACTTCCGGTCAATATTCCCAGCCTCGGAAATCTGATCAATGAGGGAAGGGCTCTCATCACCAGCCCTGCTCTGCGGTATCAATTGGTTTATCCTACCATCATCCTTTCATTTGTCACCATTTCCTTTTATATCATCGGCAACGCTTTTTCGGATGCTGCTGATCCGAAGAATCACGTTTAAGGAGGGCCAGAATGAATCGAGAGAAGATTTTAGAAGTGAATGACCTGGATATTAAGTTTGAGCTGAGGGGGAAAACTCTTCATGCCATCCGTGGAATATCCCTGGATTTATATAAGGGAGAAATTCTGGCTATTGTAGGGGAATCGGGAAGCGGAAAGTCTGTGTTTACCAAGTCTTTTATGGGGCTTTTGGAGAAAAACGGACGGGTGGACGGTGGAAATGCCGTTTATTACGGTGCTGATGACGGGAAGGAAATAACCCTGACCGATGTGAAGAGAGAACGGGACTGGCTCAATATCAGGGGGCATGAGATCGCCATGATCATGCAGGACCCTATGACCAGCTTAAATCCTTTAAAGACCATTGGAGTGCAGATTATGGAAGCCGTGCTCATTCATCAGAATGTGAACCGGGCGGAGGCAAAAAAGCGTACCCTTAAATATCTGACGGACGTGGGAATTCAGGACCCGGAAAGGCGTTTTTCCCAGTATCCCCATGAATTTTCAGGAGGAATGAGGCAGAGGGTGGTAATCGCCATCGCCATTGCCTGTAATCCTCAGGTTCTCATTTGTGATGAGCCTACTACGGCTCTCGATGTGACGATTCAGGCTCAGATTCTGGATTTATTAAAGGAGCTGCGTCATAAGTATAAACTGTCGGTCATTTTGATCACTCATGATTTAGGAGTGGTGGCTAATATTGCGGACCGGGTGGCTGTCATGTATGCCGGCGATATTGTGGAGATCGGCACCAGCGAGGATATTTTTTATGACCCAAGGCATCCCTATACCTGGGCCCTGCTTTCTTCCCTGCCTCAGGTGGGAGTAAAGGGAACGGACCTCTTTTCCATTCCGGGCACTCCGCCCAATCTCTATACAGAGGTAAAGGGAGATGCGTTTGCGCCCAGAAACCCCAGGGCTCTTAAGATTGATTTTGTGAAGCAGCCCCCTTATTTTGAAGTGTCCCCTACCCATAAGGCCAAGACCTGGCTGCTGGACCCAAGGGCGCCTAAGCTGGACCCGCCGGATGTGGTGGCTAAAATCAGGAATGGAGGTCTGATCTGATGGAACGGGAAGTATTATTGGATGTAAAGGATTTGGATGTGACCTTTGGAGAGCGCAGGAAAAAGTATGAGGCGGTGAAAAAGGTCAATTTTAAGATATACAAGGGGGAAACCTTTGGGCTGGTGGGAGAGTCGGGGTCAGGAAAGACCACCATCAGCCGGGCCATTATGAGGATTGTTCCCAGCTCAGGCGGGGAGATTCTTTATAAGGGGCAGAAGATAAACGGAAAGATTCCTGCAGAGCTGGACCGTAAAGTGATCCGGGAAATACAGATGATCTTTCAGGACCCTCAGGCTTCTTTAAATGAAAGAGCCAAGGTGGATTATATCATCAGCGAGGGGCTGATGAATTTAGAAAAGGGATTAGGCGAGAGCGAGAGGAAAAAGCGGGTGGATCAGGCTCTTTTGGACGTCGGTCTGCTGCCGGAGTTTTCAAGCCGTTTTCCTCACGAATTTTCCGGAGGGCAGAGGCAGAGAATCGGAATTGCAAGGTCTCTCATCATGAATCCGGAGTTTGTCATTGCCGATGAGCCTATTTCTGCTCTGGATGTTTCGGTCCGGGCCCAGGTGCTGAACCTTCTTGCGGATATGCAGAAGAAGCGCCAGATCACGTATCTGTTCATTGCCCATGATTTGTCTGTCATGCGGTTTATCACGGACCGGATTGCGGTAATCCGGAAAGGGGAGATTGTGGAAATGGCGGAAACAGAGGAATTGATCACCCATCCCCTTCATCCCTACACCAGAGCTTTGCTCTCTGCAATTCCCATGCCTGATCCAAAGCGTGAGAAGGAGAAGAAGCTTTTGGTCTATGAGCCTTCCATTCATGACTATTCAAAGGATGAGGCTTCCTGGCAGGAAATCAGGAAGGAGCATTTTGTACTGGCAAATCAAAAAGAAGCAGAGGCGTATAAGCAGTTATACGTATGACATGGTTTATGCATAAGAAAAATTAATGAATAAAGGGATATGCCTTATATTACTTTATAAGTAAAATTCTGGTATAATGAAAGGAACTTTAAAATCGCAAAAGAGGAGAAGGTAGTATGAAGGTAAACCCTTTTAAAACGCTTCGGTTTAAGCTGGTTTTTCTGCTGATTTTTTTCGCAATTATTCCTTTGGCAGGCATGAGTGTTTTCTTTATAAGGAATCTGGAAGAAACGTCATTGGAAGACCAGAAAAGCGCGGTTAACAAGCAGTTGTCTATGGTGAATAACAACGTGGATGCAGTGTTTAACGAAATGCTGAACAATGTCCGTTATTTTGCAGAAGGCAGTCTGCTTCAGACGGCGGACCGGTCCATTACCAGTTATGCAGGGACCAAGTCTTCCACTAAAATGACACCGGCACAAAACGGCGCGGTGGAGCGGGAGATATATAAAAGCTTTTCAGAATTTGGAAAGAGCCATCCGGATTACCAGTACGTTTTTATGGGAACGGAACAGAGCGGTTATATCCAGTATCCGGACTCGGAAATAGGCGCTGCCTTTGATCCCAGAGTCCGTCCATGGTATCCAACTGCCAAGGCATCACCGGGAACTCCTGTTTTGGGAGAACCGTATTACTTTGCAACGGATGACATTGTTATTATCGGCGCGTCACAGGCTATTGTGGATGGCCGGGGAAATGTGACCGGAGTCATGGCAGTGGATATGAGCGTGGATTCCGTTACAAAGCTGTTTGAAATGGCGACCCAGGACTCCAAGGGCTATTACATGCTGGCTTCCGGGGACGGCACCATTATAGCGGACCCCAGCAATCCGGAAAACAACTTTAAAAATCTTTCTGAAGCGTACGGAGAAGAATTTTTAAAGGCAATCAGCCAGAATGCTGATTTTCAGAAAATAAGCATCGAAGGAAAGGCCTATTTTCTTAAGAGCATCAAGTCTGAAAATACGGGCTGGAACTATATTTCTGTCATATCTGAGGCGGCTTTGTTTGAAAGCGTGCACCGGGTGGAAGGCGTTATCTTTACAGCTTTGGCAGTTATATTTTTCTTCGTGCTGGCGGCAGGTGCTGTAGTGAGCAACAGCATTGCAAAGCCCATCAAGGCTGTGACGAAATCGGCCAGGGAGGTTTCAGAAGGCAACTTTGATGTGGATATCAAGGTTAAGGCTGACGGAGAAATCGGGCTTTTGATCGATGCATTTCAAAAGATTGGCGTGACTTTAAGGGAATATAAGAATTATATTGAGGAAATTTCTTTGGTTTTAAATCAGATTGCCCAGGGAAATATGGCATTTGAACTGGAGTCGGATTACGTGGGAGAGTTCAGTTCCATAAAGACTGCCCTCTTAAATATTTCCAGAACCCTGACAGATACTTTGGAGCAGATCAAGGTGGCATCGGATCAGATCGCTTCCGGGTCCGGTCAGGTGGCTTCCGGAGCGCAGATGCTGAGCCAGGGCGCCACAGAGCAGGCGGCTTCTGTAGAAGAGCTTTCTTCCACCATCACTGAAGTGACGAGACAGATCAGTTCCAATGCAGAAATGGCTCAAAAGGCCAACGGGCTTTCCAGGGTGACGGTTTCCGGCGTTCTGGAAGGAAACCAGCAGATGCAGAACATGATAAGCGCCATGGAAGAAATCAACTCCAGGACGAATGAGATCAACAGCATTATAAAGATCATTGATGATATTGCGTTCCAGACCAATATACTGGCGCTGAATGCGGCAGTGGAGGCGGCCAGAGCCGGAGATGCGGGAAAAGGCTTTGCCGTTGTTGCAGATGAAGTGCGCAACCTGGCACAAAAGACGGCAACTGCAACCCATGATACGGCGGAGCTGATTGAAGGTTCTATCCGTTCTACAAGACGGGGAAGCGGGCTTGTGGGACAGACGGCAGAGTCCCTGTCCGGCATTGTAGCGCATGTGGAGCAGGTGGCAGGAATGCTGGAGGAAATATCCAATGCTTCCCTGCAGCAGTCAGAGACTATGGAACAGGTGGCATTGGGAGTGGATCAGATTTCTTCCGTGGTACAGGTCAATGCGGCTACGGCAGAGGAGTCTGCGGCTGCCAGTGAGGAGCTTTCCAGCCAGTCCGCCTTGCTTAACGGTCTTGTGGGCCAGTTCCGGTTGAGAAAATAACAGGAAGGTTTCCAAAGCAGATGTAACTGCTGAGGGAAATTGAGGTATGCTCCCCTTGCTGCAGGTGGTTTTAATGAAAAGCCTGTCTGTTGCAGGGCGGGGCATATTTTTGTGGAATAAAACAGAGAGGATGGGAGGAAATTGCTATGGAATCCTATGGGATTGTAACGTTACCGGTTGCTGTGATCTGGGAGGTGCCGGAAGAAACGAAGGAGAACCGTTTGGGAGAAGTGGTGTCTGCCATTGCTGATGAAGGCCTGTACGGTATGGGGCTTGCAATAACCGGGGAAGAGGTGCAGGGATTTTATCCGGTTCGGACTTTTTATGAGTATACCGGGTTTGTTAAGAAAGAAGATGTGAAAATCACAGATTTGGCTGGGATGAAGGGCTGGGAGGAAAGCTGTCTGATGGTGGTGGATGGAATCCATGTGGATGTCCTTTCCCTTCCAAAGGTTCAGGGTGTTTGCCTCATAAGCCTTTTTAAGGGAGCTGTTATAAAGGTGCTGGCTTTTGAGTCTGAGGAAAAGGGCTGGGCTAAGGTGGAGCTTTTAGACGGGCGGACCGGATATATGAGGAACCAGTATTTAAGGAAAAAGGAGTTTTCCCAGGCCGGATTGTGGACGGGGGAGCCGGCTCAGAAGGAAATTGTGGATGAAGTGGCTTTCCGAAAGGCAGTGGTGGAGACGGCAAAGCAGTATTTAGGCGTTCAGTACCGGTGGGGAGGTAAGTCTACGGCAGGCATTGACTGTTCGGGGCTGACTTCGGTAAGCTATATGTTAAATGGAATCCTGACATACCGGGATGCCAGGATTGAACCTGGATTTCCGGTGCATCAGATTCCCAGGGAGGAAATGCTGCGGGGAGATTTGATGTATTTTCCGGGGCATATTGCTATGTACATGGGAAATGGGGCTTATATCCATTCTACCGGAAAGGTGGGAAGCGGCGGTGTGGTGATAAACAGCTTGAACCCGGAGGATGAAAATTACAGGCCGGATCTGGCGGAAAGCTGGTATGCGTCAGGAAGTATTTTTTAACTGAGAAAAGAGAAAGGGCCTTATCATATGGATTCCAGACTTACATTAGAGAAAAGAATTGAAGCAGAGCTTATGAGCTACGACGGAAAAATGGGAATTTATCTGGATGATTTCCAGGGCAATGTGATTTCCGTTCACGGTGATGATGCCTTTGAGACCGCAAGCGCTATTAAGACCTATATCCTGGTATGCTTATTTGACCAGGTGGAAAAGGGGAAGAAGAGCCTTGAGGATGTGATTGAATATAAGGAGGAGCACGTTGTGGACGGAAGCGGCGTGCTGCCCGCCCTGGAGCCGGGGGCCATGCTGAGGGTTAAGGATGCAGCCACTTTTATGATCATTGTGAGCGATAATATCGCCACCAATATGATCATTGATTATCTGGGGCTTGATACCATCAACCAGTGCATCAGGGACCTTGGCTGCAGGGATACGGTGCTTCACAATCCCATTCATTTTGAACAATACGACGGGCTGGGGACCAGTACGCCCAGGGATTATGCCAGCATATTCATCCGTCTGGCAAAGGGAGAGCTGATCAGCCCTTCGGCGGATAAAAAGATGGTGGAAATTTTGAAGAAGCAGCATTACAACACCATGATCACCAGAGATTTCCCTCCTGTTTATATGGACAGTGACAATACAGATGACATTCTCATTTCCGTTGCCTCCAAAAGCGGAAGCATGGATGCCTGCAGAAATGACGGGGGAATCGTGTTCACTCCTTACGGGCCTTATGTGATCGTCATGTTTCATAAGGAGTTTTCTGACGCCATGTATTACCCGGCCCATCCGGCCACTGTGTTCGGCGCCAGGGTCAGCCGCATGGTTCTGGATCAGTTTCTGGCTTTGGAGGGAAAGCTTTATAGATAAAATGCTGTGTAATAATATGGTTTAGTTCAAAAATTACGACATTATTACTGGTTTTTCGGTATTTTCCCGAACTGTTTTTTGGTAAAATGGAAAAATAAAAAGAACGGAGGGAGAATCTGTTATGAAGAAAAAAATGGCACTTTTAATGGCATGTGCGGCTGCTCTCAGCCTTGCTGCATGCGGTTCCAAAGGAGGCGAAACATCTGCTCCTACAACGACGGCGGCTGCCAGTGCAGAGACAACGGCTGCAGCAGCAGGAGAGACAACAGCAGCTGATGATTTATCAGCCCTTATTGAGGCTGCTAAGGCAGAAGGCGAACTGACTGTATACGGTTCCTGTGAAGAGGAGCATTTAGCAGCAGTATGCAAGAACTTTGAGAAGATCTACGGAATTAAGACCAAATTCCAGAGACTTTCCACATCTGAGGTATACACAAAGGTTTCAGAAGAAGGCGGAAAGCCATCTGCTGACGTGTGGTTCGGAGGAACTACCGATCCTTACAACGAGGCTGTTGCCGCAGGACTTTTGACACCATATAAGGCCATCAATGCAAAGAACTTAATCAGCGATCAGTACAAGGACACCACAGACTCCTGGTATGGTATCTATAAGGGAATCTTAGGCTTTATGGTGAATACAGAAGAATTACAAAGACTTGGCCTGGAAGCTCCAAAGACCTGGGATGACTTGACAAAGGAAGAATACAAAGGACTGATCATGCTGTCCAACCCTAACACCGCCGGTACAGCTAAGCTGGTAATCAACACCATGATCCAGATGAAGGGCCACGATGAGGCTATGGAATACTTCAAGAAGCTGGACAAGAACATTGCACAGTATACAAAATCAGGTTCAGGCCCCTCCAAAATGGTAGGACCTGGAGAGTGTGTTATTGGAATCGGTTTCCTGCATGATGGAATTTACCAGATCCTTCAGGGATACGATAACATTCAGCTTGTTGTTCCTGAGGATGGAACCTCTTATGAGGTAGGCGCTACAGCCATCTTTAACGGCGCAACTCATCCCAACGCTGCAAAGCTGTGGATCGAATACGCTCTGACTCCTGATGCTGTTGATATTGCCAAGGAAAACGGCGCTTACCAGTTCCTGGTACTCAGCAATGCAACTCAGCCGGAAGAAGCTGCTCAGTTTAACCTGGATATGAACAATACCATTGAATACGACTTTGAGGATGCAAAGGCAAACAGTGCAAAATATGTAGAGGACTTCTTTACTGCTCTTGGAAGTTCTGCTGACAGCGCTGACGGAAGCCGCTTCAAGACAGAGTAATGCGGTATTTTAGCTCCGGCATAGCTGAACCGTAATGTGTATATGGCAGGGCGGGAAGGCTGCCTGCCGGAGAGAAAAAGGGTGCTGCGTAATATGGATGAGAACCATTACGCAGCATCTTTTGTATATAAGGAAATGTAGAGCAGACCGGTTCTGCTCAAACGGAAGAAAGGGGGTCTTTTTGTGGCCAGTTCTCAAAGTGTTCGCTTGGAACGTAAAAAGTTTTTTTCAGATCCAATTTTGGTCAGCATGATCGTAGTGCTGTTGATTTTCCTGGCCTTGTTCATTCTCTATCCTCTGCTCATGCTTTTGGTAGACAGCTTTTATGCAGAGGGAACCATTACCCTGGCTGTTTTTCAGAGGGTATTGAATTTAGAGAGGTTTAGAAATGCATTTAGCAATACTCTTGCCTTGGGCTTTATTACAGGACTTGCTTCTACTGCCATCGGACTTTTGTTCGCTTATGTGGAGGTGTATGTAAAGCTTAAGACAAAGATTTTAGAGAAGCTGTTTGGACTGGTTTCCATGCTTCCGGTTGTATCCCCGCCTTTTGTTTTGTCCTTGTCCATGATCATGCTTTTCGGACGAAGCGGCATTATCAGCCGTTCTTTGCTTGGAATTTATGATTCTGATGTATACGGGCTTAAGGGAATCGCCATTGTTCAGACCCTGACCTTTTTCCCGGTGTGCTATCTGATGTTAAAGGGACTTTTGAAAAACATTGATCCTTCTTTGGAAGAAGCGGCAAGAGATATGGGAGCGACGCGCTGGAAGGTATTTACAAGCGTTACCCTTCCCCTGCTCCTCCCCGGTCTTGGCAATGCATTTTTGGTAACGTTTATTGAGTCTGTAGCGGATTTTGCAAACCCCATGCTCATCGGCGGTTCTTATGACACACTGGCTACCACCATTTATCTTCAGGTGACAGGTGCTTACGATTCCACCGGAGCTGCGGCCATGTCTGTAGTTCTGCTGCTGCTGACTGTGGTACTGTTTTTGATTCAGAAGTATTATCTGGAGAAGAAGACAGCAGCTACTTTAACAGGAAAAGCCTCCCGTGTGAGAATGCTCATTGAGGAGAAAAGCGTTACCGTTCCTCTGACCGCATTCTGCGGGCTGGTGGCAGCTTTTGTACTGCTCATGTATATCATGATTCCTTTTGGAGCCATGTTCACCCTTTGGGGAAGAGATTACAGCTTGAGCCTTAAGTGGTTCCAGTACATGTTTAAGACCAGCGGATTGAAAGCATTTAAGGATTCCTTTATGCTTTCCATGTTTGCGGCGCCTTTGACGGCTTTCCTTTCCATGATCATTTCTTATCTGGTGGTTAAGAAACAGTTTAAGGCCAAGGGATTTATTGAGTCGGTTTCCATGCTGGCTATGGCTGTTCCGGGAACGGTTCTCGGTATCGGATATATCCGCGGATATGCAAACGGACTGTTCCGGTCAGGATTTATGAGCGGACTTTACGGAACAGGCTTAATCCTCATTATCGTGTTTATTGTTCGAAGCCTTCCTACGGGAACCAGAAGCGGTATTTCTGCTTTAAGGCAGATAGATAAGTCCATAGAGGAATCGGCTTATGATATGGGCGCCAACTCTGCCAAGGTATTTATGACTGTCACTCTTCCGCTGATCAAGGATTCGTTTTTCAGCGGTCTGGTAACGGCTTTTGTGCGAAGCATTACCGCTATTTCCGCCATTATTCTGCTGGTGACTCCGGAATTTTTGCTGATCACCTGTCAGATCAACGAGCAGGCGGAAAAGGGAAATTACGGCGTGGCCTGCGCTTATGCAACCGTATTGATCATGATTACCTATGGCGCAGTTCTCATTATGAATACTGCCATGAAGTTCTTTGGTGTCAGCAAAAAGATTAAAGACGATCAGGAACCGGCTTAAACAGGAGGAAACAAAATGGATAAACAGAAAAAAGGTGTTCGCTTGGAGAACATTTCTAAAATATATAAGGACCCGAAGACGGGAAAGGATTTTTATGCGGTAAGGGAGACTTCTCTGGACATTGAACCGGGAACCTTTGTCACCCTGCTGGGACCGTCCGGATGCGGAAAGACCACGACCCTGCGTATGATTGCCGGCTTTGAAAGCCCGGATAAGGGAGAGATTTATTTAGGAGAGGAGGCTATCAACAGCCTGACTCCCAACAAAAGAGATACTGCCATGGTATTTCAAAGCTATGCGCTCCTGCCTCACTACAATGTCTTTGACAATGTGGCCTACGGACTTCAGATCAGGAAGGTGCCAAAGGATGAGATCAGGGAACGTGTTATGAACATCTTAAAGCTGGTGGAGATGGAGGGAATGGAATCCCGTATGACAAACCAGCTTTCCGGCGGACAGCAGCAGAGGGTGGCTCTGGCAAGGGCCCTGGTCATTGAACCGGGAGTTCTGCTTTTTGATGAGCCTTTGAGCAACTTAGATGCCAAGCTTCGTGTGACCATGAGAACGGAGATCAGAAAGATTCAACAGAAAGTAGGAATTACAGCGATTTACGTAACTCATGACCAGTCTGAGGCCATGAGCATATCGGATAAAATCATTATCATGAACAAGGGAGAGATCGAGCAGATGGGAAGCCCAAGGGAGATTTATTACCATCCTGCTTCCAGGTTCGTGGCTGACTTTATCGGAGAAGCCAACTTCTTAAAGGCTGAGGTTTTAGAAGAAAATGGGGAAAAGGCGACCATCCGGGTGGCTGGAAATACCATTGAGGTCAACAACTTTGCCAAGGCAAAAACCGGCGATGAGGCGACTCTGGTAATCCGTCCTGAGGGCGCAACCCTGGCGGAAACCGGAGTTTTGGAAGGCCATGTTACCCTTTCCACCTTTATGGGCTCTTACCAGTATTATCAGGTTATGGTTGGGGATATGGAAATTCAGATCACGGACTATAATCCTGTTAACCGGAGAATTTATGAGGTGGGAGAAAAGGCTTATCTGGATTTTGATCCTAAGGGGGTTTACATTCTGTAACAGCGTTGTTAGAATAAAGTTATATCATTGACAGGGCGGAGACGGGACAGATGAAAAAAAAGATCGGATATGCAGGGGTGGTTTTATGCATGGCCTGTTTGGCAGGCTGTGCTTCCAGGCCCCCTGTTCCATCGGCAGAACTGAATATGGACAAGGAACTGGTGGTATACAGCCCCCATCCCCTGGAATTAATCAATCCTATTGTTTCTGAGTTTGAGGAACGGACAGGAATCGGGGTGGAGGTATATACGGGAGGAACCGGGAAGCTGTTAAGGATGATAGAAGAAGGGGAGGAGCCTGCATGTGATGTTTTATGGGGTGGCTCCCTTTCTTCTGCTATGCCCAAAAGGAATTTATTTGAGCCTTATATCAGTGAAAATGAGTCCATGGTTCAGGAGGATTTTAAGAACAGGGAAGGAAATATGCCCCGGTTTACGGATATGCCCAGCATCCTTATGGTCAATACCAATCTGGCAGGGGATATTGTAATTGAAGGGTATGAAGACTTATTAAAGCCGGAACTGAAAGGGAAAATCGCCATGTGCAACCCTTCTGTTTCCTCCTCGGCTTACGAGCATGTGATCAACATGCTGTATGCCATGGGAGAAGGAGAGCCTGAGGGCGGCTGGGACTATGTGGAGAAGTTTTGCCGTAATTTAGACGGCACTCTCCTGAGAAGTTCCCAGGAGGTGTATCAGGGAGTGGCAGACGGGCGTTTTACCGTGGGACTGACTTTTGAAGAGGGAGCGGCCCATTACATCGCTTCCGGTTATCCTGTTAAGGTGGTATACATGAAGGAGGGCGTCATATCCAAGCCTGATGTGGTGTGCATCATAAAGGGAACTGAGCGCAGGGCAGATGCAGAGCAGTTTGTGGATTTCGTGACCGGAAAGGATGCGCAGACCATTATATCTTCCCGCCTGGGGCGGCGTTCTGTCAGGGTTGACGTGGAGGAGCCGGGATATCTGTCTGATAAGCGGGAGATTTACTTGATTCACGACCAGGAGGAAGTGGTGAGGGAAAATAAAGACAGATGGCCTTCCCGTTTTTCAGAGATTTTTCAGGCTACCCTGAATTAGAAGGGGGGCGGGCTGATGAAACGGGAGCGGTATTTTAAGGATGAGCTGCGGCAGTTGTTTATGGGCTATGCCATTATTCCGGCAGTGGGTTTTACTCTGGTCTGTACCCTGGTCTTTTTCGGGGCTTTGATCTATGGAAAGAAGAGCGGGAATGAATCCCATAATTCTTATGTGGCCCAGGAGCTGGACCGGGCTTTAAGTGGATATGAAGAGAATCTGGAACGGCTGGCTTTGGATGAAAGGATTTTTGAAAAGAGTCTGGAGCCTTCGGGGCGGATGGAGATATTTGAGAAATTTTATCAGGTTTCCAACGGGCTGGGGTATAAAGCTGATGTGTTTATCCTGAACCGGGAGAAGCGGCTTTTACTCTCCAGCGGAGAGGTGCCGGGGTATCTTTGGGATACGGCCGGCATTCAATGGGGGCTTATGGGAGCCATGGATGCGGAACCGGAAAAGACAAAGATATATCTGGCGGAACCATGGAAGAGGTCTGACCGGGATATCGCCATGGGCCGGGCGGTGATGGATGGGACGGAAACAGCGGGATATGTGATTTTTACCATTAACAGCAGCCAGTTTAAGGCGGTGCTGGACAGGTCTGAGAGCCGCACCATCATTGCGGACCAGTTTGGCTGGGTGTATTTGAGCAATGATTATGGGCTGCAGGATGCCAGCAATCAAGTGATAAAGGAGCTTAAGACGGCGGGCAAGTATTTATCTTATGACAAAAAGATGTTTCTCGTATCCATACAGCCTGCATACGGCGGACGGTTTTTTGTTTATTCGGCAACGGATATTCACAACATTGTGATCTCTCTGGGGCTTAGCAGCACGCTGATCATAACGGCCCTCGCCTTGATGACGGTGTGGGTGCTTATCAGCACAAAGAAGGTGACGGAGAGGAAGACCAGGGATTTTTATAAGATTCTGGAAGTGATGGAAATGACCAGAAACGGAAACCTGGATACTCCCATTCAACTGGAACGGGAAAATGAGTTCCGGATCATCGCGGATGCCTATAATGAAACCATGGGCAGCTTAAAGCATCAGATGGAGAACAATAAGAGGATGGCGGAGCTTTTGGCAGCGGCTCAGAATAAGCAGTTGGAATCCCAGTTTAATCCCCATTTCCTGTACAATACCCTGGAAAATATCAGGTATATGTGCAGGATCGAACCGGAGACAGCGGCGAGGATGGTATTCAGCCTGTCAAACCTTTTGCGCTACAGCCTGGATGGAAGCAAGGCAGAGGTGACCCTGGAGGAGGATATGGAGCACCTGGAAAATTATCTGACCATTTTAAAGTACCGGTTTAACCGCCGTTTTTCCTGTGCAGTGGAGGTGGAGCCGGAGGCTTTGGGCTGCCGGATTCCCAAGCTGGTGCTGCAGCCTATGATTGAAAATGCCGTCAAATACGGTTTTGGCAGACAGGAAAACTTAAATGTGGAGATCAAGGTTTACATCCATGAGGAGCGCCTGACCATGATCTGCCGGGATGACGGGGCTGGAATGACCATGGGAGCCCTCCGGGAGGTTCTGACTCTTTTGGAGCAGGAGGAAAACAACAGCAGGCATTCGGGACTTTATAATATCCACAGGCGGTGCAGGATTCTCTACGGCAGGCCTTACGGCGTGGATATAAGGAGTACGGAAGGGCTTGGAACCACCTTGATTGTCACTCTTCCAGTGAATAAGGAGGAACACGATGTTACGGGTAATGATAGCAGAGGATGAAGATATTATCAGAAAAGGTCTTGTTTATATGACGGACTGGGTCGGCATGGACTGTGTGATTGTGGCGGAAGCGGCCAATGGGCAGGAAGGGCTTTTGAAAATACAGGAGCACAAGCCGGATGTGGTGATTACGGATATCTGCATGCCTTTTATGGATGGAATTGAAATGATAAAGGAAGCTTCCAAAAGCGTGAAGTTTAAAAGCATTCTGCTGACCAGCTATGCGGATTTTGAGTACGCGAGAAGGGCCATTGAGGCCAGGGTCAGCGAATACCTTTTAAAGCCTGTGGATGAAGAAAAGCTGGCAGTCCTCATGAAAAAACTGGGTGAGGAGATTGCCAGCAGCCGTCAGATGGAATTTGCCATGGAAAAGGCGGATACAGAGGCCGGAGTCATGAACCTGGAATACTACATGAAGCTGGATGTTTCGGAAAACAAGTATGTTTCCAAGGCACTGGAGGAAATTCGTTCCCGCTATGGGGAGAAGCTGAGCTTAGAGTCCATTTCCGAAGAGCTGGGGGTCAGCACCAGCTATTTAAGCCGCAAGTTTAAGGAGGTGACGGGGCAGACCTTCCTGGACTTTTTAAATAAGTACAGGGTTTCCCAGGCCATTGTCCTGTTAAATACGGGGCAGTACCGGATATTTGAGGTGTCTGATGCCACCGGTTTTACGGATTATAAGCATTTTTGTTCGGTGTTTAAAAAGTATACCTTAAAGTCGCCTTCCAAGTTTATGAAGGGGATTGGTTAGAGGCTTAAGTCAATTAATTCCGAAAGGTCTGTGATCTGGTAGGTGGCTTTTGGGGCGGCAGGGGCCTTTGGAGGGCTGATGAGGCAGGAGTCGATTCCGGCATTGATGGCGCCCTGGATGTCGGAAGTGAGACTGTCTCCTACCATGATGGTTTTTTCTTTTGAAAAGTCAGGAATATGGTGAAAGCAGTGTTCAAAAAAGAATGGAGAGGGCTTTTCATACCCGATCTTTTCGGATATGAACATTCCGTCGAACAGGTCGTAAATTCCTGCTTTTTTCAGCCTTTGTATCTGGGTATGGTAGACGCCGTTGGAGGCTGGATACAGTTTTTCCCCCTTCTGCTTTAAGTGCAGAAGGGTTTCTTTTGTGTTGGGGAGTAAGTCCGCACCTTCTCCTAAGTGGAAGCGGTAGCGGGATTCTGCTTCTGCTCCGTTTATTTCTAAGCCGAAGGAGTCAAAGAGCCGGGTGAACCGGGTGTTTAAGAGCTCATCCCGGCTGATCTTCTCCTGTTCAAGCAGGTCCCAAAGGTCCCGGTTTAATTTTTTATATTCTTCCAGCATTCTGCTGCGGTATTCTATTCCATAGGATTCTATGAGTTTTTCAAATCCCCGCTTTTCGGCGGCATCAAAATCAAGGAGAGTGTTATCGATATCCAGCAGGAAAAATTGGTACATGGTTGATTCCTCCTTATCAGAGAGAAGGGGTATTTGGGGGTTTCTGTCATTATGATATCATAGGAAACAGGGGAATGACCAGAGGAAGTTTCAAAGAAGGCCGTTGTTTCTTTTTGATTTTTTCGCTATAATGGGGGATATGGGATGAATGATGAAGCAGAAAAAATGGAGACTCGATAGATGGCGGTAAAGAAGAAAGAAAAGGAAGAAGGGCTCCTCTCGTTTGAAGATGGGAGCAGCTATCCTTATGAGATTATAAAATCAGACAGACGCACCATGGCCCTTCAGGTCAAAAAAAGCGGGGAAGTGGTGGTGAGGATTCCCAGGGGGCTGTCTTTTCACTCCGGTCATGAGCTGGCGGAGAAAAATAAGAGCTGGGTTTACTCTCACATGAAAGGCATTGAGGCCTCCTTAAAGAAGAAGGAAGGATTTCACTGGGAGGAAGGGGCCAGGCTGCTTTTCTTTGGAAGGGGCCATATCCTCCGCGTGGTGCCGGATTTTGGGAGAAAGAGCTTTCGGGTTTTGGCCGGGAGCGGGGAGTTAATTCTTAGAGGGCCTGTGGAGAAAAAGGCGGGGGCAGAGCGGGAAACGGTGATTAAGGAAGTGATGAAGCTGTTTTACCGCCAGGAGGCCAGGAAGTATCTGGAGAAAAAGACGGCTGGGTGGGCTGCGGATATGAAGATAAGCTACGGGCGCATTGCAGTCAGGGATCAGGCGACCAGATGGGGAAGCTGCAGCATAAAAGGAAATTTGAATTTTAACTGGAGGCTGGTGCTTTTGCCGGAGGAGCTGGCGGATTATGTGGTGGTGCACGAGCTGGCCCACCGGATACATATGAACCATTCCAGGGAGTTTTGGGGAGTGGTGGAAGGAAAACTGCCGGATTACCGGTTAAGGCGGAAGCTGTTAAAGAGCTATGAGGAAGAGATTTACGGAAATTATTAAAATGCAGGAACTATGATCAGTCTGGGATGGCTGAACTGGATGGATTGAAGCGAAGGAGATTTGAAACATGGCAGCAGAGAAGTGGATGCTTCAAACGAAACGGGCTGATTTTGATGAGATAGCAAGGTGCCATCACATTTCCCCGGTGACGGCAAGGATCATACGAAACCGGGATGTGGTTGGACAGGAAGCGGTGGAACGGTATTTAAGGGGAGGGCTGGGGGAATTATACAGCCCTTACTTATTAAAGGATATGGAACTGACTGTGGCAATTCTTAAGGAGAAGACAAGAGAGTCGAAACCGATCAGGATTGTGGGAGATTACGATATAGACGGGGTCTGCTCCACCTATCTTTTATACCGGGCGTTGACCCAGGTGGGGGCTGTGGTGGATTATGAAATTCCGGACCGGATTAAGGATGGGTACGGAATCAATGAATCCATTATCAGGGCAGCAGCAGAGGATGGAATTGACACCATACTCACCTGCGATAACGGGATTGCTGCGGTCCAGCAGATTCGCCTTGCAAAGGAATTGGGGCTTACAGTTCTGGTTACGGATCACCACGATATTATGAAGGAGGAGGGACAGGACATTCTGCCCCCTGCTGATGGGGTGGTGAATCCAAAGAGGAGCGACTGTTCCTATCCCTATCCGGAGATATGCGGAGGGCTTGTAGCTTATAAGCTGGTTCAGGCTCTTTATGAAGCTTTTGGCGTTTCCGTGGAGAAATGGCTTGAGATGCTGGAGTTTGCAGCCATTGCAACGGTTGGGGATGTGATGAAGCTGCAGGATGAAAACAGGATCATTGTAAAGGAAGGTTTAAAACGGATTGGGCAGACGAAAAGCCTGGGGCTTTTAAAGCTGATGGAGAAAAATAATCTGGATAAGAACCAGATCACTGCCTATCAGATCGGATTTGTCATTGGGCCCTGTTTAAATGCGGGAGGCAGGCTGCATACTGCAAAATTGGCCTTATCCCTGCTTTTATCTCAGGATGAAGAGGAAGCAGACCGGATGGCGCTTGAGTTAAAGGCGCTGAATGACCAGAGAAAGGATATGACCAAGGAGGGAACCCTGGAGGCTGTCAGGCAGGTGGAAGAGAACTATGCCGATGACAAGGTTTTGGTGGTATACCTGCCGGATTGTCATGAATCCCTGGCCGGGATTATTGCCGGGAGGCTGAGAGAGCATTTTCAGAAGCCCTCTTTTGTTTTGACAGACGGGGAAGAATCAGTGAAAGGGTCTGGGCGTTCTATTGAATCTTACCATATGTTTGAGGCACTGGTGGAGGTGAAGGAGCTGCTCCTTAAGTTTGGAGGGCATCCTATGGCAGCAGGGTTGTCCCTGTTAAAGGAGAATGTGGAGGAGTTTCGCAGGCGTTTAAATGAAGGGGCCAAGCTGACAGAGGAGGATTTTGTGCGGAAGGTCTGGATTGACGTTCCTATGCCTTTGGAGTACATAAATGAGCCTTTAATTGAGGAATTGGAGCTTTTGGAGCCTTTTGGACAGGGGAATGAGAAGCCGTTATTTGCCCAGAAGGGGCTGCATATCAGGAGCGTCAGAGTTCTTGGGAAGAACCGGAATGCGGTAAAAATGTCTCTGGCAACGGAGCAGGGGACGCCTATGGATGGGATGCTGTTTGGTGACGGGGATTTATTTCTGGAGGAGCTGGGGGATAAGCGGAAGCTTGATGTGGTATATTATCCTGGGGTGAATGAGTATAACGGAAATAAGGCTTTACAGATTGTGATCAGGAATTATAAGATTCCGGAGGAAGTATAGGGAAGAAATCTTGAAATGCATTGACAAAAGGGAAGAGAACAAATAAAATACAGTAATATCAGTTAAAATTTTAAAAAGTTTATTACATGAGCTGAGATAAAAGGGAAAGTGAGGGAATGAACGTGGTAAATGAAGTGATGAAGTTTATTACCGGATATGACAGGGAAGTGGGAGAGGCTATTGAAAAAGAGTGCGCCCGCCAGAGAAGAAATCTGGAGCTGATTGCATCGGAGAATATTGTTTCTGAGCCTGTTATGATGGCAATGGGTACTGTGCTTACCAACAAGTATGCGGAAGGATATCCTGGAAAGCGTTATTACGGCGGATGTGAGGTCGTGGACGTGGTTGAAAATATTGCTATCGAGCGCGCAAAAGAAATATTTGGCTGCGATTATGCCAATGTTCAGCCTCATTCCGGTGCTCAGGCCAATATGGCGGCTTTCGTTGCCATGCTGGAGCCGGGAGATACTGTTTTAGGCATGAATTTAAATCATGGCGGACATTTAACCCATGGAAGTCCGGTAAACTTCTCCGGTTTGTATTTTAATATTGTTCCTTACGGCGTGGATGATCAGGGATTCCTTGATTACGATGAGATGGAGCGTCTGGCGATAGAGCATAAGCCGAAACTCATTGTAGCCGGAGCCAGCGCCTACGGAAGGGTGATTGATTTTAAGCGATTCCGTGAGGTTGCCGATAAGGTAGGCGCATATCTCATGGTGGATATGGCTCATATTGCCGGTCTGGTGGCAGCAGGCGTTCATCCAAGCCCCATCCCTTACGCTGATGTGACCACAACCACCACTCACAAAACCCTTCGCGGACCGAGAGGCGGAATGATTTTAGCCAATCAGGCGGCAGCGGATAAATTCAACTTCAACAAGGCCATATTCCCAGGCATTCAGGGCGGTCCTCTGGAGCATGTGATTGCAGGAAAGGCCGTGTGCTTTGGCGAGGTGTTAAAGCCTGAGTTTAAAACGTATCAGGAACAGGTGGTAAAGAATGCAAAGGCTCTGGCTGCTGCTCTCATGAAGCAGGGCTTTAATATCCTGACAGGGGGAACCGACAACCATTTAATGCTCATTGATTTGAGAGGCATGGAGGTAACTGGAAAGGAATTACAAAACCGCTGTGATGAGGTTTACCTCACTTTGAATAAGAACGCTGTTCCAAATGACCCAAGAAGTCCTTTTGTCACCTCCGGTGTCCGTGTGGGAACTCCTGCCATCACCTCAAGGGGATTAAAGGAAGAGGATATGGAAAAGATCGCAGAATGCATCTGGCTGGCTGCTACGGATTTTGAGAACAAGGCTGATTATATCAGAGGCGAAGTGACAAAGATCTGTGATAAGTATCCGCTGTATGAATAAGAAAATATAAAAAGAGGGCAGTAAAAGAATTGATATGATTCTTTTACTGTCTTCTTTTTGTCTTAAAGGGTATCCGGAGTGCCTGTAAACATCAGGGTGAGCAGATTTTTCCCTGCTTCTGTCCGAAAGATGTTGTGATATGTATTTTGTACGGTTTCTTTGCTGCACTGGTTTTCGTACAGATTCACGAGAAAATCAGCTTCTACTAATATCTGGTAATCGATACCGTCAATGTTTGTGTAAGTGTGGTGATGGGCCACTAAGTAGCTGACCCGTTCCGTGGTTTTCTGGCTGAAATCAAGTTTTTTCAACAGTTCTTCTGCGTAGGCGGGACCTTCCTGTTCCTGGAGCTTGCCGTTGCATTTTCCGTACTTTTCCATGGATACTTTGATGCCGATATCGTGAACAATGGCAGCAGCTTCTAAGATTTCCATATCATCAGACGGAATATTTTCCATGGAACCAATGAGTTTTGCAAATTGATGTACTTTTATAAAATGCTGGATCAGCTCTGGTTCTCCTGCGTCAAATTGGATCATTTCTAAAATCAGATTGCTTATCCTATCCATAGTGAGTGCTCCTTTTTTTGTTTTTGTGGATACAGGCCGTAACTGTCTGCATTATATCATTTCACATAAAAAGGAACAAGCTTATATTTTTACTCATGAAATACTGCGCAGTTTGGGGCTGCGCAGCATTTTCAGGAGGAAACAAAGTCTGGCTGTTATGCCTGGTTCTTAAAGGATTCGCAGTCAGTACACTCTTTTTTTACCGGATTCTTCTCGTGGGTTCCCACTTTGATTTGCTCCAGAGTGCAGTAGTTGTCTGTTTTTGCGTGATAAGCGCAGTTGTCGATGGAACATTTAATACATTCATTTTTCCCGTTTACTAACATAGATAAGCCCTCCTTATTTGATTGTTACATCTGTTATTGTGGACGAAAAACAGTGAATTATTATGCCAAATTTTTCTTAATCAATGAGGGCTTAATTGCGTTGGATTTAAAAAAATAGAATTTTGACGAATTTTAGAAAAAACAGGCGGAACCATTGCAAAAACTGGAGGGGGTATGGTATACTCTTTCGTGTTTCTAATATATAACACATTATTTATAAGTTATACTAATTAAAAATAACGGGTTTTGATGATAAACACACGTCGAAACCGGTTAAATAACAGGGAAAACAGGCCGGGAGTCAATAGGAGGTTCCAGTGATTCGATTTAAAAATTATGTAAAAGCAGGAAGTCTGGAAGAAGCTTACACCTTAAATCAGAAAAAAAGCAGCGCCATAGGCGGCGGAATGATGTGGCTGAAGATGCAGAAACGGATGCGGATGACGCTGGTGGATTTAGTCGGATTGGGACTGGAGGAAATTGCGGAGACAGAAGAAGATTTTTCCATAGGAGCCATGTGCAGCCTGCGCCAGTTGGAGACTCATGAAGGGTTGAATGAATACTTTGGCGGCATTTTTAAGGAGTGCACCCGTTCGATTGTGGGAATTCAGTTTCGAAACGGGGCCACTGTAGGGGGAAGCGTATTCGGGCGCTTTGGATTTTCTGATATCATTACCTGCCTTTTGGCTCTTGATACGTATGTGGAACTGTACCGGGGCGGGCTGGTTTCTTTAGAGGAATTCTGCCGGATGAAGCGGGACAGGGACCTTCTCGTAAAAATACATATAAAAAAGGATGGGAGACAGGCGGCTTATGTGTCCCAGAGAATAGCGAAGACGGACTTTCCCCAGATTGCCTGCTGTGTGGCGAAAAAGGAAGATCAGGTTTACGTTTCCATAGGCGCCAGGCCGGGGCTTGCCGAGGTGGTGGCTTTGGAGAAAACAGAGGATGTGAGCCTGGAGGAGATTGCAAAAAAGGTTTCCGGCAGCTTCCGCTACGGCACCAACATGAGGGGCAGCGCAGATTACCGGAAGCATCTGGCAGAGGTATACACCAGAAGGCTTTTGGCAGGGCTTAATAAGGAGGAAAAGTAAATGAGAATCGAATTCACCTTAAACGGAAAGCTGATCTATGCGGAAGCAAAGGCTGACACCACCTTATTTCAGCTTCTCAGGAAGAAGAACTGCTATAGCGTGAAATGCGGATGTGAAACGGAAAACTGCGGACTCTGTACGGTCCTGGTGGATGGAAAGTCCAGGCTTTCCTGCTCCCTGCTGGCAGTCCGGGTAAACGGATGTGAGGTAGTGACTCTGGAAGGGGTGCAGAAGGAAGCTGAGGAATTCGGTATGTTTCTGGCGGGAGAAGGGGTGGAGCAGTGCGGATTTTGCAGCCCCGGCCTGATTATGAACGTGCTGGCAATGGAAAAGGAAGAAAGCATCCGGGATGACCAGGGGATAAAGGAGTATTTATCCGGAAATTTATGCCGGTGCAGCGGTTATATGGGACAGCTTCGGGCGGTGAAAAAGTATTTAAACAGGGGAGGAGACATGGCATGAACTATAAAATGAAAAGCGTCAATACCTCTGTGATGAAAAAGGATGCCATGGCATTGGTGACGGGAAAGCCTGTTTATACCGATGATCTGGTTCCCAAGGACTGCCTGATTGTAAAGGTGCTGAGAAGCCCTCACGCCCATGCACTGATCCGGGAAATCGACTGCTCCAGGGCTGAGAATTTATCTGGAATAGCCTGTGTTCTGACTTATAAAGACGTGCCTGGGAAACGGTTTACCATGGCCGGCCAGTCCTATCCGGAACCAAGCCCTTATGACCGGCTGATTCTGGACCAGAGACTCCGGT
The DNA here is from genome assembly GCF_047605665.1 of Lacrimispora sp. Lineage (GTDB taxonomy): Bacteria > Bacillota > Clostridia > Lachnospirales > Lachnospiraceae > Lacrimispora. Next base: position 33,030 of record NZ_JASGFH010000024.1, on the reverse strand, counting down.
TTGTGGGAGATGCGGTTGCCATTGTGGCGGGTGAGACAGAGGATGAGGTGGATCAGGCTCTGAGTCTCATTAAGGTGAAGTATGAGGTTTTGGAGCCGGTTCTGGATTTTAAGAAGGCAAAGGACAACCCTGTTCTGATTCATCCGGAGGAGGACTGGCAGAGCCTTCTTCCCGTGGGAGCGGATAATAAACGGAATCTGTGCGCTTGCGGAGGACAGGAACAGGGGGACGTGGATGAGGTTTTATCCCGGTGCGATTACGTGGTGGATCATGTTTACCATACAAAGGCAAACCAGCAGGCTATGATGGAGACATTCCGGGCTTACTGTTATCTCGATACATACGGACGCTTGAACATGGTGGCCTCCACTCAGATCACCTTTCATGTGAGAAGGATTCTGGCCCATGCTCTGGATATTCCAAAGTCTAAAATCCGCGTGGTTAAGCCCAGAATCGGCGGCGGTTTCGGAGCCAAGCAGACGGTTGTGGCTGAGGTTTACCCGGCTATTGTCACCATGAAAACAGGAAGGCCTGCCAAGATGATTTTCAGCCGGTATGAATCCCAGATCGCTTCTTCTCCCCGTCACGAAATGGAAATCAGGGTCAGGATCGGAGCCGATAAGGACGGAATTCTCCAGGCCATTGACGTGTATACCTTATCCAATACAGGCGCTTTCGGGGAACACGGCCCCACTACAGTAGGGCTTTCCGGGGAAAAGACCATACCCCTTTACCGGACTCCAAAGGCTTTCCGGTTTGCTTATGATGTGGTTTACACCAATATGATGTCTTCCGGCGCTTACCGTGGTTACGGGGCCACGCAGGGAATATTTGCGGTAGAGTCTGCGGTCAATGAGCTGGCGAAAGAGATCGGGATGGATTCGGTGAAGCTGAGGGAACTGAATATGGTAAAGGAGGGAGATTACCTTCCTGCTTACCATGGGGAAACTTTAAATAGCTGCGCCCTTGACCGTTGCATGGCAAAGGCAAAGGAAATGATCGGCTGGGATGAAAAGTATCCGTCCGTGGACATGGGAAATGGAAAAGTCCGGGGCGTAGGCGTTGCCATGTCCATGCAGGGCTCTGCGATTTCCGGTCTGGATGTGGCTTCGGTGGAACTGCGTCTGAACGATGACGGCTTTTACACCCTGATGATCGGGGCTTCTGATATGGGAACGGGGTGTGACACCACCCTGGCCCAGGTGGGAGCGGATTGTCTGGAGTGTGATGTGGAAGATATTGTGGTCCACGGTACGGATACGGATGTGTCCCCGTATGACTCCGGTTCCTATGCTTCCAGTACCATGTATCTGACGGGAATGGCAGTTGTGAAAGCCTGTACCGAGATGAGGGAGAAGATTTTAAGCAAGGCGGCTCAGTATCTTTCCTGTGAGAAGGAGTCCTTGGAGTTTGACGGAAAGAGGGTATACCAGCCGGAGGGAGAGCTGGAAATATCCTTAAAAGAGATCGGAAACAGGGTCATGTGCTCCAATGAGGACATGCTGTCCGCAGGAGCTTCCCACACTTCCCCGGTATCCCCGCCGCCTTTTATGGTTGGAATGGCAGAGGTGGAAGTGGATCAGGAAACCGGAGAGATGGAGCTGGTGGACTATGTGGCAGTTGTGGACTGCGGAACGCCTATTAATCCCAATCTCGCAAGGATTCAGACGGAGGGCGGCATTGCCCAGGGCATTGGTATGGCCCTGTATGAGGATGTGACTTATACGGATAAGGGGCAGATGCTTCAAAATTCCTTTATGCAGTATAAGGTTCCCACCAGACTGGATGTGGGAAATATCCGGGTGGAATTTGAGAGCAGTTATGAGCCTACAGGGCCTTTTGGGGCTAAATCCGTTGGGGAGATCGTCATTAATACCCCTTCTCCGGCTATTGCAGATGCTGTGGCAAATGCGGTGGGAGCAAGGGTGAGAGAGCTGCCGGTTACGGCGGAAAAGGTTTACAGGCAGATGAGGGGATGAGTTAATAGATAGAAATGCTTTAAGCTTTGCCGCAGGATGCAGGAATTGTATTCTGCGGTTTTTTTATGGATTTTGGGAAAAATGGTTTAAAAGGCTGACAGTTATATAATAAGTCCTAAAATATGTTGACTTAATAGGTTTATAATGTTAGGATTAGAAAAATCCAGATTAAAAAGACTGTTTTGAAAGCGAGAGCGATGATGATAAAAAGATTTATGAGATCAACCTTAATTACTGTGACACTTGCGGCTTTATTGTCCGGCTGCGGAAATAATGAGAAGACTGCCGGAGTGGAAGCGGCTGCCCCGGCTGCAAAAACAACCGGAGAAACCGCGGCAGATGAGGCAGGAGGATATACGTTTCAGGACGATTTGGGAAGAACCGTAACGGTGAAAGGCCATGAGCGCGTCGCAACGCTGATGGGAAGTTTTGCTGATATCTGGCTTTTAGCAGGCGGGAATATCGCTGCTTCTTCCAGGGATACCTGGACTTCTTTTGATTTGAATTTGCCTGAAGGCACAGTTAATATCGGGAATTTAATGGGGCCTGATATGGAACAGTTAATTGCAGTTCAGCCGGATTTCGTTATTGCCAGCGCCAATCTTGACGCACAGATAGAATTAGAGGAGACTCTTACTCAGGCAGGAATTACAGTTGCATATTTTGATGTGAATAATTTTGACGACTATCTTCATATGCTGGATATCTGTACACAGATCACGGGAGAAACAAAGCGGTATGATACATATGGAACTGCTGTGCAAAAGCAGGTGGATGCGGCCATTGCCAGGGCCGATGGAAGTGCACCTACAGTCTTGTATTTAAGGGCATCTTCTGACAATGTGAAAGCAAAAGGAAGCGTAGGAAATGTCGGTTCTGAAATTCTCAGAGAACTTGGCTGTGTGAACATTGCGGATTCCGATGAAAGCCGGTTGGAAGATATTAACATGGAGGTGATTGTTGCAGAAGATCCGGATTATATCTTTGTGACCACCCAGGGCGAGAACACAGAACAGGCCATAAAGGTAGTGGAGGACTTATTGCTGACAGACCCGGCATGGAATTCCCTGACGGCAGTGAAAAATGGAAAGTACCATGTATTAGATAAGAGGCTGTACAATTCCAAACCAAATGCAAAATGGGGGGAAGCCTATGAGCAACTGGCGGATATTCTATACGGTGAGGAGTAATTGCGGTTTATTCGATATGAGGAAACGTAAAGCATTGATTATTATTTTACTGGTTCTCCTGTTATGCGTATCGGTTCTGGCAGGAATTTTGCTGGGAAGCGTTTCTATTTCGGTACGGGATATTTTAGCTTGTCTGACAGGAAGGGATACTGACTCAAAGAATTATATATTGATCACGGCTGTCCGCATTCCAAGGGTGTTTGGCGGATTGGTGGCAGGGCTGGGACTGGCAACTGCCGGGGTAATCCTGCAGGGTGTTATGAATAACGCCCTTGCAAGCCCCAATACCATTGGTGTAAATTCCGGCGCAGGATTTGCGGTAATGCTTTCCATGGCGTTTTGGCCGGGGAATCTGACGGCAACTGCGTCAATGGCTTTTCTTGGCGCATTAATCACCACACTTTTGATTTTCCTGCTGGCATATTTTTCCGACAGTTCCAGAACTACCATCATTCTTGCCGGCGTTACGGTTTCCAGCTTTTTAAGCGCAGGAATTAATACCATTAAACTGATGGATACGGACATTACGGTGAATATGACTTCGTTCATGATCGGATCATTATCGGGTATAACCTTTAAGAAACTGATTCTGCCTGGGTATGCGGTGATTATTGGGGTATTTCTGGCGTGTATGCTGGCAAAAGCACTGAATATTCTGGGTTTGGGAGATGATATAGCCAGGTCGTTGGGCTTGCGTGTGAATCTGATGAGGTTTGTGCTGCTTGTCATTGCCAGTGTATTGGCCGGGGTGGTGGTGAGTTACGCGGGGCTGCTCAGTTTCGTGGGACTCATCGTGCCCCATATATGCAGACGAATATTTGGGAACGATAACCGCCTGCTGCTTCCATGCAGTGCGTTGCTTGGAGGAAGCTTTGTACTGATCAGCGATATGATTGGAAGGACGCTGTTTGCGCCGTATGAACTGCCGGTGGGCATTATTATGTCTTTCCTGGGAGGACCGTTTTTCTTATATCTTCTCCGGCGCAGAAATGGGGGGAGAAGGGTCAATGCTTAAATTTGAACAGGCCAGCATAGGGTATAGAAATACTCAGGTGCTGGAAAATATAACCGCAGAATTTCGGGAAGGGAAGATCACTTCTCTCATTGGTCCAAATGGCTGCGGAAAAACCACACTTTTACAGGCCTTAAATGGAAGCTGTAAGGTGACATCCGGGAAAATATGGGTGAATGGTTCTGACTTATTCTCATTATCTCCGAAAGAACGGGCAAGACAAATCGCATTTCTGCCCCAGGTGCGAACTACCATACCGGCTCTTTCTGTCCGGGTGCTGGTGGAGCACGGCAGATTTCCGTATATGGGGTTTTCCAGGAGGCAGTCATCGGCAGACAGGGAAAAGGTGCATCAGGCCATGGAATATGCCAATGTTTTGCAGTACGCCAATGAGCAGGTGGATAAACTGTCGGGCGGAATCAGGCAGCGCGTGTTTTTTGCCATGGTTTTGGCTCAGGACAGTGAGTATATTATTTTAGATGAACCGACCACTTTTTTAGATATCAGAGGACAGCGGGATTTCTTAAAGCTGGTAGGCGGATTAAAGGAGCAGGGGAAAACAGTGGTGATGGTATTGCACGATATTCATCAGGCCATGGAAGTTTCGGATCATATCATCCTCATGAAGGACAGACAGGTAGTTGCCCAGGGGACACCGAAGGAGTGCATTGAAAATGGAATGGTGGAAACGGCTTTCGATGTAAACTGCCTGCGATTTAAGAAAGGTGAGAAGGAGTATTATTTTTTCGAATAATACTCTTTCTCACCTTTTGCTTTAAAGAATTTAAAACTGCTGCTGGGATTTTAAAATCATCTTTTGCAGCATTTTTGATACGCTGTCCGCAGACGTGTTTAGACCGCCCAATATCCATTCCTCCAGAACTCCTGTAACACCGGAAACGATATAGACCACTTCCACAATATAATCTTTTTTCATATCTGAAGGGTTTTCCAGCAGCATCCTGGTCTCGTGAATTGTCTTCTCATAGAAAATCTTCTTCAATTTTCTCAAGGCAGCCCCGCTGCCCTGGGGGCGCACAAAAAGTGTGATGATCTGCTGGTTGGCTTTGATGTATGATACAATGCGCTCTGTCAGCTTCAAGAGGTTGCTTTCATTGTCATTTGGTATTGTACCGTCATAAATTTCTTCCAGTTCGAAAAAAATTTCGTCTTCCATCTTCTCGTATAAATCGTACACATCTCTGTAGTGCAGATAGAAAGTCCCCCGTCCTAATTGGGCTGCTCTCGATATTTCGGCTACTGTTATCTTGTTGATGCTCTTTTCTTCCAGCAAGGCCAGCATTGCTTCTTTTATGGCCTTTTTTGTTTTTCTTGCCCTTAAGTCTTCCATATGATGCTCTCCTTTTATGAACACTTTTTTGACGGGTGTCCATTTATGAACAGGTGAAGTGATATTGCCGATTGCCTGTATTGTATGAAATAATTATAATATACACATGTTCAATAATCAATAGGTGATCATAATAAGGAGGTTTTATATATGAACGAAAAAAAGGGAAAGAAAAAGAATTTAGGCAAAATCATTTTGACGGCAGCGGTTCTGCTTGCAGCCGTAATAACATGGGCGGTTTACAGCTTGTTTGGAAGCTCTCTGTCCGCCCTGTCCACACTGGAGCGGATAGAAGGAACCGATGCATACACCATGGAATTTGACGGTGACTACGGTCTGGATCAGTTTCTGCAAAAAGGTGCGGCGTCGGATGAGGAAGTGGTTACCTTCATTTCAAACCATTTTCTCCACGGACTGCCGCTGGAGCTTGAATTGCCGGACTTTGGCTGCAGCGCATTTTCAGCTTATACGCCGGAGGGTGACTACATTACCGCACGGAATTTTGATTTTGACGATACACCCATTTTGATTTTAAAGACAAAACCGGAACAGGGGTATGCTTCTATTTCTACCGTTGATCTGGATTATCTGGGGTTTGGCAAAGAGTTTATGCCGTCTGATGCAGGCTTGTTTGACAAGGCATTGCTGGTGGCTTCCATTTATGCCCCTGTTGACGGAATCAATGAAAAGGGACTGTCCGTGTCGGTTTTACAGATCATGGATGGACCGACTGTGCAGAATACAGGAAAACCGGGAATCACCACTACAACGGCCATTCGTGCTATCCTGGACCGGGCGGCTGATGTGGGAGAGGCTGTAGAGCTGCTGAAACGGTATGATATGCATTCGTCGGCAAACAGCGCATTCCACTTTCTGATCACAGATGCCGGCGGAAAAAGCGCTGTGGTGGAATATATCGGGGAAGAAATGGTTGTCCTTGATACGAACCGGGCCACCAATTATTTACTGGCGCCGGGAGAGCACCGTGACAAGGGCGAGGGATATGACCGCTATGACACCATAACCGAATCATTGAATGAGAGCGGCGGTGAAATGACGGAAATTCAGGCAATGGATGTTTTAAAGAATGTAAAGCTGAACGATGAATCCATGTCCACACAGTGGTCCGTGATTTTCAATAACACGAGGCAGACGGCCCTGTACAGCTTTAAAGCGGATTTTGAAACCACATATTTTTACTTCGTAAACCCATAACCGTATTTATTTCAGGAAAGAGAACAAAACAGAACGCGGCTGTCGATAAAAACAATCGTCAAGCTTTATTGACGAATGCTTATATCATATAGTAACATTGTTATATATATGGATAAGAGCGGAGAAAGGCGGAGCTATGGAAGTTCTCATAAAGGCAGAGCAGGTTTGCAAGGATTATGTCCTGGGTGAAGTCAAGGTGGAAGCCTTGAAAAACGTGTCTTTTGAAATTCACCGGGGAGAGTTTATTGTCATATTGGGGCCCAGCGGGTCCGGGAAGAGCACTCTTTTGAATATCCTGGGCGGCATTGAAACGGTTACAAAAGGCGCTGTTTACTACGAGGGAACCCCTCTTTCCTGGGAGGACTTAAAAAGCCTTACGGCTTACCGCAGGGCTCATGCCGGATTTATCTTCCAGTTTTACAACTTAATGCCTGGGCTTACGGCGTTTGAAAATGTGCAGTTGGCGGCAGAGCTTTCCAAAGAGCCTCTGGACCCGGAAACACTTCTTGAACAGGTGGGGCTTTTGGACAGGGCGGGCCATTTTCCCAGCAGGCTGTCGGGAGGGCAGCAGCAGAGGGTGGCCATTGCCAGGGCTTTGTGCAAGAATCCCGATATTCTACTCTGCGACGAGCCCACAGGTGCCTTGGACAGCGGCACGGGAAGCCAGATTTTAAAGCTTTTATCGGATTTTAACAGGGAATATAAGAAGACAGTTCTTTTAATTACCCATAATGAGAACATAGCGGAGATCGCGGACCGGGTTTTTTATTTTAAGGATGGGTATCTGGAGCGGATCAGGGTCAATGAGAAACCCTTAAAGCCGGAGGAGGTGGCCTGGTAGTGAAGAGCTTCCGTAAAAATGTATTTCGGTGTGCCATGCAGAATCCGGGGTCTTTTTTAGGAGCAGTCTTTATCATTGCCATCGGGATATTCGTATATGCGGCGATGATGGATACCCTGAGAAATTTGAGGGATCAGGTGGAGCGCTATTATGAAAACAGTTCCATGGCCGATGTATTTGCCCAGGTGTCGGGAATATCGGAAGTGGAGCTGGAGCGGTTAAAGGAAATTCCGGGAATTGCAGCGGTTTCGGGGAAGATGGGGGCTGATGTAAGGCTTCTGGCTCCTTCCCAGACGGACATCGTGACAGTCCATTTACTGTCTTATGATTCTTCTGATGCCTTGAACCAACTGCTTTTTAAGGGAATAGAGGCGGGAGAGGATGGCATTTACTTAGGAACCAGGATGGCGGGAATCTATCAATATGAAACCGGAACCCCTCTGACCCTTTTGATTGACGGAAAAAGCGTGAAGATGGAGCTGGCAGGGTCCTGTTACGGGCCGGAATACATATACGCCATTCCTCCGGGCGGTGCCATGATACCCGATGGTAAGATATACGACATTGCCTGCATGGAAAAAAGCAGAATGGAGGAGCTGACAGGGAAAAGGGACTCCTTGAATGAGCTGGGCTTTAAGCTGGAAAAGGGGTACCAGTACGAGGATGTCCGTTACCAGTTGACGGACCGGCTTCAGGGGTATGGCCTCATCTCCCTTTCTTCCAGAGAAAACCAGGCCAGCTATCAGATGGTTGACGGGGAAATCAGCGAGCTGTATTCCATGGGTACGGTCCTTCCTGTTCTGTTTATGTCTATTTCCGTATTCATGCTTTACGTTGTTTTGAGGAAGATGATTGACAGGGACCAGAGCCTGATCGGAACCATGAAAGCCTTTGGGATGAGCGATGGGGAGCTGATTACGGCCTACCTGTATCAGGGGGCAGAGGTGGGGCTTTTGGGAGCCATCCTTGGAAATGTTCTGGCAGCCCCTTTTGGACGGTACATGTTTCAGATTTATGTGGGCATTTTTAACCTTCCCAATACGGTGTATCAAAGCTACTGGAGCACAAGGCTTGGCAGTACGGCTATGGCCCTGGCGACGGGATTTTTTGCGGTATATCTGGGAGTACGGGGAATCTTAAAGATCAATCCGGCCCAGGCCATGAGGGCGAAGACTCCTGCGTCTGCGGCCACTTTGCGCCTTCCCCGTTTTCTGGCTGAAAGGCTGGATTCCATGGGGAAAATGGGAGTGCGCTCCATTGTGAGAAACCCGTTTCGTGGTTTTTTGATCGTGCTGGCCATTGGTTTTCCTTTTTCCATGTCATCGGTGCTTTTTTCCTTTGAAGGGGTGGCCAATCAGATGTTTTTTGACCAGTTCAGCAAGGTGCAGACCTATGATCTGCAGATATCCCTGGACCGTTACGTGTCTCCCGTGCGCGGAGAGACTGCCGGGGAAGGGCTGAATGGAGTGGCAAAAAGTGAAGCTGTCATCCATATGGCTGCGGAATTAAAGCATGAAAATTTATCGGAATTTGCCATGGTTTACGGCTTGAACCGGGGGTCTGATATGTGGCGCATCATGGATTTATACGGGCAGTATCATGAGCCGCCTGATGACGGGATGATCATAAACAGCCGGATTGCGGGTAAGCTTCATCTAAAGGAAGGGGATTTAATGGAAATATCCGTCCCCGGCCTGACGGCGGAGCGGGTCAAGGTTCCGGTGAAATCTGTCATAAAAGAGAGCCTGGGCAGCGGCTGTTACATATCAGCCAGGGGCTTTTACCGGTTTTTCAACTCCCATCCCATGGCGGGAACCGTTCTTTTAAAGGTGGAAAACGGAAAGATGGAAGAGGTCCGGGAGCAGCTTTTAAAAACCAGCCGGGTGACCTGGATGGTGGATACGGACCGTATCCGTAGCGGCTATCAGGACATGATGGGAAGCATGATGGCCATGATCCAGATGTTTGCTTTTATGTCGGTGGCAGCGGGAGGAATTCTCATTTACAATATATCCATGATCAATATCCGGGAGAGGATTACGGAGCTTGGGACTCTGGTCATCATGGGAGGAACGGACCGGGAAATCGGGAGGATTCTCTTGTTTGAGCAGGCGGTCTACTTTGTGTTTGGAATCTTTATGGGAATATTGGGGAGCAGAGGCGTGAAGTATCTGATCGAGCATCTGGTTGTATCGGATACCTACACCATTGATCTGGCTATCAGTTCTTCCAGCTATGTGACGGCATTTCTCACCTGTCTGGCAATGGCAGGCGTTTCTTTGCTGGCTCAGACCAGGTTTGTGAAGAAAATCAGGCTTACGGACATCTTAAAGGAAAGGGAATAGGCTTATGAAAATCCGATTGGAAGGAAGAAAAAAGAAAATCTGTCTTTTGGCGGCAGGAGCCGCTGCCCTTTTGTTCGTAGGAGGAAATGCGGTAAAGGGCTTGAGGGGATTTGAGGTGCAAACGACAGCGGCCTCTTTGCAGACAGTGGAAGACCGTTATACGGAAGAGGGGATTTTCACTTCAGGAGGGGAATTCCGTCTCGTTTCAGAGGTGTCGGGCCCGGTAAAGGAAGTGCTGGTGGGAGAAAATGAAAGGGTAAAGGAAGGGGACGTTCTGTTTACCATTGACGATTCCGACCTTCTGCGGGAAAAATCCCTTTGTGAAAGCGCCTTATCCGGATACAGGGCCAAGCTGGAGCAGACCCGGATCGGGCAGGTGATGACCTCTTCTCCGCAGGAGTATTTAGAGTCCATCAGACAGGAGGCGGCTGCCAAGGAAGCGGATTACCAGGCGGCAAAAACCGTTTATGATGCCTCCCGGACCCTGTATGAGGCAGGGAGCATTTCCAAAGTGGAGTGGGAGCAGAATAAGGCTTCTTATGAATATTCGGCATTGGCCCTGGAACAGGTCAAGGGCAGGTATGAGGAGAGCCGGCGTTTTCTGGAGAGCTTAAAGACACAGGGAATTGATGAGACTACCATTAACGGAAGGTTTTATGAGAGCGTGGAAGAACAGTTAAAGGCTCAGATCAAGTCTCAGGAAACAACATTAGAGCAGTTGGAGAGCAGGCTGAAAAAATGTGTGGTGGCCGCGGACACCGATGGAATCGTGACCTCTCTTCCTGTTAAGGATATGTCCTATATCCAGGCAGGGGAAACGGCGGCCATGATAAGCGGGCGGGGAAATATTCAGGCTGAGTCTGACGTGCTCACCAGCATAGCGCCTTATCTGGCTCCGGGAGACCCGGTTACAGTGGTTTTACAGCTTAGAAATCAGGATGAAATGTACAGCGGAACCATCAGCCAGGTCTATGACTATGCGGCCAAAGGAACTTCCGCCCTGGGAATGGAGGAATACCGGGTTCATGTGAAGATTGACATGGATGAATCGGAACCGTTAAAGGGAAAAGAAGGATACGGAGTCAACATCCGCTTTCTCTTATATCAGGGGGAAAATAAGCTGGTGGTTCCTTCAAGCGCCATATTTGAAGCCGATGATCAGAATTACGTCTATGTGATTCAAAACGGAAGGGCGGTTAAACTGCCGGTGGAAGCGGAATACAAGACGACTTCCCAGACTGTGATCAAAGAGGGGATTTCAGAGGGCCAGAAGGTCATTGACCATGTGGATTCGGAAGGTATTTATGAAGGCGCAAAGGTATATGACGGTTCATAGACAGGAGAAATACGGACCTGCTTAAAAAAAGGCGGCAGCATGGAGTCCATGCTTCCGCCTTTTTACAGCGCTGAATTAATGAGTGGTGGTTTCATTCAAATAATTATAAATGCTGTACCGGGACAGCCCTAAAAAGTCAGCCAGCTTTTCGGCGGCTTTTTTTATGAGGAAAAAGCCCTTGTCCTCCAGGCCGTGCACAATGGCTACCTTCTCTTCTTTCGTTAAGTTCCCCACGGATTTTCCGGTCATATTGACCGCCTCTTTCATCATGATTTCCAGGAGCTCATCCACATTGCCCACAAAGAGTTCCGGGGTCTGGGGGATAGAGGCGTTGCTGGAGCTGGTGAGGGTGCGGAGGGTGTTTTCACATTTGATCATGTCTGTGATGTCCAGATTGATGCACATGCTTCCGTTCACCTTTCCGTACTCGTCCCGGAAGTATTTACTGGAGGAGCGCAGAATCCGCCCGGTGGGGGTGGCATTGATGTAGCTGTACTGGTCGTCCGGCGATGCGGAGCCTTTTAATATTTCCAGTCCGGCGTTGGTGCCTCCGTCTCCGATCTTTCTTCCGGTCACATGACCGTTCCAGATTGCGACGATTGTTTTGTCATATGGTAATGTGAGGTCGTGTAGAACCACCTCACAGTTTTCTCCAAACTGCATGGCAATACATTTGGCAATATCAGACAGCAGGTTTAGGTTATCAGAAACATATCCCATCGTAGTATCTTCCTTTCAACAAAATGTCTAAATAAATTATAAATGAAATGTAAGGTAAAGTCCAGTAATAATAGAGCATTTGTTTAAGATAAAAAATTAACTATTAAAAACAAACAAAAAAAGAGGTGAAATTAAAATATTATTGTTGACAAAAGATAAAAATCATAGTATATATAAAATATAATTAAACAAAAAGTTGAAGACAAATCAACAAAAAGTTCAAAACCATATTTTATAAGGAGGTAATTTATGAAAAGAGCAATCAGTATTATCATGGCCGCAGGCATAGCAGCATTGGCGGTTACAGGCTGCGGCGGCGGATCAACAGGCCAGACAACGGCTGCCCAGACAACAGCAGCGGGAGGGACAACCGCAGCAGGAGAGACAACTGCAGCAGGAAACGCAGAAGCACAGGTAGTCACCTTCTGGTACAACAACACAGGTGATGAGGCCCTTGTCTATGAGAAGGCCATCAGCGAGTACAACGCTTCCCAGACCAAGTACAAGGTAGAGGGCTTAAGCGTTACCGACGATCAGAAAGTAATCGTAGCCATGAGCAGCAACGAATCACCCGACGTCATCAAGATCAGCAACCAGACCGTTATGCAGTATCAGAAGAACGGACTTTTGGAAAACCTGCAGCCGCTGGCAGACGGAGAGTCCTTTGACGCTTCCATTTATTCCGAGCAGGCTGTTACAGCTAACACCATTGACGGAGATATTTATGCTCTTCCGTTAGACGCTTACACCATTCAGATGTTCTACAACAAGGACTTGCTGGAAGCTGCTGGATTTACAGAGCCTCCAAAGACCATGGAAGAAATGTATGAGATGGCAGTGGCAGCTACCAAGGTAGACGGCAGCGGTAACATCGAAGTTCTGGGCTATCCTTTATTCCCATATGCATCTGCCAGACAGGAGCTGATTTACGGCTTTGGCGGAAGATGGTGGAGCGAAGACGGAAAGCCAACCCCAGAGAACCCAGGCAACTTAGCCAGCTTAAATATGAATGTGAAGTTCAGAGACCAGTTCGGCGGAAAGGCTCTTGACGGATTTATCGGAACAGCCAATACAAACCGTTACACCGAGCAGGATATGTTCTTCCAGGGCAAGCAGTTATTCCGTCTTGACGGTTCCTGGCTGCCTACCATGATGAAGAACTTTAAGTCAACTGTTAACTGGGGCATTACCCTGATTCCTGGAACAGAAGCTAATCCTGAACTGAGAGGAACCAGCCGTTTTGAGACTGACTCCGTAGCAGTTCCGGCTATGGCAAAGAACAAAGAAGGCGCATGGGATTTCACAAAATGGCTCTGCAGTGAAGAAGGCGCTAAGATCATCGACCTTGGAACAGGAAATCTTCCTGCTGTAAAGGCTTTATACGACGATGCTGATATCATCGCAGTTCCTGGATTTGCAGAGTTCATCGACGCACTGAAACTGGAAAAAGGAATCCAGTATCCTGCTATGGCAGATTACGGCGAGTACATATCTATGGTAAATGCCTCTCTGGATACCATCTATGCAGGAACATCAACTCCTGAAGAAGCACTGAAGGCCCTTGCCGGACAGAGCGCAAACTTAAAATAATACTTCGTAACTGTTCAGTAGGGCGGAATAATGGAGTTAAAATCAGTGTCAAGCTTGCTTGTAAGCTGATTTTAGCACCATTATTCTCATCGGAGGAACCTCCGATGCTTCTTGTATGACCGAAGGTCATGCAAGAAGATACCATAGTGAACTGCGAAAACTCATAAAATGGGGCGCTGTAAGCAGAAATCTGCATCTTGCAGCGCCCTTATATTAATATTAGAGAGGGGACAAAGGAATGAAAGGACGAAATAAGGCGCAGCGGAATTTTATCAACGGTCTGCTGTTTTCATCCCCGTGGATTCTGGGGTTCTTGGCTTTTAGCGTATATCCGTTAATAAGCTCCCTGTATTACAGCTTCACAAAATTTAATGCGGTAACAGCTCCCCAATGGGTGGGACTTGATAACTTTAAAGATATTTTCGCCGATCCTCTGGTATGGAAGAGTTTGGGAAATACTTTATTTATGGCATTTATATCCATGCCTGTGAACTTAACCGTGGCTCTTCTTCTGGCCAGCATTGTATGCGGGAATTTCAAAGCAAGGGGATTTGTCAGGACAGCGTTTTTCCTGCCTTCCGTCATTCCCATGGTTGCGGCCACAATGGTATGGATCTGGATGTTTGACCCCACCTACGGTTATATCAACAACGTCCTGAGCTGGTTTGGCATCAGCGGCCCTTCCTGGCTGATGGATGCCCGTTATACGAAATGGGCTCTGGTGCTCATGGGAACCTGGAACACAGGAACCATGATGCTGGTGTGCATGTCCGCCCTCCAGTCTGTTCCGAGAAGCTATTATGAATCGGCAGAAATTGACGGAGCCGGCAGAATCGACAGGTTCTTTCATATCACCATTCCGTGTATTGCACACGTTCTGGTCTATCAGGCCATCTTGAGCCTGATCAATGCCTTCCAGTATTTCCAGCAGGCTTACATCATCATCAATGCGAATGCAGGCGTAAAAGGCGGAAGTGCGGCAGGCGGACCTGAGAACTCCATTCTCATGTATCCTTTGTACGTGTTCCACAATGCATTTACTTATTTAAAAATGGGTAAGGCGACGGCAATGGCATGGGTTTTGTTTGTCATTGTTGCGATTTTAACCGCTGTTATGACCAAGGTAACCAAAAAAGCAACAGAAGATGCAGGAGGTGAATAAGCATGAAGAATCGTTTAGGCAGGATTTTATTTTTTGCCATGGTTGCTGTGCTGGCTTTGATTTTCATATCGCCCTTTATGGTAATGGTGCTCACTTCTTTTAAAACTAACAGCGATGCTTTTACCATCCCTGTAAAGGTACTTCCCAGGCAGTGGGTGACGGACAATTATCCGGCGGCATTTGCGGCAATTCCATATTTCCGGTATATGGGAAATACGGTGTTCATTACGGCTATCTCTCTCGTGGGACAGCTCATGGTCACTCCCATGATCGCCTATTCCCTGGCAAAGATCAAGTGGAAAGGCGCGGATATTATTTCCGGTCTGGTCATGGCGACCATGATGATTCCCATTACAGTTACCATGGTTCCCATGTATAAGATTTATTCCAAGCTTGGACTGACCAGCACTTATATCCCTCTGATTCTCCCGGCATTTTTTGGAAAAGCGTATTATATCGTCATTGTCCGGCAGTTCTTTGCGGGAATTCCAAACAGCCTGATTGAGGCGGGAGAAATTGACGGAGCCACGGAGTTCCAGCGTTATTATAAGATTGCGCTGCCCCTTTGCAAGCCGGCTTTGACCACAATCGGAATCTATGCATTTTTGGATGCATGGAGCGATTATCTCTATCCATTGATTTTCATCACAAAACCAAATATGTATACACTTTCTTTGGGACTTCAGCAGTATATGAGTGAGTATTCCATAGACTGGTCAAGGCTTATGGCAGCGGCGGTTGTATTCGTGCTTCCGGTTATTGTCTGCTTCGCCATTTTCCAGAGAAACTTTGTAGAAGGAATTGCAACCAGCGGATTAAAGGCGTAACAGGAGGCAGAAACCATGGGCAGAATACAGTCTTTAAATGGCATTTGGCAGTGGTGCCGGGAAGGTGACAGTTCCGGCTCCGTATATGAAGGAAAGGTTCCGGGAACTGTGATCAGCCATATGCTGGAGCAGAAGCTGATTGAAGACCCGTACTGGAGATGCAATGAGTACGGCGTCCGGGAGCTGATGGGCAATAACTATATTTATAAAAGAAGCTTTCACGTGTCAGAGGAGGATTTGCAGTCTGACTCAGTGGAGCTTGTATGTGACGGAATCGATACCATTGCTTCTATCCGCATCAACGGCGAAGTGGTGGCAGAGACCGATGATATGCACAGGACATACCGTTTTCCGGTGAGGGAGTACTTAAATCCGGGAGAAAACGGGATTGAAATTTTCTTCTCCTCCCCTCTTGATTTTGTGAGAAAAGAGGATGCAGGGAATGATATCTTTTATGCTTCCACCGGCTGTATCCGGGGAAATGCAGCCCTTCGTAAAGCCCATTATATGTTTGGATGGGACTGGGGCCCCCAGCTTCCGGATATGGGAATTTTTCGTGACATCGCCCTGGAGTATTCCAGCGGTGCAAAGCTGGAGGATGTGCGCATCCGCCAGAATCACGAAGAAGCCGGGGCGGTGAAGCTGAATTTTGAAGTGAAGATCAAGACGCTTTCCGACGGGGCAGGACAGAAATGGTTCACCAAAGTGGAAGTCAGAGACCCGGAAGGTGGGCTCATATCAGAAAAGGTTCAAGACAGCAAAGAGACACAGTCAGAAGAAGTTATCGAAAGTCCCCGTTTGTGGTGGCCTAACGGTCTGGGTGAGCAGCCTCTGTATAAAGTGAGAGTCTGCCTTCTTGATGAGGCGGGAACCTGCTGGGACAGCTATGAGTGCAGAATCGGCCTTCGGACCGTGACTGTGAGCACAGATAAGAATGAATACGGAAATGAGTTCGCCATTACGGTCAACGGGGTAAAGATATTCACAATGGGAGCCAATTATATCCCAGAGGACAGCATTTTACCAAGAGTGACAAGGGAACGGACGGAGCGTCTGATTGAGGACTGCGCTGCCGCCAATTTTAACTGCTTAAGGGTCTGGGGCGGAGGCTATTACCCCGACGATTATTTCTATGATAAATGCGATGAAAAGGGAATTTTGATCTGGCAGGATTTGATGTTCGGGTGCAATGTCTATGCCTTAAATGACCATTTTGAAGAAAACATTGTGGAAGAGACCAAGGACAATGTCCGCCGTTTGAGAGACCATGCCTGTATGGCCTTGTGGTGCGGAAACAATGAAATGGAATGGGGCTGGGGAGATGAGTGGGCCAGAATCAAAGGCCATCACCCCAGATATAAAGCGGATTACATCAAGATTTTTGAATACATCCTTCCCAAAGCCATAAAATCCTGCGATGACGTGACCTTTTTCTGGCCTTCTTCTCCGTCTTCTGGAGGAGCCTTTGACAGCCCCAATGCAATTAACAGAGGGGATCAGCATTACTGGGAGGTCTGGCATTCAGGAAAGCCATTTACTGAGTATGGAGATTTCAGCTTTTGTTCGGAGTATGGATTTCAGTCCTTCCCCCACATCAAAACTATAGAGGCATTTACACTGGAGGAAGACCGGAATATTTTCAGCAGAGTCATGGAATCCCATCAGAAAAATCCGGCTGCAAACGGAAAGATATTAAACTATATAGCCGATTACTTCCTCTATCCCAAGGACACGGATTCCCTGGCGTACATCTCCCAGATTCTCCAGCTAAAGGCCATTGAGTACGGCGTGGAGCACTGGAGGAGAAAACGGGGGCAGTGCATGGGCTCTCTCTACTGGCAGCTCAATGACTGCTGGCCAGTGGCATCCTGGGCCAGCATTGACTACTACGGACGCTGGAAAGCCCTCCACTACGGAGCAAAACGGTTTTACAGCCCATTTACCATTTCCATCGGGGAAGAAGAGGAGATGTCTCCCCATGTGTCGTATTACGTCCACAACGATACCAGAGAAACCCAGGAGTGGAGTGCGGAAATTCTGCTTCAGGATCACGATTTCCAGGTGCTGTGGAAGGAAACGGCAAAAGGAACCATTTCTCCCCTGTCCGTATTAAAAGCCGCGGAAGCTGATTTTTCCCAGTGGACGGACCGGGAGGAAATCCGGTCTTCCATCTTTTCTGCATTCCGGTTATACCGGGATGGAGAGCTGGTTGAGGAGCGCACGGTTCTGTTTGTAAAGCCAAAGCATTTTGACTATAAAGCCCCGGCTTATGATGCGGAAATTTCAGAAACAGAGGAAAGCTTCCTTATTACAGTGAAGTCCTCCTGCTTCTGTCAGTATGTGGAGCTTTATTTAAAGGATTACGATGTTGTTTTCTCTGACAACTTTTTTGATATCACCTCACAGTCAGGGGTTACGGTCTGCATCGGTAAAAATGAGTTTAAGAACCCTGTATCAGCGGATGTATTGAGGGAAAACCTGGTGATCCGCAGCGTGGCTGACAGCTACAGCAGATGAGAAAGGAGGAGATGAAACATGAAACTGACTCAGGAACAGATACAGCAGTTAGAAACGCCCTGTCTCGTCATTGACGTGGATTTGGCGAAGGAAAATATAAGGCGGATGCAGGAGGGGGCAGACAAGGCGGGCTGCCGTCTGCGCCCCCACATTAAAACCCACAAGATGCCCCTGTTTGCCAGGCTGCAGACAGAGGCAGGAGCAGCGGGAATCACCTGCGCCAAAGTGAGTGAAGCCGAGGTCATGGCTGAGGGCGGCATGGAAGATATTTTTATCGCATACCCCATGATCGGAGACTTCCGGATACAAAGGGCAATCACCCTGGCTAAAAGGATCAAGCGGCTGATTCTGGCTATCGACAGTCTGGAGGGCGCAAAGGCCCTGGAAGAGGCGGCTTCTGATCACGGCATGGTGCTGGAGGTCCGCATGGAAATCGACACCGGAGCCGGGCGCACGGGAGTGCCCATGGAGAGGGCCCCAGAGCTGGCCCTTGCGGTGAAGGAGATGAAGCATTTAAACCTGACCGGCATTTTCACCTTTAAGAGTCTCGTTCTGTCGGGAAAGCCTACGGAGGACAATCAGCTCGCTGCGGAGGAAGAAGGAAAGATGATGGCTGAAACAGCCGGACTTTTAAAGGCCGCAGGAGTGGAAATACAGGACATCAGCGCCGGTTCCTCCCCGACAGGCCTCCAGGTGGCCCGGACAGGAATGGTAAATGAAATCAGGCCGGGAACCTATATTTTTGACGACTTCATGCTGACCAAGGAAAAGGTGGCTGAGATCAACGAAATCGCAGTCCGGTTTTATGCGACTGTGGTCAGCTGCCAGCATGAGGAGTACGCGGTGATAGACGGAGGAACCAAGTGCTTTCCAACGGATGTGGCTCCGGCACAGCCGCCCTTTTACTATCCGGGCTATGCGGTGGTGGAAGGGGATGACAACTTAAAACTGTCACGGATGAATGAAGAACACGGCATTGTGACCGCTTCAAATGGCGGCCACGGGCTTCACGTGGGACAGGTGCTGTCCTTAATTCCCATCCATGTGTGCACGGCTGTCAATATGCAGAACACGGTTTATCTCCTGGAAAATGGTTCTCTTAGAAAACAAAAGGTGGATGCAAGGGGGATGCTCATATGACAAGTACCCTGATCAAACATGGAATGATATATGACGGAAGCGGTGCGCCGGGCTTTGAAGGGGATATTCTCATCGAGGATGGGAAAATCACAGAAGTCGCTCCCAGCATTGAGAAAACGGGCGCCCGGATCATCGATGCGTCAGGAAAGGCAGTGACTCCGGGATTTGTGGACATTCACCGCCACTGCGATATCGCTCCCTTTATTCACCCCCATTTTGGGGAAATTGAGCTGGCCCAGGGAATCACCACCACATTTGTGGGAAACTGCGGCCTCGCCCCGGTGCCTTCTGTGCCGGAGTGGCGAAAGGATTTGTACGATTATCTGGAGCCTGTCATTGGAAAGGTGCCTGACGGTCTGGTTTTTGAAACATACGAGGATTACTGCAATGCGCTGGACGGGGCAGACCTTCCCATTAACATGGGTTTCTTTGCCGCTTCAGACAGCATTAAGGTGGCCTTAAAGGGCTTTGGAAACAAGGCATATACACAAGAAGAGCTGGCAAAGGCCCAGGAATATGTGAAAAGCGGGCTGGAGCAGGGGGCCTTTGGAGTCACCCTTGGAATCATGTACCAGCCGGAATGCTACTCTAATAAGGAAGAGCTTGCAGCAGTGGTACGGGCGGCTTCCGGACAGGGCGGACTGGTCTGCACCCACATCAGAGGGGAAGGAGACAGTCTGGTGGAATCCGTGGAGGAGGTCATTGACGTGGCTGCCAGAGGCGGAGTTTCCTTAAACATCAGCCATTTAAAGGCCACAGGAATCCGAAACTGGAACCAGAAGATTTTCGAGGCCATTGACAAAATTGAAAAGGCAAGAAAAAGAGGCCAGGATGTGACGGCAGACTTTTATCCTTATGACGGCGGCTCCACCACCTTGCAGTCCCTCCTTCCGCCCACAGTGATGAAGGATTCCATCGAGGCGCTGGTAGACAGCTTATCAAAGCCGGAGGGCAAGGAATATCTCCGGTCAGAGCTTAAGAAGTCTCATCAGGGCTGGGATAACATGGCCAGCAGCATTGGCTGGAACCGGATTTTAGTCAGCTCCGTCAATTTAGAGAAGAACGGGTTCATGCAGGGGCAGACCATAGGCGCCCTGGCAGAAAAGCTGGGTTATGAAGAGCCTTCGGACTTAGTGGCAGACTTAATTGCGCAGGAAAAGGGAAAAGTGGGAATTATCGTGCTCAGCATGTCCCAGGAGGATGTGGATACTGTGGCCCGGCTTCCCTTTACCATGCTGATTTCAGATTCCCTTTATGGAGGTGATGGGAAAAATGCCCATCCCCGCTTATTCGGAACCACAGCCAGATTTTTAAATGATTTCGTTTTAAAACGCCGGGTCCTGTCCTTTGAACAGGCCATCCACAAGATGACCGGAATGCCGGCCAGCCGGATGGGCATTAAAGACCGGGGATTTTTAAAGGAAGGGTATCAGGCCGACGTGCTGGTGTTTAAGCCGGAGACTTTCCTGGACCATGCGGATTATACGGGAAAGCACGATCTTTGTACGGGGATGGAGCTGGTACTCATAGGGGGAGAAACGGCCTTTGAAAATGGGGTCCTCATGGACCGCAGCAGAGGAAAACTCTTAAGAAAGAGCTAATCACAATCAAAAGGAAAGAAGGAAGCAGACATGAATGTTTATGAAAAATTAAAGGAACTGAATTTGGAAATCCCGGCGGCACCGCCCAAAGGCGGCGTGTATTCCCCATGCCAGGAGTTTGGAGATAATCTTGTTTATATATCCGGCTGCGGCCCCGCCATCGGAGGGGAAAAGGTTGCCGGAAAGCTGGGAAAGGACTTTACAACCGAGGAAGGAAAGACATTTTCCAGAGATGCCATGCTCAATGTGCTGGCAGTATTGCAGGATAAGATCGGGGACTTAAACAAGGTGAAAAAAGGAGTTAAAATCCTCACCTTTGTGGCAAGCGCCGAGGACTTTTACGAGCAGCCTGCAGTGGCAAACGGCGGAAGTGAGCTGCTGGCAGCCCTTTTCGGCCAGGAGTGCGTTCCGGCCCGTTCTGCCATAGGCGTCAATGTGCTGCCCGGCAACATTCCTGTTGAAACAGAAGCCATATTTGAAATCGAAAAATAATGTCAGGTGAGGGACAAACATGGATAGTCAACTGAAGAATAATCTGATAGAATCACTCTATATACATTACCCCTTAAAACCGGAGCACGACAAAAGCATGGAAACCTACAACTTAAAGAAGCCGGTTTTATCTTCCGTCAGCTTGTGGGATGGCACCAGCATGGAGCCGTGGAGCTTTGAGGGAGAGGGAAGAGCCCAGGTAAAGGAAGGAAATATCCTCTGCCTGGAGACTCAGTCAAGGGCAGACCACTGGCCGGATAATGAGGTCCGTGCCAATGACGTGTCTGCAGGACTTTATGCCACCTTTGGAAGCTATATTGCAAAACTCAATGTAAAAGGGATGGATTTGAAAAAGACAAACAGGATATGGTTTAAAATCCGTCCTGTATGCCCCGGCCTTCACAGCCCCATTGTACGGGTGGGCTTTGTCAACAACGGGGAGATCAAAATCCCGGATGTCTATTCCAGAGAGGGCTTTAATGCCATTAACTTAAACAACAACGAGTGGAATACCTGCACCTGGGAGATCGATACCATTGCCCACGATGCCATTGAGGAAATTTCATTTAACATCCACCGCTACGGCAGAGAAGTGAGCACCGGAGAGGATATGTACTTTGAGCTCTGCGACATCCAGCTTCAGGAGGTAAAACCGGGAGTTGTCCATGGCTGGCAGTGCGAAGAAGAGGAAGCCGTATTTTCCACCACAGGCTATTTTACCGATGGGAAAAAGACGGCTATTGCCAACACCTCAGCCGAAGAGTTTGAGATCGTAAAGGAAGAAAACGGTCTGGAAGTGATCTCCTACAGGGGAGAAGTGCAGACGGTGGAAAATCACCTGGGAAAATTCAAGGTTCTGGACTTTTCTGATTTAAAGATACCGGGAACCTACAGAATCCGGTTTGGAAATACGGTGAGCGAGCAGTTTTCCATAGGAGATGACATTCTGGAAAGCTCCTTGTGGAAGCTGATTAACTTCCTCTATTGTGAGAGGTGCGGCTATCCCGTGCCCAACCGCCACGGAACGTGCCATCAGGATGTGTTTGCAGAGCACAACGGGGTGAAGCTGATATTTGCGGGAGGCTGGCACGATGCGGCTGACGTTTCCCAGCAGACCATGCAGACGGCGGAGATTCTGGATTCCGTCATTGCCTCCGCACAGAAGATAAAAGGTTCCGATCAGATGCTCTACCGCAGGATGATGGAGGAAGCCAACTGGGGACTGGATTTCGTTCTGAGAATGAGATTCGGTGACGGATACCGGGCTTCTAATTCGGCCATCCGCAGATGGACCGACAACCTCATTGGAAATATGGATGACTGTGAGGCTGACGTTCACAACCGTTCCTTTGAAAACTTCGTGTTTGCCGCTGTGGAAGCCGGGGCAGGAGAAGCTTTTGAAGAGCTTGACAGAGAACTGGCATGGAAGTGCGTGGATGCGGCTAAGGAAGACTTCAAGTTCGCCCATGAGCGCTTCCAGAAGGTAGGAGTGGAAGGACCTGACCACCTGTTAGAGCATACGGCAGGCTCCAGCCGTTCCCAGTATTACGCTGTGGCTGCCTGGGCGGCTGCCAGGATTTACAAGATCACCGGTGATTCCTGGTTTGGTGACTGTGCCGCCGGGTATGCAAATCAGGTGATTTCCTGCCAGGAGACCGGTGACGGACTGCCCATGAAGGGATTTTTCTACCGGGATGAGAGCAAAAGCCATATCGTGCACTTTTCCCATCAGGCCAGGGACCAGGTCTTTGTCATGGGTCTGGCAGAGGTTTGTGTTGCATTAACAGACCATGAGAACAAACCGATGTGGGAAGAGAGCATGAGGCTTCACGGGGAGTATTTAAAGGGTCTTCAGATATATACGGCGCCTTATGGAATGCTGCCTGCCGGAATCCACCACATCAGTGAGGCAGACGACAGAGAGGCCTTCCACGTGGTCCATCCCAAGGTGGATTATGAAAGAGAGCGGATCAATTACATCGAACAGTTGAAACAGGGCGTGGATTTGGGAGGCGGATATTATATCAGAACCTTCCCGGTCTGGTTCTCCTACCGGGGAAATTCAGCCATTCAGTTGTCCATGGGAAAGGCCGCTTCTATTATAGGAACGTATTTTAAAGACAAAGAGTTAATTGAAATCGGAAGAGAGCAGCTTTACTGGACTTTGGGAAAAAATCCCTTTGGCCAGTCCCTGATTTACGGGGAAGGAAACCACTATGGACAGGAGTACACGGCTTTGCTGGGAGAAACCGTAGGTGAAATGCCTGTAGGCGTTCAGACCAGGAGAAATGAAGACCTTCCCTACTGGCCTCCTGCCAATATCGCTACCTACAGAGAGGTGTGGACAACGCCTCCGGGGCGCTTTATGTGGATCGCTGCTGATGTGATTTAAACCGAAGGCCCCCAGGGCTTTCGGCTGCACGGATTATTGCGTATTTAATGCGGAGGAAGTCGTATGATGAAGCAGTACGTTGCCGGACTGGATATCGGAGGCACGACCGGAAGGATGAAGTTAAAAAGCCTTGACGGGCAGCCCCTGGGAGAGTTTTACGGACCGGGATGCAGCCTCAATACGGATGGAGAGGAAAAAAGCGGGGAGAGATACCGGGAACTGGTTCTTCCCGCTCTGGAAGAAAGCGGCTTAAGGCCGCAGGACTGCGCTTCCATCTGTATTGCGGCAAGCGGGATCGATTCTCCTGAGCTGGAGGGAATCTGCCGCCGGGCATTTCTTGCCATGGGATTTGGGGAAGAGGCCATCATCATCCAGAATGACTGTGAAATATTTCTCAATCTGTCAAAAGCCCCCGCCCTGGTTCTGGTAGCAGGAACAGGGTCCATCAGCTATGGAAAGGATGAGAGGGGAAAGGTTGTGAGAACCGGCGGCTGGAACCATATTTTAAGTGATGAGGGAAGTGCTTTTCACATTGGAATGTGTGTGATCAAGCATGTGAGCAATCACTTAGACGCCAGGGAGAGCTGCCCGGTCCTTTACGGAGATTTTTATGAAAAGACCGGGATCAGTGACTTATCCAAGCTGGACGAATTCATTAATGCGAATTTGATGGATAAGGCGGTGATCGGGGCTTTGGCCCCCCTCTCCTCCCTGTCCTTTGAGGCTGGAGAACCGGCGGGGATTTCCATCATAGAGGAAAGCGCCGGGGTTTTGGCTGATCTGGTGAAGGACACCTGCCGGAAGCTGGAGCTGGGACAGGATCAGGCCGCCCATCTCTGGCTATGGGGAAGCGTTCTGGTCCATAACGACCATATCAGGGAGCGGGTGATGGACTTAGTCCATGAAAGCTATTGTAATATGGAAATAAAAATCCCGGAAAAACGCGCCCTTGATGTGGCGGTCCGGGTGGCAGAGTGCAGTGTGAAAGAGGCGTAAATGGACGGTGTTTAAGGTGCGGTTTCTTCTATAAATATAGGGAGCCGCGCCTTGGATATGGTTCAAGAGGGAGATAAAGGAAATAAAGGTTTACAAAATTATGTTGACAAGTCACATAATAGTTGGGTATAATAACAACGAAAATCTAAGCATAAGGCATCGGACAATGTGGTCATGAAAAGGTTCTGGTTTTTTTTGACTGCATTTTTTGTTACATATTTCAAAAAAATCCCTTCGGGGCAGCCGGTACTTATGCAATGAAGAGGAGGATATTATGAAGAGAGTTAGTAAGTTGGCAGCACTCATGCTTGGAACTCTGTTGGTCGCTTCCATGGCCGGCTGCGGCAGCAAACCCAGCACCGGTACAGAGACAAAACAGAGCGGAAGCGAAACAGGCGGCAGCACAGACGCTGCATCAGGCAAGGTATTAAAAGTGCATTTTGATGTGGAGGTAGCCTCCATGGACCCGCAGATCGCTACAGACGGAACTTCCTTTGAGACAATTGCAGCAATCACAGAGGGACTGTATTCTGTTGATGAAGCAGGATCTCCGATTTTAGCAATGGCTGAATCTGTAGACAAAAGCGAAGACGGCTTAACCTATACCTTTAAGCTGAGAGATGCTCAGTGGAGCAACGGCACTCCTGTAACTGCAAATGATTTCGTATTTGCATGGAGACGTCTCGTAGATCCCGCTGTAGCAAGTGAATATGCATTTATCGCCGGTATCGCCGGTCTTAAGAATGCAGAAGCAATCACAGCAGGCGAGGTAGCACCAGACCAGCTTGGAGTAACAGCACAGGATGACAAGACCCTTGTAGTATCTTTAGACGTTCCGGTACCATTCTTTGAGTCCCTGATGTCATTCCCATCCTTCCTGCCGGTAAATGAAGAATTCTTTACCACAGCAGGCGACAGCTTCGGAACATCACCGGCAACTATTTTAGGAAACGGACCTTTCATGATCACTTCCTATGAGCCGGCAGCAACCACCATCACACTGGCTAAGAGCCCTACTTACTGGGACGCTTCCAAAGTTAATCTGGACGGCATTCAGTATCAGATCATCAAGGATTCCCAGCAGACTATGCTGTCCTACCAGAACGGTGATTTAGATGTGGCAGCTCTTTCCGGAGAGCAGGTAGAGCAGTTCCAGGCAGATCCTGAATTCCATAACATCATGGCAGGATACTTATGGTACTTATCTCCAAACCAGACCGTAAAGGGCCTGGAGAACGTAAATCTTCGTAAGGCCATGGCTTTATCTTATGATAAGGCAGCTCTGGCTAAGAATGTCCTTAAGGACGGTTCCATTGTAGCGAACTTCGCAGTTCCTACTTTACTGGCTACCGGACCTGACGGAAAAGACTTCCGTGAAACAACAGGAACTTATTTTGAAACTGACAAGGCTAAGGCTCTTGAATACTGGGAGACTGCTAAGGCTGAGTTAGGGGTAAGCGAACTGAAGTATATCATGATCGTAGAGGATACAGAATCTGCCATCAATGTGGCGCAGTTTATCCAGTCTGAAATCCAGACTACCTTACCTGGAATCACTATTGAGCTTCAGACCATGCCAAAGAAGAACCGTGTAGAGAGAATGCAGCAGGGTGACTTTGAAATTGGCTTAACACGTTGGGGACCTGACTATGCAGATCCTATGACCTACTTAGGAATGTGGAAAACCGGCAGCCCTAACAACTACGGTTTCTGGTCCAATGCAGATTACGATGCTATCATCGAGTCAGCTACAAAGGGCGAACTGGCCGTTGACGTAGAAGCCAGATGGGAAGCATTAAAGAAAGCAGAAGAAATTGCAATGGATGAAGCTGTTATCATGCCTGTATATCAGAAGGGTGATGCAGTAATGATTAAGACAGGTGTTGAAGGAGTTGAGTTCCATTCCGTAGGCATCAATCGAATCTATAAAAATGCGACTATGAATTAATCGGTAGAAGCAGACTATTCCGCTTTATTAGGAATGCATTGTAGTGACGCTGTCGGGTGTGCCTGCCACAGAAGACGGCGTCACTATTTTTTGCTTACTGCAGACAAGGAGTGTGGATTTGTGAAAAAATATATAATGAAGCGGGTTGCAATATCCGTCGTGACCCTGCTGGTGATCCTTTTAATATTATTTTTGATGCTGGAGTTTATGCCCGGATCACCATTTAACGACGAAAAGCTGACGGAGACCCAGCGGGCCATCCTCAACGCAAAGTATGGGCTGGATCAGCCTTTGATGGCACGTTTTTTCAATTACATCAGAGCAATGCTGAGCGGAGATTTTGGGGTTTCCTATACCATATCCAAAAATACGCCCATTACAGCCCTGCTTGAAACAAGACTGCCTATTTCCTTAAGAATCGGAGGACAGGCAATCTTAATCGGCACGATTATCGGCTTGATTCTGGGTATTATAGCAGCAATCAAGCATAATACCATTTATGATACCATTACCACTGTTATTTCCGTATTGGGTGTCAGCCTGCCATCCTATGTATTTGCTATGGCTCTGATCTACTTCCTGGGATTCCGGCTGAAATGGTTCCCTCTGCTTTATCAGATGCAGGCGCCTGTTTATTCCTCTATCATGCCTACCATATCTCTTTGCATGTTCACCATAGCCACGGTGGCCCGTTTTACCAGAACGGAGATGTTAGAGGTATTGGGTTCCGATTACATGCTTTTGGCAGAAAGCAAGGGATTAAACAGCTTCCGTCTGATTTTCAAGCACGCCCTGAGAAATGCCCTGATCCCTATTATCACGGTATTAGCTCCTCTGGTGGTGGGACTGATGACAGGAAGTCTGGTTATTGAAAAGCTCTTTTCCATACCCGGAATCGGAAGCCTTCTGGTATCGGCCATTCAATCCAACGATTATAACGTGGTTGTGGCGCTGACCTTTATTTACAGCATTATGTATATTGGAATTATGCTCGTGGTGGATATTCTCTACGGCGTTATCGATCCGAGAATCAGACTTGCAAAGGGGGATGACCATGAATAATACAGAACTTGAATTTGCACCGGATGACTTTTTACTGGTCGGTGCGGAAAAAATCTCCCGTGTGGATGAAACCTTTCCAAGCAAACCCATGTGGAAGGACATTCTGGCAAGGTTTACAAAGAACAAAGGGGCAGTTGTGGGAACCGTTCTCATTCTGCTTGTCATCCTCATGGCTGTGATCGGCCCCGGCATGACGGAGCACACCTATGATTCCCAGATCATTTCCCATCAGAACCTGGCTCCCAGAATTCCCGGAATGGAAAAAGTGGGCATTTTTGACGGTTCTGAACAGATGAGCACTTCCACAGGCATGATCGTTCAGAATAAGTATGTATCAAAGGACGGAACAGCCACCGGGCTGGAGGATATTTATTACTGGTTTGGAACCGATGTTCTGGGAAGGGATATTTTCACCAGAACCTGGACCGGAACCAGAATTTCACTCTATATCGCTTTGGTTGCCGTTATTGTGGACATGTGCTTCGGTATGATCTACGGTCTGGTCTCCGGATACTTCGGCGGCAAGGTGGACATGGTGTTACAGCGTATTTCCGAGGTGCTTAACGGCATCCCTACACTGGTAATCGTTACCCTGCTGATCCTGGTATTTAAGCCGGGTCTCGTCACCATCACCCTTGCTTTGGCCATTACCGGCTGGATCGGAATGAGCAGAATTGCGAGGGCCCAGGTGTTAAAGCTGAAGGAGCAGGAATTCATCCTGGCCTCTAAGACACTGGGAGCTAAGGATTTGTTCATTATCTTTAAGGAAATACTGCCAAACATTTTCGGACAGTTGATTATCATGTCCATGTTTTCCATTCCGAACGCAATCTTTACGGAAGCGTTCCTGGCCTTTATCGGTCTTGGAGTGCCTCAGCCCCTTGCATCTTTGGGCTCCCTGATCAGCGACGCATTTAAGTCGTTTACAACTCATCCTTATATGATTATCTTCCCGGTAATCGTGCTGGCAATCATCATGCTCAGCTTTAACATGATGGCGGACGGTCTCAGGGATGCGTTTGATCCCAAGATGAAGGAAATGTAGGAGGCGGAAGATGGAAAAGAGAAAGATTTTATCAATCAAGGATTTGTCCATATCCTTTAAAACCTCAGCCGGTGAAGTGAACGTAATCCGGGGCATGAACCTTTCCCTGTATAAAGGAGAAACCCTTGCTATCGTAGGAGAGAGCGGCAGCGGCAAGTCGGTAACAGTAAAAGCGATTATGGGCATTTTAAGCAGCAACGGAAAGATCAACAGCGGAAACATTGAGTTTCGATATAACCGGGGAAATGAAGAAGTGGTTACGGACTTACTCACCCTTTCCAAAAAGGAGATGAGAAGCCATATCAACGGCAAGAGAATTGCCATGGTATTCCAGGACCCTATGACCTCCTTAAATCCAACCATGACTATCGGCGCGCAGATTATGGAGGGGATGATTTATCATTACCATACTCCTAAAAAAGAGGCCTATGAAAAGGCCCTCAAGCTGCTGGAGCTGGTAGGCATTACAGACCCTGAAAAGCGTATGAAGAACTATCCTCACCAGCTTTCCGGCGGTATGAGGCAGAGAGTGGTCATTGCCATTGCCTTATCCTGTGATCCGGAACTGCTGATCTGTGATGAGCCGACCACGGCTCTTGACGTGACCATTCAGGCCAAGATTCTGGAGCTCATTAAGGACATTCAGGCCAAGACAGGAATTTCCGTTATCTATATCACCCACGATTTGGGAGTGGTGGCTAAGGTTGCGGACTATGTTGAAGTTATGTATGCGGGCAAGGTGGTGGAAATGGGTACAACGGAAGAAATTTTCTATCAGCCCAGACATCCCTACACCTGGGGCCTGCTATCCGCTATGCCGGATTTAAACAGCAACGATGACAAGCTTTATACCATTCCCGGAAGCCCGCCAAACCTGCTTGGGCGTGTGGATGGAGATTCCTTTGCGCCCCGGAATATTTATGCCTTAAACATTGATTTTAAGAAAGAACCGCCCATGTTTAAAATATCGGATACTCATTATGCGGCTACCTGGCTTCTTCATGAGAACGCTCCTGAGGTTCAGATGCCGGAGGAACTGAAAAAGAGAATTGATATGATGTTAAAAGACGGACCGGTTATGGAAAAGGAGGCGAGAGAGTGATGGAAAAGAGAGAGCCTCTGTTAAAGGTAAATGATTTAAAGCAGCATTTTAAGGTGAGCCGTAAATTTACGGTCCGGGCGGTGGATGGCGTTTCCTTTGAGATTTATCCAGGGGAAACGTATGGACTGGTTGGCGAGTCAGGAAGCGGAAAGTCCACCATCGGGCGTTCCATCATCCGGTTGTATGAGCCTACTGCGGGAGATGTGATTTTTAACGGACAAAATATTTCCGGAAAGCTTTCTGCCAAGGATACAAAGCTTCTCCGCACCAGGATGCAGATGATTTTCCAGGACCCTATGGCGTGTCTGAATCCCAGGAAAAAGGTTATGGACATTATTGCTCAGGGATTGGATATCCACCAATTGTATAACAGCCAGGAGGAGCGCCGGGAGAAGGTGTATCAGATTCTGGACATGGTGGGCCTTGCAAGTGAGCATGCAGACCGTTATCCTCATCAGTTTTCCGGCGGACAGAGACAGCGAATCGGCATTGCCAGAGCGCTGATTATGAATCCGGATTTGATTATTGCCGATGAGGCGATCAGTGCCCTTGATGTGTCCATTCAGGCTCAGGTGGTGAACTTGATGAAGGACATTCAGACCAGGACCAATACAGCTTATTTGTTCATTGCCCATGACTTATCCATGGTAAAATATATTTCTGACAGGATTGGTGTGCTTCATCTGGGGCATCTGGTGGAGACGGGGACAAAGGAAGAGATCTTTGATCACCCGATTCACCCATATACCAAGTCCCTGCTTTCGGCGATACCGCAGCCTAATCCCATTGAGGAGAGAAGCCGGACAGCCGTCAGCTATGATTATAAAACCAGCGGAATTGACTATAGTAAGGGAGTGCAGCAGCACATCGGAGGCCAGCATTACGTTCTGGCAACAGCCGAGGAGCTTGCGGCCTGGACCAAATAGAAAAAACAGAACTCTGCGCCTGCATATTGCGGGAGCAGGGTTCTCTTTTATTTTCGCATTTTATCAGTCCCTTTCACAGACTCTTCACATATTCATCAAAATCCTTTCACAGATTCCAGGTATAGTAATAAATGTAAACAAGGCAAAGTCCTTTTGATATAGACTTTTTTTCATACTCAGCCGGCGGGATTTTTCCTGCCGGCTCCTCCCTTTTTGGGGGTATTTATCTATCTTGATATCTAAAATTAAGGGCATTATTTTCCCCATTCTATAAAAGGTTTACCTTTCACGTCCAGGGCATGAAGTTCTGTTTGATATCCGTTTAAAAACCCCTTGAATATAATATATCAAGCGCCAAACTGCGCCGTCCAATAATTGATAGGAGGAAGCTTTATGCATTCCCAGGAATTCAAGGATATGAGTATATGTCATTGTGACAATACAAGAAAGTGTTCGTGTGATAAATGTTCCAATCAGGAAAAAATAATATGCAGGCCTTGCTCGTGCTGCCGTTGTATCGGTCCTACCGGCCCTGCTGGACCAACCGGCCCTGCCGGTGCTCAGGGGCCCACAGGTCCAACGGGGCCGGCGGGAAGCCAAGGCCCTATAGGGCCAACGGGTCCCCAGGGAGAACCAGGGCCAACGGGGCCGCAAGGAGACTCCGGTCCTGCTGGCCCAACAGGTCCTCAGGGAGAACCGGGTCCAACGGGTCCGCAGGGTGCCCCCGGTCCTGTAGGTCCAACAGGTCCCCAGGGAGAGTCTGGTCCAACGGGTCCGCAGGGAGAAAACGGTCCAACGGGTCCGCAGGGAGAAAACGGTCCAACGGGTCCGCAGGGAGAACTCGGTCCAACAGGTCCCCAGGGAGAAACCGGCCCTGCCGGTCCATCAGGAGGCCCCACCGGTCCAACAGGCCCTCAGGGAGAAACCGGCCCGACAGGTCCACTCGGTCCAACAGGCCCCCAAGGAGAAGCCGGCCCTACCGGCCCCCAGGGTGAAATCGGCCCTACCGGTCCTCTTGGTCCAACAGGTCCTCAGGGAGAAGCCGGTCCTGCTGGCCCGCAGGGTGAAATTGGTCCTACTGGTCCTCTTGGTCCAACAGGTCCTCAGGGAGAAGCCGGCCCTGCTGGCCCGCAGGGTGAAATCGGCCCTACCGGTCCTCTTGGTCCAACAGGTCCCCAGGGAGAAGCTGGCCCTGCCGGTCCTCAGGGAGAAGTCGGCCCAACGGGTCCGCAAGGAGAAGTCGGTCCTACTGGTCCGCAGGGAGAATCTGGTCCCACGGGTCCACAGGGAGAATTGGGTCCAACAGGCCCGCAGGGAGAATCCGGTCCGACAGGTCCGCAAGGGGAGTCTGGCCCAACAGGTCCGCAAGGAGTACAGGGTCTGACAGGCCCCCAGGGAGAAACGGGTCCCACCGGTCCGCAGGGAGAAATCGGCCCCACCGGTCCTTCGGGAGGCCCCATTGGTCCGACAGGTCCCCAGGGAGAAGTCGGTCCAACAGGCCCCCAGGGAGAAATCGGCCCAACAGGCCCGCAAGGAGAAGTCGGCCCCACTGGTCCGCAGGGAGAATTGGGTCCAACGGGTCCACAAGGAGAACTAGGTCCGACCGGCCCACAAGGAGAGATAGGTCCCACTGGTCCGCAAGGAGAACTAGGTCCAACGGGTCCGCAAGGAGAGATGGGCCCAACTGGCCCGCAGGGAGAAGTAGGCCCGACCGGCCCACAAGGAGAACTAGGTCCAACAGGTCCGCAGGGAGAAGTAGGCCCAACTGGTCCGCAGGGAGAAGTAGGTCCCACCGGCCCACAAGGGGAACTAGGCCCAACTGGTCCGCAGGGAGAAGTAGGTCCCACCGGTCCACAGGGAGAAGTAGGTCCCACCGGTCCGCAAGGAGAGATGGGTCCAACAGGTCCACAGGGAGAAGTCGGCCCAACCGGTCCACAAGGAGAAGTAGGTCCAACGGGTCCACAGGGAGAAGTAGGTCCTACCGGCCCGCAGGGAGAGATAGGTCCAACAGGCCCGCAGGGAGAAATCGGCCCAACGGGTCCACAAGGAGAATTAGGTCCCACAGGTCCGCAAGGAGAGATAGGTCCCACAGGTCCGCAGGGAGAGATAGGCCCAACGGGTCCACAGGGAGAAGTAGGTCCAACAGGCCCGCAAGGAGAGATAGGCCCCACAGGACCGCAAGGAGAGATAGGCCCCATCGGTCCGCAGGGAGAGATAGGCCCAACAGGCCCGCAAGGAGAG
>NZ_JASGFH010000023.1:0-66158 GCF_047605665.1 Lacrimispora sp. | reverse complement strand
ATTCCCATACGGACTGCTCTATGCTCTGCCATCTTCTTCCATTCCTTTCTTTTTTGCCATGTCTTATGGTTTCAAGATATGTGACCAACTAATATATTACATACATTAGTATACCAGTATGTGAATGGATGTCCACCGTAAATTTAAACGAAAAAGCTTTTATTCTTTTATATATATTATCCAAAAATTTTATTCTTTTTTTATATATTTTATCAGTATTCTATTTTTCCTTCCTGTATTTCAAAGGAGTGACCGCGCAGTGCTTTTTAAATACGCGCTCAAAATAGGTGACGCTTTCAAAACCCAAAAGCCCCGATATTTCTGTAATGGAATACTGGCTGTTTTTCAAGAGCTTCTGGGCCTTTCTCATCCGGGCTAAGTTCCGGTACTCATTGACAGACAGCCCCGTCACCTCCCGGAAAATCTTGCTCAGATACGATTTGCTGATGAAAAAGCGCTCCGCCAGCTCCTCTAAAGATTCTTCTGTCTCACAATGAACGGTTAAATATTCCGCTGCATCGTGGACCCTTCCGTGCTTCAGGCTCTCCACCCTCGGAGGCATTTCCTTCATCACATCCCTTTTCCTGCTGCGGGAAATCATGAGAAGAATCTGGGAAAGCTTCAGCCTTACCATCACCTCATAACGCTCTCTCTTCTGTTTCAACTCCTCTGCGATCCCAAATAGCAGCCCTTTCATTTCCTCCCATTCCTGTTTTGAAAGCCTGGATACGCCGTAATAATCTTCAAATACTTTTTCCAGGGAAGGAAGCCCTGCACTTTTTAACCACGGCTCCAGCGCCCTTTTGCTTAACTGGAGCAGAATCCGGTCATGGCTCCTGCTTGCGGCCTGGCTGGTCTTATGAACCTGCTGGCGGTTTATGAGCACCACATCCCCTGTCTTCACATGATACGTTTCTTTCTCTATAAAATAGTAGCGCTCCCCTTCCAGAAGAAAATACAACTCATACGTATCATGAAAATGTTTGATCGCCATGGAATACTCCTGGTCCCTGACCACCCGGTCAATGACAATCCCTTCCATGCTTTCCGAAAATAATGTTTTTTCCATTATAACCTCCCAATTAGAAGCCAAAAGTATGATTTTTATCAAAAAAAGCCCGATTATATAAGCATTATAATACTATAATCCATTATACTTATCAATATAAATGACTGAACCGATCACCCGCCAGGAGGAAGCCTTATGAAGTATGAGAACGACAAAGTGACAGATATCACCATTGCCTACATAGGCGGAGGCTCCAGAGGCTGGGCCTGGACCTTTATGGCCGACCTTTCCATGGACAGCTCCATAAGCGGAACCATCCGCTTATATGACATCGATGAAGCCGCCGCCAAAAGCAATGAAACCATCGGCAATAAGCTGACAGAAAGAGAGGACACTGTCGGAAAGTGGAATTATGTCACCTCCGGCTCCTTAGAAGAAGCCCTGACAGGCTGCGATTTCGCAGTCATCTCCATCCTTCCGGGGACCTTTGAAGAAATGGATTCTGACGTCCATCTGCCGCAGCGGCTTGGCATCTACCAGTCCGTAGGCGACACCTCAGGTCCGGGAGGTGCTATCCGGGCACTGCGCACCATCCCCATGTTTGTGACCATTGGAGAGGCCATCAAGCAGTACGCGCCGAAAGCCTGGGTCATCAACTACACCAATCCCATGTCCTTATGCGTCAAGACCCTTTACCACGTATTTCCTGAGATCAGGGCCTTTGGCTGCTGCCATGAGGTGTTCGGCACCCAGAAGGTGTTAAAGGGAATCTGCGAGGAAAGCCTTGGCCTGGAACGCGTGGACCGCAGCCACATCCATGTCAATGTTCTGGGAATCAACCATTTCACCTGGTTTGATCAGGCTTCCTATAAGGGAATCGATTTATTCCCCGTCTACCGTGATTATGTAAATGCTCACTACGAAGAAGGCTACAACGAGCCGGACAAAAACTGGGCAAACAGCACCTTTGAATGCGCCCACAGGCTGAAATTTGACTTATTCCGCCGTTACGGCCTGATTGCCGCGGCAGGGGACCGCCATCTGGCCGAATTCATGCCGGGCGGGGAATATTTAAAGGACCGTGAGACTGTAAAGGGCTGGAAGTTCAGCCTGACAACTGTGAAATGGAGAAAGAACGATTTACAAAACCGCCTGGAAAAGAGCAGAAAGCTGGTAAGCGGGGAAATAGAAATGGAACAAAAGCCCTCAGGAGAAGAAGGAATCCTCTTAATCAAATCCTTATGCGGCTTAGAGAGGACTGTGAGCAACGTCAACATCCCAAACACCTTTTTGCAGATTCCAAACCTGCCCCCAAAGGCGATTGTGGAAACCAATGCCGTGTTCAGCAGGGACAGCATCAAACCGGTGGCTGCCGGAGCTATCCCGGAAAATGTTCTGGAACTGATTCTGCCTCATACAAGAAATCACGAGCTGATCTTAAAAGCAGCCCTCACTTATGACCGGAACCTGGTATATGAAGTCTTTTTCAATGATCCTCTGGTAAAGGGCCGGGCTTCCAAAGAGGAAATCATAAAACTGGCTGATGATATGATCGATGCCACTCTTTCTTATCTGCCGGAGGGCTGGAAATAAACTGTTTCATATGGATGGCGAGGGCAAAAGAATTTCCTGCTATACATGCAAAATGAGGACAAAGGCATTCCCTGCCTTCGTCCTCATTTTACATCTATTCCTGACTCTCTTATTTCCCCAGAAAATTCAAAGTATAATGTGCCTCTCCCTGCTCATCTAACTCCATAATCATATAGGAAGGTTTTCTCCCCTCCTGCCTGGGATAGGATAAGCTTCCCGGATTTAAGATGGTGACTCCGTTATGTACCTCGTAAAGGGGCCTGTGGGTGTGGCCGTACATGACGATATCGAAGTTTCGCTCCTCAGCCTCCTGCTCCAGCCGTTCCGTTCCAAGGGATACATTGTAATAATGGCCGTGGGTCAAAAGTGCCCGGTATTTTCCAATCTGCACCTCTTTCTCCCGGTCTAATTCGGAGAAGAAATCATTGTTTCCCAGAACGAAATGCAGTTCGCAGCCCTTTCCTGCCCACTCCGCAATCTTTCCTTCACTGCCCTCGGAATCTCCCAGGTGGATCAGCATATCAAGGGGCTTCTGCTCCTCCATGACCTTTTGTAAGTTTTCATCCCTTCTGTGTGTATCACTGACGATCAATATTTTCATCTCTTTCCCTCCCAGTTCATTTCCATAAGCTTTTTCTTCATCTCCTCCAGGGCCTTACCCCGGTGGCTGATCCTGTTCTTCTCTTCCATGGTGAGCTCTGCGCTGGTCTTTCCAAACTCCGGAAGGTAAAGGATGGGGTCATAGCCGAATCCTCCATTTCCGGCAGGCTGGTCCGCCAAAATGCCTTCCATGGCTGCCTCCGTATGAATCACCTGCCCGTCAGGCAGGACTGCTGCAATATTACAGATAAACCGGGCGCTTCTGTCGCTGCCGCTTACACCTGCGGCCCGATCCAGCAGATTCCGGTTTTTGATATCATAGGAGGTATCCTCTCCCATGTATCTGGCTGAATAAATGCCCGGCTCTCCGTTTAAGCAGTCCACCACCAGCCCGGAATCATCTGCAAGAACGATTCCGCCGGTCTCTTTCCACACTGCCCTGGCCTTGATCTCAGCGTTTTCCCCAAATGTATCTCCGTTTTCCACGATCTCAGGATCAGCTCCAGACTCCTTCATGGACAGGATTTCCAACCCCAGATCCTTTAAAATCTCCCGAATCTCCCCCATCTTTCCTTTGTTTCCTGTGGCAAATACGATTTTATCTCCCCTCATTTGCCTCTCCTTTCGTTTCTAAGCACTCTCTACCGGTCCTTTGTATATGCCTTTAAGCAGAGATTGCAGTTTTTTCCTTTTTCAGCCCGTTCCCAGGCCATTCCGTCGGGGCTGATATAACCCTCCCCGTCAGAAATGTCCACAACCGTACGCCCGTCCCCGGAATCGTATTCAATGGCCGCAGGATGAACGGCCCCCGGTGTGGTGATTTTCACAATCACGGCAAAACGCTCCCCTTTAGAAAGCTTCAGCCCCTTTCGGACCTTCCCGGAAAAGGGAACCGTATAAAATCCCCCGTATTCAAAGCTTCCCTGAGCTGCCAATATCTTTTCTTCAAATGCCCTGCCGGCTGTGATCTCCTCCTCAGCACCCGCATGGCGCACCACATACACCTCATAGGAGGTTTCAGGCCCTGTCGCGTAAAAACCTGCCGCTTCAAGCCGTTCCTCTCCTGCTGCCTCATATACATTGGAAAACCAGACCGTTTCCTCCCCATATCCCAACTGCCCCACCCAGCCCCGAAGGTCTGTCTGGTAGATATGGGCGGAATCATCGGCATCCCCTGTATCCGTATAAACAAGATTATTCACTCCGATGTTGGAATCATAATAGGAAACGTAATAAAAGCCCTGATCTCCAAACCCGTTTCCCCAACTGTTTATGCAGATAAATGCGCCGTCTTCCGGAACCTGGACGCTGAAATTTTCTTTTGGATAGGCGTCATCCCAGCCAATGATTACGGAATCGTGATTGGGAGGCATGGCGCCCATATAACAGTAAGAAAAGTTTTCTTCATTATAAAAGGCAGACCTGCTTTCCTCATCAACCATGGAGGTGTAGAGCGAGCTTTGAACCCCTCCGTATGAGAGGACGGCTCTCTTGATCTTTTCGTAATCCTTTTCCGGCAGAATCCAGATTTCCTTCACATGCTTTTCCGCCTTCAGTCCCTGAGGAGAAATACCGTCCCCGTAAGGGTCCTTTTCCTCGGCTACCGGCCCTTTCCAGGACAGCAGATAAGCCATGGACATGGTATACTCCCCGCCAGCCTCCTGTGGGATAAAAAATCCATTGTTTAAGGACATATGGTCCTCTGAAAAATCGTGAGCCTCCTCAGGAAGAAGGCTGGCCTCCAGAGCCTGAAGGGAGGCAAATGCCCAGCAGGTGCCAAAAGAACCCTGATTTTTCACAGTCGGGACGCGGCCTTCCTGCCTCCCGTCATAAAAAGCAGGAAGCTCCCTATTAAGGGGCTCCACATCTTCTTTCCAGTACCAGAAGCCTGCTCCAAAGCAAGAGGCTGCCAGGAGCAGGAGGGCAAACCATTTTCTAATCTTCAACGACATCTCCTTTGGTTCAAAGGGCGGATATCAGTCGGTGTTTTTCTTTCCTTCACCGGCAGGATTATGATGCCTTGGCGGCTTCGGCCCCATGAACTGATAAAAATAGGTCTTCATCATTCCATTATATATTTTACGGTTTTTATCCGCTTTCTTTCCTATATATTTTTCTGCTTCCTCATAAGCAGTGATCATATACAGGGACCAGGAATCGAGAGCCTTATACCGCTCTCCGATCATCTGGTACAGCTCCGGCAGATTCTTCTTTTCCTCCAGACGCTCTCCGTAAGGAGGGTTGGTGATGATAAAGCCGTATTTTTTCGGGTGGCTCAGCACGCTTAAGGGCCTTTCCTGGAAATGAATCATGTGGTCCACTCCCGCCTGCTCCGCATTGGTTCTGGCCGCTTTTATAATATCCCCGTCAATGTCATAGCCCTGAATATCCACCTTGACGCTGTCGTCCACAAGGTCATTGGCCTCATCCATGGTCTCATACCAGCATTTTCTCGGAATCAGGTTTTTCCACTCTTCGGATAAAAAGGAACGGTTCATGCCCGGCGCCCGGTTGGAAGCCATCATAGCCGCTTCAATGACAAAGGTGCCGCTTCCGCAGAAGGGGTCCACCAAAATCCTATCCTTGTTCCAGGGAGTCAGCATAATGAGAGCTGCTGCAAGGGTCTCTGTAATAGGAGCCTTGCTGGTCATGGTGCGGTAACCCCTCTTGTGAAGGGAGTCGCCTGTCGTATCGATGCCGACAGTCACCTCATCTTTATGAAGGAACACCCGGAGAGGATAGCTGCTTCCGCTCTCCGGAAACCACTCCACCCCGTAGGACTTTTTCAGCCGCTCCACCATGGCCTTTTTCATGATGGACTGGATATCCGAAGGGCTGAACAGCTTGCTTTTAATGGAAGAAGCTTTTGCCACCCAGAACTTTCCATCCTGGGGGATGTAATCCTCCCAGGCAATGGATTTGGTTCCCTGAAACAGCTCTTCAAAGGTTTCCGCATGAAAGCTTCCCACCTTCAAAAGCACCCGTTCTGCTGTCCGCAGGAATACATTGGCACGGCAGATGGCTTCGTCATCGCCTAAAAAGGTGACCCTTCCGTCCTCCACCGTGGTGATGTCATATCCTAAATCCGTAATTTCCCGTTTCAATACCGCTTCCATGCCGAAATGGCAGGGCGCAATGAGCTCAAATGTTTTTTTCACTTTATTCTCCTAAGTTGATTTCTTTTATCACATTCCCGTCAAAATCCAGAATCCGGAACACCTGGTCCTCCAAGATTCCATAGGTAGGCGGATTGCCTCCCTTAGGGATGGACACAGATCCCGGA
Source organism: Lacrimispora sp. (assembly GCF_047605665.1). Taxonomy (GTDB): domain Bacteria; phylum Bacillota; class Clostridia; order Lachnospirales; family Lachnospiraceae; genus Lacrimispora. The sequence continues at coordinate 59,673 of NZ_JASGFH010000023.1, read as the reverse complement.
TTTAAAACAGTAATTCCCTGGTCACGTTCTGCCGTCAGAATATGGGTATGGCCGTGAAGCAGAATATCCCCCTTCTGAATGGGGGGTAAATGGTCCTGATTGTAAATATGGCCATGGGTCGCATAAATGGTCAGGCCGTCTACGGCCAGAAGGGCGTAATCTCCCAGAATGGGAAATTCCAGCACCATCTGATCCACTTCTGTATCGCAGTTTCCCCGCACGCTGTAAATCTGGTCCTTCAGGCCATTGAGCATGGCGATCACTTCCTTGGGCGCATAATCCCTGGGAAGATCATTTCTCGGACCATGGTAAAGGAGGTCTCCCAGCAGAACAAGCCTGGAGGCTCCGGAACCTTCATATGCATGCAGCAGCTCCCTGCAATAATAGGCAGAACCATGGATATCGGAAGCAATCATATATTTCATAGGTTTTTCTCCTTCTGCAGTCAGTCATGTGTATAAGCTATATTTTAAGACCATGAAGGTGTTTCTGTCAATGAATTTACCTATCCCCGAACCATATATTTTCCCCTGTAATACTCGATTCCATTGGCTATATTGACCAGATAGAATCCATAAGGCTCCAGCTCCCTGCATACGGACATGCTCTGCCCTCCTCTGGAGCAGTAAAATATCAGCAATTGGTTCATAGGCAGATCGCCCATCCAACTGTCCCTGTATTCATAAGGCAGATTCACCGCCCCCTTAATATGGCTCTTTCGGTAGGATTCTTCCCGGCGCAGATCAATGATCATGGCATCTTTGTTATTTTCTATATAATAATCGATTTCCCAAATGGGTATGGTTCTGAACATATTATCCACCTGTCCTTTCTACTAATAATATATTCTCCATTTCCAGGAATGGGAAAAGCGCAGAAAAGAGCTCATTGTCTCTTTCCCACGCCTTTTTCATTGTTTTTCCGGTCTGCTATTTAGTTGGATTTGTTCTGGTTGTTGTTGCGGCTGCTGTCACGGCTGGAGTTACGGCTGCTATCGCGGCTGCTGTCACGGCTGGAATTGCGGCTGCTGTTCTGGTTATTGTTTTGGTTGTTATTCTGGTTGTTATTCTGGCTTGAGCTGTGAGAACTCTTGGAAGAATTATCCATATCATTGTAATTGTTCTTGGACATCTTAAATACCTCCTGTAGGATTTTCTTGTTACATGAAGTAGTATGGCAAAGTTAAAAAAAATTATACTTTTTTTTGCGTTTTTAATAAAAAGAATTTCATGTCAGGATTTGTAAAAAATAACTTTGCATTTTTTCCAGGTTCATACTATAATAAGGATGAGGAATGCAAGTTCCTCATCCTTATTAATTTTTATACTCCCCTTAGAGACAGCCTGATATCTCCCCTATCACGGCTGTTTCTTTTTTTCCAAAACAGGCACGGTCCTCACATCTTTTGTCAATTACTGATATTATCTCCCGCCAGAAAAGCGCGGTACAGTGTTTCCCGGTTTTCACACTGCTCCCTTAAAAGAGCCGGATTCTCAAATATCCGGTCCAGAACATGAATCATCATCTTCAGTTTCTGGCCGTTATCATTGATCTGCATGTCCACAGCAAGGAAATACCTCTCCCCGTACAGCGATACATCCGCTTCATCTTCAAAATAAAAGATGCAAAACTGTTCCTTAGCGGAATTTAAATTTAAAAACAGGCGGATATCATGATTTCTCCCCATAATGATATCTTCATACTCTGAATTTTCAAATTCCTCCACGGGAAAAGGTTCAAACCGGAATTTCTCATCGATCTTAAAATATCGGATGGGCGGAAGGATGTCCTGATGCCTGTAAGAGCTTAAAAACACATGGTTTAAAGAATCCATATACTCCTTTTCCGCCAGGTCCTCGGAGGCATAATAAATGGGAGAATATTCGATGTTCATATTCCTTCCATATTCCATACACAGGTAATAATCGTAATCCAGAGAATCCATGCTTTCCAGCTCGTACAGCATCTTTGTCTCAATTTTTTCAATGAAGTCACTGAAATAATGCTGTAAATTAAATTTGAGCTGCTGCGTGGACAGCCTTCCGTCGATGGCAATGAGAGCCAGCTTCAGCTTCTGATGAGGCAGGACCATGCGGTTGAACAGTCCCAGTATGGTGGTAAAGATCAAATACTGCTCCCGCTTGGAAAACTGATAGCCATACTTTTCCTGAAAGGCTTCCCGCAGGCGCTTGACTCCGTGATGGAGCACCGGCTTTCGTTTCATGACTCCCAAATCATGAAATCCCAGGTCCACATCATCGGACAGCTTCAATACCTGCTTTAAGCTGATGGGAATCATGATTTTTAATAAGTCCTTAAAACAGGTGTAATCGTCAAACAGATTCACACAAAAATAAGAGGACAGCTCTGTCAGCACAAAGTTCCTCAAATCCTCCGCTATTTTTATCAATCCGCCGTACCTCTCCTCTGTACAGTCCCTAAACCGGTACAAATCCGTGCTCATAATGGCAATCAGAGTCAGATACTTTATCACACCCTCATCAAAATCAAATCCCGAATATAAATTTCTCAGCTTTTGAACCAGCTCTTCCACCATGGTGAATTCATTGGTGATTTCATAGTCAAAGCACAACTGGGGAAATACAATGTCCGCCCTCTCTTCACTTAACAGATAGTTCCTGAAAAAGATCAAGTACATCAAAAACCGTTCCGAATAAATATCGGAAAAAACAATGTGGGAACTGGCTAGCGTCTTATGAAGCACTTTTCTCAAATTCGCCTTTTCCGTTTCATCGCAGTAAAACAATTCGTTGAACGCAGGAGCCCAAAGGTCTGTAGGGCTGTTTTTATAAAAATAGCGGTACATCCTCACCATGCAGCAGATTTTATAAAACAGCTCTCCCTGTATGGAAATGCCGTAGTGAGGCCTTGCCAATATTTCAATATGATACATCCGGAAAAATTCCTTTACCTCCGAGAACTCCTTGTGCATGGAATTGCTTTCATTTAAAAACAGCTCTCTTTGGAACTGCTCCGCTTTTACCGGCTCTTTGGAAGAAAGCAGGCGGCGTATGATGTAATGAACCCTGATTTTCTGCTCATCATTGACCGTATTTGGCTGATAAATCTGGAAATACTCCTTCATCTGGCGGCTCTGCACCTGATCCCGCAGCACCAGCCGATACCCCTGGGAGCTCTTTGATGCGATCTGTATTCCAAACTGGGACAGATCGTACCGCATGCTCTTAATATCACTTTTGATGGTCCTGGGCGTGACGGAGAGTTCCTCTGCCAGCTCCTTGCTGGATACCGTCACCCCGGAACGGAGCAAAAGGAGAAAGATGATCTTATGTCTGGGATTTGACAGAACTAAAAATATATCCGATATCTTATCCTTCATAAAACATCCTCTCCTTTCTCCGCTGCCCTCCGGTTATTCCAGATAGAGGTCCTTTAAGCTCTGAATCTCTTCCTCTGTCACACCCAGCTCTTCTTTTGCGTACTCTGCAATGCCGCCATAAACCTGTTCGATCTCCTGCATGGAAGCTTCAATAAAATCCTGCTTCGTATCAATAAAAGAATAAAGGTAGTCCAGCACCATCTGATCCGAGGTGTAGGTTTTGTAAATCTCCATCTTTTCGGCATTTCTCTCCGTCCGGTTTTTGCCGGTGAGCATGTAATCCTCCAGAAGGGCCTCCCGCTCCACCCCCAGGAGTCCCAGAAGAAGCATGGTTCCAAATCCGGTCCTGTCCTTGCCTCCCCTGCAATGCTGGACAACGGCTGCGGCCCCAGGCTGGGCAACCACGTGAAGCATGGTCCCAAATGCCTTCTTTGATTGTTCTTTGTGAATGAAATTCCGGTACTGCTCCAGCACAATTCCATCCCGGCCTGTAAGCAGGCCCTTTTCCTTCTGCTCTGTCACCTTTTTCACAAGGTTTTCATCTTCCTTGTCCTTGCTGGAAGAAAACTGGGCTGCCAGCTCCGCCGCATGGGCGTCCGGGTCAAGCTGATACGTCTTTATTCTGTCGTCAAACTGAGGATTGGGGTACTTTTCAATCTCATTTTTGCTTCTGTAATCAATTATAGTATGGATGCCCAGACTTTTCAACTGTTCCAGCCCCTGCTCATCCGCATTAAAAATATGATCTGAACGGTATAGCTTTCCCCACTTTACCGTTTTTCCGTCATAGGTAGGATAGCCTCCCATATCACGGAAGTTATTCATCCCTGAAATCGGTATGTTCCGCTGCATTTTGCTCCCCTCATCTTTCCCATACTGCTGCCCGCATATGTATTAACCGATAATTGACAATCCGTAAAGCAGGATGGAAATCACCATAATGGACATAATCAGCATGGCCGCATGTTTTCCGCCTGTTCTCTTTAAAATACGGTAAACAACGATGGTGACCAGCAGGCTGAACAATCCCGGCATGATCTTATCAAACATTTCCTGAAGCTGGATAACATTTTCTCCGGCTCCCAGCTCCATAACAAACTTCACCTTGATGACCGAGGCGATCAGCGCTCCGATTACCATAAGGCCCACCACATTGGCGATGTTTGCCATTCGCTGCAGCACATTGGTTCCTGAGCCTGTGACCATCTCAAAGCCCTTTTGATATCCCCAATGGATTCCATAATATTTCGTAGCCACATTCACAACATTGTATAACAGGAACATCAGAATCGGCCCGATCACGCTGCCGTTTAATGCCAGAGCCGCACCGATGCTGCCGCAGATGGGAAGCCAGGTAAATTTCAGCACACTGTCTCCGATTCCTGCCAGAGGTCCCATAAGGCCTGTCTTAATAGCGACTACCGTATCCTTTTCTTCCTCTGTGGTGCTTTCCTCCACCGCCGCAGTCACGCCTAAAATCAGGGCATCAGAATTTACATGGCTGTTGAAGAACTTCAAGTGCCTGTTCATGGCCTCTACCCGCTCCTCCTTGGGTTTGTTGTGGTAAAGGCGTTTTAAAATGGGCGCAAAGCTTGTGAGAAAGCCGATTGCCTGCATGGATTCAAAGTTATTGGTCAGGTTTAAAAACTGCATATTAAAAAGCATTTTGTTCAAATCGGATTTTTTGATCTTATTATCTTCCATTATAAATCATATCCCCCTTCTTCCGTATTATCTGGCCCTGGAGCCGCTACCGCTGCTGACTTAGATACCTCCTTAGCCTGAGCGGCCATATCATAAAGGATTGCCATTGGCAGAGAAATCAAAGTGATTGCCAGTACGGATAAATCCATGTAAACAGCAAACGCGAACCCGCAGATCAAAAATGCCCAAAGCTCTGCTTTCTTAATCATCATCTGCATCAGCAGACCGATTCCCACTGCAGGAATGATCTTTCCTGCGGCATTTAATCCGTTTACCACTACCGCCGGCAGGGCATTAACCACCTGGTCTATGACTGCCGCTCCCAAAGAGATGGCTAAAAATGTAGGAACCGCACGAATCAGGAATACGATCACCATAGGAAGATAATTAATGCGGAATAATTTGTCGAAATCACCCTCAGCCGCCATGCGCTTTGCAATTGGGTTTAAAGCGATGATACCGGACCTGTACAGGACCAAAAGCTGCTGGGCCAGCAAAGAGGTGGGCACTGCCAGAGCCACTGCCGTTGCCACTCCGCCTGAGGAAATTCCAAGAGCGGTTCCGATGGCTGTTCCGGTTATCATATCAGGAGCAGAATAAGCTCCTACATTTCCAATTCCCATCCACATGACCTCCAGGGTTGCGCCGATCATAAGCCCTGTGGTCAAGTCTCCCATGATCAGGCCCACCACGGTGGCGATCAAGAGCGGTCTTCTTATCATTTGTGTTGCCATATCGTCAATGCTGCACAATCCAGCCCATACAGCAACGGCTAATGCTGCTCCCATATTAGATTACCCCCTCTAAATTAATTTTTTCATCATTGGGCACCATCTGAATCTCGATCTTCATTCCGGCTGCCAGCATTTCCTTAAATGCCGCCCGCTCCTCAGGGGTCACGGAAAGAGTTTTGGTGAGCTGTTCCCTTCCCTCCTGATAGCGCATGCCTCCGATGTTCAGCTCCTTAATTTCCACGCCGTCCTTTACCAGCTCATTTACGTCCATGCTGTTTGTAAACAGAAGCATGGTTCTTCTCTTGATGGGGTTGGTCTTTGTGATGTCCGCAAACTGCTTCACCCCAAAGGCGTGTACCTTGATTCCCTGAGGAGCCGCCATGGTCAGGATGTTTTTCTGTATGGCATCTCCTGCAACCTTGTCATTTACAACAATAATCTGTTCTACCTGATACTTATTCACCCATGTTGTTACCACCTGTCCATGGATCAGACGGTCATCAATTCTACAAAAGCAGATCATCTTCCTCTTCCTCCTTTAACTTGCCGTTGGTAAACAGTGACATTCCATTGCTGTAAGCATTTTCGATCACTCCTCTTATTTCTGAGAAGTCCCTTCCCCTGTTTAATGAAAATTCCAGGAGTACCGGCAGATTAAAACCGGAGCAGAGAATCACATTTTCCCGGCTTAACAGATTGCCTGCCAGATTCATGGGCGTTCCTCCCACAATATCCGCAAACACGACCAGCCCGTTTTCTGTGTCCAGCCTGTCCACCTTTTCAAAAAGCTCTGCCTTTAAAGCCTCCACGTTGTCCACAAGCTGAATCGCCATTGTATCGTAGTTATTCTGCTTTCCAATAACCAACTCCAGGCTCTCCATAGCCGCCTTTGCAAAAAGGCCGTGGCTCATGACCATCAGTGCAATTTCACCATTCATATTCCTTCTCCTTTCCCCATTGAACCGTTCATGAATTGTTCTATATGAGGATTCTATCTGTTTTTGCCTTTAACCTCCAGTTTTTATTTTTCACCTTTATTAGTGAACCGGGGAAAATAAAAAACCTGACATTGATATTTGTCAGGTCTTCATGATCAAAAATGCCCCGGTCACCCCGGCAGTTCCATCTCATCATTCATTTTTATAAATCCATACTTTTCGTATAGTGGACGTCCCATCCTCGTTGCTTCAAGAGATATGGCAGAAATACCTTTCTCTTTTGCTTCCGAAACAAGAAAATCTAATATTTTATAAGCAATACCCTTTCTTCTGTAATCAGGCTGTGTATACATATTCATGATATACGCCTTAGTGCCGGTTGGATTATGGAAGGTAGGCATCACGCGGAAGAAACTGATGCCTCCGGCTCCGGCAAATACATTTTCATCAAAGACCAGATAAGCGATATGGGTTTCATCGGACAATGCCTTTTTATAATAATCATAAGATTGTTTTTTTACTTCTGTCATGTCAACAGAGCCATCCAGGTTATTGGCAGCTCTTAAAACCTCTATTCTCGTTTCTGTTAACATCTCTAAATCATCCAGTGTTGCCCTTTTATATGATAATGCCATATTGTTTACCTCCTCACAAGCTGCAGAGATGAATGCCCATTTCATATATCTGAGTAAAATCCCCTGGTATAAGCCCTATTCTTTCAAAAATTATACTACACTTCTTATGATACTTCCACACAATTACTCAAAAGCCCCCCGGCAATCCCATGCCGGGGGGCTTATATCCTTTTTCAAAATCCGGTTGTCCGCTAATTCATTAATCGCCAATTACATTGACAATTTTTACAGGTCCCCTGTAGTTCCAGGGTGAAGTTTTAATTCCTGTGCTGTAGGTGGAAGCATGTACCACCTGGCCGTTGCCGATGTACATTGCCACGTGATTGATGGACCTTGCGCTTCCGTAAAAAATCAAATCGCCGGGACGCATCTGGTCTGCGCCGATCGCTCTTCCCTGGGTAGCCTGTCCTGAGGAAGAACGGTTTAAACTGATTCCGGCTCCGTGAAGCATCACGTATCTGACAAATCCAGAACAATCCGCTCCTGTATTAGGGTCATTTCCCCCGGCGGCATAACGTCCGCCTACAAACTGTAAAGCATAATTAACAATACTCTGTCTGAAATCGGCTGCTGCATCTTCCTGAGTCTTTACGTCTAAGGCAGCTAAGGTGGCTTCGTCGGTGGAAGAAACTGTTGCATTGCCCTCTACCGGAATGTAGCCATATGTATCACTCACTTTAACCTTTATGAATCCGTCACCCATATCCTCCACAACTTCAAAGGAAGTTCCCTTGGAGGCGGTCATCAAAGCTTCCTGACCTTCTTCATCCTTACTGACCGTAACACTGTCTGCATCAACTGTCACCATGTAGTTCCCATAACCAAGACCCGGACCTGATATTTCATCTGCTCTCACATCAGAAGGGGCTGCAAGTACCATTACTCCGCAAAAAGCCATAAGACCTAATGTCTTCCATGTATTGTTTATCATCGGGAATTTACTCCTATTTTCGCTTTCTGAAATATTACGTAAATGTTAAAATCATTACAGTTATTATACATTTATTTTATCTTTTCGTCAAGTATTATTTAAAATCACACCAATCGCCACGAATCAATTTAAAACGCTGACAAATTTCACCGGCTTGCGGTACATGACGTTGGTTACGATAATTCCTGTCTTTTCTGTGGAAGCGTGAACGACCCGGCCTTCTCCCATGTAAAGGGCCACATGATTGATGGAACCGTTTCTTCCATAAAATACCAGATCTCCCGGACGGGCCTGCTCATAGCTTACGGTCCGACCCTCTCCTGACTGGGCTCTGGAGCTGTGGCTTAAGCTGATGCCTGCAGATTTCAGCACGTATCTGGTGAATCCGGAACAGTCCACTCCTGTTTTGGGATTCACACCGCCGTATACGTAGCGGCCTCCCACAAACTGAAGGGCGTAATCCACGATCTCCCTGCGCTGCTTCACTGACTGGTCCACCTTTTCCTGGGTCTTTTCAATAAGGGTTGCACTGCTGCTTTGTATGTATCCTTCTCCCTGAGAAGTTCTGATCTTTAACCAGCCATCTTTTGAAGTCTCTGCCACTTCATAAGACTGGCCTTCCGTCACCTGAGTCAAAACCTGTCCCCCTGCAAGAGGTATGTCCCTGACAGACGCTGAAGAATCGATTCTGGCGTAAAGGGTTGTACTGGTTTCCACTGCAATTTCCGCAGCCCTTGTCTCCGCCGGAATTCCCAGAGTCAGACATGTGCAAATCCCCAGGACTCCCATGGCCTTCCACACTTTATTTATCATTATAAAAATCTCCTATTTTTACGTTTCTCTGTCAAATCTGTAAACATTTATTTCAAATGTTACATAAGTATTACATTTCAGAGTATACACTCTTTCCTTGGCTTTGTCAAGAAAGTTCCACATGTTTTTCTCTCAAAATGGCTGATTTACTGCGTTCACCGCGTATTTACCGTGTTTCAAAAGGAAATTTCAGGCACAGAAAAAAGGCAGTTATGGCTTTTTTCTGCCATAACTGCCTTTACAATTTTGTAATATTTACCGTTTCATTCCCCGTATGAACCAAAAGATGAGCAGCACCAGGAATATGGGTCCCATGAGCGGCATCAAAAGGCTGAAAATTCCGGTCACAATGCTGGCGACCAGAAAGAAGAAGAGGATAAACACCGCCACTCCCAGCACCTTCCAATACCATTTGTTCAAGTCAATATAATGGACACCGCGGTGGCGGGAGCTGTCAGGCTCCTCATAAACGTTCTCGCTCTGTCCGGAATAAGAATCGTAATAAGATTCCTTATCCGCACTGCTGCCGGCATTTCCTCCCACCTCTATGATCGTCTTGGCAATGAGCCTGGGGTCTCCGATGGAGGCGATTACCTCTTCCTCACCGGAGCCCAGCCTCACCTCCGTGCTGATATATTCATCATAATATCTGATATTTTCCTCGACCACGCTGCCAGACACTTCCCCTGTCAAAGCTGCCCTCAGCCGCTGTAAAAATTCCTGTCTGCTCATCCGAGCCTCCTTCAATTAAGTAAATAACTTTCATCATTGTACCATCCGGCAGGGACACGGTAAAGAAACCTTCTCTGAAAAAACTCTTAAAATTTCATAATGTGACAGACTACTCCACCTTTTCCTTTAAAATTCCTTCCCGGTAAGCTGTCACCAGCTCCTTTAAGTCCTCGATATGCACAGCCAGCTCTACTCCCTTGTCGGTATCAGCCACCATGATCCGTTTTTTCATATTTTCAACGACGGAAACACGGGGGGTGCTCTCCTTATTGGGATCAAAGGGTTTATGCTCTGCAAGGGCCAGATGATTGGAGTTGTAAATCAGGGTATAGCCTGCAATTCCTGTCTTTGCCTGGTAAGCCTTTGATAATCCTCCGTCAATGATAAACAGCTTACCCCCTGACTTGACCGGAGACTCCCCTTCCTTGATCTTAACGGGAACGTGGCCGTTAATAATGTGAGAGCCTTCTTTTGGAAGTCCGAATTCCTCCAGAATCTTATCGCAGTATTCTTCCTTCACGCTCAGCTTGTAATAAGGATTCATGGGCTCTTTGTGAGCCGCAGGGCTTTCTATGAAATAATGCTCAAAGGTGGTCATCTTTCCTTTTCCAAAGACCGGAGACTTGGCTCCGCACCATAAGTACCACATAAAGTCAATGGCTTCCTGCTTCTCCCTGGAACTCTCCGGCAGGAAATATGCATTTTGAACCATCTGGTCCACATAGTCCATAAGGGCCCTTCCGGAATAAGACTTGCTGCCCACCTGAATTTCGTCAAAGGAACCATCCTCTTTCATGGGAATGCAGCCATGGTAAAGGAGGTTGGAATTGTAGCATTTGTACATGCCGCCGTGAGAATAGAGGAAACGGACATGCTTATGGAGCAGTTCATTGTGCTTAAAGGAAAGCTGCAGGATATGAAGAAGCTCTTCCTCCTCCGGATTCAGCTTTAAAGGATCAGCCGGATCGACTGTGGGAAGGAACATATCAAGCATGGGATACTCCTTGCCCTCTGCCATTACCGTGCCCTTCTTAAAGTCAATGGATTCCATGAGAATCCTGTCATCCATCTCGTATTCCGGACGGCGTTTGATGATCTGTCCTTCCACCTTGAACTGGATGACGGCAATGGCCTTGTGCATCTTGGCAGCCAGTCCGGGGTCAACGGCATCGTAAATGTTCTCATCGAGAATCTTTGGAGAAAAACGGGTACAGGGGTCATCCCGGTAAACCCTGGCTGCAAACATGGACAGGGGCCGTAAATTGATGCCGTAGCCCTCTTCCAGCACATCAAAGCTGTTGTAGCTGATGGCGATCCGGAGCACATTGCAGATGCAGGCTAAATTTCCCGTGGCAGCGCCCATCCAGGATATGTCATGGTTGCCCCATTGGATGTCCACGTCATGAAATTGAAGCAGCTCATTCATGATGATATCCGCCCTGGGGCCTCTGTCAAAGATATCGCCGATGATGTGCAGGTTGTCAATAGTCAGATTCTGGATCAGCTCACATAAAGCGATGATGAACTTATCTCCAACCCGGATGTCGATGATGGACCGGATGATTTCACTATAGTATATACGCTTATTGTCATCATTATAATCCACATGAAGAAGCTCGTCGATGATGTAGGCAAATTCCTTGGGCATTTTCTTCCTCACCTTGGACCGGGTGTACTTGGAAGACACCACCTTGCAGATCTGCACCAGGCGGTAAATGGTCACCCTCTGCCAGTCATCGTCTGCCTGGCCGTCCATTCCCAACTGATTCATGACCCGCTCCGGGTAGTAGATTAAATTGGCTAATTCTACCTCTTCTTTCTCTGGTATGATGTGGCTGAATGTTTCTGTAATCTTCTCCCGGATAATACCGGAAGCGCTCTTCAAAAGATGTACAAATGCTTCGTATTCGCCATGCAGGTCACTGAAAAAATACTCCGTTCCCTTTGGAAGCCCCTGAATAGCGGTCAGATTGATAATTTCGCTGGAAGCAGCCTTAATAGTAGGATACTCTCTGGCCAGCAATTTCAGATATGACAGTTCTCTCATGATGAAACCCTCCCACTTCATGAAACACAATGATATATAGTAAGAATATCATAACATAAAACATACCAGTTTGAAACATATTGTCCTTGATTTAGAACAAAATTTTCCGGGGAGGCCTGATTACGGGATAGATTAAAATAAATACAGTGCATTCCATTTACATAAACTGATTTCTTTGGGAATCTTTTAATACAAAAAAATCCAGTCAGATATCTTATTCAGATAACCTGACTGGATTTAAATTATTATTTCTTAACCAGTGTAACTTCTACCGGTATGGACTTCTCAACAGTTTTGCCTTCCATGATTGTTGCAGCAGTTTCAATAGCTGTCTTTCCCATGAGTTCCGGCTGCTGTGCGACTGTCGCTGCCATTGTGCCGTCTTCTACTGCTTTTCTGGCATCATCTGTAGCGTCAAAGCCAACTACTATGATATCTTTTCCGGCTGATGCAATCGCTTCAATAGCACCTAATGCCATCTCATCATTGTGTGCAAACACGCCTTTTATATCACCATCAGCCTGAAGGATGTTTTCCATAACGGATAAGCCTTCTGCTCTGTTAAAATTGGCTGTCTGGCTGGAAACCACATTTAAATCCTTGTCTGCCACTTCGTGGAAGCCCTGTCCTCTGTCAATCGCAGCAGATGCTCCGGGAACGCCTTCCAGTTCAGCAACTTTTGCTCCGCTGCCAACCAGCTCTTTTAAATATTCTGCTGCCATTCTTGCACCGGCCACATTATCAGATGCAATCTGGCACTCTACTTCGGCTCCATTTACCGCGCGGTCAACTGCTATAACTTTAATGCCCTTTTTCGTAGCTGATTCTACAGCAGAAGCTACCGCATCAGAATCCACCGGATTGACAATCAGAACTTTGATATTTTTTGAAATTAAATCTTCGATATCGCTGATCTGCTTTGCGCTGTCATCTCCTGCATCTACGACTGTGAGTTCAATACCTTTCTCTTTGGCAGCAGCTTTTGCTCCGTCTGATAATGTCACAAAAAATGGGTTGTTAAGGGTTGAAACAGAAAATCCAACCGCCTGGCCGCCGCCTGCTTCTTTCTTCTCACCGCCGCCTGCGCCGCATCCAACTAACGCACTCACTCCTAAAGCCATAACCATTGCCAATGATGCTACCTTTTTGATTTTTTTCATTTTATATTTCCTCCTTTTAATTATTACCGTTTTCTGTCTGACAGAACAGCTGTCAGAATCACCAATCCCTTAATCACATCCTGGTAATACGAAGATACGCCAAGTATGTTGAGACTGTTGTTTAATACTGCTATTATGAGCACTCCGATAAATGTTCCATATATCTTTCCCCGGCCGCCGCTCATACTGGTTCCACCGAGAGCGACAGCCGCAATGGCATCCAGCTCATAACCGGAACCCAGCGTAGGCTGAGCGGAATTAAGACGGGATAAAAGAATAAGTCCTGACAATGCGGCCATTACACCGGATATAACGTAAGCTGTAACCTTTGTTTTACGGATGTTAACACCAGCCAGTTCGGCTGCTTTCCAGTTGCTTCCGGTTGCATAGATATAGCGTCCAAAGGTTGTTTTTGTAAGCAGGAACCAGAAGAGCAGGAACATAAGTATCAATAGTATAACCGGTATCGGAATTCCTAAAACATCGCCTTTTCCAATTGATTTTAAAAGAACGCTGTCACCAAGCCTGGATATGGGCTTTCCATTGGTGTAAATCATCGTCAGCCCCCGGTAAGACGTCATTGTGATCAGCGTAGCGATAAAGGGCTGTAATCTTCCTTTGGTCACCAGCATACCGCTTATGAGTCCAAGAAATGCTCCGATCAGCAGGGAAGCCAGCATGGCAACTCCTGCCGGGACTCCTGAAGTTATCATTCCCGCACAAAGCGCGGTAGACAACGCCAGAACAGAACCGACTGATAAATCGATGGCACCTGTAAGTATAACAAAGGTCATACCAAAAGCGATAAAGCCATTGATGGAAGACTGTCTCAAAAGTGAGAGAAAGTTACCGGACGTACGAAACTCCGGACTTATGATACTGATCAGCGCCACAATAAGAACCAGAGAAATCAGTGCGCCATAATCTCCCATATAATTGAACCATTTCTGTTTCTTTTCTTTCATCACAGTGTTCCTCCTGTTGCAAGAGTCATGATCTTTTCCTGATTCGCTTCTTCCTTATTAAGAATACCGCGGACCGTACCTTCCCTGATTATCATAATCCGGTCACTCATTCCCAGAATTTCCGGAAGTTCGGAAGAAACCATAATGATTGCGACTCCTTTTGCTGCCAGATCATTGATAATGTTATAAATCTCTTTCTTTGCGCCTACATCAACTCCTCTCGTCGGTTCATCAAGGATCAATATTCTGGGATTTGTATATACCCATTTGGCGAACACTACCTTCTGCTGGTTTCCACCGCTTAATTTTCCGCATTCCTGAGTCTGATGGAAGCAGCGTATTTTCAACTCATTGATTGCATTTTCGGCAAAATTGTTTTCTTTTCTATTATTGATTACACGGTAGCGGTCCGATATAGAGGCCAGGTTTGTCAGGGAAATGTTGTTTCTTATGCTCTCTTCCAGCATAAGCCCCTCGGTTTTTCTGTCTTCCGTAATAAAACCGATTCCGTATTTTATGGCTGCTGCCGGATTGTCTATGGTACATTTTGTGCCGTCAATGAAGATGTCGCCTTCATCATACTGCATATTTCCAAATATGGACCTCATGATTTCTGTGCGCCCTGCCCCCATAAGGCCGGACACGCCCAGCACTTCGCCTTCTTTTACTGAAAAACTGACGTTTTCATATATTCCGTGTTTTGTAAGACCCGATACCTTTAATATCTCTTTTCCAATAGAACTTTTTCTTTCCGGGTACCGTTCCCCGATTTCACGTCCTATCATCATTTTTACAATATCTTTTTCACTGGTATCTTTTATTTCTTTTGTACCCACATACTGCCCGTCCCGCAAAACCGTAATCCTGTCACACAGCTCAAATATTTCTTCCATGCGATGGGAAATATAAATGATGGAAACTCCCTCTTTTTTCAATTTTTTTATTACTTCAAAAAGAATTTCCGTTTCACTGGCCGTGAGCGCCGCCGTAGGCTCATCCATAATGATCACTTTTGCCTCGCACATAAGCGCCCTGCAGATCTCTATCATCTGCTGCTGCCCTACAGCCAGCTCTGCCATCCCTTTATTCACCGGTATTTTAACTCCCAGTTTATCCAGAATCGCTTCTGCCTGTTTTTGCATTTCTTTTTTATTGCAGATTCCTCCGCGGGCCGTTATTTCTTTCCCAAGAAAGAGATTTTCTTCTACTGTCAGGTCAAAAAGTACATTCAGTTCCTGATGGATCAGGATAATTCCTGCTTTTTCCGCTTCTTTCGGAGTTTTGTATACAACTTCTTCTCCATCGATCAAAACCGTTCCGGAATCCTTCTCATAAATACCTGTCAATATCTTCATGAGAGTGGATTTTCCAGCCCCGTTTTCTCCCATCAGCGCGTGGACCTCTCCGCTTTCCAGGCTGAAACCGGCATCAGTCAGTACTGCATGATCACTGAAAGACTTACAGATTCCTTTCATCTGAATTTGCATAACTCTTCTCCCTCCCCTTAATCCTGGGTTGCAAAAATGCAGGCTGAAACCAATATAATGTTTGAATACGCAGTTATTTCGCCGGTCCTTATGACTGCCTTGCACGTTTTTGTCTGCACTTTCAGGTTTTCATGGGAGGTGAAGCATTCTACTGCACCCGGAAATTTTTTATTCATCATGGTTCGTATGTTTTCCATCATTTCCGGATTCTGGTCTTTTATTTCCTCTGCCAGAATATAAGCTTCCACTGCCATATCATCAGTAACCGCATCTAAGGTTTCCAGGAATGAAGGGATATTAAAGCGCAAAGCCAGATCAATCCGTTTTGTCTCATCCGGTATGGGAAGCCCGCAATCTCCGATGCAAATCAAATCCGTATGCCCCATGGAAGAAAGCACGCTTGAAATGCTGCTGTTTAAAATTCCATTTCTCTTCATGGTTATCCTCCAATCCGGTGACTGTCACCTGTCTCGCAGCCGTCAAACCGGTCTCCCAGCTCTCTGGTCACATCTTCAAGTTTCGGCATACCGCCTTGAGCACCGAACTTCTCCACCGACAAACCGGAAGCCAGGACTGCAAACGTCAGGGCCTTTTCCATGTTATCGTATAATCCAAGTGCTACGGCAAATGCGCCGTTAAACGTATCCCCTGCTCCCGTAGTATCGACCACATTCGATTTTCTTGCCGGCAAAGTTACTGCCCGTTTTTCATGATCCATGTAAATGACGCCTTTTTCCCCCTGGGTGATAATGAGTTTTTCCGGATACTGTTTCAGTAAAGACTCCGTATCAGCCGTCTCTCCAAATATGATCCTGGCTTCATGTTCATTGGGGGTAATATAATCCAATAATTCTATCAGTTCTCTTTTCAGCTCTCTGGCCGGCGCCGGGTTTAACATGACCTTTACTTCGTGACCTGCACATAAGCCAATGACATATTCCACGGTTTCCTGTAAAATCTCCTGCTGCAATAATACGATGTCGCACGTTAACAGTTTTTCCTTGATGCCATTAATGTACTCAATATCTACCGTATTATTTGCTCCTGCTAAAACTATAATACAGTTATCGCTTTCCGCTACCGTTATCACAGCCAGCCCTGTCACCTGATTTTCACGCACTTTTATATATTCTGTATGAATCCCTTCATTTTTCAGGTTTTCAATCAGGGCTTTTCCATGGTCATCGTTTCCCACACAGCCAAACATCGTTACATCCGCACCTAATCTGGCAGCCGCAACTGCCTGATTTGCACCTTTTCCTCCTGGAATATAAGCAATGGCATCGCCTGTAATCGTTTCGCCTTTTCCCGGAATCCGATGTGCTGTAACAGTCATATCCATATTGATACTGCCTACAACTCCGATTCTCATTTCTGCCCCACCTTTCCCAAACTCAAAATCATTCCGTTTGTAACACAGGTCTATTGTTGATAAAACGTTTTATCTAATTTGTAAATCCATATTATCACTGTTTTCGATTCGTGTCAAGACAAAAAATATAATTGATAAATCGTTTTATCTCATATGAGTTGCATTTTTATGTAAAATACGGTATTATTGTTCATATCAATACATCAGAGGTCAAATACTATGTCCATAACAATAAAAGAAATAGCCAGATTAGCGGGAGTTTCTCCAAGCAGCGTATCCCTGGTTCTAAACAACAGACCAAATAGAATTTCTGAAAAAAAGAAAAATCTTATCCTGCAGATTGCTGATGACCATCAATACGTTCCAAACGCGGCTGCGCGCAGTCTGGTAACCAGGAAAAACAATACATTCGGGCTTCTGATCCCTGATATAGAAAACCCCTTCTTTTCCAAACTGTCAAAAACTTTAGAGCTGCAGCTTCGGGCGGAAGGATATTCATTGATTATCGTCAACTCCAACGATACATTTGAAGGAGACATGATTTTAATTGACCTTCTGGCGGCAAAAGGAATCGACGGAATATTTGTGGTGATTTCCAATGAATCCTATCTTCATCAGCATATTATTGAACAGAAATTATTACAGCTCAACCTTCCATTTGTAATGGTTGACCGCATATTTGATTCATTTTCATGTAATAAAATATATTTTGACAATGTAGAGGGCTCCTATATTGCAACAAAGCATCTTCTGGAGAAAGGCCATAGAAAGATTGCCTGTATCTGCAATACTTTCATTTCCCACAACTCCCTTTCCCGTATACACGGATACCAGAATGCCATGACGGAATACGGAATCAAGGTGCCCAAAGAGTATATCATTCCTGCAAATTACCGGATAGAAGGCGGATATGAGGCTGCAAAGCAAGTCCTTGACACGGACTGCACCGCCATATTTGTGTGCAATGACATGATGACCCTGGGTATTTTAAGACACTTTTCAGAGCAGGGCATCCGTGTGCCCGAAGATTATGCCATAGTAAGCTACGACAATCTGCTGTCTGATTATTTATTTGGAATAAAAGTATCAAGTGTGAATCAGGACGTGGAAGAGCTTGGAATAAGGGCCTGGAACATTATGAAAGAAGCAGTCAGACAGGATAAGAAAAAAGAGATAAAACAAAAGGAAATATGCTTGATGCCCACACTGGTCATTCATTGAGGACTTAGCTCGGTTTTGGTTTGCGCCAGATCAAAGGAACATGACCGGTTTTGATTTGCCTGATATTTTCATGCCCGCTTTCAGCGGGCCTTTTTATGTTCGTGGGTTCTCCGCAGAAGGACTTTCCGGTTACATCAAAAAGCGGGCCCGGAATACCGGAAACCCGCATATTTTCATTTATTCACATCCACATTCATCCTCACTGCGGCCATCCCGCCCACAGGGAGCATTTCTGCAGCCATCTTTAAAACCGGCGCAATAAGCGTCTTTTAATTCCTGTTCTCTGCGTTTGCGCTCACACTCATCATTGCCGCAATTATTTCCGCAGTTATTTACGCAATTACATCTGCAATTCCAACTCATCGATTTCTCATCCTTTCACCCCTTATTATACTATATTCTATGGATGATACAGACAAGATGTGAATTGAGGGAAAGGACTCACGCTCGTCCCCGCAGATGCATATCATATAACAATAGAAAAATAAAGGAGTCCCTGATATGTGCTGCCCAGGCAAATTTTGTCCCTACCGGGATGTGAACTGCAAGGATCTGGCCATTTTTCATGAAGCTACCAAGGATCTGCGCGGCACTACGTATAAACCCTATCTGGTATCCATTTGCGAGTCCAGGGGAATCCACTTCCGTTTCGTCTGCAATTCCACTATTATGACCCGGCCTCCCCAAAACGCCATAACCAGGGTCTCCATTTTCAAGCCTTTATGCAAGGATAAGGAAAAGGAAAAATCCAGGGCCGTTGTGACCGCCATCTGCCGGATGGAGTGCTTTAGGGATTAAGGCTTATGCACAATAAAATGAGCAGGCTGCCAGCCGTTTACAGGGGCAGCCTGCTTTTACTCGCAATCCGCTTTGCTGCTCGCTTCGCTTAAAATGCCTTTTTGTAGACTTCCATCATTTCTGCTTTCCCCAGAGGTTTCATTCCGGGCAGGATTCTCGTATTGCCTGCAGAGCATTTCTCCGCCATCTTTTCAAAATCCTCTTCTTTTATTCCCGCTTCCAGCTCCCTTAAGGTGACAGGCATTCCCAGGCTCTTAAAGTATTTCTCAAGGCTGTCGATTCCCTTTCGGGCAGTTCTTAAGGGGTCTTCAAAGTTCATCTCTTCCTTTAACACCCTGACTGCGAGCTGGGCAAATCTCATGGGGTCTTCTTCGCACACATATCTGGCCCAGGAGCAAAACAGGGCTGACAGGCCGGCGCCATGGGCAACGGAAGGATACGCGCCTGATAACTCATGCTCCAGTTGATGAACCTGCATCATGTATTCTCTTCCAAGGCCTGTTAAGTCATTGTGAGAAAGGCTTCCTGCCCACATAAGGGCTGCCCTGGCTTCGTAATCCTCCGGGTTCTTATCGGCAACAGCCCCTGCTTCCATAACAGAAATCAGAATGCTCTCTGCCAGGCGGTCTGTCAGATCCGTATTCCTGGTCTTTCCGCCCAGATACCGTTCCAGTGTGTGCATCATAATGTCCACAGTTCCGCATCCGGTCTGGAATTTATTGACCGTAAAGGTCAGCTCCGGATTGCAGATGGCAAATAATGGGCGGTGGGTTGGGCTGTTAAAGCCGCGCTTTAAGCCGGAGTCTTCATTGGTGATGACGCAGGAGGCGCTGCTTTCGCTTCCTGAAGCGGACAGGGTGAGAATGCAGCCGTGAGGAAGGGCTTTCTGAGGGAGCGCTTCCTTCATAAAAAATTTCCATGGGTCGATTTCCGGGTTCATGGCTCCATCGGCGATGCACTTGGCTGAGTCAATGGCGCTTCCCCCTCCTACCGCCAGGATGAAGTCCACCTGTTCTTTGATACAAAGCTCGATCCCCTCTTTTGCCAGGGCCAGGGTGGGATTGGGCTGGGCGCCTCCGAACAGGATATAGCCGATTCCCTGTTCCTTTAAGGAGTCTGTCACCTGATCGAGAAGGCCGGTCTTCTTTACACTTCCTCCGCCATAGTGGATCATGACCTTTTTAAATCCATACTCCCGGATTATGGACCCTGTCTGTTTTTGGGTATCGCGGCCAAACAGCATCCTTGTAGGCACATAATATTCAAAGTTATTCATTTTCGCATCTCCTTCCGATGATTGTGGTTCTGCTGCAGCGTTCTGCCATATTGGAATTATATCATATTCTCCGTTTTTTTTGCATATCTTATAAAGTAAAGCCTTAAAAACCTGCTTTCTTTTGGTGTGTATATTTACAGGAACGGCAAGGAGAACGCTTATGAACCTATTTAAAAAAGATACACAACTTTCCCAGACCTCCAGGCATCATTACATCATTTACATAGAAGTCATCATTCTGACCTTTCTTCTGGTCTCTCTTTTTTTTCTGCCCACCGGCGGAAGGTTCTCATTTCCGGTCATCAGCCAAAATGAAAATGCCAGTTCCTCAGAAGCAAAAAAATTTATTAAATGGGTGGATTTTGACGTGACCGCCAAGGCCATGAAGGAAGCCTTCCGGTATGATATGGATACGTGCCAGTCAGAGATTCATTTGAACTGGGTGGATTTGCTGGCTTTTCTGGGGACTAAATATGGCGGAGATTTCTCCAAATATTCCACCAAGGATTTAGACAGTCTGGCAGAACAGCTCCTTTCGGGCAAAACCATGGAAGAACTGACTGCTAAAATGAAGTATTATTCTTATTACAGGGATGCTTACGGCGCTGTGCTCGACGGGCTTACAGGCCAGTATGAAATACAGATTCCCGCTGAAAATGCACCTTTATACGCGGCTCCTGCCCGCCTTCCTGACGGCAGCATTGACCCGGATAAGGTCTGGGTCACAAAATATGGACTCAAAGGATTTTCTCCCATTGCAAAAGGATTTCCTTATAATGAATTCGATGATTTCGGCGTATCCCGGTCCTACGGCTATAAACGCCAGCATTTAGGCCACGATATGATGGGTCAGGTGGGAACCCCTGTGATTGCGGTGGAAAGCGGTTATGTGGAAGCGATCGGGTGGAACCAGTACGGCGGATGGCGGCTGGGGATACGGAGTTTTGACGGGAAGAGGTATTATTATTATGCTCATTTGAGGAAGAACTACCCTTACCATAAGTCTTTGGAGCAGGGAAGCATCGTCACTGCGGGAGATGTGATCGGTTATTTAGGGCGCACCGGATACAGCAGGACGGAAAACACCAATAATATCAATCAGCCTCATCTTCACTTCGGGCTTCAGCTTATTTTTGATGAATCCCAAAAGGAAGGGAATAATGAAATCTGGGTCAACTGCTATGAACTGATAAAATTCCTTGCCATGAACCGGTCTGAGACTTTAAAGGACCAGGAGACAAAGGAATATGACCGGATTTATGATATGAAAGACCCGGCAATTCCGGAGAATTTTATACCTCCGGAGCCGGTTGAGACGGTTAATTATTAATGGGATGACAGGAAAGAGGCATTGGCCGGGGATTCGGTCAAATGCCTCTTTGTTTGATTTTTCTTAAATTCCTCATTCATAAATACGATTCATTTATCAACATCGAAAGTGCTGCTTCACTTCGGTGAATGAACAGGCAGCCCGATCTTTTTATTCTTCATAATGTCCCCGGCAAGAGGCGATAATAACAGCTCCATCTTTTTCACAATAAACAATCCTATGCTCCTCATCAATGCGCCGGCTCCACCAGCCACTTAAATTTCCCCTTAGCGGCTCTGGCTTGCCAATCCCCTCATATGTACTGCGCTGTATATCCTTTATCAGCGCATTTATTCGTTTCAGCGTTTTCTTATCCTGCGTCTGCCAATAGCAATATTCTTGCCATGCTCCTTCTTCCCACAGTAACCGCATCAATCCACCTCAATAATATCATGTTCAGCAATTTTCGCCGTTCCTGCTTCAATTCCTGACACAACTTTTTCAAGGTGTCTTATATTGCTTTCACTATAAAAAGGGTCTGCAGAAACTTCAAAAGGTATGCGCCTCTCTCTGGCAACCGTTTTCGCAAAAATAGTGAACGCCGTCGTCATGCTTAATCCCATATCAGCGCAGACCTGCTCCATATTCTTTTTTAAATCTTCATCCATGCGAAAATTAACCATAGTTTGTGCCATATTCACCACTCCTTTCTGATATTTTCAATGTAACACATTGTAAAGCAAAAGTCAACATATCGCTTTACAATATAATATTCCTTTTTCAGTCATTTGATACAGATAAATTTCATATTTAAAATTCCTTTTATTACTTTTCTTAATTGCAAAAAATAAGTGTAAGAGTTTAAGCATCAAAAACACTTAAATCCCTTACACTTAAATGATACCAAAAAGCTTCAGCCTTATTTCAACAAATGAATAAACAACCCGCTTCTCAGCTTCGGCTCAAACCAGGTAGATTTAGGAGGCATCAGAAGTCCTGCATCAGCCACATTCAGCAACTCCTCAATAGAAGTGGGATACATGGAAAATGCCGCTTTCATATCTTCCTTACACCTCTTCTCCAATTCCCCAAGCCCTCTGATCCCGCCGATAAAGTCAACCCGCTTATCGGTTCTGGGGTCCTGGATTCCAAGAATTGGGCCTAAAACATGATCCTGAAGAATGGACACATCAAGTGCCTTCACCGGGTCTTCTGAATGGAGAAAATCTCTCGCCTTTAAACAGTACCAGGTTCCCCCAAGGTACATTCCAAAGCTTCCTTTTTCCTCCGGAGCATAAGCCTCTTCCCCCACCTTGGAAACCTCAAAAGCTTCCTCTATTTTTCCAAGAAATTCATCCGGAGTAAGACCATTTAAATCCTTCACAACCCGGTTATAAGGCAGAATCATCAACTGGTCGTCAGGAAACAGCACCGAAAGAAAGTAATTAAACGGTTCCTCTCCCGTATACCCCGGATTCTCCTCCCGCCTTTTAAGCCCTACCTTGACAGCAGAAGCCGCCCTATGGTGCCCGTCCGCTATATAGGTAGCAGGAATGCTCTGAAATGCCTCTTCAATGGACTTAATCATATCACCGTCAATCCGCCACACCTTATGGCTGATCCCATCATCCGAAACAAAATCATAGACAGGGGCATCTGAGGTTTTCGTTTTCACAATCTCATTGACAGCCTCACTGGAACGGTATGCCAGGAAAATAGGCCCTGTCTGGGCATTGGTTGTGTCCACATGGCGTATCCGGTCCACTTCCTTTTCTTCCCTGGTATTCTCATGCTTCTTAATCACCCCGGCCACATAATCATCGATGGAGGAGCAGGCCACAATTCCGGTCTGGCTCCGCCCGTCCATGATCAGCTCATAGATATAATAAGCTTCCCTGCTGTCTTCCTGAAATGTCCCGTCTGCCATCCAGCTTTTCAACATTTCCCCGGCCTTTTCATAGACCCTGTCATCGTAAATATCCACATCGTCAGAAAACTGCGTCTCCGGCCTGTCAATATTTAAAAATGATTTCGGATTTGCCGCTGTGATCTGGCAGGCTTCCCTGCGGTTGTATACGTCGTAAGGAAGAGCCGCCACCAGATGAGCACACTGCTCATCCGGGCGGACGCATTTAAATGGTTTAACAATAGCCATACTTTCTCCTTTATCTGATCACCCGCACACGGAGCGCGCCTTTGATGTCTTTTAATTTCTGTACGCATTCCGCATCTGCCGGGCTTTCTAAGTCAAGCAGGGTATAAGCGTATTTTTCACGGCTCTTATTGGTCATGTCGGAAATGTTCACATTGCCTGCTGCCAAAGCGCCTGTAATCTGTCCGATCATGTTTGGAATGTTTAAATGAAGCACGGCAATACGGCTGACCGCCTTGCACTCTCCCATGTCGCAGGAAGGGAAGTTCACAGAATTGCGGATGTTTCCGTTGTCTATGTAGTCCATGATTTCCTCTACGGCCATCTTTGCGCAGTTATCCTCAGACTCTTCCGTAGAAGCGCCCAAGTGAGGGATAACAATGGCATTTTCCATATTCACGGATTTGGGATTGGGGAAATCTGTCACATATCTTCTCACCTTGCCGGATTTTAAAGCCTCGGCCATGTCGTCCTCATTGACCAGAATATCCCTGGAAAAGTTTAAAATCACCACGCCGTCTTTCATGGCGTCAATGGCTTCCTTTTTGATCATTCCCTTTGTGGAGTCAATCAGCGGAACATGAAGGGTGATGTAATCGCATTCCTGGTAAATGGTGTCCACAGAAGTGATATGCTTTACATTTCTGGAAAGGCCCCAGGCAGAATTTATGGAAATAAAAGGATCATATCCATAGACTTCCATCCCCAGGTAGGAACATGCATTGGCAACCTCCGCGCCAATAGCGCCAAGGCCGATCACGCCCAGCTTCTTTCCTTTGATCTCGCATCCGGCAAATGCTTTTTTCTCTTTCTCTGCATTTTTAGCGATATCCGCGTCATCCCGGTTGGCCTGACACCACTGCACTCCTCCAATGATGTCTCTGGAAGCCAGCATCAGTCCAGCAAGAACCAGCTCTTTCACGCCGTTGGCATTAGCTCCCGGTGTGTTAAATACCACAATTCCTTTTTCCGCACATCCGTCTAAGGGAATGTTATTGACCCCTGCCCCAGCTCTTCCCACAGCAAGAAGTCCCTCCGGCAGCTCCATATCATGCATGGAGGCGCTTCGCACCAGCACTCCGTCTGCTTCCTTCATATTGTCTGTTAACGTATACTCTTCTGTCAGCAATGCGGTTCCGCAATCAGCAATCGCATTAAGGCAATGAATTTTTTTCATGGTTCCAATCCTTTCCTGCACACCTGTCTGCATGTACATTCAGCCATGCAGAAGTATTTGCATGGCTGAACCATTGATTTATTTTGTATTTTTTGCTTCAAATTCCTTCATAAATGCCACCAGGGCTTCCACACCTTCTATAGGCATGGCATTGTAAATGCTGGCTCTCATGCCGCCTACGCTTCTGTGGCCTTTTAAGTTCTCAAAGCCTGCTGCCTTAGCCTCTTTTACAAACAGGGCATCCAGCTCATCATTTCCCGTCACAAAAGGAACGTTCATAAGGGAACGGTCCTCCTTTACCACTGTGCCGGAAAACATCTGGCTCTGGTCCAGGAAATCGTAAAGAATGGCTGCTTTCTTCTCATTGTATTCCTTCATGGCAGAAAGCCCGCCACGCTTTTTCAGCCATTTAAACACCTTACCGCACACGTAGATGCCGTAAGCAGGAGGCGTATTATAAAGGGACTCCGCCTCATCATGAATCTTGTAGCGGAGCATGGTGGGTGTTCCGGGAAGCACGTCTTCTGTGATGAGGTCCTCCCGGATGATGACGATGACCACTCCGGCAGGGCCTACATTTTTCTGCGCTCCGGCAAAAATCAGGCCGTATTTGGAAACATCAACAGGTTCGGACAAAAAACAGGAAGAGAGGTCTGCCACCAGGGTCTTTCCCTTGGTATTGGGCAGATTTTTAAACTTGGTACCGTATATGGTATTGTTTTCGCAAATATAGACATAGTCCGCATCGTCTGAAATGGGCAAGTCTGAAACGTCAGGAATGTAGCTGAAGGTCTTATCCGCACTGGAAGCCACAGCATTCGCTGTTCCGTAAAGCTTCGCTTCCTGATACGCCTTCTTGGCCCACTGTCCTGTAACGATGTAATCTCCCACCCGGTTCTTAAATAAGTTCATGGGAACCATGGCAAACTGCTGGGAGGCTCCGCCCTGCAAAAACAGCACCTTATAATTGTCCGGAATCTCCAAAAGCTCCCGAAGGTCTGCTTCCGCTTCCTTGATGATGGTCTCATAAGTCTTGGACCTGTGGCTCATCTCCATAACGGACATACCGCAGCCCTTATAATCCATCATCTCTTCGGCAGCTTCCCTTAAAACCTCTTCCGGAAGCACGGCCGGACCTGCGGAAAAATTGTATACTCTGCTCATATCTCTTCCTCCTCTTATCAGGGGGGGCTCCCCCGATTACTAGCGTTTAATCTTCAAATCGTCTGCGTCAAAAGCATCTGCAATGGGCGCTCCCGGTGAAACCATGGGGAATACCTTGTCATCGCAGTGAATCTGGCAGTCAATGACTACAGGAGCATTGAGGGCAATGGCCTCTTTCAGAACAGACTCAAATTCCTCTTTTCTGGTTACACGGTAAGCAGCGGCACCCAGTCCTTCTGCTACTTTTACAAAATCTACCTTGTCATTAAGCAGTGTATGTGAATAACGTTTTCCATAGAACAGCGTCTGCCACTGGCGCACCATACCCAGCACGTGATTGTTGACAACCACCTGAACAATGGGGATGTTATAGCGGACTGCCGTGGCGATCTCATTCATGTTCATACGGAAACAGCCGTCGCCTGCCACATTGATGACCAGCTTATCGGGACATCCCATCTTGGCTCCCAGGGAAGCTCCCAGGCCATAGCCCATGGTTCCCAGACCTCCGGAAGTGATAAAGCTTCTGGGCTTATTGTATTTGAAATACTGGGCTGCCCACATCTGATGCTGTCCTACCTCTGTGGTTATGATGGCATCTCCCCCTGTCACCTCGTAAATCTTTTCGATGATATAGGGGCCGCTTAAAATGCTCTTGTCATAGCGCAGCGGATGCATCTGGCTCTTGCGGTCAATGTGTGCCAGCCACTCGTCGTGATTGATGGGGTCCAAGCGGGCATTTAACTTCTTTAAAATCACCTTTACATCACCGATGACGCTGGCATGGGCCTTTACATTTTTGCTGATCTCAGCCGGGTCTACGTCAAACTGAAGAATCTTGGCCTTTCTGGCAAATTTAGAAGCATTTCCCGTCACCCTGTCGCTGAATCTGGCTCCGGCCACGATCAAAAGATCGCATTCCGTGATTCCCAGGTTAGAGGTCTTGGTTCCGTGCATTCCCACCATTCCGGTATAGAGCTCATCATTTCCGTCAATGGCGCCCTTTCCCATGAGGCTGTCTGCTACCGGAGCCTGGATTCTGTGGGCAAAGGCGCGAAGCTCTTCTGCCGCACCAGAGGCAATGACACCGCCGCCTGCGAAGATGTATGGCTTTTCTGCCTTCCTGATCATCTGCAGAGCGGTTTCCAAATCTTCTTCTGTGATGGTGTTCACCTGGCGTTCAATGGGCGCCGGGGCCTTGTATTCATAATCATACGTATTGCTTGTTACATCTTTGGTAATGTCCACCAGCACCGGACCAGGCCTTCCGGTCTGTGCGATGGTAAACGCACGGCGGATGGTGTCCGCCAACTTTGTTATATCCTTAACAATAAAACTGTATTTCGTAATAGGCATGGTCACTCCGGCAATGTCGATTTCCTGGAAGCTGTCACGCCCAAGCAGACTGACTCCCACATTGCAGGTAATGGCTACCACAGGAATGGAGTCCATAAAGGCAGTTGCAATTCCTGTTACCAGGTTGGTGGCTCCCGGACCTGAGGTTGCCAGACAGACACCGACTTTTCCTGTTGCCCTTGCATATCCGTCAGCCGCATGGGATGCACCCTGCTCATGGGATGTGAGGATGTGATTGATCTCATCCTGATGCTTGTAAAGGGCATCGTATATATTGAGGATCGTGCCGCCCGGATATCCGAAAACAGTGTCCACTCCCTGTTCCTTCAGGCATTCAATTACAATTTCTGCTCCTGATAATGTTTTCATAAATCTGCTTTCCCCTTTCTTTATATCTCCAGAATAGCTCCCTTGCTGGCCGGAGCTGCCATGGCCGCATAACGGGCCAGATATCCGGAGGTTACCTGCGGCTTTCTGGGCTGCCACTGAGCCTTTCTTTCCGCCATTTCTTCATCTGATACCTTTATGTCTAACCGGCAGTTGTCTATATCAATGGAAATAATATCGCCTTCTTTTACCAGGGCAATGGGACCTCCCACTGCTGCTTCCGGGCAGACATGGCCGATGGAAGCGCCTCTGGAAGCGCCGCTGAAGCGTCCGTCCGTGATGAGGGCTACGGTAGAGCCAAGTCCCATGCCTGCAATGGCTGAAGTGGGATTTAACATCTCTCTCATGCCAGGGCCTCCCTTGGGGCCTTCATAGCGGATGACCACCACGTCGCCTGCCACGATCTTGCCGCCCTTGATTGCGTCAATGGCATCCTCTTCACAGTCAAACACCCTTGCCGGTCCTTCATGCTTTAACATCTCAGCATCGACTGCAGAACGTTTCACTACGGAACAGTCCGGCGCTAAATTTCCCGTTAAGACTGCGATACCGCCGGTGCTGCTGTAAGGATTTTCTGCAGGGCGGATGACAGAGTGATCTTTGTTCAGATGGCCCTTTATATTTTCTCCTACGGTCTTTCCTGTCACTGTCATGCAGTCCAGCTCTAAAAGTCCCAGCTTGCTGACCTCATTCATAACAGCGTAAATACCGCCGGCTTCATTTAAATCTTCCATATAAGTATGGCCTGCCGGAGCTAAGTGACAGAGGTTTGGAGTCCTGGAGCTGATCTCATTGGCGATTTTCAGATTTAAGTCCACTCCTGCCTCATGGGCGATGGCCGGAAGGTGAAGCATGCTGTTGGTGCTGCATCCCAAAGCCATATCCATGGTGAGAGCGTTGCGAAATGCCTTTTCGGTCATAATGTCACGGGGACAGATATTCTTTTTCAGCATATCCATAACTGCCATTCCCGCATGCTTTGCAAGCTTTAAACGCTCGGAGTAAACAGCCGGTATGGTTCCATTTCCGCGAAGGCCCATTCCCAATACCTCGGTTAAACAGTTCATGCTGTTGGCCGTATACATACCGGAACAGGAGCCGCAGGTAGGACATGCTTTTTCTTCATATTCTCTTACGTCTTCTTCTGTCATGGTTTCAGCCGCATAAGCGCCTACTGCCTCGAATACGCTGGATAAGCTGGTTTTCTGTCCTTTCACACGGCCTGCCATCATAGGGCCGCCGCTGACGAATACGGTGGGCACATTGACACGGGCTGCTGCCATCAAAAGTCCTGGTACGTTTTTATCACAGTTTGGCACCATGACCAATGCGTCAAAAGCGTGAGCTCTTGCCAGACATTCGGTGGAGTCCGCAACCAGATCCCTGGTTACCAGAGAATACTTCATTCCGATGTGTCCCATGGCAATTCCATCGCAGACTGCAATGGCCGGAACCATGACCGGTGTGCCGCCTGCCATGGCAACTCCCATTTTAACGGCATCGACGATTTTATCCAGGTTGGTATGACCTGGCACGATCTCATTATAAGAGCTGACAATTCCGACCAGAGGTCTTTCCATCTCTTCCTCAGTCATTCCCAGCGCATTAAATAAGGAACGGTGAGGTGCCTGCTGCATTCCTTTTTTTACTGAATCACTCTTCATATGCTGTACTCTCCTTTTCTTTTTATGAAATTTTCCCTGCAATCAAATCTCCCATCTCAGTGGTGGAGACCTGTTTGCAGCCGGAAGACATGATGTCTCCGGTCCGGTAGCCTTCTGACAACACCTTTTCCACTGCAGCTTCCACTGCATCTGCTTCTTTATCCAAATCAAAGGAGTAGCGCAGCATCATAGCTGCGGAAAGGATGGTGGCTATGGGGTTTGCAATGTTCTTTCCTGCAATGTCAGGTGCAGAGCCGTGGCTCGGCTCATACATTCCGAATTTGCTTTCATTCATGCTGGCCGAAGACAGCATTCCGATGGAACCTGTGATCATGCTGGCCTCGTCGGATAAGATATCTCCGAACATGTTTTCCGTCAGGATCACATCAAACTGGCCCGGATTCATGACAAGCTGCATGGCGCAGTTGTCAACCAGCATGTGAGTTAAAGTAACTTCAGGATAATCCTTTGCCACTTCTTCCACTACATTTCTCCAGAGTCTGGAGGAATCCAGCACATTTGCCTTATCCACGCTGATCACCTGTTTCCTGCGCTTCATGGCAATATCGAAAGCCTTAATGGCGATTCTTCTGATTTCATTTTCATTATAAGTGAGGGTGTCAACGGCAGTTCTGACGCCGTCTATTTCCCTGGTATAACGGTCTCCGAAGTAAAGGCCGCCTGTCAGCTCCCTCATAATGACCATGTCAAAGCCATCTCCGATGATCTCTTTCTTTAAGGGGCAGGCTTCAGACAATTCTTTATATAAATAGGCCGGGCGGATATTCGCAAATAAATTAAGGCCCTTGCGGATTGCCAAAAGCCCTGCTTCAGGTCTTAAATGAGGGGCCACATCGTACCATCTGGAATTTCCCACATCTCCGCCCACTGCTCCAAGGAGAACAGAATCACTGTTTTTTGCGGTTTCCAGGGCTTCCTCTGTTAAGGGAACGCCATGGGCATCAATGGAAACACCGCCCATTAAAACCTCTGTATATAAAAACTCATGACCGAATACATTTCCCACTTGATCAAGGATCTTTCTCGCCTCTCCAATGATTTCAGGTCCGATCCCATCACCGGGGATAACTGCAATGCTGTAATTCATCTTTCATTCTCCCTCTATATGAGTTACAGCCCAGTTATGCAAAAGCTTTGGAGGCATAACCTGACTGTAGCCTATGATATGTTACTGTGTTAAAGTATTTGCTCTCATAATATAACTTATGAGAAGCTTTTTTTAGCTTCTCATAAAAGGCGCTGTTCTTTGCGCCGTCCATCCGATTACATCGTGCCCTCTGGGTATGAAAACTTGTTTTCATAATATACTTATGAGAAGCTGGTTTTCAGCTTCTCATAAAAGACACTTCCTTTAGCGCCAACTCTCCGATTATGAAAACTTGTTTTCATAATAGAACATTTATCGGGATTTTTCAACTAAAATCATATAAATTTGATGGAAAACAGTATATAAGATTGGAATCGAAACTATAAGCTCCGGTTATGAAAGAACTTTCGGTGATCACTTTAATGCCAGTTTATTTACTTTATAATAGAACATATACTGCTGGAGAATCCCTGCATACCCCTGGTATTTCTTAAGGGGAAAGCCCTGAGGATAATGCTGTTCCAATATCTGTTTTACGTGGGTATCCACCGGAAAAGCCCCGATGTGATGAAGTCCGAACAGGCAGATGCAGTCTGCCACCTTCTTTCCTATTCCATATTGTTCCGTCAGCATGGAATGGGCCTTTTCATAGCCCTGCCTCTTTAAATCGCAAAGCCACACGTTTCCAGGCTCCCCGCTGCATTTTTCAGCCATGGACCATATGTATTTATCACGGTATCCTAGACCCAGGCCCGAAAGTCCCAAAGGCCCTGCTTCTTTAATGGCTTCAGGCTCAGGAAAGGTATAATAGCTTCTTTCCTCCTCTTTCCAGGTCCCATCTCCGGAAACCGTCAGCCCGGTTCCCGTTTTCTTGACTCCGAACCGGCTGCACAAGGCCTCAACACTCCCTGTAATCCGGGTAATGTTGTTGTTTTGTGAAATCAGAAAGGTCACGATCATTTCCCAAAGGTCCTGATTCAAAATCCGCACACCCCAGCCCAGCTTCACAGCCTCCCTAAGGTAAGCGTCCTCCGGCTCCACATTCTTTTTATACCCGCTGTAATCCGTCTGCAAGTCAAAGTAACCGGACCATATTTCCAGAAACTCCTCTTCCCCGCAGGAAAAGAGAAAACAGTCCTCTTCCATCACCGCCTCCACATAATTCCCGGCTGCGGCAATGGACCAGACTCCATTATTTTCCTCTCTCTTTCTGATTCGGAAGCATTGGCCTGATCTGGCAATCTGCTCTAAATCCATATCCTCTATTGAAATCCGGTACATGACAACCATCTCTCCATTCTATCAACCATTACAAAGCCGGCTGGCTTTCATTTAAACGTAATAATACTTCCCTAAGCTTCGTTACATCTCCGTCTGCAAAACAGTATCCGTCCATTCCGCAGTCTCTGGCTCCCTCAATATTCATGAGAACGTCATCGATAAAAAAGCATTCTTCCGGATTTAAACCGAACCGGCCAAACAGATGGCCGTACATTTCCTTCTGAGGTTTTATATACTTCACTTCCGCGGAAAATAGAGTTCCGTCAAAATATTCGATACCGGGAATCATATGGCTGCATTCCAAAAGGCGCAGGGAGGCATTGGAGCACAAATAAATTCCATAGCCCTTTTCCTTAAGCTCTGCCACCAGCTCCTTCATTCCTTCGATGGGCCATAAGTTGTACTCATGCCAGTGCTTCATGCACAGGGCAGCCATTTCCTTTGCGTGGTCTGTTTCCAGGCGGGCCTGCATTTTCTTAAGGGCAGTCTCTTCCGGAATCAGCCCCATATCCAGGAAAATCCACTCCGGAGAATCAAACACCGCGGCAGACACTGCCTTTCTCTCCGCCTCATCCTCGATAAAATGGTGGCACACCTTATTTCCTTCGTAATTTACCAATACTTTTCCCATATCAAATACAATGTTTTTAATCATTTCATTTCTCCTGTAATAGTTGATGTTTTTTCTTAAACCAAAAATAATAAGGAACTTCTGCAAGCAGCATACAGGCCCAGCCGATCAAACTGGCAAAGGCCACTCCCTTCATTCCCATAACCGGAACCAGAAGGTAAACAAAGACCACACGGACCGATATTTGAATCAATGTGGAGATCAGAGTAATGGACATGTTCCCCATTCCTCTGAAAAAGCCCTGTATTCCATTGGTAAATCCAGGCATCACATAGAAAAATGCCATAAGGCTTAAATACTCCACCCCCACTGCCACCATGCCTTTATCTCCCTCTGAGACAAACAGCTTCATGGCAGGCTCTTTTATAAGCAGAATCAGCCCGCAGATCAAAACCCAGTAACAGGTTTCCAGAATAAGCCCTGTCCGAAAGCCCTTCTTCACCCTCTTCCCGTCTCCTGCTCCCCGGTTCTGAGCCACAAAGGTCATCATTCCGGCTGCAATGCTCTGTTCCGGGATAAATGCGAAGTCATCCACCCGGTTTACCGCATGAAAGGCCGCAATGGTGCTGACTCCCAGAGGATTGATAAAGCCCTGGATCAAAAGCTTCCCGATTGGCTGGCAGGACTGCTGCAATGCCGTAATGGAGCCATGGCGTAAGGTCAGGCCTAACAGGTTCCGGTCCATGCGAAATTCTTCTCTGGTGAGCTGGAGAAAGGGAACCTTCCTATATATGTATCCCACACACAGGATTACAGAAACAGCCGCCGCAATATTGGTGGAGAGAGCCGCTCCAAAGACTCCCATATGAAACTGGGATACGAAGATCACATCCAAAATCCCGTTGAGCACGGAAGCTGCCGCCAGAAAACGGACCGGAGTTTTGGAATCTCCAACGCTCCTTAACGCCGAGGCCACTGCATTGTAAAAAAAGGTAAAGGGCATTCCTAAAAATATGACCCGCAGATACAGAGTCCCGTCTTCTATAATCTCCTCCGGAACCCGCAGAAGCCGCAGGATATTGGGAGAAAAAACTGCCCCTAAAACTGCAATAGCGAGGGAGAAATAGATTCCGAATATCAGAACCGTGGCTGCTTCCCGTTTTACCCTCTCATAATCCCCTGCCCCAAAGAATTCGCTCATCAGCACCGATGCTCCGATACAGATTCCGGAAATCCCCAGAATCACAATGGTCATGACCGGACCGGCCGTTCCCACTGCCGCCAGGGCCTGTTCCCCGGCAAAACGTCCTACCACAATGGAATCCACCGCGTTATAGGTAAGCTGAAATAAATTTCCCAAAATCAGCGGAATGGAAAATCCGATCAGATGGGAGGGAATGTTTCCCTTTGTCATATCCTTCATCGTTTAAACCAACCCTTCCGAAAGATCAGTAGCTTCTCAGCCTGTCGCTTCCGTCATCCTTTGTATTTTCCAGCCGTTTTACCACCACATAGTAACCGGCTTTGTCGCTGATTTTTACATAAATTCTGTCTCCTGTTTTGCGGCCCATGATGGCCCTTCCAAGAGGAGACTCCGGGGTGATTAAACCCTTCATGGAATTTCCCCGGACTGTGGTGACCAGTTTATAGGTTTCTGTTTCATCATCCTCTTCAAAGTATAAATCAACCGTATTGTAAAGGCCGATTTCATCTTCTTTGGAATCATCGGATACGATCTGGGCTGTCCGGATCATCTTCTCCAAATACCGGATTCTGCTTTCATTCTGGTTCTTGTCCTTTTTAGCAGCATGGTATTCAAAGTTTTCGCTTAGGTCCCCGTGGGCCCTGGCCTCCTTGACGGCTTCCAGAGCCTCTTTGCGGACCACCAGCTTTCTGTGGTCGATTTCTTCCTGCATTTTCTTAATATCATTTTCTGTCAATTTGTCAAACACGATTTGAGCCAGCCTTTCCTTTTTCTTATATTGTTCTGCTGAAAAAGTCTGCTTCCTCTAACAGGCTTTCAATG
This sequence comes from Lacrimispora sp., assembly GCF_047605665.1. Classification (GTDB taxonomy): domain Bacteria; phylum Bacillota; class Clostridia; order Lachnospirales; family Lachnospiraceae; genus Lacrimispora. The sequence continues at coordinate 25,304 of NZ_JASGFH010000023.1, read as the reverse complement.
GTGTCCATTCCCAGGCGGTGCAGCAGCTCAATGACATATGGATTTTCAGCCGGGTGCTGATACGTTGCCTTCTCTCCGTATTCATTGACCAGCTCAGTTCCCTGCTCCGTTCCTAAAATGGACCTGGGGCCTCCTACACAGCCGCCTACGCAGCCCATCCCTTCATAAAAATTGGCTTCAATTTTTCCATTTGTGATATCCTGGATCATCTTTCTGCATGCGGGGACTCCGTCGGCATGTTTGGTGCGGATTTTTGTTTTTTTGTTGGGGTTGATGGCCATTACGGTGTTTTCTACCGCTTCGCTGACTCCGCCTTTTCTGGCGTAAATTCTGCCGGCTTTGGAGGAATGGTCTTTTTCGCTCTCTTCCATTGTAGCGGGGTCGATTCCCAAGGCGTCGAAGATGTTTTTTGTTTCCTGGAAGGTGAGTACAAAGTTGACGTCTCCTGCTAAGTCTTTTTCTCTGGCTTCTGCTTTTTTTGCAAGGCATGGGCCGATGAAGACGGTCATGGCGTCGGGATGGAGCGCTTTTACCACTCTTGCGCAGGCGACCATGGGGGAAACAGAACCGGGGACGTGGGGGAGGAGCTGGTTGTAAACCTTGCGGATCATGCCGATCCACATGGGGCAGCAGCAGCTTGTTAACTGGAAGTCGTTGATGCCGTTGATGTTTTTGTCAAATTCCAGGGCTTCTTTTAGGGTGAGGATGTCTGCGAATAAGGCGACTTCCAGCATTCCGTCGAATCCGACTTTTTTTAGTGCGTTTCTCAGCTTGCCCGGTGTGACTTCGCTGGAGAACTGGCCTAGAAATGCGGGGGCGATCATGGCGTAAACCAGGCTTTTGGAGCTTTTGATGGCTTTTAGGGCTGGGATGATGTCTGTGGTGGCGGTTAGTTTTTCGCTGGCGCAGCCTTTGATGCAGTTTTCGCAGCCCAGGCAGAGTTCAGGGTCTATCTCTACGCCATCGGGGCCCATGGTTAAGGCATCGAAGGGGCAGCGGTTTAGGCATTCTTCGCTTTCTTCCTTGGAACAGTTGCAGGTTCCGGTGCGAAATACGATGGGGTGCTTCTTGGGGTTTAAGAGGCAGTCTAGGTGGGTGGGGTCGTAGGAGAGCTCATCTTGCGGCACCAAATTTTCTTTGTTGTCCAGAGCTGCTTTGACTGTGCTTTCGTATAGTTCTTTAAAGGTTTGCATAAAACACCTCCGAATATGGGCTTTGGTTTTGGTGGGGTTATTAAGATAGGTGTTTATCGGATTGTGTTGTAACTACCATTATAATACCTTTTCTTCATCCTTGCTATACCGAAAAATGGAATTTAATCTTACGGTTTGTTTTAATGTTATGGGGATGGGTTTGGGGCTGGTTGGCGGTGTTCTGGTTCTTGGCGGTTTCCGTTATCTGCGAATGCAAGAAATAACCTCGATTCCGCTTCGCTCCATCTCGGTCATTTCTTGCATTCCAATGAACAAAAACGCATATAAAAAAGTCCCTTTGAATGCAAGCATTCAGGGACTTTTTTATATGCGTTTTTGTTCGCAGATAACTGCTTATCGTTTTGAAAACTGTGGAGCCCGACGGGCTGATTTTAAGCCGTATTTCTTTCTTTCTTTTGCTCTTGGGTCTCTTGTTAAATAGCCGGCTTTCTTGAGAACTGGACGATAGTCCAGATCTGCCTGAAGCAGAGCTCTTGAGATACCGTGTCTGATTGCACCGGCCTGTCCGGTGAATCCGCCGCCGTGAACGTTTACTAAAACGTCAAACTTATCAGCAGTTTCTGTAGCAACCAGCGGCTGACGAACTACAACCTTTAATGTTTCAAGACCTAAATACTGGTCGATGTCTCTCTTATTGATGGTGATTTTACCTGTACCCGGTACTAAATATACTCTGGCGATAGATTTTTTTCTTCTGCCTGTTCCGTAAAATTTTGCATTAGCCATGATAACTTCCTCCTTTCAGCACCTCTGATTAAAATTTGATTTCTAAAACTTCTGGCTTCTGAGCTGCATTGTTATGCTCTGGGCCTGCGTATACGTGAAGTTTTGTAATCATGCTTCTTCCTAAAGGTCCCTTTGGAAGCATACCCTTAACTGCCAGTTCCATTACTCTTTCGGGCTTTTTAGCCATCATTTCTCTTAATGTAGTTTCTTTCATACCGCCCACATAATCAGAGTGATGATAGTAAATCTTCTGGTCCAGCTTCTTGCCGGTTACAGAAATCTTGTCTGCGTTAACAACGATCACATAATCGCCGCAATCCATATGCGGGGTGTAGATCGGTTTATTTTTTCCTCTTAATACTTTAGCTACTTCTGAAGCCAAACGTCCTAATGTAAGTCCTGCAGCATCAACTACATACCATTTTCTATCAATCGTTGTTGGACTAGCCATAAAAGTCTTCATGGGATAACCTCCTGTAAATTCTGGTTTTATTCATCATAACTCAATTTAAGTTATATTCAAAACGTTCACTCCGGGGCATTGGCTTGAACATTTTTGCCTAACGTCACAGTTATACATTATATTACACTCGCCCGGCTGTGTCAACCTCTTTTCCTTTAAAAAATAAAGGTTTTCAAGCCTATTTCTGCGTCACATGCCAGCCCTGTTCCTCCTCAGAGGGAGAAAAGACATAAAACCCATAAGATTTTCCGGAAATGATTCTTCCCGCCTTCTCCTCGTCCTTTACGTAAACGGTCTGGGCTCCGTTTCGCACCGCCTGATGGACTACCCGGACCAGAAGCCGTTCAAAATCCTCTTCCCTGCACCGGTGAATGGTAAGGCGGGCTTTTCCCTTGGAAACAACTTCCTCCTGGGAGAGAGTATAGCTCCATTCCTTGTTTTCTCCCCTGATTTCCTGTTCCAGTTCTTTTTCGTATTCCAGGCTCACCAGAGTGAGACCTTTAGCCGCTGCCTTGGGGCCAGCTTCATTCCGGTCCCTGGCATCGAGGATTTTTTCCACATGCTCAGGAGGATAAACGCCCATTCCCACCTTCATCAAGGTTCCTGCAATGATTCTCACCATGTTATATAAAAATCCGCTTCCCTTGATTCGAAGGGTGATTAAATCCCCTGACTTTTCCACGTCCAGGCTGTAAATGGTTCTCACCGTTTCCTCTGCCTGTCCCTTGGCGGTGCAGAAGCTTTTAAAGTCATGCTCTCCCACCAGATAAGCAGCTCCCTTTTTCATCAATTCCATGTCTAGGGGGAAATAACAAAAGTAGCTGTACAGTCTCATGGTGGGAACTTCGATCTTACGGTTCATGATCTTATATTCATACGTTTTTACACAATTTTGTTTTCTGGGATGGTAGTCAGGGCTCACCTCTTCCGATTGCAGGACCCTGATATCGTCCGGCAGCCTCTGGTTTAAGGCAAAACAGATTTTATCTGCCGGCATCCGGTTTTCCGTATCAAAGACGGCCACATTTCCCTCGGAGTGAACTCCTGAATCCGTTCTGCTGGCTCCGGTGACCGCCACCGGCTCTTTCAGTAAATCCGTCAGGGCCTTATTTAAAACTTCTTCAATGGTGACTCCGTTATTTTGAAGCTGCCATCCGCAGTAATTGGTGCCGTCATAGGCCACAATCATTTTAACCCGTTTCATATACTCTCCTTTTTACGGCTTTCCTATGCCTTTATCCGAAGTACCGCAATGACAACCAGATAGATCAGACAGAGCGCGTAAGCCGCCCCGTCACGCCGTCCGTACCGGAGAGGCTTCATCTTGGTCCTGCCTTCTCCGCCCCGGTAGCATCTGGCTTCCATAGCCATCGCTAAATCCGTGGCGCGGCGGAATGCGGAAATGAATAAAGGAACCAAAAGGGGAATCATGTTCTTTGCCTTCTGAATTAAATTTCCTGTTTCAAAATCAGCTCCCCTGGCCATCTGAGCCTTCATGATCTTGTCCGTTTCCTCCACCAGAATGGGGATAAAACGAAGGGCAATGGACATCATCATGGACAGCTCATGAACCGGAACCTTGATCTTCTTTAAAAATCCAAGGCTTTTTTCCAGCCCATCCGTCAACTGGTTCGGTGTGGTGGTGAGGGTCATAATAGAAGAGCCTACCACCAGATAGATGAGGCGGATTCCCATAAAGGCCGCAATCCGGATTCCTTCTTTCGTTATTTTTAAAAATCCCAACTGGAATATGGCTTCTCCCGGAGTCAGAAACAGGTTAAAGCTGACGCTGATTAAAAGCAGGAACACAATGGCTTTTAATCCCTGCACCATAAACCGGAAGGGAACACGGCTCAGCCGGATGGACCCGGCCAGGAAAACGGTTGCAGCCAGATAGGCCCATATGTTATCCGCAATAAAAAGGGATATGATGTAAATCATAGTCCCAAACAGCTTTGTCCGGGGGTCCAGCCTGTGAAGGATGGAATCCACCGGATAATATTGTCCTAAAGTGATATCTTTCAGCATAATATCTCCGATCCTGTTTTTAAGAAGACCCGCCCTGCTCTAAGGCAGGTCATCGGTCATCTCTCAGAAGCCTCAGTATCCCGTCTCTGGCCTCTTCTACAGTAGTAATGTTATCATCAATGGGAACTCCGTGTTCCCGCAGGGTATGGACGATGTAGGTTATCTTTGGCGCGGCCAGGCCCATGGCCTCCAGCTCCTTATAATGCTTGAACACTTCCTTTGGCGCATCGTCAAATACCTTTTCCCCGTGATTCATGACCAGAATCCGGTCCACGTACCTGGCAATGTCCTCCATGCTGTGAGAAACGAGAATAATGGTCATGTTTCTCTCTTTATGAAGCCTCTCAATCTGATCCAGAATCTCATCCCGCCCCTTAGGGTCCAGCCCTGCCGTAGGTTCATCTAAGATCAAAACCTCAGGATTCATGGCAAGTACCCCTGCAATGGCGACACGGCGCTTCTGGCCGCCGGAAAGCTCAAAGGGAGAACGCTTGTAGAAGCTTTCATCAAGCCCTGTCATAAAAAGCGCTTCCCTGGCCCTGGCTTCCACCTCTTCCCTGGAAAGCCCCTGATTTTTCGGGCCAAAACACACGTCGGAAAACACATCAATTTCAAAAAGCTGATGCTCCGGATACTGAAATACAAGTCCTACACGGCTTCTCAAGGCCCGAAGATTATACCCGTCTTCGTAAATGTTCTTTCCATTATAATAGATGGCTCCGCTGGTCGCCTTTAAAAGCCCGTTTAAATGCTGGATCAGGGTAGACTTTCCGGAACCTGTATGGCCGATTAAGCCCACAAATTCCCCGTCTTTGATGTCCAGATTCACATCCTTTAAGGCATGCTGTTCAAAGGCCGTACCCTGGCCGTAAATATAATTTAAATGCTCCGCTTTAATCGCCATTGTCTACTCCATTTCCCAGAGTCACCTTCCCAGGAAAACGCTCTGCAAACATGGGGAGCAGCTTTTCCATCAGTTCCTCTAATGTCAATATGCCGTCAGGCAAATCCACTCCGTTTTTCTGAAGCTCATAAGCCAGCTCCGTCACTTGTGGGACGTCTAAACGGTAGGATTTTAATTCCTCCACTCTGGAGAATATTTCTCTGGGAGTTCCATCCATGACTATTTTTCCTTCATCCATGACAATGACCCGGTCCGCATGGATGACCTCTTCCATATAGTGAGTGATGAGGATTACGGTAATGCCTTCTTTTTTATTCAGCTCCCGGACCGTCCGCACCACCTCTGCCCTTCCGTTAGGGTCCAGCATGGCTGTAGGCTCGTCTAAGACAATGCACTGAGGCCGCATAGCCATGACCCCGGCAATGGCAACTCTCTGCTTCTGGCCTCCGGAAAGCTTGTTAGGGGACTTTAGGCGGTAAGCCGCCATTCCCACTCCTTTTAAGCTCTCTTCCACCCGTTTCCATATCTCTTCCGTTGGAACGCCCAGATTTTCCGGGCCGAATCCCACGTCCTCTTCCACCACATTTCCGATGATCTGGTTGTCCGGATTCTGGAATACCATTCCCGTTCTCTTTCGCACCTCCCATAAATTCTCTTCTTTGGAGGTGTCTAAATCCTGAATCCACACGGTCCCTTCTGTGGGAAGCAGGATGGCATCTAAATGCTTTGCAAAGGTGGACTTGCCGGAACCATTGTGCCCTAAAATGGCCACAAATTTCCCTGCTTCAATATCTACGCTGACTCCGTCAATGGCCCGCTTTATTTCTTCAATATTTTCTTCTTCATCTTTTCTGATGTAATCGAATATCAGCTTAGACGTTTTAATGATTCCCATGGCATGCCTTTCTGTAGTAAACTCAAACGTTTATATGTCACATAATTTTAGATGAATATTCCATAACAGTCAAGCATCGTCACAAATCTTTTATAATTTCCCATAAAAAAATGGCACAGACCGTGTTATCTGTGCCATTCTGCTTTCATTATTTTATTGTACCCAGAGTCCCAGGCTGTTAATCCGGTAGGTTCCTTCCACCTTGGTGTCGGAAGCCATGCTTCCGTCCTCGTAGAAATAGTACCATTCTCCCGGCTGCATCTGCCTCCAGCCAATGGCCATGGCGCCGTCAGGCTTCAGATAATACCACTTTCCGTTTATCTGCTGCCATCCGGTCATCATACGGCCGTCTTCTCCCATGTAATACCACTTACCGTCGGAATACTGCCAGCCAACCGATGCGTAGCCTTCTTCGTTAAAGCAGTACCACTCTCCGCGGATCATCTGCCATCTGCCGGTCACCCAGCTTCCGTCAGACATGCGGTATTTTTTTCCCTTCTCCAGTTCTTCCCAGGCTCCGAATCTGTCGTCCTGGTCATGAAGGATGGAGCTGCCGGAGGTGACGGGATCGCCTTCCACTAAATAGTCTTCCTCGGAAGAATCCATTAAAATGGCCTTCACTGTATAATAATGCCGGTCATTTCCTTCCATGTGAGGCAGAAGGTCTATGGAAACGGAGGAGGTGGTCAGGCTCTTGACCCAGGTTCCGTCCAGCTTATACAGCATCACCTGATATCTGGAAGCATAGGGGACTTTTCTCCATACGGCTTTTGTCCTGGAAGAATCGCTCCAGCCTGCTTCCGCTGTTTTGCCCAGCTTCGCGACGGGGGTGTAGGAAACCTTGATGACGGTCTCGCCGGACTCCGCTTTTACAGAGACGAGGCGGCCGCCGTATACGGTACAGTCTGTTTCGGAATAGGCGCCCGGAAGGCGGAGGGTTCCTGTTACCTTTTTCCCCGGCTCCCATTCTTCGATGGGTTTGCTCCATTTGGGGATTTCCTCTGAGTAATTAACGGTGACGGCAGGAATCTGAATTTCTTCTGCCCAACTGCTTTTGCCGCCTTGATCCAGACGGATCTTTACGCTTCCCAAAGCAGAAGCTGTCATCCCTGTTCCAAGAGTCATGACTGCACAAAATAGAATCAGCCATTTTCCTTTTCCCTTCATCCTGCCTTCTCCTTTCAGTCTGATTACTTACGCCATATTCCGTTGCCGTCTACCTGGAATCCGCTGATGGTGGTATTCACCGCCTTAGAGCCTTCACCCGGATAGAAGTAAAACCAGTTTCCGTCTACCTGCTTCCAGCCTTCCTGCATAACGCCGTTGGCATCGGTATAGTACTGTTTATTGTTATAATTGATCCAGCCTGTTATCATAGAGCCTTCCACTCCGACTGTGGTGGATTGGTTTAAATAATACCATTTGTTATTGGAAAGGACCCATCCGGTTACCATGGTTCCGTCGTTATTTAAATAGTACCACAAGCTGCCTCTCTGGTTCCAGCCGGTCATCATGGCACCGTTGTTGTCGAATAAATACCACTTGTTGTTGATCTTTGCCCAGTTATTTTTATGGTAGCTTCCGTCTGGATAACGGTAATACCAGGTGCTTCCGTTTTTAATCCAGCCAACTTCTCCGCTGGCGGGTACTCCGTCGTCCTGGCCTCTTCCGTCTGATACTTTTTCTTCTGGAAGGTATGTTTCTTCAGATTCGGTCCAGTCGCTTCTCTTGGCGTATTTCTGCTCGGTTTCTGTATAGGGTACGGTGCGTACTCTGAAACTGTAAGTGCCTGCTTTTGTCATGTAGGGGTAGAAGTTGTAGCTGGTTGCTTTTAAGCCTTCTACTTTCTTCACAACGGTGCTGCCGCGGTATAAATAGATATCATAGGCATCGGAGCTGTTGTCTACAGAGCTCCATCTTGCATTGCCGAAACCGGAATCTCTCCAGTAGGCCTCTTCCGGGGCCTCGTATGTGCCTTTTATGGGTTTGAATGTGAATGTGACGTACAGGGTTTCTGATCCTGAACGGCTGGCGGAAACGTAGCTTCCACCTTTGACGGTGATGTTGCTGGACTGGTAGCCGCCTTTGAATGCGTATTCTTCTGAGTCAACAGCTTTTAAGGTGGCTTTCATCTTGGGTTCAGAACCGATCTTCATCTCTTTACTGTCTGATGTGATCCATTCCAAGTCGTCTACCACGTATCTGTCTGTGTTGGAAGTGTAAACGTAGTTGCCGCTGGTTTCTCCTATGAGTGATGTTGCATCGGGAAGTGTGTCCCCGGTGTTGAGGTTATCCAGTCCCACGTTAATGGTCACTGATGATATGGTCTTTGTGGCTGCCAAAGCCTCCAGGGAAAAACTCATTCCTAACATGGTTACCATGGATGATAAGGCTGCCAATCGTTTTAATAGCTTCATAGTATCCCTCCGTTCTCCTTTTATAAATCCAATTTTTTTGCAAAGCAACAGTGCAGGTTTGGGCATCTGCTGGGCAGATGTGAAAATCTTTGGTGTAAGCTTGGGGGCTCCCTGTGTAAATTTAAGAAAAGATTGTTTGTGCGGGAGTCTGGGCCGCTGTGCGAGCCTGGAAACCCGGAGGGTTTCCAGGCTCACGGGCTTCGCCCTATGAAACAGGTCGTAAATAAATTTTCTTATGTGCAAGCACAACGAAAATTTATTTAAGCCCCGTTTCGCACTGCTCATTGCTTATATGGATATTATATCCTCTCCCCCAACCGCCAGTCAACTTACGATATTCTTTCTTTATTCTTGCTTTTCCCATCCAGTAATAGGGAAAAGCAAAAAAAAATCCCAGTAGGGAAACATTTTTCCATACTGGGAATTTCAAATTCAGTTTATACTAATTCAAGTAAAACAGCCATAGCGCCGTCACCCTTACGCTGGCCGATCTTTACGATACGTGTGTAACCACCGTTGCGGGATACGTACTTTGGTGCTACGTCTTCGAACAGCTTCTTAGGAAGATCAACAGACTTTGTGTTTTTCTTTCTTCCGGCTGCCTCTGCAGGAACCTCTGTTACATCGTAAAGAACCTTTAACATCTGTCTTCTGGCGTGAAGTCTGGAAGGAAGATCTTTCTTGATCTCTTTCTCCACTTCGTCATAAACGGTAACTTTCTTGCCATTTACAACTTCTTTCACTCTCTTGCCGTCTTTGTCCTTGCGGGCAACCTTAGCAGTTACCTTAACAGTCTCAAAGTTGTCTTTTTCTTTTACTGCCAGAGCGATCAGGCCTTCAGCTACTTTGCGGATTTCCTTTGCTCTTGCTTCTGTTGTAACGATCTTTCCATTGTGTAACAGTGCTGTTACCTGGCTTCTGATTAATGCTTTTCTCTGACTGGAAGTTTTTCCCAGTTTTCTATATCCTGCCATTTCAATATTCCTCCATCTGTGGAACACGGATACACGCTTCTTCGGTCTTACTGTACCAGTGCTTTAATCTCCATACATCGTTTGCAATTATGCATTTGCATCATCGCTGGGGTTAAGCTGTAAGCCTAACTCCTTTAATTTTGCCAGTACCTCTTCGAGAGACTTGCGGCCTAAGTTACGAACCTTCATCATATCTTCTGAAGTCCGGTTGCACAGCTCTTCTACGGTATTGATACCGGCTCTCTTAAGACAATTATAGGAACGGACGGAAAGCTCCAGTTCGTCAATATTCATCTCCAGAACCTTTTCCTTCTCATTATCCTCTTTTTCCACCATGACTTCAGCAGTCTTGGCATTTTCAGATAAATCGATAAATAAGTTCAAGTGCTCACTTAACACCTTTGCAGCGAGACTGACTGTCTCGTCCGGTGCCAATGTGCCGTTTGTAAATACATCTAATGTCAGCTTATCGTAATCCGTAACCTGACCTACACGGGTGTTTTCTACCGTCATGTTAACGCGTTCTACCGGTGTGTAAATGGAATCAACGGCAATAACGCCAATGGGTAAATCTTCACTCTTGTTCTTATCTGCACTTACATAGCCGCGGCCTCTTGTGATAGTGAGTTCCATGTAGAACTTGCTATCAGTGCCGCCGCTGAGCGTAGCGATAGGCTGATCCGGGTTCATGATCTCGATGTCGGGATCTGCCTGGATGTCAGCAGCAGTTACAACACCTTCGCCTTCAAACTCGATGTATGCAACCTTTGCTTCGTTGGTATCGCTGTTATTCTTAATAGATAAGCTCTTGATGTTCATAATAATCTCAGTCACATCTTCTTTAACGCCTGGGATGGAACTGAATTCATGCAAAACGCCGTCGATTTTTACCTGACTGACTGCAGCGCCCGGTAAGGAAGAAAGCATGATTCGTCTTAAGGAATTACCTAAAGTCGTGCCATAACCTCTTTCAAGCGGTTCAACTACAAATTTGCCATATTTTTTGTCTTCTGAGATTTCAGCAATCTCAATGTTTGGTTTTTCAAAATCGAACACTAATAGCCCCTCCTTTTGGGTATTTTGTATCGAGGGTCTTATACTCAAATCTTGCCCGGAGGCAGATGCCCCCGGGCGAAAGCGGCCAATCAGCCAGCCTTCAATTATTTGGAGTACAACTCGACGATAAGCATTTCATTCACTGGAACATCAATCTCATCTCTTGTTGGTAACTCTTTTACAGTACCACGTAAATTCTCATGGTCAACATCAAGCCAGGCCGGAACCATACGTCCTGCTGTCATTTCCTGAACACCTTTGAATCTTGCATTAGCTTTGGATTTCTCTTTTACTTCGATCACATCGCCTGCCTTAATTAAATAGGAAGGAATGTTTACGCATTTGCCGTTTACAAGGATGCTCTTATGGTCAACCATCTGTCTGGTCTCTCTTCTTGTTCTTCCGAATCCCATACGGAATACTACATTGTCAAGTCTTCTCTCCAGAAGGATCATCAGGTTTTCACCTACCATACCTTTCATTCTGGAAGCCTTTGCATAGTAGTTACGGAAAGGTTTCTCAAGAACGCCGTAGATGAATTTAGCTTTCTGCTTTTCTCTAAGCTGAACGCCGTACTCACTCATCTTTCTGTTCGCTCTTTTTAATTCTCTGTTGGATTTTTTATCTATTCCTAAATAGATCGGATCAAGACCAAGGGATCTACATCTTTTAAGAACAGGAACTCTATCAACTGCCACTGTAATTACCTCCTAAATTAAACTCTTCTACGTTTTGGTGGACGACAACCGTTATGTGGAACCGGAGTTACGTCTTTAATACTGGTTACTTCTAATCCGCATGCCTGAAGTGCACGAATAGCTGCCTCACGGCCGGAACCAGGACCTTTGACCATAACATCTACTGATTTTAAACCATGTATAAGAGCTGCCTTAGTAGCAGTTTCTGCCGCCATCTGAGCTGCATATGGAGTAGATTTCCTTGAACCTCTAAAGCCAAGACCACCAGCACTTGCCCAGGATAATGCATTACCCTGTGTATCTGTTAATGTCACGATTGTGTTATTAAAAGAAGACTGGATATGTGCTTGTCCGCGTTCAACGTTTTTCTTTACACGCTTTTTTGTCACTTTTTTAGTAGTGGACACTTTTTTAGCCATTTTAAACTAACCTACTTTCTTTTTACTTGCACCTGAATCCTGTTATTCCTGTTTTTAAAACATGTAACGTGATTCGCTGTTAATTGTTATTTCTTCTTATTTGCTACAGTCTTTCTTGGACCCTTACGAGTTCTAGCATTGGTCTTTGTCTTCTGACCGCGAACCGGAAGGCTCTTTCTATGACGAATTCCGCGATAGCATCCGATTTCCTGAAGTCTCTTGATGTTCATAGCGATTTCTCTTCTTAAATCACCTTCAACAGTCTGAGATTCTGTAATCACTGCTGCGATTCTTTTTACTTCGTCATCTGTTAAGTCCTTAACACGAGTGTCAGGATTAACGCCAGCATCTGTAAGAATGCGGTTTGCACTCACTCTACCAATACCGTAGATGTAAGTTAAGCCGATCTCAACACGTTTTTCTCTTGGTAAATCAACACCTGAAATACGAGCCATTTGTGTAGTACACCTCCATTAATAATTTTTAACCTTGTTTTTGCTTATGCTTAGGATTTTCACAGATTACTCTGATACTGCCTTTTCTCTTGATGATTTTGCACTTTTCGCAAATCGGTTTGACTGATGATCTAACCTTCACAGCAATTCTCCTTTCCGTTATGCGCCCTTTCCATCTGAACGCCCGGCATCTGTCTTCCAGACGCTTCCATGAGAAAGAGCTTGCTGAGTATACCCGCAGTGTGTTTTATAATAAAACCAGTGCCGTCCCTGTGGACATAACACAGCGTATTTCAACAAAGTCGCCACAACATTATAACACTGATTGGATATAAATGCAAGCGCTTTTTCTTTATTTATCTCTCCAGATAATTCTTCCCTTGCTTAAATCGTAAGGGGACATTTCAATGGTAACTTTATCGCCCGGTAAAATACGAATGTAATTCATACGGAGCTTTCCGCTGATATGGGCCAGCACCTGATGACCATTTTCCAGTTCTACCTGAAACATGGCATTGGGGAGCTTCTCCACAACGGTTCCTTCAATTTCAATAACATCTGCTTTTGACATATAGCTTACCTCCTAACAACCTGTTCTTCTCTTTTGAAACATCTGATGAAATATTTGATCTCTTCATCGGTGACTTTTTTATTTTCCCGGATTTTGTCTCCAGGGGAATGTTTCTCCCATAAAAGGGGTTCTACATGCTTTTTCTTTTTCTTCTTAGGGCAGTCCAGACGCCTGTATTTTCCGTCCACCAGATATATATATTCGCCATCCTCTTTTAATATGAAGAAATAGCTGCCTTTATCGTGCCCGGCCGCTGATTTTACCAGGGCTCCTGCTTCTGCTCTCATGGTCCGCCTCAGTTTTCATTGGAAACCAGGCTTAAGAGCTCAGGCTCCCCTTCTGTAATCAGCACTGTATTTTCATAGTGGGCAGAAAGGCTTCCGTCCTCCGTCACCACGGTCCAGTCGTCGTCAAGCCAGACAACCTCAGGACTTCCCCCATTGATCATAGGTTCAATGGCAAGGGTCATTCCCGGCCTCAGCTTGATTCCCCGTCTTTTCCTGGCGAAGTTGGGCACCTCAGGCTCCTCGTGAAGATGGGAACCGATTCCGTGGCCTACTAAATCCCGGACCACTCCGTAGCCGAATTTTTCTGCATACTTCTGGATAGCAGCGGATATATCACCTAAATGATTGCCAGATTTTGCAAATTTAATCCCTTCAAAGAAACATTGTCTTGTCACTTCTATGAGCTGTCCCGCCTCAGGAGTGATTTCCCCGATTCCATAAGTCCTCGCGGCGTCGGAATGATAGCCCTTGTAAATCACGCCGGCATCCAGACTCACAATATCGCCTTCCTGTAAAAAACGCTTCTTATCCGGTATCCCGTGAACCACCTCATCATTGACTGAAACGCAGATGGAGGCTGGATATCCGTTATAATTTAAGAAAGAAGGCGTGCAGCCGTAGCTTCTTATGATTTCTTCTCCCAGATGGTCAATATCCCAGGTTGTCATACCCGGTTTTAAGGCTTTGGAGAGTTCTTCATGGGTCCTGCAAAGAATCCTCCCCGCCTCTCTCATAAGTTCTATCTCTCTTGCAGATTTAATGGTAACTGACATAAACTATGCTCCTAAAATGCCGGTAATATCCGTGAACACTTTATTTAAATCCTGTGTTCCGTCAACACTCACCAGCACGCCGGTTTTTCCGTAGTACTCAATTAAAGGTTTTGTCTGATCATGGTAGACCAACAGGCGCTTCTGAACGGTTTCCGGCTTATCATCATCTCTTAAAATCAGCTCTGCACCGCATACATCGCATATTCCCGGAACCTTGCTTGGATTAAATACCAGGTGATACGTAGCACCGCAGGAAACGCAGGCACGGCGGCCGGCCATTCTGTTTATGATGTTCTCATCTGCCACATCTACGTTGATGGCAAAATCAATCTTCTGTCCTCTTTCGGAAAGTGCTTCCTTCAAGCTCTCTGCCTGGGGAATGGTTCTTGGGAATCCATCCAGCACATATCCGTTTTTGCAGTCTTCATTCTGAATTCGGTCCATCAGCATACCGATAGTCAACGCATCCGGCACCAAAGCTCCCTGATCTATGTATTCCTTGGCTTTCCTTCCCAGTTCTGTTCCTTCCTTAATGTTGGAACGGAAGATGTCTCCGGTGGAAATGTGGGGAATTCCATATTTTTCAGCGATCTTTTTGGCCTGAGTACCTTTCCCGGCTCCTGGGGCACCTAACATGATAATCTTCATAAACAGTCCCTCCCTCAATTGGATTAAATAGTATAAATCCCAAGAAAAACACGCATGGCGTGTTTCCCTTGGTTTTTCCTCTAATCGTTTAAAAAGCCTTTGTAATAACGCACAAGCATTTGAGATTCAACCGCCTTAATTGTCTCAAGGACAACGCTGACGATGATGATTAAGGATGTACCGCCGAATGAAAGACGGCTTACATTAAACAGGCCTGATACCATAATGGGGATAACACAGACAATCGTCAAACTGCATGCACCAATAAACACGATATAGTTCAAAATAGAATTGAGATAATCGCTGGTGGGTTTTCCCGGACGGATACCCGGAATAAAACCGCCGGACTTCTTCATGTTATTCGCAACCTCAAGGGGGTTAAAGGTGATTGAGGTGTAAAAATAAGCGAACACAATGATAAGAGCCACGTAGAGGATCAGGCCGATGGAATAGGCCGGTCTGTCCAGCTTGAACCAGCTTGAAGAATTAAGTCCTGTTAAAATGTGGCCTCCAATGCTGCTGTAATCGATCTTATCCCCAAAGAACTGGGCAATCACGACTGGGAACGACATGAGGGAGGAAGCGAAGATAACCGGAATAACGCCGGCTGTATTCACCTTTAACGGAATGTTGGTAGCCTGTCCGCCTACCATCTTCCGTCCCTGCATCTTTTTGGAATACTGGACTGGAATCCTTCTTTCACCGTCCTGAAGGACGATGACAAATACAATGATGGCTAAAATAACAGCTATGATGATAATGGCTGCGATAGCTGCTACTGCAACCGATTTTCCTGACATGAACCGGTTGTATAAAGTGGATACGTCAGATGGGAAGCTGGAAATAATATTCACCAGCAGCACGATAGAAATACCGTTTCCCACGCCTTTTTCCGTGATCCGCTCACCAATCCACATGAGAAGAGCACTACCCGCTGTCATGGTAACAACAGCGATCATGATGCTCAATGCGTTGAATTCTTTTAACAGACCCTGGCCGCCGAATCCGATTGCCATAGCAACGGACTCGATTAACGCCAGACCTACTGTTACGTAACGGGTGTATTCTGCAATCTTCTTTCTTCCGTCTTCACCGTCTTTTTGCATTTCCTCCAGCTTCGGGATTGCAATGGTCAAAAGCTGCATGATGATGGAAGATGTGATATAAGGGCTGATGCTTAAAGCGAACACTGACATGTTGGAAAAGGAGCTTCCGGTCATGGCATTGAAAAATCCCATGGCGTCGTTGTTCTGCTGAGCAAAAAACTCTTTGAAAAACTCTGTATTAACTCCTGGAATCGGCAATTGAGAACCGATTCTGATAACCACCAGCATCATGAAAGTATAGATCAGTTTTGTTCTTACTTCCTTGACCTTGAATGCATTACGGAGTGTTTTAAACATATTAGATCACCTCGCAGGTTCCACCTAAAGCCTCAATTTTGGTTTTTGCGCCTTCACTGAAAGCATCTACCTTTACTACAAGCTTTTTGGTTAATTCTCCATTTCCAAGGATCTTAACACCGTCGCGCGGATTCTTAACAATGCCGCTCTCTAATAAAGTCTCAACCGTAACAACTGTACCGTTGTCAAATGCTTCCAAAGCGCCTACATTGATTCCGATGATGGTCTTAGAGTTTCTATTTGTAAAACCTCTCTTAGGAATACGTCTGTATAAAGGCATCTGACCGCCTTCAAAGCCTGGTCTTGTAGCACCGGAACGGGCTTTCTGTCCTTTATGGCCTTTGCCTGCAGTCTTGCCGTTTCCTGAACCGTGACCGCGTCCTCTTCTGAAGTTATCGCTCTGTTTGGAACCTAATGCAGGCTGTAAATTTGATAAATCCATCCCTTGCACCTCCTTACTGTTTTCTTTTAGATCTCTTCAACTTTTACTAAATGACGCACACTGGCAATCATACCTCTGACTGCACCGTTATCCGGCATTTCAACTGTCTTGTTAAGCTTCTTTAAGCCTAATGCTTCAACGGTTGCTTTATGCTTCGGAATAGCACCGATCGGGGATTTCACCAATGTGATTTTTAACTTATCTGCCATCTTCCTATCCTCCTTAGCCTAAAATCTCTTCTACAGATTTACCGCGAAGTCTTGCAACTTCCTCAGGAGTTTTCAAATTAGTCAATCCATTGATTGTAGCCATAACTACGTTAGTCTTGTTGTTGGAACCTAAAGACTTGGAATGGATGTTCTTAATTCCTGCAAGCTCTAAAACCGCACGAGCAGGGCCTCCTGCAATAACTCCAGTACCTTCGCTCGCTTTCTTAAGAAGTACGGAAGCGCTTCCGAACTTTCCGATTAAGTCATGAGGAATACTGTTATTCTCATCAACTGGAACAGAAACCATATTCTTAACAGCAGCCTCTTTTCCTTTACGGATTGCTTCTGGAACTTCACCAGCTTTGCCAAGACCAGCACCTACGTGGCCATTGCCGTCGCCTACGACTACTAAAGCAGAGAATCTCATGGTGCGTCCGCCCTTAACGGTCTTGGAAACACGCTTGATGGCAACTACTCTATCGTTTAACTCTGTCTGATTTGCATCAATAATTGTACGTTTCACCTGTGTCTTCTCCTCTCTACTAGAATTCCAGACCAGCTTCTCTGGCTGCGTCTGCTAATGCCTGAACCTTACCGTGATATATAAAACCGCCTCTGTCAAAGACAACTTCTTTAATTCCCTTTTCAAGTGCCCTTTTGGCAACTACGGTACCTACGTATGCTGCAGCGTCAACGTTGTCAGTTTTCTCTAATTCTGCTTTTACTTCTTTTTCTACTGTAGAAGCAGCGACTAAAGTTTTACCAACTGTATCGTCAATAATTTGAGCATACATATGATTATTACTTCTAAACACAGCTAAACGTGGTCTTTCTGCAGTGCCTGCAAAACGGTTACGTAATCTGTTGTGTTTTTTAACGCGAACTTCGCTTCTTGATTTCTTGCTAACCATCTTTACACTCTCCTTAATTATTTCTTACCAGTCTTACCAACTTTACGTCTGATCACTTCATCAGAATACTTGATTCCCTTGCCCTTATAAGGCTCTGGTCTTCTCTTATCTCTGATTTCAGCAGCGTACTGGCCAACTTTTTCTTTATCGATTCCTCTGACGAAGATGATGTTCTGTCCTTCCATGGTGGATTCGATGCCTTCCGGATCTTCCATCTCAACCGGGTGGGAGTAACCCAGGGAAAGAACCAGCTTCTTGCCCTGCTTCTGAGCTCTGTAACCAACACCGTTGATTTCCAGCTTCTTTTCATAACCGGCAGTTACGCCGACGATCATGTTGTTTACTAATGTTCTGGTAAGACCGTGTAAAGATTTCATTCTCTTTAAATCATTCGGTCTTGTAACGGAGATCTGACCATCTTCTTCTTTGATTGTCATTTCAGCCGGTAATACTCTCTCAAGAGTTCCCTTAGGACCTTTTACAGTCACTTTATTATTTTCTGCGATTGTGACAGTTACTTCTGCCGGAACCGCGATAGGCATTCTTCCTATACGTGACATGCCGTTTACCTCCTTAAATTTTCGGAGGGAATATGTGCACTCCCTCTGTTTTCAGACTTTCTGCAGTACAAAATTACCAAACAAACGCCAGTACTTCTCCGCCAACACCCTGTGTGCGGGCTTCCTTATCAGTGATAACACCCTGATTGGTAGAAATGATAGCTGTTCCTAAACCGCCAAGTACTTTTGGCAGCTCTTCCTTGTTTGCGTATACACGCAGACCTGGCTTGGAAATTCTCTTGATGCCTGTGATGATTTTTTCGTTCTTATCTTTGCCGTATTTTAAGGTGATCCGGATGGTCTGGAATGCACCGTCTTCTACGAGATCATATTTCTTAATGTATCCCTCTTTTACAAGGATATCAGCAATAGCTAATTTCATCTTAGATGAAGGTACATCTACTGTATCATGTTTTGCAGTATTTGCATTACGGATTCTTGTAAGCATATCTGCGATTGGATCGCTCATTGTCATTTTGAAATTGCCTCCTTCCTTATTTTACCAGCTTGCTTTTTTAACGCCTGGGATCTGACCCTTATATGCTAATTCACGGAAGCAGATTCTGCAGATTCCGTATTTTCTCAAATAAGCATGTGGACGACCGCAGATTCTGCAGCGGTTGTATTCTCTTGTGGAGAATTTTGCCGGTCTCTGCTGTTTGATCTTCATTGAAGTCTTAGCCATGAATGTTTCCTCCTACTATTTTGCAAATGGCATATTGAATAATGTCAAAAGTTCACGGGCTTCTTCGTCGGTCTTAGCGGTAGTAACAAAAATGATGTCCATACCTCTTACCTTGTCAACTTTATCGTACTCAATTTCAGGGAAAATAAGCTGCTCTTTGATGCCGAGAGCGAAGTTTCCTCTGCCATCAAATGCGTTAGGATTCACACCTCTAAAGTCACGTACACGGGGAAGTGCCAGGTTGATCAGACGATCAGCAAATTCGTACATTCTCTCGCCGCGAAGGGTAACTTTACAGCCGATAGCCATACCTTCTCTAAGCTTGAAGTTAGCAACTGATTTTTTAGCCTTGGTAAGAACTGCCTTCTGTCCGGAGATGATTTCCATATCTCTTACAGCAGAGTCTAAAATTTTGGCATTTTCCTTTGCTTCGCCAATACCCATATTGATGACGATTTTATCCAGCTTCGGTACTTCCATGATGTTCTTATATCCAAATTTCTTGGTCATCGCTTCTGCGATTTCTGTTTGGTATACTTCTCTTAATCTAGCCAATTTTTATTCCTCCTCTCCGAATTAGTCAATTACTTTACCGGTTGACTTGGCAACGCGGACTTTCTTGCCGTCTTTTACTTCAAAGCCAACTCTGGTTGCTTTTCCGTCTACAACGAGCATTACGTTGGAAATGTCAAGTGCAGCTTCCTTCTGTACGATGCCGCCCTGTGGATTTCCTGCGCCTGGCTTTACATGCTTTGTGATCATGTTAACGCCTTCTACGACAATTTTGTTGTTCTTGGTGTCTACCAGAAGAACCTTGCCCTGTTTATCTTTATCTTTTCCTGCGATGACCTTTACCAGGTCGTCTCTTTTAATTTTATGCACAGTCCGATACCTCCTTATAATACTTCCGGAGCTAAGGAAACAATCTTCATGAAGTGTTTCTCTCTTAACTCTCTGGCAACCGGTCCAAAGATACGAGTTCCTTTTGGAGTCTTGTCATCTTTGATAATTACGGCAGCATTCTCATCGAACTTGATATAAGAACCGTCTTTGCGGCGTGCGCCCTTAACAGTACGTACCACAACGGCCTTTACAACGTCGCCCTTCTTCACAACACCGCCAGGTGTTGCATCTTTTACGCTGGCAACGATAATATCACCAATATTAGCATATCTTCTTGTAGATCCGCCCATTACACGGATGCAAAGTAATTCTTTTGCACCGGTATTGTCAGCAACCTTTAATCTGGTTTCCTGCTGAATCATGCCTGTTACTCCTTCCTGGAAATAAATTATTTCGCTTTCTCGATAATCTCAACAAGTCTCCATCTCTTGTCTTTGGACAGCGGTCTTGTTTCCATTACTTTTACTGTGTCGCCCATATTGCAGTCGTTATTCTCATCATGAGCTTTTAATTTATACGTTCTCTTTACGATCTTGCCGTATAAAGGATGTTCTACATGGTCTTCAATAGCTACAACGATGGTCTTATCCATCTTGTTGCTCACAACCTTACCTGTACGGGTTTTTCTAAGATTTCTTTCCACGTTCGGTATTCTCCTTTCGATCTTATGGCCCGGACGGCCCTCTCTATAAGTTCACACACTGTCGTGTGTGTCATGCTTTTATAAAAAACTGCAGCTTAAGCCAGTTTAGCCTTCTCAGTTATAACAGTCTGAATTCTGGCAATGTTCTTGCGAACCTCTTTGATCCGGCTTGTGTTGTCAAGCTGGTTGGTTGCATTCTGGAATCTTAAGTTGAAAAGTTCTTTCTTTGCAGCTACTAATTCTGCGTTCAGCTCTGTAACTGACTTTCCTTTTAATTCTTCAACATATTTATTCATTTTCACTGTCATTCACCGCCTTCTAAATCCGCTTTAGCAGCAATCTTACACTTGCAGGGTAACTTATGCATAGCAAGACGTAAAGCTTCACGTGCTGTTTCTTCAGGTACTCCAGCGATTTCAAATAATACACGGCCTGGTTTTACTACTGCTACCCAGTATTCCAGAGCGCCCTTACCGGAACCCATTCGGGTTTCTGCTGGCTTTGCTGTTACAGGCTTATCCGGGAAAATCTTGATCCAGACTTTACCGCCACGCTTGATGTAACGAGTCATGGCAACACGGGCTGCCTCGATCTGGTTGGATCTGATCCAGCATGGCTCTGTAGAAACCAAACCGAATTCACCCTGGCTGATTGTATTGCCTCTTAAAGCCTTACCAGCCATGGATCCACGGAACTGTTTACGACGTTTAACTCTTTTAGGCATTAACATTATTTATCGCTCCCTTCCCTGTTTCCTTTAGTTGGAAGAACTTCGCCATTGTAGATCCATACCTTAACGCCAATTTTGCCGAAGGTTGTATCTGCCTCTGCGAAACCGTAGTCAATATCTGCTCTCAATGTCTGTAACGGAATGGTTCCTTCGCTGTAGAACTCGGTACGAGCCATATCAGCTCCGCCAAGACGGCCTGCAACTGCAGTTTTGATACCCTTTACGCCAGCCTTCATGGAACGTCCCATGGTGGACTTCATAGCACGACGGAAGGATACACGGTTCTCTAACTGCTGTGCAATGGATTCAGCTACTAACTGAGCGTCCTTGTCAGGTCTCTTGATTTCCTTGATATCAACAAATAACTTTTTATCTGTAAGCTTCTGAACTTCTGCTTTTAACTTCTCGATCTCAGCTCCGCCCTTGCCGATAACAACACCTGGCTTAGCTGTATGAATGATGATTTTAACGCGGTCAGATGCTCTTTCAATTTCGATGCCAGAAATACCGGCGCTGTATAATTTCTTCTTCAGAAATTTTCTGATCGCATAATCTTCTACTAAGTTGTCTGCGAAATCAGCTTCAGCATACCACTTTGAGTCCCAGTCTTTAATAACACCGACTCTTAAGCCGTGTGGATTAACTTTCTGTCCCATTATTTGCCTCCTTATCTTTCATTAAGCACGATGGTGATGTGGCTCATTCTCTTTTCGATTCTATAAGCGCGGCCCTGTGCTCTCGGTTTTACTCTTTTCATTGTCGGTCCCTTGTTTGCAAAACACTCTTCTACATAAAGCTTTGCAGGGTCCATACCGTTGTTATTCTCAGCGTTAGCAACTGCTGATTTTAATAACTTCTCTATTAAAGAAGAAGCATATCTGGGATTGTAAAGTACAATACCAAGTGCTGTCTGAACGTCTTTGCCTCTGATGGCATCTAATACGAAGCATGCCTTCTGAACGGAAACCCTAGCATAGGATAACTTTGCTGACGGTCTTGTGTCCTTCTGAGCATTTCTTTCTCTTTTAATCTGGCTTCTATGTCCCTTAGCCATTGGTGAATCCTCCTTTCAACTTTAACGCCCCAGGGAAATTCTTTAGAATACCCAAGGGAGTCTGTTTATCGATTACTTACGGCCTGACTTCTTCTCGTCTTTGCCGTGTCCTCTGTAAGTTCTGGTAGCAACGAATTCACCCAGTTTATGTCCAACCATATCTTCTGTCACATATACCGGAACGTGCTTTCTGCCATCATGAACTGCAATTGTATGTCCAACCATCTGCGGGAAGATAGTAGAACGGCGGGACCAGGTCTTAATTACCTGCTTCTGTCCTGCTGCGTTCATAGCATCTACTTTTTTCAGTAAATGAGCATCTGCAAATGGTCCTTTTTTAAGTGAGCGAGCCATAGATTCTAACCTCCTTCAATTATTTAACGGTCTTTCCATCTCTTCTTCTAACGATCAATCTGTTAGACTGCTTGTTTTTCTTTCTGGTCTTTAAGCCAAGCGCTGGTTTGCCCCATGGTGTACTTGGACCTGGACGTCCGATACCAGTCTTACCTTCACCACCACCGTGTGGATGGTCATTCGGGTTCATAACAGAACCGCGTACAGTTGGACGGAAGCCCATGTGACGCTTTCTTCCTGCTTTACCGATATTGATCAGGTTGTGATCGCCGTTTCCAACAACACCCATGGTTGCTCTGCAATTGATGGGAACCATTCTCATTTCACCGGAAGGTAAACGAAGGGTTGCATACTTGCCTTCTTTAGCCATTAACTGTGCGCCGTTTCCTGCGGAACGAACGAGCTGGCCGCCTTTTCCTGGGTAAAGCTCAATGTTATGAACCTGAGCACCAACCGGAATGTGGCTTAAAGGTAAGCAGTTTCCTACTTTTGCTTCTGCAGCCTCACCGCTCATAACTGTCATGCCGTCTGTTAAACCGGCTGGAGCGAGGATATAGGACTTTGTACCGTCTGCATAAGAAAGCAGTGCGATGTTGGCAGTTCTGTTAGGATCGTACTCGATACCGATAACAGTTGCAACAATACCGTCTTTGCTGTTTCTCTTGAAGTCGATGATTCTGTATTTTCTCTTAACGCCGCCGCCGCGATGTCTTACGGTAATCTTACCCTGGTTATTACGGCCGGCTGTTTTCTTAATAGTTTTGCTGATTAAGGACTTCTCAGGTGTTGACTTTGTGATCTCAGTGAAATCAGAACCGGTCATATGTCTCCTGGAAGGGGTATATGGGTTATACTTTTTAATTCCCATTGTTATAACTCCTTTCAACGCCTCCTGGCGTATCTTATTATCGTGATATAATGTTCATCACATAATTCGGGATCTTACAGTCCCTCGAAAATTTCGATTTCCTTGCTGTCTGCGGTTAACTGAACGATAGCTTTCTTAGTCTTGGAGGTCTTACCGTAGGTTGTTCCTCTTCTCTTTGTCTTGCCATCTAAGTTCATGGTGTTCACGCTGGCAACCTTTGTGCCTGGGAACATCTTCTCAACAGCTTCTTTGATCATAGTCTTGTTAGCATCTGGATGAACGGTAAATGTATACTTCTTGGTAGCCATAGCGTTCATGCTCTTCTCAGTTACTACAGGCTTCTGGATTACGTCGTAATACTTAATATCTGCCATTATGCGTACACCTCCTCGATTGCTGCAACAGCAGTCTTGGTAGCAACAACTGTGTTGTACTTTAAGATATCATATACGTTGATTGTGTTAACAAATGCAGTCTTTACGGAAGCGATGTTTCTTGCGCTCATCACTGCGTTTGTGCTGTCGTCGCCAACAACCACAAGAGCCTTGGATACCTTTAAGTTATTTAATACAGTCTGGAATTTCTTTGTCTTGATCTCATCAAACTTTAACTCATCAACAACGATGAACTTATTCTCATTAACTCTGCTGGTAAGAGCGGATTTAAGAGCAAGTCTTCTCTCCTTCTTGTTGAGCTTGATTGTGTAATCTCTTGGTGTTGGAGCGAATACAACTCCGCCGCCTGTCCACTGTGGAGATCTGGTTGAACCCTGTCTTGCATGACCGGTTCCCTTCTGCTTCCACGGTTTTCTTCCGCCGCCGGATACCTCAGCACGGGTCTTAGCCTTCTGTGTGCCCTGGCGCTTGTTTGCAAGCTGGCTTACGACTGCCAAGTGTACGAGATGCTCATTGACATCTACACCGAACACTGCATCGCTTAACTCTAATGTGCCAACTTCATTACCTTCCATATTGTAAACAGATACGTTTGCCATCTGTGTGATCCTCCTTTCTTATAAAAGCATTAGTTAGCTGCTTTTACTGTTTCCTTGATTGTTACTAAAGACTTCTTCGGTCCTGGTACAGCACCCTTAACCAGAAGCAGGTTGTTCTCTGCATCAACTCTTACGATTTCAAGGTTCTGGATTGTAACCTTCTTGTTACCCATCTGTCCAGGCATCTTCTTGCCCTTGAATACCTTGCTGGGATCAGAAGCAGCGCCGTTGGAACCTGCATGACGGTGGAACTTGGAACCGTGAGCCATAGGTCCTCTGGACTGTCCGTGTCTCTTAATAGCACCCTGGAAACCTTTACCTTTGGAGATTGCGGTTGCGTCGATCTTATCGCCTGCAGCGAAGATCTCTGCTTTAATTTCATCTTTTACAGAATACTCATTGGCATTCTCAAGCTTAAACTCTCTGACATATCTCTTGTAAGATACACCGGCCTTATCAAAATGGCCCTTAAGCGGCTTGCTGACAAGCTTTTCTCTCTTATCTACAAAACCCACCTGCACTGCACTGTAACCGTCGTTCTCAACAGTCTTGATCTGTGTTACTACACAGGGACCTGCCTGAAGAACTGTTACCGGAGTCAATACTCCATTTTCGTCGAAGATCTGTGTCATTCCGACTTTGGTAGCTAAAATACCCTTCTTCATGTTTTTACCTCCTGTTTGTTAATTCTACAGCGGATTGCTTTCGCAATCATCCTAGAACAGTCCAATATAAGTGGAACACTATAACCCCATTCGCCACTCGCCGAAAGTGTAAACACTTTCTTCTCGCTTTCGCTCATGGAGATGTTGATTCCTTACAGGAAACGTGTTGCTTCTATATTTAAACCCTTCAGGATATTACCTTGATTCATTGGTGATGAAGCTTATTTGTTCTTCATCTTGATATCGATGTATACACCTGCTGGCATTTCCAATCTGGATAATGCATCAACTGTCTTCTGACTTGGTGTAATGATATCAATGAGTCTCTTATGCGTTCTCTGCTCGAACTGCTCTC
>NZ_JASGFH010000022.1:0-77869 GCF_047605665.1 Lacrimispora sp. | reverse complement strand
ACAAGGTGGACAGCTTATCAATGCCATCCACCTTGTGTTTTTATGCGGAGGGGGAGAATGTGCTTTAAATTAATGAAACCGCAGATGAAATTCTTACTAATGAAAGAACTATATTTAAACAGAACCTGAATCATGTTTATATGCTTCTCAGTCAAAGTTATCTAAATACTTTTTTAATTCAGCAGCTTCATCACTATTGATTTTTTTGTTTCCAGTTAATGCAAAAACAAATTTTTCAAGTGACCCTTCGTATAAATTGTTTAATACTTCTTCTGCTTTTTTCTCTTCAAATTCTTCTTTTGTATATGCATACATATATTTTTTCTCGTTTTTTATAAGAAGTCCTTTTTGTGTCATGCGAGATAAATAAGTATTAATTGTTTGACGCTTGCAATTTTGCCCATTGCTATTGAAATACTCCCAAAAATCAGCTCCTGACATCCATTTTTGATTTTTCCACAATAATTCCATTATTTTCTGTTCTGTACTTGAAAGAATAAATCGCATCACTAGTCACCCTTTCCAATTTTATTACTTGATATTACTACGTTGAAGTAGTAATGTCAATGAAAAAGATAATAAAGAGAAATGTAAGAAAGATTGTTTGCTGATATTATTGACTTTTTAAAGATATCATGATAATGTTAAATTACTACAAGATGTAGTAATTTAACATTAAAATTTATGGGGATATTATTATGAACTCAAATTTCGCACATTGATTTTAGTTATGCATCCTGAAGATTCAATATCTGGCAGTTGTTCAGTTATTAATGTTCGATGGTTATGTAGCTTGAAGTTTCTACTTTAGTAATGTTGGAAGTGCATTCATGTAACCATCCCTATGTAAGCATATGAAATCCAAATTTATAGCTGTGTTTGCCATAGTCAGATACTTTGGTAAGAAGCTTCACCTTTTGGGAACGATTATGTTCAAACATAGAATCATCTATAATTAGAACATTGGCACTGTCTTGGGGATTTTTTCCGTTATTATTGAATTTATAAGGTACACAGGCACTTATTTAAATATGAATTTTGAATTGAAATGATACCATGACTAATTTGTTTAGCCAATATTGATAAAGTAATTGTTTGCTTCTATATTAGTATAAATAAAACTACATTTTAAAGGGGATGATTCCTATGTATGATGTAATTTTATAACAACACTGTGCATAAGCTCCAAATATCAACTCATCACATTAACCACTTTATAAACCTTCATACACTTATTATCTTGTGTATGTACTTATTGAGAAAGGAATTTTTATGAAAAAAACAATTAATAGAATTTTATCATTGTTACTAACTGCTATTTTATTCATCATGCCGTCATCAGTAAGTTTAGCAGCTATGCCAAAATCACATATTGCTAGTAGTATTAATATTTCCCCGCAAATTTTACTTACGCATCATATATCAAAGTGGAATGATGATAAAATGATTGAATTTGATGTTACATACGTTGTTGATGATGCCAATCATAAGATTGTTGAAGTAAGAGATGCGTATGTAAGTGCAAAAAGTAGTGAAGTAGGTCATTATACTAATGCATCAGTATATCTTGCTCCACAGGGTACTTATGCTACCGTAAAATGTAATTATTACAAACCCGGCTCTTCAAAAACATATACAGCATTGATTAAGATAACACCATAATTGTTGGTCTGTACAGCAATTAATAAACTGACAATTTATAGATTATAGGATTAATCCCTGTTGACTTCGTTTACTATAGTTGGCAGGGATTAATACAATATATGAAGAATATAATTTTTATATAAAGAGGGAGAATTATTATGAAGAAAAAAATGATATACCTAGTATTGATTACAATAATACTAATTTTGACAATAATTATTTTTCAAGATCTATCAAAAACAAAAACTTATGATATATCGCTTAGAGCAGAAATTATGTCAAATTCAAGAAACGAACTGTTGATTAAGGGATTTCCTGATAATCGGAAAGGGCAAACAGGACAATATATTATCAGAAATAATTCGCAAATAAATGTTTTTGATAATCAGGACAATGTTATTGATTTTTCCAACTTGAAAACAGGGGATATCATTACTATTTGGTATTCCTGGAAAATTCCAGCAGATGAAATTGACAATATTGAAGAGTTACTTTTATTAGATGATAATAAAAATATTCCAAATGTATCTTCTATTAAGATTAATGAAGAATAAGATTTGTAAAGATATTTGAGGTTTTCTATAAACGTACTAATAAGATCTGATGTTATGTATTGATGATACTTTTTCCATAATAAACTCATTCTTAAAAGATAACTTATTATTCGACTTTCTGTAGGAGCCTATATTTTTCCTTTGCAGAGCATTCTTGCCATAATTGTAACGTGGACGTCTGCGATAAAGGCGAATTAAAAATAATAAATAGATAAAGCTATGGGAAAACTTGTCCTCTGTAATCAGGAGTAAAATATAGAAGAAATATAACACGGAAAAATCTTACAGAAGAGTTGAGAACATATGCCTTCCATTACAAGACTGAAACATTGTTGATATTTATTTGTCCAAAGGAGGTCTTATAAAAGATGTATAGGCACTCAGAAAATTGTATTTTTATCCGGGAAAACTCTGACAAGAATGTAGAAGTGGACGGAAAACTCAATCGTAAAAAACGCCTGGATTTCCGTCTTTTATGCAAATCTATTTTCTCATTTAGAATAATCAATATTTCTCTGCCGTATCATACTGAACTGAATCAATTCTGAATCAATATACTCCCTTGCATATAAAAGCGGATTGTCATTGTTATCGTAATTAACACCTTCCAACAGCAGAAAGGGCTTATTCTTTACATTCTTGTCTGAAACATGGCTTGGCAGGTTTGGAATGTCGCCATTTATTCTTCCAGAAAAATCGAAAAGGCCTGCCGCCGGGATATCAACTTCATGTGGCTCCTTTCCGGTCAGAAGGCCCCCGATCACACAACCATCGCAAGATTCCGGACAGGTTTTCTTGCAGATGCCTGTGAAGATCTGTTCTATCAGTTTGTCCGGAAACTATTTGAAAGACGTTTTGTTTCAGGTGAGACCCTGTTTATTGATGGGACAAAACTGGAGGCCTGTGCCAATAAATATACATTTGTCTGGAAAAAGTCGGTGGGAAGATGGGAAAGCCGTATGTCTGAAAAGATTGGAGCTGCCATACAGCTTCTTAACGCGGAATACAGCTGCTGTTTCTCCTGGTCCCAGGACGAGCGGGCAGTGAAGCTACAGGAAATCTGCAATTATCTAAATATCTACTGCAGGGAGCATCAGATATCCATGGCCTATGGACGGGGCAATAGAAAATCGATTCACCAGAAATATCTTGAGATGTTTGAGAAGTTCCTAAGCCGCCAGATGCTCTACGACTTACATCACTCCCGGTTTGAGGGGAGAAACAGCTATTCAAAGACCGATCCGGATGCAACCTTTATGCACATGAAAGATGATCATATGAGAAATGCCCAGTTAAAACCGGGTTATAACGTACAGATTGGCGTAGACAGCGAATTTATCATAAGTGCCGGTATTTTTCAGGACCGGAGTGATTATGGAACACTGATTCCCTTTTTAAAGGAGCAGGAAAACAAAAGCGGATACCGCTATCCCAGCATAACCGCAGATGCCGGATATGAGAGGGAAGAGAATTATGTATACCTGGAAGAAACCGGGCAGACTCCCTATATAAAACCCCAACTCTATGAAAAATGGAAAAAGAGAAGCTTTAAGAAGGATATAAGCAGACGGGAAAACATGCGGTATCTGGAAGAAGGCGATGTATATGTATGTCATAATAACAGGCTGTTATGGCCGGCAGGAATGACCAGCAGGAAGTCAGTAAGTGGATATCGTTCCAGGGTCACGATATATGAATGTGAAGACTGCAGTGGATGTAAGCACCGGGAGAAATGTACGAAATCAAAGAAGAATAAAAAACTGTATGTATCAAAGGTTTTTATAGAAAAGCAGAAAAGGTCATATGAAAATATCCGAACAGAAACAGGAATCCGTTACCGTGTAAACCGTTCGATCCAGGTGGAAGGAGCCTTTGGGGTATTAAAAACTGACTATGAGTTTCAGAGATTTCTATTAAGAGGGAAAACCAAGGTGAAACTGGAGGTTCTATTGTTATGTTTTGGATACAACATCAATAAACTCCACGTAAAGATCCAAAGTGAACGGCTTGAAAACTATCTGTTTAAAGTAAAATCAGCATAAAAAGTCCTCCCAAAAGGCAGGGCTATTAAAGTACGCAAAAAAACACAAGAGTGACTGATGGAATCAGCCTTCTTGTGTTTTTAGGTGTTAAGAGGGTGCATACTTTTTCAATGATGCTTTTTGCAACACCCTCCTGTTTTGTTCTGCGAAGAAAAAACGTATTTTGATGTTAATGAAACTGTGATAAAACCTCTTTGAGGAACACGATTCAGACGCTGAATTGCGCCTTACCGGGAGAAAATTTTTAAATCATCGATCTGGATGACCTTATTGAACGCTTATATTTTCCTGTTCAAAATCATAAAGTTCATCGTCCATTCTCTCCAGTTCGAACTCAATGATTCCATTGTCACGGCATAAAAAATAATCTTTTGTCCCCACCGGCTGTTTCCTTAAACTATTACATTTAGGATATAGATCCGTCAGAGTCGCATAACAGTATTTGACCAGTTTGTTGACTGTAGTATCAAAGCAATGCTTTTTAATGATAATCTCGTCGCCTTCACTAAAAACGGGACAATAGTTATTCTTCTTGACTACCGTCATTTTGATGACAGTCTGTGGTTTAATCTCCATCGTTTTTTCCTCACCTTTTTAATTTTATTAAATACAGCAGAAAAATGCAGACTATTCCTTTAACGCTGCAATTTTCAACCGGTATTGTTCTGGAACTTCGGGATGTTTTTCGTTGGAAAAATCAGCTTCTCTTCCTTCTATCGCATCTTTTAAACGCAATAAGACCAGCGACCAGCCCGCAATATTTCTTTCAGGCAATGAAAATTCTTCCGGCAGGGACTCTCTAAAATGTAATACAGTATTTCCCTGTCCTTCTGACAATTCAAACAGAAGCTGCCCGCTTATCTCATCTAAAGCATAACGCGGAATGACCGGGTGGTCAATATTTTTATAAATTTCCCAATATAAATGAAAGCATAACGGTTTAAAAGGAGGAAAACAGGATCATCGGTCTTCTGTTTTTTTCATTGAATGGTATTCCAGGTAATTCTTCCCTTTTCTAATTTACAGGAAAATGGTATACTATTCCTATCTTTAATTTTGAGGTGACGACGATGAAAAAAATGATTTCCTGGAATGTAAACGGCCTTCGTGCCTGCGTGGAGAAAGGCTTTTTGGATTATTTTAAAGAGATGGATGCAGATGTTTTCTGTATTCAGGAAAGTAAGCTGCAGGAGGGACAGATCAATCTTGACCTGCCGGGTTATCACCAGTACTGGAACTATGCGCTGAAGAAGGGCTATTCAGGAACGGCGATCTTTACAAAGGAAGAACCCATATCAGTGGCTTACGGAATCGGCATGGAGGAGCATGATAAAGAGGGAAGGGTCATTGCAGCCGAATTTCCGGAGTATTATGTGGTTACGTGCTATACTCCCAATTCCCAGAACGAGCTGGCCCGCCTTCCCTACCGGATGACATGGGAAGAGGCATTTCTGGCTTATTTAAAAAAGCTGGAGGAGAAAAAACCGGTTATTTTCTGCGGTGATTTAAACGTTGCCCACAAGGAAATTGACTTGAAAAATCCCAAGAGCAACCGGAAGAATGCAGGCTTTACCGATGAAGAGAGGGCGAAGTTCACCAGCCTTCTGGAAAACGGCTTTATTGATACCTTCCGCCATTTTTACCCGGATCAGGAAGGGATTTATTCCTGGTGGTCTTACCGGTTCAGCGCCAGACAGAAAAATGCAGGGTGGCGCATTGACTATTTCTGCGTTTCAGAAAGTTTAAAGGACAGGCTGGAAAGTGCGTCCATCCATACAGAAGTGCTGGGCTCCGACCATTGCCCGGTGGAGCTGGTAATCCGGTAAAACCGGTAACCCGGTAAAACGGGCGATCCGGCAGAATTGGCAATCCGGCAGAACGAGACAGGAGAGAAAGAGAAACAATGAATTTACTGACTATTGACCATTTGACAAAATCATATACAGAACGGCTGCTGTTTGATGATACCAGCTTCAGCATCAATGAAGGGGAAAAGATCGGCTTAATCGGCATTAACGGAACGGGAAAGTCCACTCTCCTGCGGATTGTGGCGGGGCTGGAAGAGCCAGACGAGGGAAAAGTAGTAAAGGGAAGGAATTTAGATATCCGCTTCCTTTCCCAGAATCCGGAGTTTCAGGCGGGAGATACCATACTCCAGAGCATTGTCCGGGAAAATGAGGGCCACGGGCATGTCTGGGACATGGAAAGCCAGGCCAAGGCCATGCTGACCAGGCTGGGCTTTACAGACTTTGACTCCAAGGTGGAAACCCTTTCCGGCGGCCAGAAAAAGAGGGTGGCATTAGTCAGCGTCCTGCTGTCCACTGCGGATATTTTAGTTCTGGACGAGCCTACCAACCACTTGGACAGCACCATGGCTGACTGGCTGGAGGATTATCTGCGCCGCTTTAAGGGAGCCCTCTTGATGGTGACCCATGACCGGTATTTCCTGGACAGCGTTACCAACCGGATTGTGGAGCTGGATAAGGGAAAGCTTTACAGCTATCAGGAGAATTACGGGGGCTATTTAAAGCTGAAGGCAGAGCGCATGGATATGGCAGTGGCGGCGGAGCGCAAGCGCCAGTCCATCCTCCGGGTGGAACTGGAGTGGATGCAAAGAGGTGCCAGGGCCAGGTCCACCAAGCAGAAGGCCCACATTCAAAGATATGAAACCCTCCGGGACCAGAAGGGGCCGGAGTTTGACCAGACCATTGAGCTGGATTCCATTGGAAGCCGTCTGGGGCGCACCACTGTGGAGCTGGAGGGAATCTCAAAGGCTTATGGGGAAAAGGTGCTGATGAAGGATTTCACCTATATTTTCCTCAAAAATGACCGAATCGGCATTATCGGACCCAACGGAACGGGAAAATCCACCTTGATGAAGATCGTTGCAGGCTGGCTGGAACCGGATTCCGGAACGGTCACTGTGGGGCAGACTGTGAAAATGGGGTACTTTTCTCAGGAAAGCGAAGACATGGACGGCAGTTTAAGGGTCATTGACTATATTAAAAATGCGGCTGAGTATGTAAAGACAAAGGACGGAAGCGTCAGCGCATCTCAGATGCTGGAACGGTTTTTATTTCCTCCTGAAGTTCAGTACACCCTGGTGGAAAAGCTGTCGGGAGGGGAGAAGAGAAGGCTTTACCTCCTCCGGATTCTGATGGAAGCTCCTAACGTGCTTTTATTGGACGAGCCCACCAATGACTTAGACATCCAGACTCTGACCATTTTAGAAGATTATCTGGACAGTTTTCCGGGAATTGTGGTTGCCGTTTCCCATGACCGGTATTTTCTGGATAGGGTGGTGCGGCGTATATTTGCCTTTGAAGGACAGGGGGCAGTGACCCAGTATGAAGGCGGATATACGGACTATCAGGCTGCTTTTCAGGCCAAATATCCGGACGGGCTTCCAGGCCAGGATGAAGCTGAGAAGAGGTCTGAAACAGAGGTAAAAAAGAACCGGGAAAAGCCAAGAGGAGAGCGTAAGCTCAAATTTTCTTATAAAGAACAGAAGGATTGGGATACGATTGAAGAGGATATGGCTGCTCTGGAGGAAAAAATCCAGGCCTTAGAAGGGCAGATGGAAGAAGCGGCCTCCAATTACAGCAGGCTGAATGCTCTGATGGAAGAAAAGACAGAGCAGGAGCGGCTTTTGGAGGAGAAGATGGAGCGGTGGATGTATCTAAATGATCTGGCGGAACAGATTGAAAACCAGTAACTGATGACAAAGGCATTCCCTGAAGCGGACCAAGGGCGGAGGAGACAGGAAATATGGAACAGTATAAGATAGCAAAACGTGAGGTACGGGGGTATCCCATGGGACTTTCTAAAATCCATGGAGGGATTCATTTCTGCGTGGCCGCAGAGGGAGAGGTGTGCCGGGTCCTTTTATTTAAAAAGGGAGGAGAAAAACCGGTTCAGGCTCTTTCCTTTCCCGTGGAATACAGAAGGGGTGATGTGTGGAGCATGGCTCTTCTGGGGGAAGATTTTGAAGGTCTGGAATACTGCTTTGAAATAGATGGAAAGCCATTTGCCGACCCTTATGGAAGGCGGTTTGCCGGGCGGGAGATATGGGGGGACTTGGAGAACGTTTCCAGGACCTTAAGAAGTCCGGTGGAATTTTTTGAGTTTGACTGGGGAGATGATAAGCTTCCTCAGACTCCTTATGAGGATACCATCATTTACCGTCTTCACGTAAGGGGATTTACAAAGCACTCTTCCTCCGGGGTAAAGAATAAAGGGACGTTTCAGGGCATACAGGAGAAGATTCCTCACTTAAAGGAGCTGGGAATCACGGCGGTGGAGCTGATGCCGGTCAATGAATTCTCCGAGGTCATCATGCAGGAACACACACCCGGAGCCCCTCATGATGTGGATAAACCCACGGGAAAATTAAATTACTGGGGATACGGTCCCGGATTTTACTTCGCTCCAAAGGCATCTTACGGTTCAGGGAAGGAAAAGACACCTGATCTGGAGTTTAAAAGTCTTGTAAAGGCACTTCATCAGGAAGGCATTGAAGTGATTCCGGAGCTTTATTTTACTGGAAAAGAATCTCCGGCGTTTGTTCTCGATGCGGCCCGGTTCTGGGCAGAGGAATTCCATGTAGACGGGCTGCGGCTTGCAGGAGCCCCTCCTCTGGAGCTGCTGGGCCGGGACCCTTATTTGAGCAGAATCAAGCTTCTGGCAGATAGCTGGGGAGAGATTCCCGGCGGAAAGGTAAAGCATTTAGGAGAGTACAACGACGGATTCATGATTGATATGAGGCGGGTGCTTAAGGGAGATGAGGACCAGATGAAGGCCCTGGCCTACCAGAGCCGGAGAAATCCTGCTGATTTCGGCGTTATTCACTATATGGCCAATACCAATGGATTCACCATGATGGACATGGTCTCCTATGATACGAAGCACAATGAGGCAAATGGGGAGAATAACAAGGACGGAAGTGATGTGAACTATTCCTGGAACTGCGGCGCAGAGGGGCCCACCAGGCGGAAAAAGGTGGCAGAGCTTCGGAAAAAGCAGCTTCGCAACGCATTCCTGCTCCTGTTTTTAAGCCAGGGAACACCTCTCATCATGGCAGGAGATGAATTCGGCAATTCCCAGTCAGGCAATAACAACGCTTACTGTCAGGATAATGAAGTGTCCTGGCTCAACTGGAATTTAAAAAAGAGTAACAAAGACCTCTTTGACTTTGTAAAGGAAGTGATCGCTTTCCGAAAGGCCCATCCGGTGTTTCACAGACATGAAGAGCCCCGGATTATGGATTATCTCTCCTGCGGGCTTCCTGATATGTCTTATCACGGCGTACAGGCATGGCGCCCGGAATTTGAAAATTTTCGGCGGCAGCTTGGGATTTTCTATTGCGGAAACTATGGGAAAAAGGCAGATGGCGCGAGAGACAGCCACTTTTACGTGGTTTATAACATGCACTGGGAGCCTCACGAATTTGATCTTCCCACCGTTCCCAAAGGGGAGAAGTGGCATGTGGTTTTCCACACGGACAGACATGAAGTGAACGGCATGTATGAAGAGACCACAGGGCCGGCAGCAGAAGGAAAACGGTTCATGGTTCTTCCCAGGACGATTGTGGTATTTGTGGGGCAGCCTTTCTGATTGAGGGTTCCGCTTACGAAGTTTTTATTTTCCGGTTTTTTATAAAAATTGAAGAGGGCAAATTCATCGCTTTCCCATAGCTGTGCTTTTAAGCGGTCAAACAGACCGGATCAAAGCTCTTTTATGGGAACAGGATGAGTTTGCCCTTTTGTTTAAAACTTATTTGATGATGCGACAGTAGAAAGCGCCTGCCGGAGCGTGTCAAAATCCATTCCGGCGGCTGCATTGATGGTTGCTACGACTGCCCCTTCAACCAGCGGGCAATCCACCATGGCTACTTTCATGTCTTCCATCATTTCTATCACCATCTCAGTCGTCATTACCGCACTGCCCATATCCATCAGCACCAGCACCCCGTCGTCGGAATACACGGACTGGATGGCAGCCTGAATCTTCTCAAAACTTGTGCCGAAGCTGCCGTCCTCCAGACCGCCGGCCGGTGCGATTCTGGCATCAGGGGCCATCATGGCGGTCAGCTCCACCACACTTTTTGCCAGATTCTCACTGTGTGAAACAATCACAATCCCAACCATTTTTCTTATCCTTTCCAATGTGCAATCGTTTCAAGCATATAGGAAAATGAGGTTGCGCCGGGGTCCTGATGGCCCAGCCCGCGTTCGCCCACATAGCTGGCCCGTCCTTTGGTGGCAATTAAGTCCTTTGTGTGGTTTGTGCCGGCCCAGGCAGCCTGTACGCCGGCCTCCAGCATATCCTCAGCGGATGCACCGGCGGCGTCAGCTTCCTCCATGGCTTTCAGTGCAGGAAGCATGGCATCCAGCATGGTTGCCTCTCCTAAAACCGCCTTGCCGCGCTGCATCACGGCATCAGAGGCAGCCTTCATCATCTCCAGGAAATCCTTCTGATCCATTTCGGTTTTTTCCGCCAATGCCATACCGGCCTTCATATAAGCCGAACCGTAAAGGGGACCGGATGCGCCTCCGACGGTGGAGACCAGGGTCATTCCCACTGTTTTTAAGATGGTTCCGATGTCTTTCCCATCCAGCTCCGGAAGCTTCTTTTCAACCGCCTCAAAGCCGCGGGCCAGATTAATGCCGTGATCGCTGTCGCCAATAGGCTGATCCAGCGCCGTCAGCTCTTCCTTGTGCTGCGCCATGCTGCGCCCGATTGCTCTGATAATCTCAATTACTTTACTGCTGTCTGCCATGCTGCATCACCTCTCCGTACGTATTATCTCCATGCCGGTGTATCGGCTGGGGCGTCTAAAAGCTCCTTCAACTGATCATCCAGACGGAGCAGTGAAATGGAGAAGCCCTGCATCTCAATGGAAGTCATGTATTCACCGACAAAGGTTTTATACACATGGATATTCTTTTCTTTCAGGACGTCTGCAACACGGTTATTGATGATAAACAGTTCCATAAGCGGTGTGGCTCCAGCTCCGTTGATCATCACTGCCACTTCGCTGCCGGTGTAATCGATATCAGCGAGAATCTGCTCCAAAAGCAGGTCCACAATCTCATCTGCCGGTTTCAGCGCTTCCCGGTGAGTTCCCGGCTCGCCGTGGATGCCGATGCCGACTTCCATCTCATCCTCTGCCAGTTCAAATCCAGGTTTTCCTGCAGCAGGCACCGTACACGGCTCAATTGCCGCACCCATGGTACGGACCTGGTCAATCACCTTCTGTGCTACGGCCTGTACTTCACTGAGGGAAGCTCCCTGTTCAGCCATGGCACCGGCAATTTTATGTACAAAAACGGTGCCGGCCACGCCCCGGCGGCCAACGGTATACAGGCTGTCTTTGACAGCCACATCGTCGTTTGTCACCACGTACGATACCTGAATGCCTTCCATCTCCGCCATCTCGGCTGCCATCTCAAAGTTCATGACATCTCCGGTATAGTTTTTAACTACCATCAGCACACCGGCATCTGTGGCGATTGCCTTGATTCCTTCGTAAATCTGATCAGGAGTGGGTGAGGTAAAGACTGCTCCGGCAACTGCCGCATCCAGCATGCCCTGACCTACAAAGCCGCCGTGGGCCGGTTCATGACCGCTGCCGCCGCCGCTGATTAAGGCGACCTTGTCTTCCTTTTTGTGGGCGCGTACGACCACATTACCGCAGTCCAGCTTCTTTAAATGATGGGGATATGCTTTTACCATTCCCAAAATCATCTGTTCCTCAACCAGTGCCGTATCATTGATGAATTTTTTCATTATGAAACCCCCTTTTCATGATTTCCTCATATACGCTTCAGAGACTTCTATTATAGAAGTCTCTGAACAGTAACAACGCCTTATTTTTTGTCTTTTTTCTCTTCTTCATCCTCCAGGCAGTTCATATCATTCAGCCCGCAGGAAGTATCGTCCTCTTCTCCCAGACAGTTCATATCATTTAAACCGCAGGTGTTCACCTCGTCTTCGCCAACACAGTTCATGTCATTCAAACCGCAGGTTGTGTCTTCATCCTCCGTCACACCGTTCATGTTGGTGATATCCAGCTTTTTTTTCTCCATGCATTTCCCTCCTTTCCTGTCTTTCCGATTCAATTTAATTTTATTCATTTTACCGGGTGCTATGACCGGCGGTTTTCGGTACCGGTCCTGTTTGACGCCGAAGGAAACACGTATGCCAATGATATCTTATTGCCAGGGAATCGCACCGTACAGAAGAACTGCTGCAATTGCGCCGACGATGGGTCCGATAATGACAACCGGTGCATAACCCCAGTTGGAATCGCCCTTGCCTTTGATCGGCAGAACAGCATGAGCCAGACGGGGTCCTAAGTCACGGGCCGGGTTGATGGCATAACCGGTCAGACCGCCCAGAGACATACCGATGGATACGATGATTCCAAATACCAGAAGGTTGCTCACTCCTGGAGGAACTGCGCCTGCCTGGCTAAGGCCCTTAATGGCAAATACCAGCACAAATGTTCCGACAGCTTCACTTAAAATGTTGCGTCCCATGTTAGGAACAGAAGGTCCGGTTGAGAATACGCCAAGCTTTGTGCCTGCGGAATCTGTAGCGTCGAACTGATCCTTAAACATGAGGTAAACCATACAAGCGCCTAAAAATGCACCTGCAAACTGTGCGATGATATAGCCGGGAACAAGGCTCCAGGCCATGCTTCCCTCTACCGCCAGCGCGATCGTCAGTGCCGGGTTAAAATGTGCTCCTGAAGAAGCTCCGAAGATAAACGCCGGAAGCATAACTGCAAGACCCCAGGCAAAAGTGATCTGAATGGAGCCTGCCCCTTTCATACCCGATTTATTCAAGGTTACATTGGCAACAACTCCGTCACCTAATAATATCAGCAAAAAAGTTCCAATAAATTCAGCAATATAAACTAACATGATAGTAGTCCCCTCTTTTTATTATGGATTTATGTGAAACGTTCTCAGTGCAGCAATTAATCTTCCTTAGCCCATCCGTAAGCGTATTTCACTGCCTTATTCCAGCCGCGGACCATAGATGTTCTCTGCTCTTCGTCGATTGCAGGCTGGAACTGTCTGTCGATGGCCCAGTTTTTAATAACATCTTCCTTAGTAGCCCAGTAACCAACAGCCAGACCTGCCAGATAAGCAGCTCCCATGGCGGTTGTCTCGACACACTGGGGACGGTGAACCGGGGCATTGATGATATCAGCCTGGGTCTGCATCAGATAGTTATTGGCACTTGCGCCGCCGTCGACCTTAAGAGCAGCCAGTTCGATTCCGGAATCCGCTCTCATGGCCTGCAGGACATCGTTCACCTGATAGCAGAGGGAATCCAGAGTGGCGCGGATGATATGGTATTTGTTGATACCGCGGGTCAGACCTACGATGGTTCCGCGTGCATACTGATCCCAGTGAGGTGCTCCCAGACCGGTAAATGCAGGCACTACGTAGCAGCCGTTGGTGTCTTTTACTCTCGTTGCCATATATTCGGAATCAGGTGAGGAATCGATAATTCTCAGCTCGTCACGCAGCCACTGAATAGCCGCACCGGCTACGAAGATGGAACCTTCCAGAGCGTAGTTGACTTTGCCGTCCAGACCCCAGGCAATGGTGGTAACCAGTCCGTTCTTTGAGAAAACGGGCTTCTCGCCGGTATTCATCAGCATGAAACAGCCGGTTCCGTATGTATTCTTTGCCTCGCCCGGATTGTAGCAGGTCTGGCCGAAGAGGGCTGCCTGCTGGTCGCCTGCTGCGCCGCCGATAGGAATCGGGCCGCCCAGGAACTGGGGATCGGATTCTCCGTATACACAGCTTGAAGGTTTGGCTTCCGGAAGCATGGACTTTGGAATATTGAGTTCTGTCAGTATTTCGTCGTCCCATTCCAGAGTATTGATATTAAACAGCATTGTACGTGAGGCATTGGAGTAATCGGTCACATGGACAGCTCCTTTGGTCAGCTTCCAGATCAGCCAGGTCTCTACAGTACCGAACAGAAGCTCTCCTCTCTCGGCGCGCTCTCTGACACCCGGCACCTCATCCAGAATCCATTTTAACTTGGTTCCGGAAAAATATGCGTCGATTACAAGTCCGGTTTTTGTGCGGAATGTGTCAACCAGTCCTTTGTCCTTTAAAGAGTCACAATATTCGGAAGTTCTCCGGCATTGCCATACGATTGCGTGATAAACCGGCTCTCCGGTCTCTTTATCCCATACAATCGTGGTTTCACGTTGGTTGGTGATACCGATTGCGGCGATGTCTTCAGCCGCTGCACCGATCTTGGACATTGCCTCTACTGCAACGCCAAGCTGACTGGACCAAATCTCATTGGCATCGTGCTCTACCCAGCCGGGTTTCGGGAAGTACTGTGTAAATTCCTTCTGAGCCACACTGCACATCTCACCTTTTTCGTTGAAGAGAATACAGCGATTACTTGTTGTCCCCGCATCCAATGCCATTACATACTTTGCCATAAAAGACCTCCTTAATAATTGGTTGTTATTTGCCTCTATTGTACCAACTGTTCTTTCTGAAAGGAACAGTATAGCTACCTTATGTATTGTTGTATTGCTGTTAGAGCCTCCACACATCCTGATTCGTAGACGATACGGATATGGCCCCTGCCAGCAGTGCGGCCATCACGTCCTCCTTCTCGGAGATCAGGCCTCCGGCAACCACCGGAATCTTCACAAGCTGGCTGACGCGCCGGATCATCTTGGGCATCAGTCCCGGCAGAATTTCGATCATATCCGGGCGTACCAGATTCACCTGTCTTTCAATATTTTCAAATGCCATGGAATCCAGAATAAAAACTCTCAGCATGGTGTAAAGCGACAGCTCTTTGGCGCGCTTGATCATCGCTGGTTTGGTGGAGATGATTCCGTACACTTCCGTATTATTTTTGATAAAATCCACAGCAATCTCCTTGCTGCCCAGCCCCGTAATCAGATCGATATGCACCATTACAACCTTTCCTGACTGCTTGATCTTCTTTACAATGGAACCGATATTGCAGATATCGCCGAACAGAACAAAAACTACTTTTACATCCTCCGCCTCGCAGCAGGCCTTTAAGCCCTCCATATCCTTAACGGCTGCGATCACCGGGCTGGCCTCAATGAGGTCGTAAAATTTCTGATCCATGGATTCTTCCTTTCCTGAACACAAAGCACCCCTTTAAGAAAAAAAGAGCATGGAATATAATCAACATTTCTGTTGGTATCCCATGCTCTCCGTCGTCTCTGCACAATATATTAACCTTAGTCCAATATAGCACATTGCACACATATTTTCAATAGCCTCAAATTATTTGTTGTGATTTGTATATATTATTGACGTTTTGATTGCTTAAAATTGTTGGGTTTTCACAAATGTGTATATAAAATTGTGGGTTTTTATTGGTTAAAACTTTAACAAATTGACTATTTCCTCAATGGTTTTGCTTCCCATATAAATGTCGCGGTCATCCGTGATGATCATGGGCACCCTTGAGATGTTGAACTTCTTCACCAGTTCCGGGTAAAGGGCCGCGTCGATCATCTCAGCTTCAACGCCTGGGCTTAAAATGGCGATCTGCTGGCATGCCGTTACCACTGCCGGGCAGTGATGGCATGATAAGGACACACAGATCTTGATATTCGATGCTTTTTTCAGCGTCCCGATGCGTTTCTTTAACTTTTCCGGTACGTCCTGACAGTCTCCCGACAGATTTAAGATGGCCAGGATAAAGGAGTTGATTTCCTTTCCTCCGGGAACCCCGTGAAAGGCGACCCGCCGGTATTGGCCGTTTTTGTAAAACCCGGTCACAGGAAGATAAGACGTGTCCAGGTCAGGAACGTGAGAGGCTGCTTCTGCCGGAGTGTAGAGCTCCACGCTCAACTGGCTCCCCAGTTGAGAAATGGCATGCAGAAATGATGCCATTTCAGCATCCTTTTCCTGTTTCATATCAACGACAGCTTTTAGCACCACCGGTTTTGGCATTCTGGAAAAGATGCCGGTGAGCTGTTCCTTTAAGCCTTCATCGATCAAACTGCTGGTCTTCGGTATTCCTGATAAATTAATCATTTGAAATCCTCCTGTCCGGTTTTCCCTGCATTCTATTTTTTTCCGGATGATTTACCGGAAATTCCGGCTCCTCCCCGTTTAACACCCGCCAGATATCTTTTGCCGCATACAGTTCCATATTCTCCAGCGCCTGAACCGTATTGGCGGCGCAGTGGGGAGAAATAATGATGTTTTCATATCGGAACAGAGGGCTGTCAACGGGAAGAGGCTCCTGCTCAAAGACATCAAGCCCGGCTCCGCTGATCTTTTTTTCTTCTATAGCTGTGATCAGGTCCTCTTCCTTGATAATGCCGCCCCGTGAAACATTGATGATGTAAGCAGAAGGCTTCATCATGTCAAACTGTTCCTTAGAAACCATATGCATGGTTTCTTCTGTCAGGGGAACGTGAAGAGAGATAAAATCCGCTATACGATAAATCTCATCTTTATCGGCTGCGAGCTGGACGCCCTCAGGAAGCTGTTCTTTCGTCAGGCTGGGCGAATAGACGAGGACTTTCATTCCCAATCCGTGAACCGCCTTCTTTGCAACCCTTTGTCCGATGTTGCCAAAACCGATGATTCCCAGGGTCATTCCCTGGAGTTCTAAATTAAACACCGTTGCCCTGATGGAAAAGCTGCCTGTATAGGCTGCCTTTGACATGATTTCATGATTTTTGGCGCAGGCCAGCAGGAGAAATAAAGTGTGCTCCGCCACAGCGTTGGAGTTGGCGGTCCCTGCATTGGTGACATAAATCCCGGCCTGTTCTGCATACACGGCATCTACGTGCTCATATCCGGCGCTGAAATTGGCGATGATCTTACAGTTCCTACACCGGTCCAGAACGTCTTTATCGTACTTGATCCTGGACTTTCCCCCCGGTAAAATGGCATCGCAATCCTCCAGACGGGGATCGTCAGGAGAAGAGGGAGCTCCGATGATGACCTCGCAGCCTTTTTCCAGAAGATACTCCACCCCTGTGTTGGAAATGGTTTTCGGTATTAATACTTTATACATCTCTTCCTCCCTTCGGGTTCATTTCATAGAAAGGCATGGTCAGTCAGAGATCAATTCTCCGGATAAATGAGATTTTCCTCACCGATTCCGTACAGAACCTGATCTAAGTACTTTCCTGCCACGTATTTTGCCATCCCTAAGTTCATGTCCAGATAATTGCCGCAGTCTCTGGCCGAAGCGCCTGGCACCTCTCCTTCAAAGTCCCGGATGAATTCATACATTTCCGTAACCAGAGAAACGATGTCCCTGGAGCTGTAGTCTCCGGATAAGAGAAGGTAAAAGCCGGTGCGGCAGCCCATGGGGCCGAAATAGAGGATTTTAGGACCAAAGGTTTCGTGGTTTCTCAAGAAGGTGGCCCCTAAATGCTCGATGGTGTGAAGCTCCCCGGTATTGATGACCGGTTCAAAATTAGGCCGGGTCATCCGCAGGTCAAAGGTGGTGATGACCGCATTTTCAGCAAGGTCTTTGCGGGAAACGTAGATGCCCGGAAGCAGTTCTAAGTGGTTTATGGTAAAGCTTGTGATTTTCTCCATAGGAATTGTATCCTTTCTGTTGTATCGTGTCAGCCTCAGGTTTCCATGTCATAGGGAAATTATAATAAAAAATCTGCTTTCCTGCAATAGGCAAAAAGAACGGGCCGCCCCCTTGCCGCCCGGTAAGATTCATTCATGAAATCCCATTCCCACCTCATACCATAGTAGGAGAAATGGGAAGGAGCGTCAGTATGGAGGAATGGTTTCGTTTATCAGAGGAAGAGGTCCTGAAGCGGCTGGAGGCAGGCCAGAACGGGCTGAATTCTGAGGAAATCTTAAGGCGCAGGAAAATCTACGGGCCCAATATGCTGAAAAAAGCAGAACGGAAAAGCGCTTTTGAAGTATTTTTAGACCAGTTTAAGGATTTGCTGGTCATTATTTTAATTATAGCGGCAGTCATTTCCATGGTCTCCGGTGACGTGGAAAGCACAGGAGTTATATTTGCAGTGCTGCTGTTAAATGCAATTTTAGGAACCGTACAGCATCAGAAGGCTGAAAAGTCTCTGGATAGCCTGATGGCCCTGTCCGCTCCCATTGCAAAGGTGATCCGGGATGGAAAAAAGCAGGAGGTTTTTTCGGCTGAGATCGTGCCGG
The DNA here is from genome assembly GCF_047605665.1 of Lacrimispora sp. Taxonomy (GTDB): domain Bacteria; phylum Bacillota; class Clostridia; order Lachnospirales; family Lachnospiraceae; genus Lacrimispora. Next base: position 59,437 of record NZ_JASGFH010000022.1, on the reverse strand, counting down.
GGGATATTTTGCTGCTGGAGGCAGGAGATATGGTGGCGGCTGACGGCAGGCTGTTGGAAAACCACTCCCTTCTGGTCAATGAAAGCTCCTTAACCGGGGAATCGGTTCCCGTGGAGAAGAAGACGGGGAGGTTAAGAGGGGAAAAGGTGCCGTTAGCGGAACAGACCAACATGGTGTTTTCCGGTTCTCTCGTCGCTTCAGGCAGAGCCAGGGCAGTGGTGTCAGGAACCGGGATGAATACGGAGATAGGCCGTATCGCTGCTTTAATGAACGATACGGGAGAGAAAAAGACGCCCCTTGAAGTGAGCTTGGACCAGTTTGGCAGCAGGCTGGCGGCGGCAATCCTCATTATCTGCGCCGGGGTCTTTGGCTTGAGCCTTTACCGCAGGATGCCCATATTGGACTCCCTGATGTTTGCCGTAGCCCTTGCTGTGGCTGCCATACCGGAGGCCTTAAGCTCCATAGTCACCATTGTGCAGGCCATGGGCACCCAGAAGATGGTCCGGGAAAATGCCATTATCAAGGATTTAAAGGCAGTGGAAAGCCTTGGCTGCGTTTCCGTCATCTGTTCCGACAAGACGGGAACCCTGACCCAGAACCGGATGACCGTTCAGCAGGTTTATGCCAACAACCGCCTTTACGTTCCGGAGCTTTTAAATACGGAAATTTCCGTACATAAATATCTGCTGTATGATGCCGTGTTAAACAATGACTCTGCCTACGGCGAGGGAAAGCTGCTGGGAGACCCGACAGAAGCCGCCCTGATTCAGATGGCGGAGAGAACAGGTCTGGAGGAGGCTGAAGTGAAGTCCTGGTATCCCAGAATCGGAGAGATTCCCTTTGATTCCAGGAGAAAGCTGATGAGCACCCTTCACCGGATTGAAGGAAAACGGATGCTCTTTACCAAGGGCGCCGTGGATGTGCTCCTTCCCCGGATCACCCAGATCTGGACCTGGGACGGGATCAGGTCCATCACGGATGGGGACCGCCGGGCCATGACGGAGCAGAACCTGGACTTTTCCAGACAGGGCCTTCGGGTCCTCACCTTTGTCTGCCGGGAAATGGGAGAGCAGGAGGAGCTGACGGAAAAGTCAGAGGACGGATACACCTTCCTGGGCATGGCGGCCATGATGGACCCGCCCCGCCCGGAAACGAGAAATGCGGTTTTAAGCGCCAGAAGAGCGGGAATCCGCCCTGTCATGATCACGGGAGATCACAAGGTGACGGCAGCGGCTATTGCAGAAAAAATCGGGATTTTGGACAGAAACGGGATCGCGGTCAGCGGTCCGGAGCTTGACGATATGGCGGAAGAGGAGCTGGAGGCAAGGCTGGAAAACATCAGTGTCTATGCCAGAGTTTCCCCGGAACACAAGCTTCGGATCGTCCGCGCCTGGCAGAAAAAAGGCCGCATCGTAGCCATGACAGGAGACGGGGTCAACGATGCCCCGGCTTTAAAACAGGCTGATATCGGCGTTGCCATGGGAAAGATGGGAACCGAGGTGTCAAAGGATGCCTCTGCCATGATTCTCATGGATGACAACTTTGCCACCATCATAAAAGCGGTTGCCAACGGGCGCAACGTTTACCGGAACATCCGCAATGCCATCAAGTTTCTCTTATCGGGAAATATGGCGGGAATCCTCTGCGTGGTGTACACCTCCTTCCTGGCCCTTCCCACCCCCTTTGTTCCGGTCCACCTGCTGTTCATCAATCTGCTGACAGACTCCCTTCCGGCCATTGCCATTGGCATGGAACAGGCGGAGGCGGACCTTTTGGCCCACCCGCCCAGAAACCCCAAGGAGGGGATACTGACAAAGCGGTTTGTCGTTCAGATTCTCTTGCAGGGCACCTTCATCGCCTTTTGCACTATGGCGGCCTATCACACAGGGCTGGTCACGGGAAGCGAACAGGCGGCCAGCACCATGGCGTTTTCCACCCTGACTTTAGCAAGGCTCTTTCACGGTTTTAACTGCCGCAGCAGCCATTCCATATTAAAGATCGGGCTTAAAAGCAATCTGTGGACCATTATGGCTTTTGAGGCTGGGGCAGTGCTATTGGCGGCAGTGCTGTTTGTGCCGGGGCTTCATGCATTTTTTTATGTGGCGGATTTAACAGCCAGACAGTTTCTTTCCATCTTCATATTTGCCGTGCTTCCCACACTTGGGATTCAGGCGTTTAAGACCATACGGGAAAGCCTTCATTGATAACGGGTGCACCTTCTCTCCGCTGCAGGAAGGTGTTCCTGCTCCAGCCATTTGCAGCGGATTGAAGTTCATAAAGAGGTATTGAAAGATTGTGTATAATCTGATATAGTGATATCACAAGTAATATTAGAGAATTGTGTTAAAATTTTACAAAAGGTAGGGACACAATGGGAAGTGAAACCTTGAAGGAAAAGGTGTATCAGGGGATTTATGATGATGTTACCAATGGAATATACAGGCAGAATGACATTCTTACGGAAAAGCAATTAGTTGAACAGTATAATGTGAGCAAGTCTCCGGTGAGGGAAGCGCTGATTGAATTATGCAAGGATGGAATTTTAAAGAATATTCCCAGGCTGGGGTATCAGGTGACACCTGTCACACTTAAGGAAGTTATCGATATCCTGGAGTTCCGTGTTGATATTGAAATCAGCGGCCTGAAAAAAGCAGTTGCTGCAATTACAGATGAAAATATAGACATTCTGATAAAAATAGCTCTTAAGCACGAGGAAGACAGGGATAGAATTATTTCCAAAAACTGGTCCAGAAATTATGAATTCCACAGATACCTGTATTCCTTAAATGGAAATACAATCGGTTATCACGTTTTGACTCAGACTATTAAGCAAAGCGCCCAGTATATATCACAATATTTCCAGTCCGCCTGGCAGAAGAAAAGTGAATCAGATGGAAGGAATCACATTGCAATTGCAGAAGCATTACAGAGAAGAGATGTTGAAGATGCCTGCAAAGTTTTGGAAAGAGATATCCTCGCAGTGAAAAAAGAGATTTTGGAATTGCATGCATTAAAATAAGAGAGATCATTATACAAAACAGTTAAAAGATCATGCTTTGATCTTTTAACTGTTTTTTTATATGCAGATTATTCGGATTTTCCTCCGGCCTTTTTATGCCTTTAGAGCTGCAATGGGTAACGCTGGATGAATTTAGAGGTTTTTGCTGTATCGTAAATATATACTTATTGCACAAAATGTATGTCGAAAATTAGAGAAAACTATATAAAGTGTGAAAGTGCTATTGCATTTGCTGAGAATATTTGTTATAGTATTACTAATCATATTAGAGAAATGGGAGGGATCAGCAATGACAAAAAGAGAACGGGTTATAGCTGTAATTGAGGGAAAGGAAGCTGATGGAATACCATCCAGCTTTGCCCTTCATTTTCCGCAGGATCAGGCGACAGGAAGCAAAGCGGTGGAGGCACATCTGAAATTTTTTAAAGAAACGGATACGGACATCATCAAAATTATGAATGAGCATCTTTTGCCTGAACATGGGATGGTTCGGACGCCGGCGGATTATTATGAGAAAATTTCTGCCATAACCAGGGATACCGGCTTTATTGCGGATCAGCTTGAGATGTCTAAACGGATTGTTGACCGGGCGGATAAAGATGCCTTTACCATGGGAACCATTCATGGAATCTGTGCTTCCGGCATCCACCCGCTGGAACGAATGGGGGAAGGGTATAATTACAGCGAAGTGAGACAGATGCAGGCGGATTTCCTGCGTTGGGATGAGAAAAAGATGCTGGCCGCCATGCAGTTGATTGCAGAGGACTTGTGTATACTGGCCGGGAAGTATGTCAAAGAGGTGGGGGCGGACTCCGTGTATTATGCGTCCCTGGGTGCGGAGACCAAATGGTTTACGGATGAGGAGTTCAGGAGATGGATTAAGCCCTTTGACTTACAGATCATGAAAGCAATTAAGGATGCCGGCGGGTACTGCTTCCTTCATATGTGCAAATCAGGACTTAACATGGAGCGTTATGACGAAGATTACGCCGCACTGGCAGATGTGGTAAACTGGGGAGTTTATGAAGCCCCTATGGCTTTGGAAGAAGGAAAGAGGCTTTTTCCGGGGAAGGCGGTGCTTGGAGGATTTGAAAACAGAAGCGGTGTTTTTGTAGACGGGAATGAGGCTGCCGTAAGAGAAGAGGCAAAAAGAATTATTGAAGGGTTTGGAAGAAAAGGGCTGATTCTGGGAGCGGATTGCACCCTGGCTACGGAACAGGACTTAAAACTGGTACGGGCCGCTGTGGAAGAGGCAAGGAGACTGTAAGGCTGGATTCATTTTTAGAAAGAGGGCTGTGAATGCTGAAATATATAGGAAAGCGAATATTAATTTCGATACCGACATTTTTAGGAATAACAATTTTGGTTTATGTATTATCCTCATTGGCCCCAGGCACGCCCCTTGAAATGATTTTTAATGACCCTAATGCAACTGCCGAGCAGATGGAGCAGATGAGGCAGAGGCTTGGCCTGGACCAGCCGGTCATCATACAGTATTTAAAATGGTTCTTAGAGCTGCTTCAGGGGAATATGGGGATTTCCTACCGGACAGGCCATCCGGTGTGGGCGGATATTGGGGAGCGGATCGGCCCCACGCTTCTGCTCACGTTTTCCTCTCTGACTTTTTCCGTTTTGATCGCAATACCCCTTGGGATTATGTCAGCCTATAAGCCGTATACGGCCTGGGATTATATTTCCTCCGCACTGTCCTTTATAGGAGCAGCTATACCCAACTTCTTTGCAGGTCTTGTATTTGTATATCTGTTTTCTGTGTTAGTGAAGGCATTTCCCAGCGGCGGTATGTACGATACCTCAGGAAGCCGCAGCGTCGGTATGCTCCTGCATCACCTGTTTCTTCCCATGCTGGTGCTTTCCTTACAGCAGGTAGGCAGCCTGATCAGGCAGACGCGCGGTGCCATGCTTGATGTGCTGCAAGAGGATTATATAAGGACGGCCAGGTCGAAAGGGGTAAAAGAAAACCGCATCCTGATCGGACATGGGCTGCAAAATGCTTTTATACCTGTAGTCACCAGGATCGGTATGATGATCCCGTTCCTCGTAGGAGGTGCTGTGGTGACGGAACAGATATTTGCATGGCCCGGCCTTGGAAGCTTAATGGTTTTATCGATTACTTCACGGGACTATCCCACAATCATGGGAATCACCGTATTCATAGCGGCGGCGGTTCTGATTGGAAATATAATTGTAGACTTAATATATGGTCTGCTTGATCCTAAAATCCGGTATTCATAGGGCGGTAAGCTTTTTGTATACAGGAAGGTTTGCGACTGGAAGGCTGGAGGCAAAGTATGGAAAAACAAAGGAACAAAAGCTCATACTTCCGTGATGTGCTCAAAAAATTTCTTGCCCACAGGCTGGCAATGGCCGGCACTGTTGTCCTGGTTATAGAGGTGATATGCGTTATTCTTCTGCCTTATGCCATAAAATTAGATCCATATTCCATGGATTATATGAATTTCGGGTCTGCCCCGTCTGCCCAGCACATTCTCGGCTGTGACGATGTGGGGAGGGATATGTTTGCCAGGTTGATTTTCGGAGGCAGAGTCTCTTTGATGGTGGGCATATGCTCGGCTCTTGTGAGTCTGGTGATCGGGGTTCCCCTGGGGCTGATTGCCGGGTATTTCAGAGGGTGGGCGGAAACGGTAATTATGCGGTGTGCGGATATATTCATGTCTTTTCCCACCATGATACTGATACTGGTGCTGGCCAGCGTTTTAGGCCAGTCTCTGACTACAGTCACTCTTGTGATCGGCTTTCTGGGGTGGACTGAATTCGCCAGACTTATATATGCAAGCGTCCTCTCCATAAGGGAAAAGGATTATGTGGAGTCAGCAAGGGCAATTGGTGCCAGAAATAAGACAATACTGCTTCGCTATGTACTGCCCAATTCTCTGGCGCCTGTCATCATTTCTTTCACTTTCCGGACGGCTCAGGCCATCATAACAGAATCCTCCTTGAGTTTTCTGGGCCTTGGGGTACAGCCTCCCGCTGCCTCGTGGGGAAATATCCTGTATTATGCACAGTCCATCAGCGTGCTTTCCACAAAGCTGTATATGTGGCTGCCGGCAGGTATCGCATTGGTTTTGACTGTGCTGAGCATCAATTTTATGGGTGACGGAATAAGAGATGCGCTTGATTCAAAAATGAAGATATAAAAACAAGGGATGCTCTGTTGCCGCCGGATTGGTAAAACATACCTCCGGCTGCACATGAAAGTCAATATTAAATGAAAAGGAAGGGAAGCAGTTATGAAGAAAAAAATCATCAGCAAAGGAATGGCAATGTTATTTCTCGTTTCAGCTCTTGCCGGCTGCGGATCAGCAGACTCCGGCAAAACCACAGCTCCTGCAGGAAGTGCACCTGAGTCCAGCACCGCAGTGGGAGAGACAGCAGGCACCGGCACGGAAAAGTCCGGCCCAAAGACAATTACCATGGCAATGGTTTCGGCCTGGGATACGTTGGTCCCCTTTGACACCACAAGTTCATATTCCGATACTGTGCTGGATATGGTGTTTGATAAGCTTGTCTATTTAAAGCAGGATGGAACGTACGAGCCGCGGCTGGCTGATTCATGGGAAATGAGCGACGATAATAAGGTGCTGACCGTGCATTTGAATGAAAATGCCAAGTGGCAGGATGGCCAGCCAGTGACGGCAGATGATGTGGTATTTACCTGCAAGGTATACGGTTCTCCCACGGTTTTGGCTGTCAGGCAGAATAATGTCAGCCCATTTGCAGGCTTTAAAGAAAGCGACGACAGCCTTCAGGTGGAGGCAGTGGATTCCCATACTGTGAAATTCACCTGTGCCCAGCCAACTAATATGGATTTCCTTTTCTTCATTAAATTCCGGGATATTTATATCCTTCCCAAGCATTTGCTGGGAGACACTCCGCTGGATAAGATCCGTGAGAGCAGCTATTGGGAGAAGCCTGTGGGCTCCGGTCCCTGTGTCTACGAAAGCCAGATCAGCGGTGAAAGAATAGAGTTTGCAGCCAATAAGGACTATTATCTTAAGAGCCCGGACTGGGACCGTTTTGTTGTTAAGGTCGTTGCTACACCAAGCCTGCTTTCGGGACTTATGAACAATGAAATCGACATACTTGCGGGAAATGTGGCCTCCCTCCCTCTTTCTGACTGGGATATGGCAAAGCAGCAGCAGAACCTGGTGTGTGAATCAACAAAGACTGTCGGTTATCAGTACATGGCAATCAATACCTCAAAGGATTATCTTCCTGCAAAGGTCAGACAGGCCATCAATATGGCAATCAACCGGGAAGCGATTGTAAACGGCCTGCTTAAGGGCCAGGGAGAGGCCGCTTTCAGCCCGTTCTCCAAGGAGCATAAGTATTATAATGATGTTGTCAATGTGGGGCTTAACACCGACAAAGCCAAAGAGCTTTTAAAGGAAGCCGGATGGGATGGTTCCCATGAGCTTGTATTTTCAGTGCCCACAGGCAATACCATCAGGGAGCAGGCCGCAGTGATTATCCAGCAGAACTTACAGGAAATCGGCATAAAGACAAAAATTGAATCAGCCGATTTTGCAGCCCATCTTACAAAAGTGAGAAACGGAGAATTTGACCTGGGCCTGATCGGTTCTGGAGGCTCTCCTGACCCATCGGAATGTGTCATCAATTTTAAACCGGATCATATCAATAACTTCTCACATTTAAGTGACTGGACCATTTACGATACCGGTGCAGCGGGCGAGCAGGCATTCAGCTTTGAGGACAGGAAAGTTTCTTATGACAAATATCAGGGGCTTTTGACAGAGCAGGTTCCGTTTTGCTTCCTGTATTTCCAGAATAATTTGTTTGCACACAATAAACGGATAGAAAATATCAAGGATAACCAGGATTACTCACAGCTTAACAGGGATGTGTGGAACTGGACTGTTACAGAGTAGAGGATTACCGAGGCTGTAAATTGTTTCTGAGGTAAAACTTAAGTCATACGGAGAAGTGCTTATAAGGAACGGAGGATTGTATGGAGCCTTTGCTGGAAGTTAAAAATCTGAAAACCTGCTTTAAAATTAACAAGAAATGGGTCCCTGCGATTGAGGAGGTCAGCTTCCTCCTCAATCCGGGGGAAACCCTGGGAATTGTGGGTGAATCAGGGTGTGGGAAAAGCGTGACATCCATGTCTGCTCTAAGACTTTTACCAAAGACAACCACAAAAATTGAGGCAGATGAAATCCTGTTCCGGGGACAGGATATATCCAGGATATCTGACAGCGAAATGATGGAAATCAGAGGCAAAGGCATAGGGATGATTTTTCAGGATTCCATGACCTCCCTAAATCCTGTCAAGACCATTGGAAAACAATTGTCTGAGGCATTCCTTGTGCATCATAGCTGCCCCAAGGGAGAGGCGGCTGCAAGAAGCATCGAAATGCTTAAAAAGGTAGGGATTCCTTCCCCGGAAAAACGATACTCGGAATATCCCCATCAGCTTTCGGGCGGAATGAGACAGAGGGTGATGATTGCCATGGCTCTGGCTCAAAATCCTCCCATGATTATTGCGGATGAACCGACCACTGCCCTTGATGTGACCATTCAGGCGCAGATTATGGAACTGCTTAGAGAGATGAAGGAGAAAACCGGAGTTGCCATTATGCTCATTACCCACGATATGGGAGTTGTGGCGGAAATGGCTGATAAGGTTATGGTCATGTATGCCGGAATGGTTATCGAATATGCGCCTGTCCGCGATATTTTCAGGGACCCGTGGCATCCTTATACGAAAGGCCTTCTGGCCTCCATTCCCCGCAGGGACAAGGATATAGACCGGTTATCTACGATAGAAGGAACGGTTCCAACCCTGACATCAATGCCTGATGGGTGCAGATTCTACGAGAGGTGCGGGTACGCATCCGAGAGGTGCAGGGCAGAGAGGCCGCGTATGTATCATGACGGGGAACGGAGCGTCTGCTGTTTTATGTATGAGGGCAAAGGCGGTAATGCTTATGAAAGCTGAACGTAATAAAATATTGGAAGTAAAGAATTTGAAGAAGTTTTTTTATGGCCGCAGAAGTCTGCTAAAGAAGGACAGAACGGTGGTTAAGGCAGTCAATGATGTGTCTTTTTCCATTGCGGAAGGAGAAACCTTTGGCATTGTAGGCGAATCAGGCTGCGGGAAATCCACTCTGGGCCGCTCGGTCGTCCAGCTTTTAAAACCCACGGAGGGAAAGGTGATGTACAAGGGTATGGATTTGGCCTCCCTTCCTCCGGAGCAGATGCGCAGGCTGAGAAGTGAAATCCAGATCATCTTTCAGGACCCGTACGCTTCGCTGAATCCCAGGATGACGGTGCGGGAGCTGATACAGGCTCCCCTGGATGTCTTTTCAGAAGAAAGCGCTGATGAGAAGCTGGAAAAGGTCAAAAGCATTATGGAAAAGGTAGGGCTTCGGGAGGAGTACCTAAGCAAATACCCCCATGAGTTTTCGGGCGGACAAAGGCAGCGTATTGTCATAGCCCGTGCTCTGATTCTCGACCCCAAATTTATTTTTTGTGATGAACCTGTTTCTGCCCTGGATGTGTCGGTCAAGGCTCAGGTGCTGAATTTAATGAAGGATCTCCAGAAAGAATTTAAGCTCACGTATCTGTTCATATCTCATGACTTAAGCGTGGTGCGGTTTCTCTGCGACAAGATTGCCGTCATGTATCTGGGAAAGATTGTGGAAATTGCGGACAAGGACGAATTATACAATAATCCAAAGCATCCTTATACAGCGGCCCTGCTGTCAGCAATCCCAATTCCGGATGTGGACGTCAAAAGAGAGCCCATCCTCTTGGAAGGTGATCTTCCCAGCCCGTATAATCCGCCCTCTGGCTGCCTGTTTCACAGCAGATGTAAATATGTGATGGAGCGGTGCAAAACCATAGAGCCGGAAATGACTGAGGTGGCAAAAGAACATTGCGCAGCCTGTCATTTGCTTAATAAGACAGAATAACAGATGGCTGGGGAATAAAAGGAGGCCGATGCTATGAGACCAAAGACCTGGATGGAAGAGCATGAAAAAGAGTTTATAGACGATATCTGTGAGCTTGTAAGGATACCGAGCGTCAGCGAGAGAACGCAAGTTAAGGGAATGCCGTTTGGAAAGCATTGCCTGGAGGCATTGGAAAAGGCCCTTGAAATAGGAAGACGGATGGGATTTCAGACATATAATCATGAGGGATACTGTGCGAGCTTACTGTGGAATGGGGAAACAGAAAGTGAAATCGGACTTTTTGGGCATACGGATGTGGTTCCTGCGGGAGATGGCTGGAGCAGCGACCCATACCAGCCGGCAGTGAAAGATGGGGTGATCATTGGAAGGGGCTCTTCGGACAATAAGGGCTCGCTCATGTCCGCACTTTACGCATTGCGGTATCTGAAAGAGACCGGATACCAGCCCAGGCACAGCTTCCGTTTCTTCCTCGGCTCAAACGAAGAAAAGGGTATGGAGGATATCTCCTATTACACGGAACACTATGGAGAACCTGAATTTTCCATTGTTCCGGATGTGCAGTTTCCTGTCTGTAATGGAGAAAAAGGGATTCTTGAAATTGATGCTGCCTGCCGGTTGGACAGTAAAGTCTTAACGTGGTTTCAGTCGGGCATCATGTCCAATTCCGTGCCTGCCTCGGCCAGTGCGGTCATTGCTGATTCTGGAGATATGGAGGAAAGGCTGTCCGGTACAGGTGCCGCAGTCGAGAGCTTGGGAAACGGGCGGTATTCAGTATCCGTAAGAGGAATCGGCGCACATGCAGCCTTTCCGGAAGGCTCAGAAAGTGCGGAGGTTAAGCTGGCTAAGATTCTTCTGGAGGCAGATATTCTTGACCCGGCGGCTGCCGCAGTGATGAAGGCAGTGGTATCCTTTTTCGGTGATTATTACGGAGCAGGGCTTGATATTCCCTTTGAAGACAGCCTGTCCGGGAAACTGACCCACGTAGGCGGGATGGCCCGGTATGACGGAAAGGTTTTCCGGCAGAATATAAACATACGCTATAATGTAAAAGCGGATTATGATGAGATGATAAAGCGTATTGAAAACAGCCTGATGAAATACGGTTTCTTCATTGAAAAGATTCATGATAATAAGCCCTGTTTTACAGACCCGGACTCACCGGCTGCGGCTGAGTTAGTGAAAATTTGCAATGATCATTTAAAAATGGAACTTAAGCCCTATGTAATGGGCGGGGGCACATACGCAAGAAAGCTGAAACATGCCGTGGGATTTGGCCCTGGAATGCCGGGAGGCAAAAAGCTGTTTGGAGAAACGCGGGGCAGCGCCCATCAGCCGGATGAATACGCTGAGATCAAATCTTTAAAAGCTGCATTTGAAATATATGTGGATGCAATCAGAAAACTTGATGAATTAGTTTGAGGAAAGAGATTCTTCCGGATCATATTGATGTTTACAATGGTTTTTTGTTAATAAATGGAGCGGCGTTCGTTTGAACCCGCTCCGTTTTTGTTTTTAAAATTTGCATTGAAAGTGTTTTTCCAACTGTTCCTGGGCATTTCTAAGAGCTTCTTCCGGGGTTGATACGCTGCTGTAGGTATCTTTCACGGCCATTCCCAGAATGTTTAAAAACTTTCTCTCGTCAAAGGGCAGTCCTGCGTGTCCGGGAATGCGGTTTCCCTTGGTCAACGGAAAGCATTTTTTGGACAGGCTCATCCAGGGGAAGTTATTCATGACCTCGTAATTTTCATACGTCTTCCTGCAGGGAGAGGTGCTGCCTAAAAGAGAGGCTGCCGAGGAAATGGGCTCGCTGCACATCCACCGGATGAAGGAGAGGGCATTTTCCGGCTGGGAGGAATACTTTGACACTCCAAGGCTGCCTCCGCCGATGACCGGATTGGCTCCCGGCATCATGGTGTAGCCGATGTTGCCCACCACATTGGAGGTGTTGTCCAGGAAGGGACCGGCATAGTTGCTGTAGAGAATGGACATGGCAAAGTTTCCTGAGGCAAAGCTTTTGGCCGTATCGGTCCACCAGCCGCAGTAATCGGGCTGGGTGCAGCGCTTGAGCTCCGTCAGCTCCCTTAAGGACTGGAGGGAGATTTCCGAATCGAGACGGATTTGCCCCTTGCCGTCGTATAAATTTTCCTGATGGCTGAAAAGCCTTGCAAGGTATTCAGAACCGGCCACTCCTGTGGAGCCCATGGTGACCGTAGCCCCGTATTCCACGGGAGAGGAGGGATTGATTTCCCTGGTGAAAAATGCCGCGATCCGGTTGAACTCCTCAAAGGTTCTGGGAGGCACCAGTTCGGTGCGGAACTGCTCGAAATACATCCTTTTATAAATAGGGCTTTCAAACAAATCCTTTCTATAATAGAGAATCTGAACGCTGGGGGTGGAGGGCAGGGCGTAAACCTTTTCGTGGACTCTGGCGTAGCGCTCCGGGGTTCCCTCCAAAAAGTCGTCAAAGCTGTTTTCAATATCCGGGTCAATATCCGTCAAAGGCATCAAAAGCTTCTGGGCAAACCAGGAAAGCCAGGTCACATCCAGGCGGAGGACATCGTAATTGGAGGAAGCGTTCATCATGTTAAAGGCTTCGTAAATCTCATCATAGGAAAAAATGCAGATATTCACGTCAATGCCGCTTTTTTTCGTATACAGGTGGGAAAAGCTTTTCATGATATAAGCTTCCGGGCTGTCCAGGGTGATGACGTTTAAGGTTCTGGGCTCTTTGGGGACTATGATATTGGAATACCAGTTGCGAAAGCCGCTGCTTTCCAAAAGCCGCTGTCCAAAGCCTTCCTTTTCCTCTCCCGTCTTTTTTAAGAGGGCTTCGGCTGCAACCTTTCCCAACTGGCGGTAATTCATCTCGTACTTGGTGAAATCATTTTCAGGCATGGTGAATACAGGGGAAACCGTATAGATGTCCAGCCCTTCCCTGGTATCGTAAAAGGTGGAACAGATGTCCTTTACGCTTTCTGCAAAGCCGTAATTGGAAATAAAAAAAGCCTGGGGCATGGAATCGCCCGATATCTGCATGATATTCTGGTATTTGCGGAAGGGGTCTGTCTGGATATGGGTCACCTGACAGCCGGTTTTTCCTGCGGCCTCCATAAATCCCCGGTAAAAGTCGGCTTCATTGGAAAAACAGAGATTTCCCGTCAAAAGGCATACGCTGGTATAGCCAAGGTCCAAAGCCTTACGCCCCATCCGCCTTCCTGCCTCTTCATAATTAAAGCCGATAAAATCCCCGCCAAAGGATGGCTTGTGCTCGATGAAAACCATGTCCGAGACATCCACATCCTTTTTATAAACAGTGGATTCGTGGAGAGTACCCGCTGCCACGGAAATGCAGGCGATCCCCTTTGCCTGAAGTGTTTTGGCCTCAATTAAGGCCTCTTCTTCGCTTAAGGGCGTGTTTTCATGAGTTAAGTGCCGGGTCACTGTAAATCCGTGGCTCTGGGCATAATTTTTAAATCCGGAATAAAAGTCCTGGTACTGCTTGGCTGAAGAATCCGGCATAATAACTGCAAGAGAATCGTTAAAACCCTTCCGCAGCAGGGCGGCCCGTTCATTGTGCACATATCCCAACTGGTGAACGGCATTCATAACGCGTCTTATTTTTTCGCTGCTGACATTGCCTTTTCCGTTTAGAACGTTGGAAACAGTCCCCTGGGCAACCCCTGCCAGCTTTGCGATATCCTTAATTGTAGCCATAGTATCCTCCTGTATTTCTCATCCATACTATACCATACACCCAAAAAAACAACAATCTCAAATGTATTATTGAACAACGTTCAATTATTAATTATACATTAAAAAGATTAACTTGTGCAATGTGTTTTGTTTGAATTAAATACTGATATAATTTACATGCATTTTACACATAAAAATATTGAATTATAATTGACACGTTTCAATTACAATGTTATAATTTACTCACCATAAAGTAAAAATAAAAAAGGAGGAAACAAATGAAAAAGAAGTCAGTAATAGCAGCAGCACTTTGTCTTGCCCTTTCCGCTTCCATGTTAAGCGGATGCGGAAACAGTGGAAACAGCGGAAATACTGCCGGAGGAACTTCTGCGGCCGGAGGGGCGGAAAGTTCCCAGAGCGCCGAGTCAAAGGCGGAAGGCGGCGACGGCCTTCATCTCACCTTTTACTACCCGGTTCAGGTAGGCGGTTCGGCAGCAGCACTGATTGAGCAGATCTGTAAGGACTTTAATGCGGAAAATCCCGATATCGTGGTGGAGCCTGTTTACACCGGAAACTACGACGATACGGTCACCAAAATCCAGACTGCCGTTCAGGGAGGAACTCCCCCGGATGTATTCGTAAGCCTTGCAACCCAGCGCTTTACCATGGCATCTACCGGTATGGCTATGCCTCTCGATGACCTCATCGCCTCCAGCGAAGACGGAAAGGAATACATCGGAGATTTCTTAGAGGGCTTTATGGAAGACTCTTACGTGGATGGCCAGATTTATTCCATCCCCTTCCAGAGAAGCACCATGGTTCTTTTCTACAACAAGGATGCCTTTAAAGAAGTCGGACTCGATCCGGAAAAACCGCCGACAACCTGGGAAGAATTGGTGGAATACGGCACAAAGCTGACCAATGAAAACCGCTACGGCGTGGGCCTTGCTTTAAACTCAGGTTCTGCCCAGTGGGGATTCACAGGCTTTGCCCTTCAAAACAGCGCAAACGGTGAAAACCTGGCAACAGAAGACGGAAAGGCCGTTCTCTTTGACACTCCTGAAAATGAAGAAGCCCTTCAGTTCTGGCTGGACCTTCAGAACAAGCATAAGATCATGGCTCCCGGCATCGTACAGTGGACAGACCTTCCCACCCAGTTCCTGGCTGGAGAAGTGGCTATGATCTACCACACCACAGGAAACATGGCAAACATCAGCAAGAACGCTGAATTTGAATTCGGAACCGCATTCCTTCCGGGGCACAAGAGAACAGCAGCTCCTACAGGCGGCGGAAACTTCTACATTTCAAACGGCATTTCTGAGGACAGAGTTCAGGCTGCATGGAAATTCATCCGTTTCGCAACAGATACAGAGAGAGCAGCTCAGTGGTCTCTGGATACAGGCTATGTAGCTACCAGAAAATCCTGCTATGAGACAGACCTGTTAAAGAAGTATTATGAAGAGCTTCCTCAGGCTAAGGTTGCTTACGAGCAGATTCCGCATTCCAAACCAGAGCTTACCACTTACAATGCGGCTGAAATCTGGAGAATTTTAAATGACAACATCCAGGCAGCAGTCGTAGGCGATGCCACTCCTAAGGAAGCCTTGCAGGCTGCCCAGGAACAGGCAACAGAGATTCTGGCAGAGTATCAGTAACTTACAGCAGCCGGAGCCGCTGCAGATCACTCGTGATGCAGCGGCTCCCTGTTTATTCAGGGACATGCCCTGACGGAGGTGAATATGAAAATACAAACAAAAAAGCAGCGGGAGTTAAAGCATAACCTTTTGGCATGGCTCCTGGTTGCCCCCTCTCTGTTTTTTATGCTTATTTTTACCGTTTATCCTGTTTTCAGAAGCATTTATTTGAGCCTGACAAAATACAAACTGGGAATGAAGGGACCGGAGTTTACCGGGTTGGGAAATTACATCAACCTGGCTGGTTCCGCTCTTTTTTGGAAGGTCATGGGCAATACCCTGTTTTTCGCCCTCATCACCATTATCCCAAGCATGGTGGTAGGACTTTTCCTGGCAGTGGTGGTAAACAGAAAAAGCCGTATGACCGGATTTGTGCGAACAGCTTACTTCTATCCTGTGATCATGCCCATGATCGCCATCGCAAGCATCTGGATGTTTATTTATATGGCAAAGAACGGACTGTTCGATCAGATGCTGGGGACTCTGGGCTTTAAGCCTGCCAATGTGCTGTCCAGCAAAAAGACGGTTCTTCCTGCCATGGCATTTATGTATGTGTGGAAGGAAGCCGGTTATCTGATGGTATTTTTCTTATCAGGCATTCAGAGCATTTCTACGGAGGTGAATGAGGCCGCCAGAATTGACGGGGCAGGGCCCTGGACTGTTTTTAGGAAGATCACCTTTCCTCTTTTAGCCCCCACCCTTTTATTCGTGTCCACCATCGCTTTGACCAACAGCTTTAAGCTGGTGGATCACGTGGTGATCATGACCGAGGGCGCCCCTAACAATGCTTCTACACTGCTTTTGTATTACATTTACCAGCAGGGCTTTACCAACTTCAACTATGGAATATCGGCGGCCCTGACAACGGTCATGCTGGTTCTGCTCATGATTGTTGCCCTTCCCAGGTTCTTAAGCCAGGATAAAAAAATACATTATAACTAAAGGAGGATAGGAATATGACGAAAAAAATGATCAGCTCCATGATTACGGCATTTGCAGTTCTTTTGGGGCTTTTATGGCTGATTCCCCTGATCTGGATGATTGGGACCGCATTTTCCATTCCTTCCTTTCACATGACCTTGTTTCCCAATACCGCTTTTACTCTGGATAACATCGTCTACGTCTGGAATGCGATTCCTTTCGGCACTTATTATTTGAACACCCTCATCCTGGTGTGCTGTACCTTTGCCGTGCAGTTTTTCACCTCCACCCTGGCGGCTTATGCATTGGGAGTTATGGACTTTAAGGGCTCCTCCATTGTTTTTGCTGTGATCTTCATGCAGATCATCATTCCCAATGACGTGCTCATCACCCCTAACTTCATGCTCCTGTCAGAATTAAAGCTGGTGGACACCAAGGTGGGCATGATGCTTCCCTTCTATGGAAGTGCGTTGGCAATCTTCCTTTTAAGGCAGCATTTTAAATCCATCCCAAAAGCCCTTGCCGAGGCGGCCAGAATTGACGGGGCTACTATCTGGCAGACCATTTGGCGGGTGTATATGCCGTGTGCAAAACCGGCCTATCTCTCCTTTGCGGTCATATCGGTCAGCTACCACTGGAACAACTATTTATGGCCGTTGATCGTGACCAATTCACCGCAGAACCGGACTCTGACCGTGGGTCTGGCGATTTTTGCCAAGTCCAAGGAGGCCAATATGCAGTGGGCGAATGTCTGCGCGGCTGCATTTATCATCATCATACCTCTGCTTACAACGTTCTTCGTTGCCCAGAAACAATTTATGAGCAGCTTTGTGAGCGCAGGAATTAAAGAATAGACGGGAGGTTGTACCAATGAAATTGAACTTTATCGGAAAGGGCAGCGCCTTCTATCCCGTTTACGGCAATACCGGCGCATATCTTCTGGAAGGAAAGGAGCTGTATTTGCTGGACTGCGGGGAGCTGGCCTTTGACTTTCTCTATGAACATGTGGATTTGGAACAGGTGGAACGGGTGTATGTGATCCTTACCCATCTTCATGCGGACCATGTGGGCAGTCTGGGGACCCTTATTTCTTACTTTTACTTTCACCAGGGCATACAGGTTCATGTGGTCCATCCGGAACGTACGGTGATAGAGCTGCTTTCCCTGTTGGGAATTGAACAAAAGGGATACTGTTATTCCAAGCTGCTTCCTGAAAACAGCGCAGGCATTGAGGCACGGCCTGTGGAGGTAAAGCATGCGGGCAATATGAGGTGTTACGGTTATCTGCTTTCGGATGGGGAGGAGACTGTTTACTACAGCGGAGATTCCTCTGAGGTGCCGGAAGAAATATTGACAGCCTTCCTCGCAGATGAAATTGACCGCATGTATCAGGATACCTCCACCCATGACGAGCCTAATCCATCCCATTGCTATTATGGGAAGCTGGAGGCAGGCATTCCGGTTCAGAAGAGAGACCGGGTATTCTGCATGCATCTGGACAGTCCTTGTGAGGAGATGCTTAAGGAGAAGGGATTTCAGGTTGTGGAGGTTTATAGCGGAGGGTGATCACCATGTTTCAAAGAAAATCCAGAGAATCCATTTTCAAAAGCCCATGGATTGAACTTTTTTTAGATGATGTGGAAGACAATCACAATCATCCTTTAAAATACAATGTGGTTCATTTTGAAAATGAATCCGTGGTCGCGGTTGTGAAGAAAGAAAACTGCTTTTTAATGGTGGATGCCTACCGCTACCCCATTGAAAAAGTACAGACCGAGTTCCCGGCAGGAAGCATTGAGGCTGGGGAATCGCCGGAAGAAGCTGCCAAAAGAGAGGTCCTGGAAGAAACGGGAATTGAGATTTCCTGCAAAGATATTTCCTACTCCTTTTACCCTTCCAACGGAATCACAGACCAGAAGATACACGTCGTATTTGCGGACTATGAAAAGGGTGAGCTTACCTCCCAGGATGAAATTCTCACATGCTTCTGGATGGAAGAAGATGAGCTCATAGAAAAGGTTCTGGCAGGAGAAATTACAGATGCCCTCACCCTGGCGGCATTGCTCTATTACAGGCTGGTTAAAGTTTCCTGAAATCTTGACAGACTCTATATACCATGGTACGATAAGGCAAATGAAAAACAGATGGCCTGAGAGATGACAGAGCCGGGGGATGAGTGCGAGGAAGCGTTCATTTCTAAGGCTCTTTCTTTATATTTTGATAAGCGTTTAACAAACTATGAGAAGATCAAGGGAAGTCGACTGGAGGGGAAGAAATTGGAAGTAACAGATGCATTATTTGGAACATTTACCGCGTCATATCTTTTAGCACAGTTGGAATACATGCTGCGGATCGTGACAGCCGGATTTTTGGGCTTTCTGATCGGCCATGAGAGAAAAAATCAGAACAAGCCGGCAGGTGTGAGGACTCACGCCATTGTTGCCCTCGGTTCAGCCCTCATCATGGTGGTTTCAAAATATGGATTTTTAGATATGCCGGTACAGACAGACGGAACCCGGATCGCAGCTCAGGTAGTCAGCGGAGTGGGCTTTTTGGGAGCAGGCGTTATCTTTGTCAGGAACAATCTGGTAAACGGCCTGACAACTGCCGCAGGAGTATGGGCCACCGCAGGGGTGGGCCTGGCTCTGGGAGCGGGGCAGTATATTGTGGGCATTATGACTTCTGTCCTGATCATCGGCATACAGATGATGACCCACAAGATTACATATTTTTCCCAGGCAGCTTCTTCCGGATGCTTAAATATTACCGTAGTGGAGAATCCCAGCGCAATCAACCGCATGGAGGACTTCTTAAAGGATGAGAATCACGTGGAAATCATTTCCATAAGGACGGAAAAAACCAAGAGCGGCATGATCAGAATGCAGTTTGAAGTCATTTATCCGTCAGGCTTTGACAAGGGAATGCTTCTGACCCGGCTGGCGGAACAGGAAGATGTCATGGAAGTCAGCGAATAGGCTTAAAATGGGAGCTGAAGGGGAAAGAAATTTCTTGACAATCCCGTGAGAATTGTGCTAGCATTAACTTAAATAAATAAAGTGCCTTTGAGACGAAAGAGTAAGGGTGATATTGCGGAGAGATTCGCATATTTCCTCTACTCTTTTTTATTTTGCGCATAACAAGCCGGGCAATTCGGTCGTATATTTGACCGGTCTGGCCGCGCAACAGCAGAAACTATATGGAGGAGAAGAACATGAAGGAATTGTATTACGATGCGGCAATTATCGGGGGAGGCGTCATCGGATGTGCAGTTGCAAGAGAGCTGTCACGGTATGACCTAAAGATCTGTGTCATCGAGCGTGAGGAGGATGTCTGCTCCGGTACGTCAAAAGCCAACAGCGCCATTGTTCACGCAGGCCATGATGCGACCCTGGGGTCATGGAAGGCGAAATTCAATGTGGAAGGAAATCACATGATGGGAAAGCTGGCCGAGGAGCTGGACTTTTCATTCGTTCAAAACGGTTCTCTGGTTCTCTGTTTTTCAGAGGATGAAATTCCGGCCTTAAAAAAACTCCTTGAAAAAGGGGCGAAGAATGGAGTGGAAGGCTTATCCATCCTTTCCGGAGACGAAGTCCGGGCCATGGAGCCTAATGTGTCCGATCAGGTGGTGGCCGCCCTCTATGCGCCCACCGGCGGAATCGTATGTCCTTTTGGCCTCACCCTTGCCCTGGCGGAAAACGCCTGCGACAACGGAGTGGAATTCCTGTTTCAAACCGAAGTGACAGAAGTGATAAAGACCTCAAACGGTTATGATTTAAAGGCAAAAGACTGTATCATCCACACTTCCTATGTAGTCAATGCAGCAGGAGTTTATGCGGATGTGCTTCACAATATGGTAAGCGAAAAGAAGATTCATATTACCCCTAGAAAGGGAGATTACTTACTTCTTGACAAGGAGGCGGGAACCCATGTGACCCGCACCATTTTCCAGCTTCCGGGCAAGATGGGAAAGGGTGTTTTAGTCACTCCTACGGTTCACGGCAACCTGCTTGCAGGACCTACGGCAACCGATGTAAAGGATAAAGAGACCACAAGGACCGATGCTGAGGAATTGGCCGATGTCATGGAAAAGGCTGCCTGGGGCGTGAATAACATCCCCTTCCGCCAGATCATCACCTCTTTTTCCGGCCTCAGAGCTCATGAGGATGGAAATGACTTCATTGTGAGTGAAGTCGAAGACGCAGAAGGATTTTTCGATGCCGCAGGAATTGAGTCTCCCGGCCTTACAAGCGCTCCTGCTATAGGCGTATACCTTGCAGAGCTGGTTGCCAAAAAGGCCAATGCTTCAAAGAAGGAGAACTTTAAAGGAACCCGTCAGGGAATCGTTGATCCCCGTAAGCTGCCGCGGGAGGAGAGGGCAGAGCTCATTAAGAAGAATCCTCAGTACGGCACCATCATCTGCCGCTGTGAGGAAGTCAGTGAAGGCGAAATCGTGGATTCCATCACCCGCACTCTGGGAGCTGTTTCCTTAGACGGAATCAAGCGCCGTGTCCGTGCAGGCATGGGAAGGTGCCAGGCGGGATTTTGCGGTCCCAAAACCATGGAGATTCTGGCCAGGGAAACCGACAGGGATATCGAAGACATCTGCAAGAACAGGCCCGGTTCCAGCATGTTGACCGGACATAAACAGGGAGGAGCACACCATGACAGAGCATGACATTGTAATAATCGGAGGGGGACCGGCCGGACTTGCCGCAGCAGTGGCCGCAAAAAAGGCGGGAATTACAGATATAATGATCCTGGAACGTGATGAAATGCTGGGAGGAATTTTAAACCAGTGCATTCATAACGGCTTTGGACTCCATACCTTTAAAGAGGAGCTGACCGGACCGGAGTACGCGGCCCGTTATATTGACATGGTGGAAGCGGAAGAGATTCCCTACCGGTTAAACACCATGGTTTTAGATATCAATGAAAATAAAGAGATAACAGCCATCAGCCGCGAAGAGGGGCTGACCACCATAAAGGCCAAGGCAATCGTACTGGCCATGGGATGCAGGGAAAGGCCCAGAGGAGCCTTAAACATACCGGGATACCGCCCTGCAGGAATCTATTCCGCAGGAACGGCCCAGAAGCTGATGAACATGGATGGATTTGCGGTGGGAAAGGAAGTCGTGATTTTAGGCTCCGGCGATATCGGCCTTATTATGGCAAGGCGTATGACTTTAGAAGGAGCCAAGGTAAAGGTGGTTGCAGAGCTGATGCCTTATTCCGGCGGCTTAAAGAGAAATATTGTCCAGTGCCTCGACGATTACGGAATTCCCTTAAAACTGAGCCATACGGTAGTGGATATCGAAGGAAAGGAGCGTCTGACCGGAGTCACTCTGGCCCAGGTGGATGAAAACCGCAGGCCCATAAAAGGCACCGAAGAATACTATAGCTGCGATACCCTCCTTCTCTCCGTAGGATTGATTCCCGAAAATGAGCTTTCCAGAAATGCAGGAGTTACCATGAACCCTGTCACCTCAGGGCCAATGGTAGGCGACAGGCTGGAAACCAGCGCAGAAGGCATATTCGCCTGCGGCAATGTACTTCACGTTCACGATCTGGTGGATTACGTGTCTGAAGAAGCCGCTATGGCAGGCACCAATGCGGCTGCCTATGTAAAAGCCGGTGCAGGGGAAAAGAACTCTCATACCGTGGAATTAAAGGCTGAAAACGGAGTCCGTTATACCGTTCCCCAGACCGTTGATCCCTCCCATATGGCGGATCAGGTGACGGTTCGTTTCCGGGTTGCAGACGTATATAAAGACCGTTACATCAGCGTCTATTACGACGATGTAAGGGTATCCCACAAGAAAAAACGAGTGCTGGCGCCCGGTGAGATGGAGCAGGTGGTCTTGAAAAGAGACAGCTTCTCAGAATATCCGGACTTAAAAAGAATCCTTATCTGTACGGAGGTGGAATAAATGGAAGTAAGAGAAATGACCTGTATCCGCTGTCCCCTGGGATGTTCCCTCACAGTGTCCATAGAAGGGAACCAGATCGAGGTGACGGGACACTCCTGTAACCGCGGCGTTGAATACGGAAAAAAAGAGGTATTAAGCCCTACCAGAATGGTGACCTCCTCGGTTCCTGTAACCGGAGGCAATATGGAAATGGTGTCCGTAAAGACCGCCCAGGACATTCCCAAGGATAAGATATTCGCCTGTATGGAGGAAATCAGGAAGGTGACGGTTTCTGCTCCCGTTTCCATAGGAGATGTGATCATCCCTGACTGCGCCGGAACCGGAGTCTCCATTGTTGCCACCAGAAATATAAAAAAAGCATAGAAAAAGACTGAGACAGTCCCCGGCTTCCGGCCCTTTGGATTTTCGTTCAAAGCTCTGGGAGCCGGGGGCTGTTTTTGCAAAAGTGGGGAAATAATTGCTTTATTTTGCACGGAAATGGCCTACTTCGTAAAATTTGCCTTGACGGTGGGGGAAAGGATTGATAAAGTAGAACCATATCCCTGTTATGGGATGGACAGCGCTGAAATTAGCGTCTGTAAACCCTGTCTTGTGGGTTGGAGGAATATTGATGAAAGTAATGGAACTGCTGCTGTTTGGCGTACAGAGAATGTTTATCATCGATTCTCTTGCCATGAATACCGTGAAAAAGCAGATCAATGCCTTTCGTCCGGACGTGATTGAAATCATGCCGGGAATCATGTCCAAGGTCTTAAAAGAGATCCGGGATTACACCGGTATTCCCATTATTGCAGGCGGACTGATATCCGATAAAAAGGATATTATGGCAGCCTTTTCTGCGGGCGCAGATGCAATCTCTGCCACAAAGGAAGAGTTATGGTTCATGTAAAAGGAGGAAGCTATGAAATTAGTTACATACGAGGTTGACCGGAGAAAAGATATCGGGGTTGTGAGCAGGGATGAGATGTGGGTATTTCCGCTCAGGGCTTTCGGTATGGAGTACAAGGAGATGCTTGAGTTAATCAAAGGACTGAGCCAGTCGGAGATGGATTTACTGGAGCATGCTGCGGGCCTGGACCCTCACAAAAGCAACATTGTCGGAGCTGCCATGATGTCAGAAGTCGAGCTTCTGGCGCCAATCCAGGTACCGGGGCAGGACATTATCTGTCTGGGGCTTAATTACATGGAACATGCGGAAGAATCCGCACGCTTTAAAAAAGAGGAATTTGACGGAAAACGGGAGAAAGCGGTTTACTTTTCCAAGCGGGTGAATGAGGCTGTAGGGCCCTGCGGACAGATTTTAAGCCACAGCGACATTGTGGAAGGCTTAGATTACGAGGCAGAGCTGGGAGTGATCATCGGAAAGGACACCAAAGATGTGGCTCCAGACAAGGTGAAGGATTATATCTTCGGCTATACGGTGATCAACGATGTCAGTGCCCGGAATTTACAGAATGATCACAAGCAGTGGTACTTTGGAAAGAGTCTGGATGGATTCACCCCCATGGGTCCCTGCATCCTGACAGCCGGTTCCACATCCTATCCGCCAAAGCTTTCCATCCAGTCCAAGGTCAACGGCGAGCTTCGCCAGGAGAGCAATACAGGACTGATGATCTTTGACATTGACCATGTTGTCAGTGAGCTGTCAAAGGGCATGACCCTGAAAGCAGGAGCCATTATTTCCACAGGAACGCCTAAGGGAGTGGGGATGGGCTTTACGCCTCCTAAATTCCTGTCACCGGGAGATGAAGTGGAATGTACCATAGAGAAAATCGGAACGATTAAGAATAAAGTGGTATAAATTAAAGAAAGGCTGTCCCAAACCGGGCCAGCCTTTTTTGCATCAATTAATAATTTTCAGCTTTTCTTTCAAAATAAGCCTTTGGATGAGCACATGCAGGACAGAGCTCAGGAGCTTTTTCGCCTTCGTGAATGTAACCGCAGTTGCGGCACTTCCAGCCAAGAGGAGCGTCTCCCTTAAAGGTTGTGTCATTCTTTACGCTTTCAAGAAGCTTTAAATAACGTTTTTCATGAGCAGCTTCCACTTTTGCTACGAACTCAAATTTAACAGCCAGAGCAGCGAAGCCTTCTTCTCTTGCTTCATCAGCCATTCTCTTGTACATGTCAGTCCACTCGTAGTTTTCGCCTTCAGCGGCAGCAGTTAAGTTGTCTTCCACGCTGCTGATGTCGTGGAGTTCTTTAAACCACATCTTTGCATGCTCTTTTTCCTGATCTGCAGTCTCTAAATACAAGGCAGCCATCTGCTCATAGCCAGCCTTTTTAGCCACGGAAGCATAATAAGTGTACTTATTTCTTGCCATGGACTCGCCTGCAAAAGCATCCTTTAAGTTCTGTTCTGTTTTTGTTCCCGCATACTTGTTAGACATCTTATAAACCCTCCTGAATATTATGTATTATTAATGATCAGTTACCTGTGGTTAGGAATGAGGGACAACGAAAATGCCGCTGCCCCTGCAAAATGATTAACCGAAGTATCTCTCCAGTAAGCCCTTAAACGCTTTTCCGTGACGGGCTTCATCTTTTGCCATCTCATGTACTGTATCATGAATTGCATCTAAATTCAAGGCTTTTGCGCGTTTTGCAAGGTCAAATTTACCTGCTGTGGCGCCGTTTTCAGCAGCAACTCTCAATTCCAGGTTCTTTTTTGTGCTGGAAGTCACGCATTCTCCTAACAGCTCAGCGAACTTGGAAGCATGTTCAGCCTCTTCAAAAGCAGCCTTCTCATAATATAAGCCGATTTCAGGATAGCCTTCTCTGTGGGCAGCTCTGGACATGGCAAGGTACATGCCTACCTCTGAACATTCGCCTTCAAAGTTAGCTCTTAAATCCATCATGATATCTTCAGGAGAACCCTGAGCTACGCCGATCTCATGCTCGCATGCCCATGACATATCTCCATCCTGCAATTTGAATTTTTCAGAACCAGCCTTACATACCGGACAAAAATCCGGAGCTGTCTCTCCTTCGTGAACATAGCCGCATACTGTACAAACCCATTTCTTCATGATCTTAAGTCTCCTTTTTATTTGAAAATTTGTGTCTTTCTCTTGTGCAATCAATAATAGTAATGATTACTGATATTAATTTATCACAAGTTTTTTCTTATGTCAAGAATTTTTCTCAATTATTTCCCAAACAATCTTTGCAGGTGCCGTAAAAATAGATGGTATGGCCGTCTACCAGACCGTTTGTGTTCTCCTGGGCCAGCCGGTTGATATGATCCATGGGGTCCAACAGCAGATCATTGACCTGACCGCACTCCTTGCATATGAAATGGTAGTGGGGTGATGTATCTGCATCAAAGTGGTCCGCGCCGTCTCCGCATGTCAGCTTCCGGATTTCTCCCAGCTCCACCAGAAGGTTCAAGTTCCGGTACACGGTTCCCAGGCTGATGTTGGGATATTCTTCGCGGATGGAGGTGTATAGCGCATCGGCAGTGGGGTGGTCGTGTCTTGCCATAAGGCAGGTTTTAATGGACTCCCGCTGACGGCTGTACTTTAATGTTTTCATGGCCGCTCCTTTTCTATTGAATAATAATCATAGTAGTAATTGTTACTATTTAATAATAAAAGATTTTCGGTCATTTGTCAATGTACAGATGGCTGGTAAAGCTTTTGGTTAAAAGCTGCTTATAAATATGCCTTCAGCTTTGGGATATAGGGCAGAAGCCGTTCCAGGGAGGAATTGACGATCAGCTCCTCAGGAAAATCCACCTCTTTGATCAGCTCTAAGGCCTGTCGGTGGTTTCCGATATCCGCTTCGATATGGGCATCGCTGTCAATGATGATGGAGGTTTTGTACCGCTTGCATAATTCCAGCATGGTCCGGTAATTTTCCCTGGCGTTTTTTCTGGGGTTTAAGGGGTGGAGGGAGCTGGAGTTGACCTCCAAAAGGGTGCCGTGTCTGGCGGCGGCAGCCACAAGGGTGTCGTAGTCCACCGGAAACCGCCCGTCATCGGGATGGCCGATGATATGAATCAGAGGATTTTTAATGGCCCCTAAATAGGCATTGGTATTTTCCGTAACAGTTCCGCTTTTAAAGCAGGGCTCGTGAAGGCTGGCAATGGAATAGTCCAGCTTTTCCAAAAGCCCTCTCCGCAAATCCACCCGTCCGGTGTGGTCCAGAATGTTGAGCTCCGCCCCCATGAGCACGTTGATCCCAAAAAGCTTGCGGGGAATGACCTTGAAATTGATAAAATAAAAGTCATGAGTTGCCCCCGGCATCTTAGGGCCGTGATCTGAAATGCCTAATAAGCTGAGGCCCTTTTCAGAAGCGGATTTAGCCATCTCATATAAGGTGTTATAGGCATGTCCGCTGGCAATGGTGTGGGTGTGCAGGTCCATGATGTCCTTCATATTTCCAGTCCTTTCTATATCTGTTTCCGGGGTTTTAATTTACAGGGATATTATACCATATATTTGAAATATAACACATTTTAAGAGAGAAAACCATTCTCAGGGAATAAGAATCTTTTTTATCCGAAAACTATAGAAATATCCCCCCAAATATGATAAAAATATAATTAGAATTCATGTAAAACATGAAGTTTACAGAAACGGAGGAAATTCAGATGAGTGAAGAAAATAAAGCCCCCCTTCTTGCAGAAGAACCGGTAGAAACCATGGCGGATTATGCGGCGGAGCTGGAGGCGTCCTTTAAGAGGGTGAGAGAAGGCGACCAGCTTACCGGAACCGTTGTCAGCGTCAGCGAGGACAAGGTGATTCTGGATTTAAAATATTATGCAGAAGGAATCATCTATAAAGAGAATATGAGCAATGATCCTGATTTTATTTTAAACCTGGAGATTCACCCCGGAGATGAGATCACGGCAGAGGTCATAAGGACCGATGACGGAGAGGGAAACATCCTCCTTTCCAGAAAGATGGCCAACGACCGTCAGGCATGGGACAAGTTAAAGGCCATGCTGGAGGACAGGACTGTGACAACCGTCAAGATCGCAGAGATCGTAAAAAGCGGAGCAGTTGCATTCTTGGAAGGCGTCAGGGGATTTATTCCGGCTTCCAGACTTTCTGCGGAATATGTGGAGGACTTGGAGGAATATAATGGTAAGACCATCGAAGTCACCGTCATTACGGCAGATGAGGAAAATAACAAGCTGGTGCTCTCAGGCAAGGAGCCGGCCCTTTTAAAGATGAATGAAGAAAAGAGCAAAAAGATCGCCAAATGCCAGGTAGGAACCGTTATGGAAGGAACTGTAGACAGCATAAAGGACTACGGCGCATTCATAAACCTGGAAAACGGTCTTTCCGGTCTTCTTCACATCTCCCAGATCAGCACCCAGAGGATCAAACATCCAGGTGTCGTTTTAAAAGAAGGACAGACAGTGAAGGTGAAAATCATCTCCACAGCAGACAACAAAATCAGCCTGAGCATGAAGGCCGTTTTAGAGGATGAGGAAGCCGCAGAAGAGGTATTTGACTACCAGGAGGAGGGTTCTGCCTTCACAGGTCTTTCCTCTTTATTAAAAGGATTAAAATTTTAGAAACTCAAGGAAAACAATATAAATTGCCAGGTTTCTATGGTATACTATGAAAAGGACTGGGGGGCTGCTAAAATTTGGGGCTGCCCCTGTCTTATGGGGTCAAATACCCCGTGGGGTATTTGACTCCCGCAGCATTCGCCAGATGCAGGAATGCAGGCATTCCCGCGTGTGGCCCATTGCTTGCGGAAATTAAAGCGCAGGTGAAAGAGGGGAGGGGTATGAAGAATGAATATTCCCAAATCATTTGATCAGGTGGACCAGTGGAAATCTGTAATGTTTTTGTATGATTCGGCATTAAAGGAAATCAACACAAAGATCGAGATACTCAACAATGAGTTTGTTCATATCTATAATTACAATCCAATTGAGCACATCAAGTCAAGACTTAAAACGCCGGACAGCATTGTAAAGAAGCTGAAACGGTACGGTTACGAAGTGACCATCAACAACATGGTGGAACAGTTAAACGACATCGCCGGAATCCGGATTATTTGTTCCTTTACGTCAGATATTTACCAGATTGCGGAGATGATAACGAGGCAGAGTGATGTTACGGTCCTTTTTGTAAAGGATTACATCAAGTATCCCAAGCCAAACGGCTACAAGAGCTACCATTTGGTCCTTACCATACCGATCTATCTGGCAGACGGGCCGGTGGATACCAAGGTGGAGGTTCAGATCAGGACCATTGCCATGGACTTTTGGGCCAGTCTGGAGCATAAGATTTACTATAAGTTCGAAGGCAATTCTCCGGCCTATTTACAGCAGGAGCTAAAAGCCTGTGCGGATGTGGTAAATGTGCTGGATGCCAAGATGTTTTCCCTGAACCAGGCCATACTGGAGCTGAGTGAAGCCCAGCAGAGAAAGGCCCTGGAAGGGGAAAAGACGGAAGAGGAAGATCTGACATAAAAGCGCAGCCTTGACGATTCCATTCGCCGGGGCTGCTTTTGACTTGGCAGAGAAGAAGGTCATAAAGAAATGAGCACGTTAATCAAGGATACATGGAGGATTTTTAAGTTCAACCAGAAAAATGCGTTTGTGTTTGGATTTTTGTTCCGGCTGGTCACCACCATCCTGTACCTGACGATCTTAAACAAAGGCGTTTTGTTTGCCCTGCGCATGGCAGGCTACAGCTATTTAACCGGGGCAAATATCGGCGCTTTTCTGGTAAAGCCATGGACCTTGATTTTACTGTTTGCAATGGCTGCTGCGGGCATCCTCATCCTGACCCTGGAAACGGGCTGCTTTCTAACCCTTTATCAGGGGGCTTTTTATTCCTGGAGGATGAAGCCCTGGGAGATTCTGGCAGGGGGCTTTTCCAAGCTGGCTGATGAGGTGCAAAAGGGGAACTGGCGGCTGGGACTTTTAATCCTGGCTAATTATGCATTTTCCAATCTATATCTGATGTACCGGCTTTTGACCCATGTAAAGCCTCTTAATTTCGTCCTCATGGAAATGCTCCGCCAGCCCTGGTGGAGGGCGGCTCTGGTCATTTTTCTCATCCTCCTTCTGGTGACGGTGGTGCCGGGGCTTTACGCGTTTCACGCCTGTATGATCGAGCAGAAAAGCTTCTGGGACGGATATTTGAAAAGCTGGTGTTTTGTAAGGCGCCGGCTGTTTAAGGTTGTCTGTTTAATGCTTATTTATTACGGGGCAGCCATCATAGGCCTGCGGCTGGTTTACTGGTTCTGCGTGCTGATCACGGCAGCGGCCATGACCCTGCTTCCGGACAACAGGCTGGCTCTGGCCATTCTCCCGGCGGCCTGTGACAGGATCGAGCTGGTGCTCATATTCTTTACCAGCATGCTCATGACCATCGGAAATTTCGGCGCCCTCAGCCTTCAGTATCTGCAGTATGGAAACGGATATAAGAGAAAGGAAAAGGGCTTTTATCAGGCTCATAAAAAGTATGCGAACCGGCGTATGGCGGTTGCGGTCATGGCGGCTTCTGCGGCAATCAGCCTGGTCTCCCTTTTTTATGCGGTGCGCAACGGCTCTGTGATCACAGGGGATATTTTAGAGGAAATCCAGATCACCGCCCATAGAGGCAGCTCCAAGTCCGCACCGGAAAATACGCTGGCGGCTATGGCAAAGGCCGTGGAGGAGCTGGCTGATTTTGTGGAAATCGATGTTCAGGAGACAAAGGATGGGGTGGTGGTTTTAGGACACGATACCACCTTAAAACGGGTTTCCGGTGTAAACCGCCCCATAAGCTCCTATACCTTTGAGGAATTGAAGGGGCTGGAGGCGGGAAGCTGGTTTTCCAGTGAATTCAAAGGAGAGCCGATTCCCTCTTTAGAGGAAATTATGGAATACTGCAAGGGCCGGATTAATATTAATATTGAGCTTAAGAACCTGGGCAGTGAAAGCCTGCTTCCGGATAAGGTGGCGGAGCTGATCGGGAAATACCAGATGAAGGAGCAGTGCGTGGTCACCTCCAGCCGGTTTTCCTATCTGGACCGCATCCGGGAACTGGACCCGGATATCCGGACGGGATATATTGTTTCAGCGGCCTATGGAAATTACTATTCCAGTGATACTATTGACTTTATCAGCCTTCGTTCCAGCTTTGTGACAGAGCGGATGGTGGAGGCGGCCCATGAAAAGGGAAAGGCCGTCCATGCCTGGACGGTGAACACCAAAAGTGAGCTGGAACGGATGAAGATGCTGGGAGTGGATAATATCATAACCGATTATCCGGTTCTGGCGAGAGAGATCGTATACCGGGAAGAGGCCACGGAAACGCTTTTGGAGTATTTGAGACTGGTACTTAGATAGACAGGAGAAAATGATATGAAGGTTGTACTGCAGCGGGTGTCCGGCGCCGGCGTTACGGTGGAGGGCACAAAGATTGGTTCTATTGGGAAGGGATTTTTGCTTCTCCTTGGAGTGTGTGATACGGATACAAGGGAAATCACGGAAAAGATGGCGGATAAGATATGCAAGCTGAGGATTTTCCAGGATGAAAACGGGAAGACCAACCTCTCTCTGGCCGATGTGGGAGGAGAGCTTTTGGTGGTCAGCCAGTTCACCCTGTATGCGGACTGCAAAAAGGGCAACCGGCCCAGCTTTATTAAGGCAGGCAGCCCCGCTCTTGCGGAGGAGCTTTACGAATATATGGTGGAGCAGTTAAAGAATCGGGGAAACAAGGTGGAACACGGCAGCTTCGGAGCCGATATGAAGGTGGAGCTCGTCAACGACGGCCCCTTTACCCTGGTCCTTGACAGCCAGGAGATATGTGCATCAAATTAAGCGGCAGGGCGAAATGCCCGCTGACATCATCGGAGGTTTACTTAAATGGAAAAAACAATAGGACAGAAGCTCCAGGAGGAGCTGACATTTACATTTCCCCATATTGCAAAGGCAGCGCCGGAGCAGAGAGCAGAGGCAGAGGAGTTCTGCCAGGGTTATAAGAGATTTTTAGACAACGGCAAGACAGAGCGTGAATGCGTCAGAGAGGCTTTGGCAATGCTGGAAATGCAGGGCTACGTGCCCTTTGAAGAGGGAAAGGCCTATAAGACCGGAGATAAGGTCTATCAGGTGAACAGGAATAAGGCGATTATGGCAACCACCTTTGGAAGAGAGAGCCTGGATAAGGGCGTGCGCATCAACGGCGCCCACATCGATTCCCCAAGGCTGGATTTAAAGCCAAATCCCCTTTATGAAAAAAGCGAACTGGCTTTCTTTAAGACCCATTATTACGGCGGAATCCGTAAATACCAGTGGGGTGCTACCCCTCTTGCCATGCACGGCGTGATCATCAAGAAAAACGGGGAAACCGTTGAAGTGAATATCGGAGAGAAGGAGGGTGATCCCGTATTCTGCGTGACAGACCTTCTTCCCCATTTAGCGGCAGAGCAGAATGAGAGAAAGTTAAAGGACGGCTTAAAGGGAGAGGAGCTTAACGTGCTTGTGGGCTCCATTCCGTATCTTGACCAGGCGGAGATTAAGGAGGGAGTCAAGCTCTTGGCCCTTAAGCTTCTGCATGAGCGCTACGGCATTGTGGAAGCCGACTTTTTCCGGGCGGAAATCGAGATGGTTCCGGCGGGAAAGGCCCGCGACGTGGGACTGGACAACAGCATGATCGGAGCCTACGGCCAGGATGACAGGGTCTGTGCCTACACGGCCCTGATGGCGGAAATCGAAGCCAGGGAGCCGAGGTATACCACGGTGACCATTCTGGCAGATAAGGAAGAAACCGGTTCTGACGGAAATACGGGGCTTAACTCTGACTTTGTCCGTCACTACATTGAGGACCTGGCCCAGATGGCAGGGGTTCATGCCAGAACCGTTCTGCGCAATTCCATCTGCCTTTCTTCTGACGTGAATGTGGCCTATGACCCTAACTTCCCCCAGGTGTGTGACGAGAGAAATACCTGCTTCTTAAATAAGGGCTGTGTTTTGACCAAGTACACAGGGGTGCGGGGAAAGGTGGGCACCAACGATGCCAGTGCAGAGGTGATGGCAAAGGCAATCGCTATTTTGGAGCAGGAAGGCGTTTACTGGCAGGCAGGAGAGCTTGGAGCCGTGGACCAGGGCGGCGGCGGAACCATTGCCAAGTATGTGGCCCATATGGATGTGGACGTGGTGGATTTGGGAGTTCCCATTCTTTCCATGCATTCTCCTTTTGAGCTTTCCTCTAAGCTGGATGTGTATAATACATACAGAGCATTTCAGGCATTTTACAAGTAATAAAATTTAAGTGAAGGAAGTTACGCTTTCCTTAAGAAATATATGCCAATTTCAGGAAAAGGCTTTTTTTACCTTGGCTGATGTGGTATAACTGTCAGGAGACAGTTTTGTCAGAATTAATTTAAATAGAAGGAAAAGGATTATATGATGAAGAAAATTTTTAAAGTATGTATGTGCGGCCTTGTGACAGCAGCTCTTATTTCTGGATGTGGAAAGAAGGCAGCAGAAGAAACTACAGCAGCGGCAACGGAATCCGCCGCAGCTCAGGAGACTCTGGAAACAGTGGATTTAGCTGGCGTGGACAACGGAACCATCACCCTTGGACAGTACAAGGGCGTGGAAGTGACCAAGGACGCAGTGGAAGTGACAGACGATGAAGTGAACCAGCTCATCCAGGGTGAACTGGAGCGCAGCGCAACGTATGAAGAAGTGGACCGCGTTGTCCAGGATGGCGATCAGGTCAACATCGACTACGTGGGAACCAAGGACGGAGTTGCTTTTGAAGGCGGCACGGCTCAGGGCTACGATCTCACCATTGGCTCCGGCCAGTTTATCGAAGGCTTTGAAGAAGGCCTCGTAGGCGCCAAAAAGGGCGATAAAGTCAGCCTGGACCTCACCTTCCCGGAAGGCTATCAGAGTGCGGAGTTAGCAGGCAAGGCAGTTGTATTTGAAGTGACTGTCAACGCTGTAAAAGAGAAAAAGGTTCCTGAGTTAAACGATGCCTTTGTTCAGGAAAAATCTGAATTCAAGACAGTTGATGAATATAAGGAAGACAAGATGCAGACCCTGCTGTTAGAGAAAAATGAGCAGGCAGAGCAGAAAGTAAAGGGCGACATTTTCAATGCAGTGCTGGAAGGCTCTACCGTTGAACCGAACCAGGAAGCCATTGATGCCAACTACAACAATGTGCTGGCTACCTACACCAATCAGGCAGCAGCTTACGGCATGGACTTAGCTACCTTTGCAGGCGCTCTTGCAGGCATGGATGTGGAAGCCTTTAAGGAATCCGTGTTAAAGCCTCAGGCAGAGGGAATGGTAACTCAGAGACTGGTGATCAACGCCATTGCAGAAGCGGAAAATATCACCATCACCGATGAAGACCGCCAGGGTGTTGCAGACGATATGGGTTATGAGAGCGTGGAAGCGCTTCTTGAAATCGCAAGCCAGTATGACCTTGATGATTTTATTATGACCAATAAAGTAATGGATTTTCTGACAGAGAACGCAGTGATTAAATAACAAATAAATTACGACAGGGAGGAACCTTTCATGCAGCTTTTAATGGACCGAATCCGCAGGGATGGAAAAATCAAGGCCGGTAATGTGTTAAAAGTTGACAGCTTCTTAAATCACCAGATGGATATTAAGCTGTTTGTTGAGATTGGAAAAGAGTTTAAGAGACGTTTTGATGATTATGAGATCAATAAGATATTGACCATAGAAGCGTCCGGTATCGGCATTGCCTGTATTGTGGCTCAGTACTTTGATGTGCCCGTTGTTTTTGCAAAGAAATCCAAAACGAAAAATATTGCAGGCGACATTTATACCACCCAGGTGGAGTCCTTCACCCATGGCAGGACCTATGATATTTTGGTTGCCAAGGAGTTTTTAGGGGCTGGTGACAAGGTGCTTCTCATTGATGATTTTTTAGCCAATGGAAAAGCCCTGGAAGGTCTGGCTGACATTGTGAAAAACTCCGGAGCAGAGCTGGTAGGAGCGGGAATTGTCATTGAAAAGGGCTTTCAGCCCGGAGGGGACCATTTAAGAGAGCAGGGAATTAAGGTAGAATCCCTTGCTATCGTTGAGAGCATGGATGAAAAAGCGGGCACCATACGTTTTCGGGGGGAATAATGGCTGGAAAAAGAAAGGTATTGTTTTTTGATATTGACGGAACCCTCTATTCTGAGGTAAACCGGAATGTGCCGGAAAGCGCTAAAAAGGCAGTGGCCAGGGCCCGTGAAAAGGGCCACCTCGTATTCATCAATTCAGGCCGTCCCTATTGCCTGATGGGACCTATTAAGGAAATGATTGAGGTGGATGGCTATTGCTGCGGCTGCGGAACCAGGATTGTGGCAGGGGAGGAAGTCCTTTTCTCCGCCACCATTCCCCGTGAAAGAGGCGTTGAGATCAAAAAGCTCATTGTGGATCATGGCATAGATGGAATTCTGGAGGGAACGGAGGATTGTTATTTCCGGGAAGGGACCTCCCGCATGCCTGCAATCGAAACTCTGAAGGAAAAGCTGAGGAAAGAGGGCAGCGTGCTCTCTCCCTTTGGCTGGGAAGAGGATTGCTATGATTTTGATAAATTCTGTGCCTTTACCGATGAGAAAAGTGATTTAAAGGGCTTTGCCCGCGCTATTGGGCTGGACTTTGATATCATAAACAGGGGGAACGGTTTTTATGAATGCGTTCCCGCCGGATATTCCAAGGCCACGGCCATGGAAGTGGTTTTAAAGCATTACGGAATTTCCCTGGAGGATGCTTACGTGTTTGGAGACAGCACCAATGATCTGTCCATGTTTGAATATGCAGAAAACTGTGTTCTCATGGGACATCACGATGTGGAACTGGAGCCTTATGCCACCTTTTATACCAAAAATGTGGAGGATGACGGGGTGGCTTACGCCATGGAGAAACTGGGGTTGATTTGATGAAGAGCAGAAAGAAAATAGAAAAAAGACAGATCATTCTGTATCTTATGGGCATTTTAATCATTCCGGTGGGCGTTGTCTTTACCATCAATTCCCATGCAGGGGCAGGTGGCTTCGATGCCATGAACTTTGTACTGGCAAAGTATTGGGGTATCAATACCTCTTTTGTCATTTACATAACGTCATTCCTGATTGTGCTCGTTGCAGCAGGAATTCGCAGAACTTATCCCAGAATGGTCACCTTTGTGTCGTCTGCCCTGATTGGATTTTTTATCGATATCAGCAAGAGGCTGCTGGAGGGAATAGAAGGGACAGGAATCGTTTCCTCGGCAGTTCTGCTGGTCGTGGGGATGATTTTAATTGGCTTTGGAGTTGCTTCATATATAGCTTCCGGCCTGCCGCCCAATACCAACGACGATCTGGTTCTGGCTCTGAGGGAAAAGGGTGTGCCTATCGGCAAAGCCAAAGTCGGCTTTGACAGTATCT
Organism: Lacrimispora sp.; assembly: GCF_047605665.1. Lineage (GTDB taxonomy): Bacteria > Bacillota > Clostridia > Lachnospirales > Lachnospiraceae > Lacrimispora. Next base: position 23,856 of record NZ_JASGFH010000022.1, on the reverse strand, counting down.
GCGCCCTTCTGGCTTTTCTTTTAGGAGGCGAAATCGGGTGGGGAACCATTGTGGTCACTTTTGGCCTGGGATGTGTGGTGCAGTTTTTTGATGGAATTTTTGGCAGCTATGGGAAAAAGGCTGTTGTGAACTAGAAAGCGAAAAACAAATAAAAGCCGCTCTTTCACGAAAAATGTGAAAGGGCGGCTTAAATATTATTGTCAGTTCATCTTTGCAAGAATGCTTCTGGCTACGCTCAGTCCGTTGGCTGATGCCTGCTGAAGTCCTCTGGTTACAGAAGCGCCGTCACCGATGGCACGTAAGCCTTTTACGCTGGTTTCAAAATCCTGATTGACTACAACTTTATTGGAGTAGAACTTCACTTCTACGCCGTATAACAGGGTTTCGTCGCTGGCGATACCGGGAGTCACCTTGTCAAGAGCGAGGAGCATCTCTTTGATGTCAACCATGATGCGGTGAGGGAATACCAAAGATAAATCGCCTGGAACCGCATCCTTTAAGGTGGGGATGAGGTTGTTGCGGCATAATCTCTCTTCTGTCGTACGTCTGCCTCTCTGGAAATCTCCGAAGGTCTGAACCAGAATCCTTCCGTCGCAGAGCATGTTACTGAGCTGTGCGATGTGCTTGCCGTACTCGATGGGTGTCTTAAAGGGTTTTGTAAAGTTCTTTGATACGAGAAGAGCGAAATTGGTGTTGTTGGTCTTATACTCCTGGGACTTGTATGCGTGGCCGTTGACAACTGCCAGTCCGTTTTCGTAATATTCTGTTGCAACCTCTCCGGAAGGATTGGTACAGAAGGTGCGGACTTTATCGTCAAAGGTGGGAGTGTGGTAAACCAGTTTTGCCTCATAGAGATTCTTATTTAAAAACTCCATGACTTCGTCACGAACCTCTACACGGACACCGATATCTACAGTACCGACCATGGTTTCAATTCCGTGGTCGCCGCAGATGTGGCTGAACCAGTCAGAACCTTCCCGGCCGATGGCGGAAACGATTTCCGGTGCGCAACAGGTTTCATCCTTATCGGTGATGACTGCCGTTGCCACATTGTCCTCGATGATGATGTCCTTTACCATGGTGTTAAATGCCATTTCAACGCCCTGTGCCAGCAGATGCTCCTGGAGGCGGGTATATATTTTATAGCCTTCCTCTGTTCCCAAGTGGCGGATAGGACATTCGATCAGCTTTAAGTTGGCGTTGATGGCCTTTCTTCTGATCTCCTGGATTTCCTTCTGCTTGTCCACGCCGTAAACATTGGTGTCAGCTCCGAATTTCAAGTAAATGTTGTCAGATTCCTTTAACAGCTCTGAAGTTTTATCGTATCCCAGGATTTCCGGAAGATTTCCTCCCACGTCAGGGGATAAGGACAGCTTTCCGTCGGAGAATGCTCCTGCTCCTGCAAAACCGGTAGTGATGGAGCAGGGCTTGCAGCCTACGCACACCTTGGTTTTTCTCTTGGGACAGGCCCGTTTCTCAATGGGGCGGCCCTTTTCTATCATTAAAATTTTAAGGTCTGGTCTTTTTTCAATCAGTTCATAAGCACAAAAGATACCGGAAGGGCCTGCACCGATGATGATCACATCGTAATTCTTGGAAACATTCTTCATGAACATTACTCCTTTTCTATCAAATCCTGAGACAACTGTTACATGGAAATTAAATCTGCCTGCTTTTTTAATGCTGCATCAGGCGCAGCGGCTCTATTTTACCATAGAGGGATGAGGATGACAAGAAAAATCATATGAATAAATCATAAATTTAAATATGAAAGGCCTTTTGCCTTTACATCTGAAATTGTTGCTGTTAAAATGAAGGAACGGCGTTAGACCCCCGGTAACGGAAATCTAACGCTTTTCAGGCGTGAAATGCTTTAAAAATGGTATGAATCGGGACGCCAGTTAATATAGTGAGGAGAATCATCATGTATATCATAGCAGGACTTGGAAATCCAACGAGAGAATATGAAAAAACCAGACACAACGTAGGTTTTGAGGTAATAGACACACTGGCGGACAGGCTGGGAATCCGTGTGACGGAAAAAAAGCACCGGGCTTACTGCGGCCAGGGAATGATAGACGGGGAAAAGGTCATACTATCAAAGCCCCAGACCTTTATGAATTTAAGCGGAGAGAGCATCCGTTCCATGGCTGACTTTTACAAGGTGGAGCCGGAGAAGGTCATCGTCATCTGCGATGACATCAACCTGGCGGAAGGCCAGTTGAGGATCAGGACAAAGGGAAGTGCAGGCGGGCACAACGGTTTGAAAAATATCATCAGCCACTTAGGAACCCAGGAATTTTTGAGAATCCGGGTGGGAGTGGGGGAAAAGCCCAAGGAAATGGACCTGGCAGACTATGTGCTGGGACGGTTTCCAAAGGCCCAGGCAGAGCTTATGGCCCAGGCCTATGAGGACGCTGCAAAGGCAGCCGTCATGATGGTCACGGACGGGGCGGATATGGCAATGAACTACTTCAACAGGAAGAAATAAGGAGATTTCATGAGCGATCTATTTGAAAAACCATTGCTGGAACTGAAGGATTTTGAGGACCTGGCAGCGGATTTGGCAAAGGGAAACGGACCGGCTGCGGCAAGCGGCTGTATGGATTCCCAGAAGGTCCATCTGATGTACGAGGCGGCCAAGGGAGCAGGGTCTAAGCTGGTAGTGACTTATGACGATATCAGAGCCAGAGAGATCTACGAAGACCTGCGCTTTTTTGATCCCAATGTCTGGCTTTATCCTGCCAGGGACTTGCTTTTCTTCAATGCGGATATCCATGGAAATCTGCTGACCAAGCAGCGCATGGAGGTGTTCCGTCACCTGATGGAGGGGGATTCCGGCTGGGTGGTGACCACCATGGATGGACTGATGGACCATTTGCTTCCTCTTGAGTACTTAAAAGAACAGGTGCTGTACGTGGAGGAAGGATACATCATCGATGTGGAACAGTGGAAGAAGCGCCTTTTGGAGCTGGGATACGAACGCATGGGCCAGGTGGATGGCATGGGCCAGTTCTCCATCCGGGGCGGTATCATCGACATATTTCCTCTGACGGAAGAGCTTCCGGTCCGCATTGAGCTATGGGATGACGAGGTGAACTCCATCCGCACCTTTGACTTGGAAAGCCAGAGGTCCGTAGAAACTTTAGAAAGCATCCGGATTTACCCTGCCACGGAAATGGTGCTGACAGAGGAACAGATTCAAGACGGAATCGGAATCCTTGAAAAAGAAGCCCAGACCTATGAAAAAGAGCTGAAAAAGCAGTCCAAAATCGAAGAGGCCGCCAGAATCCGCCGCCACGTTTCCGAGCTCTTAGAAGGAATCCGGGAGGGATGGAAGCAGAAGGGCTTAGACGGCTATGTCCATTACTTCTGCCGGGAAAGCGTCTCCTTTTTGGACTATTTCCCCCAGGAGAACCGGATACTGTTTTTAGACGAACCGGACCGGCTTAAGGAAAAGGGAGAAACCGTTGAAACGGAATTCAGGGAGAGCATGATACACCGTCTGGAAAGCGGATATCTGCTTCCCAGCCAGACAGGACTTCTCTTTTCCGCAAAAGAGATGCTGGCCAGGGTTCAGACAAAGACCACGGTCTACTTAACGGGCCTGGAGCAGAAGCTTTCCGGATTTTTGGTAAGAAACCGTTACAGCTTCCAGGTGAAGAATGTCAATGCCTATCAAAACGGCTTTGAGCTTTTGATCAAGGACTTAACCAGATGGAAAAAAGAAGGCTACCGGGTCGTCCTTTTATCCGCTTCCAGGACCAGAGCCAGCCGTCTGGCAGGGGATTTGAGGGAATACGATTTAAGGGCTTACTGCCCCGACGAAAGTGAAGAGAGCAGCGAGGTAAAGCCGGGAGAGATTCTGGTGACCCATGGAAACCTGCGGCGTGGCTTTGAATACTCTCTGCTCAAATTTATCGTCATCACAGAAGGCGATATGTTCGGGGTGGATAAAAAGAAGCGCAAACGGAAAAAGACGGCCTATGAAGGGACCAAAATCCGCAACTTTTCAGACCTTTCCGTAGGCGATTACGTGGTTCATGAAAGCCACGGCCTTGGAGTCTACCGGGGAATTGAAAAAATAGACCAGGATGGAATCACCAGGGACTATTTGAAGGTGGAGTATGCGGAAAACGGAAGTCTTTACTTACCCGCCACCAGACTGGACGGAATTCAGAAGTACGCAGGAGCCGAGGCCAAAAAGCCCAAGTTAAACCGCTTAGGCGGTGACCGGTGGAATAAGACCAAGGCAAAGGTCAAGGGCGCGGTAAAGGAAATCGCCAAGGATTTGATCCAGCTTTATGCCGCCAGACAGCAGACCGAGGGCTTCCGGTACGGGGAGGACACGGTCTGGCAGAAGGAATTTGAAGAGATGTTTCCCTACGAGGAGACGGAGGACCAGTGGGATGCCATTGAAGCCACCAAGGCGGATATGGAAAGCCGCAAGGTCATGGACCGTCTGATCTGCGGGGATGTGGGCTACGGCAAGACGGAGATCGCCCTGCGGGCTGCTTTTAAGGCGGTTCAGGAGGGAAAGCAGGTGGTCTATCTCGTTCCCACCACCATTCTGGCCCAGCAGCATTACAACACATTTGCCCAGAGGATGAAGGATTTTCCCGTCCGGGTGGACCTTTTGTCCCGGTTCAGGACTCCGGCCCAGGTGAAGAAGACCCTGGAAGATTTAAAGCGGGGCACTGTGGATATTGTCATCGGCACTCACCGGCTCTTGTCAAAGGATGTGAAGTTTAAGGACTTGGGACTTCTCATCATTGATGAAGAGCAGCGTTTTGGGGTGACTCATAAAGAAAAGATCAAGCAGTTAAAGGAAAATGTGGATGTTCTGACCCTGACCGCAACCCCCATTCCCAGAACTCTGCACATGAGTCTGGTAGGAATCAGGGACATGAGCGTGCTGGAGGAGCCTCCGGTGGACCGGGTTCCCATCCAGACGTATGTGATGGAGTACAACGATGAAATGGTCCGGGAAGCCATTCACAGAGAGCTTTCCAGAGGCGGTCAGGTGTATTATGTATACAACCGTGTGAACAACATCGATGAGGTGGCAAACCACATCGCCAAGCTGGTTCCCGACGCAGCCGTCACCTTTGCCCACGGGCAGATGCATGAGCACGAGCTGGAGCGGATCATGCTGGACTTTGTGGCCGGAGATATCGACGTTTTAGTCTGTACCACCATCATTGAAACGGGACTCGACATCCCAAATGCCAACACCATCATCATCCAGGATGCAGACCGTATGGGGCTTTCCCAGCTATACCAGCTTCGGGGGCGGGTGGGGCGTTCCAACCGGACCTCCTATGCCTTCATGATGTATAAGCGGGATAAGCTTTTAAAGGAAGAAGCGGAAAAACGCCTCCAGGCCATCCGGGAATTTACGGAGCTGGGCTCCGGCATCAAGATTGCCATGCGGGATTTAGAAATCCGGGGCGCGGGAAATGTGCTGGGAGCTGAACAGCACGGCCATATGGAGGCGGTGGGGTACGACCTTTACTGCAAGCTCTTAAACCAGGCAGTTTTGGAACTGAAGGGAGAGCGGAGGGAAGAGGATGCCTACGAGACCGTGGTGGATTGCAGCATTGACGCCTATATTCCTTCTTCTTATATTAAGAATGAATATCAGAAGCTGGATATCTACAAGCGGATTTCCGGCATTGAAAATGAAGAGGAATACATGGATATGCAGGATGAGCTGATGGACCGTTTCGGCGACATCCCAAGGCCTCTGGAAAATCTTTTGAAGGTGGCGGCCTTAAAGGCATTGGCCCACAGTGCCTATGTGACGGAAGTCAATATCAACCGCCAGGAAATCCGTCTGACCATGTATAAAAACGCAAAGCTTAACGCGGAAAAGATTCCGGAGCTGATTCTCCGGTACAAGGGCGATTTAAAGCTTCAGACTGGAGATGAACCGGTGTTTCGGTATTTGGACCGGCGAAAAAATAATTCCATTGATGTGATGGTAGAACAGACTCAGGTAATTTTAAAAGAGATATATGAATTGACCTTAGGATCATAAGCCAGAATGGTTTGTAAGTGAAACAGAGTCGTAAAGATGGAGCAGAGTTTCTAGAGAAGATAAAATTAATCCGATATATACTTGGTTAATGGATGTGGGTCTTTTATGGATAGGAACTCTGTTCTGTTAGTTAGGATATTATTATTCTTTTATCAGAAATAACTATAGGCATTGACTATGTGAGAATTGTAGAGATAAAGTTGATATATGAGGACAATGTAAAAAAAATGTGGTATAATAAATCTCAATCTTGAGACCGTGTCATCTTCATAAAAATACAGTTGTTTAACATTCTAGATAACCGATTCATTTCACCGTGATTTGCAGTACAGGACATATCCATATGACTTTATTTTAAAGAGAAAGTTGTGTAAGCCAACGTTTTTTATAATGCTCTGGCCTTTGGCAGCGTGAAAGGGATGGAATAAAAATGAAAGAGATATTGAATACGTTTGATTATTGCGGAATGAGGTATGGGATATTAGAGATTGGAGATGGTTGGAAACTTGTTATTACACAGCAAGGCGGACATGTTTTCGGTCCGTTTTCTGACCGATATCCGGAGGGGATATTCTGGATACCGGAATCGATACATAGTCCGGACAGTTATAAAAAATTGGTGGACAGCCAGGTTTGGAACACCGGAGGAGACCGGGTATGGGTGGCACCTGAAATTCAGTTTAATATTATGGACCGGAAACATTTTCGTGAAACATTAAAGACTCCCAAGACCATTGATCCGGGAGAGTTTTCTATGGAACACAGTGGAAATACCGTTGTTCTGAAACAATCGATTGATCTTGAATCTCATAATACCGTGACGGGTATGATGCATGTGGAGTTTGGGAGAACCATCCTAAAAGCCTTAAATCCCTTGAAAAAGCTGCAGGATTGCACTGCCTTAATGCAGGAGGTGTCTTATTGCGGTTATGAACAAGTGCTGGATTTGAGTGTAGAGAGTGAGCAGGAGATATATGCCGAGAGTTGGAATCTTCTCCAGATCAGACCGAAAGGTACCATATATATACCAATGTATCAACCTCTGAAAGGGACTGATCATTATGAGCAGGTTGGTGAACATGAATATTTAACAGAACATGGCGTATGCTTGAAAATCACCGGTGATTCCCGCTATAAAATTGCTTATAAATCAGCGGTGCTGACCGGAAGATTCGGATATCTGTCAGAGGAACGGGATGGAGAAAGCTGTCTTATTATCATCAATTATCCGAACAACCCATCTGCGATGTATTCGGAGGAACCTCCCATGCTGGAGGGAGATACCGGCTACTCTATCCACGTCTATAATGATGACGGAAATTCAGGAGGATTTGCTGAAATGGAATGCAATATGCAGACAATTGGACGTCCCACTGGTCTGAACCATTCCATTGAGCGCGTGGCAAAATGGATTTTTACCGGGAAGTCAGACAAATTAAAATTAATTGCAGAGGTGCTTTTGGGTTATGGTTTTGAAGAATAGAGGGTTGCTTTTATATCCGGAAGATTAATGGTCAAATGTTATAAGAAAATACGTGAGAAATTAGTTGAATTAGTTATTTACTGAAAATGGTATTGACATTAAAAATACAATATGATAATATTTTCGCATGAATAAGGAACTGTATTTATGAATATTAGTGATATTGCACAAAAAGCTGGAGTGTCAACAGCAACGGTATCAAGAGTTATTAATAATAGCGGTCGGGTGAAACCCACAACTCGTGAAGCAGTTATGAGGGTTATCAAAGAGAATGGTTTTATTCCTAATGCAATTGCAAGAAGCTTAAGCGTACAAAGCACCTCGAATATCGGAGTTATTTTTCCGGATATTGAGAACCCATTCTTTTCAGGGGCGTTGTATGGCATCACAAATGTAGCTGACCAGAATCGGTACAATGTTTTTTTCTTTAACTCTGATGAGAATGTGGTGAAAGAACAGGATATTCTGCGGATGGTTGAAAGCCAGCATTTAGCTGGGATTATCATCACTCCGATTGCCAATCTTTCTACTGTCACAAAAGAACTTTTAGAGGGACTTGAAAAAAAGGGGATACCGGTAGTCTTGTTGGACAGGGATATTCGTGGAGGCGAGTTCAGTATTGTTTTGGCGGAAAATGAAAAAGGGGCCTACTTAGCAGTAAGCCAATTGATTCGAGAGGGACATGAGAAGGTTGCGATTATCGAAGGAGATCCTTTGAATCGGCCAGTGTATGAACGTTCAAAGGGATATCGTAGGGCTATGGATGAGTATGAGATTCCCATTCGGGGCGAATACATGGTCAGAGGAGATCAAAAATCAGACCTGGCCTATCAGATGACCCAAAAACTGATGAGCCTTCAGGAGCCACCGACAGCAATCTTTACATGTAGTAACATGATGACCTTGGGCTGTCTGCGCTATTTGACTGAGCATAACTTAGTACTTGGACGAGATGTTTCGCTGATTGGTTTTGATGATATCAGCGTTCTGAAAGTGATTGATTTTAAACTTTCCGTAGTAGACCGGTCAGAAGCCGATATGGGAAGGATCGCCATGAGAATGCTGCTCAACCGCTTGGAGAATCTGGATGGTGAACGGGAAATAGAGGTTCTTCCAGTCAAACTGATTCTCAGAGGTTCTGAAAAATTTTTAAACAGGAAATAAACGGTTTAAAGGGTTATTCCTTAAGGGAATGATTTCTTTTTTAAAACAAAAAAAGTAACCGGTTACGCAAAAAAGTTATAATATTATAATATAAAAGTGAAGTTTTATATATAAAATGCATAAATATATTATAAAATAAAATGTAACCGGTTACATTTTATCAAGATGAAAGGAGTGCATTATGACATTTACAGAGCGGTATCAAAAGTATGTAAAAACAATTCTTTCTGAGAATGAAGCTGTTTTTTTAAATCAAGATATGGAGGAGCTTCAGAATTTTATTTTTGCAATCAAGCGGTCTGAGAGGCTGTTTGTGGTTGGGGCAGGGCGTGAAGGCATTGCTGCGAGAAGCTTTGCAATGAGACTTATGCATCTTGGAAAAGAAACTTACTGGCTCTGGGATGATACAACTCCGGGAATGAAAGAGGGCGACCTTTGTCTTATGGTAAATGGTTCCGGAAAGATAGGCCATATCGATTATCTTGCTGAACAGACCTTACATACTGGAGCAGAACTTGGAATCATCACAGGTGCGCCAAAAGAACGGATTCCTCAGGTTGCAGATCATGTTTTATTTGTTCCTGCAGCTGTATATAAGGGAACGGACTCTCGCGTCATACAGTCCATACAGCCTATGGGAAATCTTTTTGAACAGCATTTATTCTTGCTGTTTGACATTATTGTAATGCTTCTGAAAGAAGAGATGGGACTTTCCTATGAACAGATGGAAAGCCGTCATCGGAATATTGAATAGATATTCGGTTGGATTTTGATTCAAAGGCCCAATGCCTTATGAATATATCACTCTTACCAGGGGTGAAAACAACACAAAAACAAAAAATGTGTAGGAGGAAATGAATCATGAAGAAAAAAATTTTACTAACTCTATTGACGGTGGCTACGACAGTCTCTATGCTGGCTGGCTGTGGCAATTCATCCAGTCCTGCTCCGGCTGGTACGGAAGCAGCTAAGACGACAGATGCGTCAAAGACAGCAGAAACGGAGGGGAAGAAGGATTATAGAATTGCTGTCGTTGTAAAAGGCAATACGAATGGCTGGTTTATTCGTATGGAAAAGGGTATTAAAAAATGGGCTGATGAGAAAGGGATTGAAGCATGGATGACGGGTCCGACTGATACTGATTCATCTCAGCAGATCCAGATTATTCAGGATGTGATCAATCAGGATATTGATGCATTATGTGTGGTTCCGGTTGATCCGGTTGCTTGTGAACCTGTTTTACAGGAGGCGAGAGATAAGGGAATCGTTGTTATCTGCCATGAAGGTTCTACCGTGGAAAACTGCGATTACGATATCGAAGCATTCAACAATGCCGGTTACGGTGCATTTATCATGGACAACCTGGCTAAATTGATGAACGAGAAGGGTACATATACCACCATGGTTGGGTTTTTGAGTACTGCTTCCCACAACGAGTGGGCAGACGGCGCTGTTGCAAGACAAAAAGAAGCATATCCGGGTTTGACTCTGCTGGCTGACTTACCTCGTGTTGAGTCTGAGAATAACACGGAAACAGCTTACGAAAAGGCAAAAGAAGTTCTCAAGAAATATCCGGATATCACAGGTTTTACAGGCAGCTCTTCTGATGACACACCAGGCATTGCCCGTGCAATCAACGAGTTGGGACTGGCTGATTCCGTTCATGTTGTAGGTACCGGTATGCCCAATGAGTGCCGGGAACTTTTAAAGAACGGTTCTCTTACCTGTATTACTCTTTGGGATCCAGCTGATGCCGGTTATGCAATGTGTGAATTGGCCCGTATGTGTCTGGATGGCGAAGAGATTGGCAACGGAACAAACCTCGGTTTATCTGCCTATGACAATTTGGTGGTTGATGAAAACAATAAAAAACTGCTTATGGGTAACGGATTCATTTCTATAACTGCAGATAACGTAGATGACTTTGATTTCTAATTTTTGATATCCTATAGAGAACTGCGAGGCGTATGAGCACGCAGTTCTCTTTGTAAAAGGGATAAGCAGGGGTTAAATATGGAGGAATGGATGTGTCGGAAAATATAATTAAAATTGCAGGCGTAAAAAAGTATTTTGGCGGCGTAAAAGCGCTGGATGGAGTTGACCTGGTAATAAAAAGGGGTGAGGTACATTGTTTGGCCGGTGAGAACGGATGTGGAAAATCTACGATTATTAATGTGATTTCCGGATTCTATACACCAGATGCAGGGACTATTGAGATTGACGGAAAAGAATATTCAAAATTGACCACACAGCAGGCTATTGATGCAGGTGTACAGGTTATTTATCAGGATTTGTCAGTATTTCCCAATCTGACAGTGCGTGAAAATCTTGCTTTGAATATGGAAGTGGCGAGTAGAAAAAAGATTATCAGTAAAAAAAGATTTCATGAAATTGCTCTGCAGGCATTGTCTAAAATTGATTTTAAAGTGGATTTGGACGAGATGGTGGAGAATCTGACGGTTGCGGATAAGCAGCTTATTGCCATCAGCCGTGCGCTTTTAAACAATGCGAAACTGATTATTATGGATGAGCCTACCACTGCGATTACCCAGAAAGAGGTTAAAAATCTGTTTAATGTAATTCGTGATTTGCAGAAGCAGGGAATTGCAATTCTTTTTGTATCTCATAAGCTGGATGAGGTTTTTGAGATTGCAGAGCATTTTACTATTTTCCGCAGTGGGAAAAATGTGTTCTCTGGAAAAACGGAAGAACTGAATGAACAGAAATTTACATATTATATGACCGGTCGCGAAATTCAGGAGGAATTTTTCCATTATGATGAGAAGCCGGAGGCGAAGAAGGTTCTGGAAGTTAAGGATTTGAGCCTGACTGATGGATTTGCCAATTGCAGCTTTTTTCTGAGAGAGGGAGAGATTCTTGGCATCGTTGGACTGTTGGGTTCCGGCCGGACTGAGCTGGCGGAGACAATTTTTGGATATCACAGGGCTGAGTCCGGTGAGATTTGGATTGACGGGAAAAAGGCAGAAATTAACAGCGTCAAAGATGGCATTGCCAATGGAATCGGATATGTTCCGCCGGAACGCGGCGTCCAGGGGTTATTCATGGATCAATCAATTGAAGATAATATTTCTATTACAAAATGGAAAGAGCATTCTAATTCTCTCGGTTTTATCAGGGAAAAATCTGTTGAGGAGTCCGTGGAACATTGGGTGCGGGAACTCTCTATTAAAATTAATGATATGAAAGACAACATGCGGACTTTGTCCGGCGGTAATGCACAAAAATGTGTGCTTGCAAAGTGGTTGTCTTTGGATTTGAAAGTTCTGATTTTAAACGGCCCTACAGTGGGTGTGGATATTGGTGCAAAATATGACATTTATAAGTTGACTCAGAAGCTTGCGGAGAATGGTTTGGCTATTATCATTATTTCCGATGATATTCGTGAGATTCTTTCCAACTGTAATCGCGTTCTTGTTATGAAGCAGGGGCGGCTGGTAGAAGAGCATATGACCAGTGGGCTTGACGAAACTTCACTTTCGGCCTTGTCTGTAGAGTGTTAAGGGGGAATTTCTATGAATGTTAAAAGAATGACAAAAAGAACGGAATTTTATGTGATGATGATTATCATTGCTTTTTGTATGCTGGTTCAGGTGCGCAGCGGACAGTTTTTTACCGGAAATAATATTGTGGATTTACTTCGCTCTATGACAATCCCTATCATGTTCTGCATTGGTGAGATGATGGTATTGCTTTCTGGAGGTGTTGACTGTTCTTTCCCGGCGATTGCCTCCTTGTCCATGTACTTTGTGTGCACAAAGATGGATGGCATGTTTAGCAACCCACTGCCCTATTTTTTAGTGGCAATTCTTCTTGGATTGTGTATGGGTGCGCTCAATGGCTTTATTGTGGCTAAATTCAAATTTCCCGCATTGATTGTTACTTTAGGCACCAGTGCCCTGTTCCTTGGAATTATGCAGGGGGTTTTAGGATCCAGTGAGTATCCGCTGACAAAAGCGCTTTATTCTCTTGGCTCCGTAAAGCTGCTGACTGCGAAGAATCCCCAGTCAGGACTGACTTCTGATCTGCCGATTCATTTTATCTTTATGATTGTTCTGGTGGTGCTGGCATGGCTTCTGTTAAACAAGACCATGATTGGACGCGGAATTTATGCGGTAGGCGGTGATGAGGTTGCGGCCACAAGAGCAGGGTTTAACGTGTTTGGAACGAGGATATTTATCTTCTGTCTGTCAGGTGCATTGGCAGGATTCATTGGCGTCAGCCGTGCCAGCATGCTTCTTACGGTCAGCCCCAACAACATGATTGGTATGGATATGGATGTCATTGCAGCCTGTGTGCTTGGCGGAGTATCCTTAGTCGGCGGCCGCGGAAGCATTGTGGGTGCGATTCTCGGAACCATCCTGATGACAATTGTATCTAACAGCCTGATTCTTCTTGGAGTTCCCACACAATGGTCTCGTGTGTTTACCGGTATTATTATTATTGTCGGAACTGCGGTATCTGCAATTCAGGAGCAGCGCAGAAAGAAGAAACTGTTTGTTGCTGTCTCAGAGAAACCGGAGGTATGAGTATGAATAAAGAAAAGACATCAATTAATATGAAAATGTTCACAAGGGATGCAAACTTTGTCAGACTCTTTATTGTTTTTGTCGCAGTGTTTATCATCTGTACCGTATTAAAGGGCTCTCAGTTTTTGAATTTAGGCAACTTCCAGTCCATGATGAAACAGTTCCCGGAATATGGACTTTTAGCGGTGGGGATTTCTTTGGCTCTGCTGATTGGGGGTATTGATTTAAGTGTTGTCTACATTGCAAATTTAAGCGCCATTATTGCAGGCAAATTTCTGCTGTCCAGGATCAGTGCAGATGCAACGGATGGAACAGTCTATATGATGATTTTTGCCAGCTTCGGCATTTCCCTGTCCATTGGTGCATTGGCCGGTGCATTGAACGGCTATTTGATTTCCGGTTTTGGTATCCCGGCTATGCTTGCCACTTTAGGTACTCAGTCCCTGTTTTGGGGCTTCGGTGTCGTACTGACCGGCGGCTCCAGTATGAGCGGATTTCCGAAGCAGCTGTCTGCCATGTTTAATAGGTCTGTCGGTATTGTGCCGGTTACCGTTATTCTGTTTGCCATTGCTGCCATTGTTGTAGGGCTGGTGGTTTATCGTATGATTTTAGGGCGCCAGATGAAAATGTATGGAACTAATAATATAGCGACAGTTTATACGGGATTGAACAATAAAAAGCTGGTTATTTCCACTCATGTGATTATCGGTGTTCTTGCTGCGTTATCCGGTCTTATTATGTGGGGGCGCTACAGTTCCAGTAAACCGGATAATGGAGCTACCTATACAATGCAAGCCATCTTGATTGCAGTTATGGGAGGCGTCAGCCCAAACGGAGGAAAAGGGAATATCCAGGGTGTTGTATTGGCGGTTTTGATTATTCAGATGGTCTCCAGCGTGCTGAATATGTTTAACAATATTCCAACGGCTTTCCGGCAGATCTTTTGGGGAGGATTGCTGTTGATTGTTATGATTTTTAACTATGTTATTAATAATCGCTCAAAACGGCGCGGATAAAGGAAGATAATGGTGGACTAAAATGAAGATATATGATATCACAAGCCCGGAATTTAATAAATACGGAGCAATCGTGCAGGGATATGACTTCTCAGAACTGCTGACTGAAATGCGTAAAAAAAGCATTACTGAACACATAAAATATGTTGCCAGCGATCCGGTTTTGGAAACGCTTCCGATTTTCAGGCAGTTTGCCAACGGATTTTTTGGAGGGATGCCGGTGGAGTTGGGATACTGCATGGGGCACAATCAAAAACTGAATGCACTGGAATATCACCGCGATTCGGAAGTCAACATCTCTGTGACTGATTACATTGTGCTTCTTGGATGCAAGCAGGATCTGGACGAGAATTTTAATTATGATACGGCAAAAATAGAAGCATTTTATATTCCGGCGGGTTTGGCAGTAGAATTTTATGCGACCACCCTTCATTACTGCGCCTGCCATGTGCAGGAGGGCGGCTATAGTCATGCGACATTTCTGCCGAGAGGAACCAACTGCCCGTGGGAAGAGGGATTTATTCCGGAAACGGAAGAAGACCGCCTTCTTGTGGCCAGGAATAAGTGGCTGCTGGTTCATGAGGATGGAGGTTTTGACGGGGCCCTTCCGGTGAAGCTGAAAGGAGAAAATTGTACGATCATGCAATCGGACTGGAAAGCGAGGGAATGATGGAAAAGAAAGTAGTTGTAATCGGAAGTTTAAATTATGATGTATGTTTAAAGCAGGAACACCTTCCTGAGGAGGGAGAAACCTGTTTTGCAGACAGTGTGGAATATTGCAGCGGGGGAAAGGGCGCAAATCAAGCGGTGCAGGCATCAAAGCTTGGCATACCTGTCTATATGGTAGGCTGCATAGGAAGGGACCAACAGGGAGAATTTCTAAAAACGAATATTGAACGGTATGGTGTCTGCACAGACTATTTAAAGAGGGTTGATGAAAACAGTGGAATGTCTGTTGCCCAGTCCCTTTATGACGGAGGTGTGAGAGCTTCTGTTGTAAAAGGCTCGAATGACAAGGTTGCCAAAGAGGATGTGGATGCATTGGATGAATTCTTACATACGGGAGATATCGTCGTTCTTCAGCTGGAGATTCCGATTCCTGTAGTGGAGTATGCAATCCGTTTTTGTAAGGAACGCGGCTGTTATGTTATTTTAAACGGTGCTCCTGCTGCTCCGATTGACGAGGCAATATTAAAACTGGTAAATCTTTTTGTTGTCAACGAGTTGGAGGCGGAATTTTACTGCGGACGTGAGATTGTTTCTCCGGAGGTGGCAGTGGAAGAAATTCGTAAGATGACTGTTCATCTGGGCAATATATGTATCTACACTTTGGGAAAGGCCGGGTCTGTGGTGTGTTCCGGCTCTCAGGCTGAATTTGTGCCTGCCAAGGAGGTTCAGGCCGTGGAATCCACAGGTGCAGGAGATTCCTTTATCGGCGGCCTTTGCTATGCGTTAACCCATGACATGGATATCTTTTCCGCAACCCGGTTTGCTACCTGCTGCAGCGCGAAGACGGTATGTAAGACAGGCGGACAACCTGCTATGCCGACATTGGAAGAGGTTATGGAGCTTTATCATGCAGAACCAATAAATCAATAGAATAGAAAGGCGGTATAATTATATGGATTATGCAGGAAGAATGAATTCTTTTATATTTAAGGGAAAAAATGTGTTTGACGCAATTGCCGCATATCGCAACATGCAGGGTATCACACATTTGGAGTTTAACTATCCGGAGCACATCGAAGGGAACGACCTGGAAGAAATACGCAAGGCCATGGGACCTTTGAAAGTAAATGGCTTTGCTATTCGATGGAGAAATTTTTGGAAAAATGGAAATTTTGCCAATCCAGATCAGGAATTGAGAAAAGAAGCTATTGATATAACAAAAAAAGCAGCGGATAGCTGCCGGTCTCTTGGCGGAAATATTATTACCCTGTGGCTGGAAAATGACGGTTTTGATTACTCTTTCCAGATGGATTATATGACAGGCTGGAATCAGATTGTGGATGCCATAAGGGAGGTTGCCGATTATGCTCCGGATATGAAAATGAGCATTGAATATAAGCCTTTTGGAGAGCGAAATTTTGCCATGCTGGATTCTGCAGGAATGACTCTTTTTATGGTAAATACCATTGACCGTCCTAATGTAGGCGTTACATTTGATTTCTGTCATATGCTGATGAAGCGGGAAAACCCAAGCTACGGTTTGGCATTGGCGGCCAGCCAGGGCAAGCTGTTTGGATTACATATGAATGATGGCTACAGCCATCAGGACAGCGGATTGATCTTTGGCACCATTCATCATGCCCAGTCTCTGGAATTTGTATATTACCTTAGAAAATATAATTATCAAGGAGTTGTGTTCTTTGATACGTTTCCAATCCGTGAGGCTGCGGACCTGGAAACTCAGGCAAACATTGATTCTTTTGAAAGATATTTATCAATTGTTGATGGACTTGGTGTGGAGAAGATTGATGAAATAGTGAAAAAACATGATGGTATCAGCTCGCAGGAATTAATTATCGGTATGCTGAGGTAGTTGAGAAAGATTATAATGTTAAATGTTTCTTTATCATGGGAAGCAACAGGCCTTCGTTTTACCTGGAGGTTAAGGCATAAGAAGGATTTATGCATTTCGTGTAAAGATCTAAAAATAGCATCTGATTGATCGACATTAACGTTGAAAATCAGGTGCTATTTTTAAAATTTGGGAAATATGGCAGACGCAAGTATAATCTTTTGCATTCGTAGCAAAATAATACCAGACATGATTTACCTGATACTAAATTGCACAAGATGGAGGAATTTTAATTATGAAAGCAACAGGTATTGTGAGAAGAATTGACGACCTGGGTCGGGTGGTAATACCGAAAGAAATCCGAAGGACTCTCAGGCTGAGGGAGGGAACACCTCTTGAGATATTTACCGACAGGGAAGGAGAAATCATTTTAAAGAAATATTCCCCTATGGTGGAGCTGACTTCCTTTGCCGTCCAATATGCGGAAGCCATGGCCCAGACCACCGGGCTGACTGTATGCATCAGCGACAGAGATCAGATTATTGCAGTAGCAGGAGGGTCGAAAAAGGAGCTTCTCCAAAAGACCATCAGTAAGCCCCTGGAAACCCTGATCAATGAACGGACTGTTGTGACGGCAGGCAAGGATGAAAAGGGCTTTATTTCCCTGACAGACGAAAGCCTGGAAGGTGTGACCGCCCAGGTGGTGGCTCCCATCATCTGCGAAGGCGATGCCATCGGTGCCGTGGCCCTTTTAAGCAGAGAGCCGAGAGTCCGTTTCGGAGAAATGGAGACAAAGCTGGCTACAACGGCTGCCGGTTTCTTGGGCCGCCAGATGGAAGGCTGACCTGTTGAGTGATGGAAACAGAAACGAGGAGGTGAAAGAATATGAAGGATTATTTGCCGGAAGAAGATTATTACGGAGATGGAGATATCCCGGAAATTGATACAGAAACGTATGAAGACGGATTCTATGTAGAACCCCTGCCGGAATCCGAAAGACCCAGAAGAGACGGCCCCGGAGGCAACTAAAGACAGCCGGAGATAAAAAAAGAAACGGCCTGGGCCGTTTCTTTTTAACATCTTTAATAGATGATCTGATCTCCGTCCTTGATGGAGTAATTCACTCTTACATTCAGCTCTTCCATCCACTGTCTCGTTTCCAGGGTCTTCCAGTCACCGCTTCCGATGCCGCCGCCGTTGTCATTGTTCCAGAGCCAGAGGGGGCAGGGCCAGAGGGCGATCTGGGGCTTTATGAGGGCGTAGACGTCTTTGTTGACGCCGTACTGGCCGTGGTGGGACATCTGGACGATGTCGCTTTTTAAGTCCTCAGGGCTGCAGTCCCTGGCTAAGGCTTCGCCGCCGTCGGGACCCAAGTCTCCAAGGGCCAGGATGCTGACATTATTTAAGAAGAACTTATAAGCGACAGAGCTGTTGTTGACGGCCGCCGTTTCCAGAAGGTAAGGATCATTTAACACCTTGACCCTGATCTGGCCGATCTGTATCTCCTGGTTCTTATGGACCTGGTGCACGCTTTCTTTGGGAAGGGTTGCCAGGGCAGAAATCAGGCGGGGAATCAAGTCGGAGCGGGAAGGCTCTACCGCCTCATACCAGGCCGGGTCGGCCATGGAATGATACACGTGATCAATGGTGATCTGGCTGTCCGGGTTATTTAAGATTTCCACAAGCGCACCTACATGGTCTGAGTGGGGATGGGTGATGAACCAGCCGGATACACGTCCGCCTTTGGAGCGGATTACATCGGCCAGATGAGATGCATCCATGTCCCAGCCTCCGTCGATGACCACAAGCGTTCCGTCCTTGTCCTGTAAGACCATGGAAAGCATCTGCCGGTTATCGGAATTGGCTAAAAGGGATAAGCTTCCGCCGTCAAAGAGTTTAGCTCCCGGCCCGATGGTGAGGGAGGGGCCAAAGTTCATGCCCTTTAAGGCTAAGTCTCCCTGAGGTTTTGCGGCAGGGGAAAAGCCTGTTAAAAGGGAGGGAAGCACAATGTTAAGCATCAGCAGAAATACCGCTATTTTTTTCCAGATATTGAAATGTTTCATATATTACCTCCAGGTTCATTAAACTACCCCCATTATATAGGAAGAGGGTATTTTTTAACAGAGGGAGAAAGCAATCGTCAGAAAATCTTCAGAAAGTCAGATGGTTTCCATAAGTGTAAAATGCACAGAAATGGTCCCTGAAAAGCGCAAAAAACCTTGACAAATACTGGAGAAACAGCTATAAATGATATAGTAATCGTGTTAACGCGAAAAATCGTAGCCGGGCTACATTCTAGGAGGAAGATATCAATGAACAAAGCAGAGTTAATCGCAGCAGTAGCTGAAAAAGCAGAACTGTCCAAAAAAGATGCAGAGAAAGCGGTTAAGGCTTTAACAGATGTAATATCTGAAGAGCTGGTTAAGGGTGAGAAGATCCAGTTAGTTGGTTTCGGTACATTTGAGGTGTCTGAGAGAGCAGCGAGAGAGGGAAGAAACCCAAGAAGCGGCGAAGTTATGAATATCCCAGCGTCCAGAACACCAAAGTTCAAAGCCGGAAAAGCTTTAAAGGATCTGATAAACGAATAATTTATGAGACTCGATAAGTTCCTTAAGGTTTCCCGCCTTATTAAAAGAAGAACGGTAGCCAACGAGGCCTGCGATGCAGGCCGTGTGCTTGTCAATGACAAGCCTGCAAAGGCGTCCTTAAACGTGAAGATGGGCGATACCATTGAGATTCGTTTCGGAACCAGCTCTGTGAAGGTGGAGGTTCTCGATGTGGCGGAAACAGTAAAAAAGGATGAGGCTAAGGATCTTTACCGCTATCTTTAACCCATTGATTTTAATATTCAGGAATATTGCAGCGAACCTCCTAATATACTTTATACAGGTATATTAGGAGGTTTTCTTATGGAAGAGAGAATGAGCATCCGCCCTCACAGGCTGCAAATTGAAAACAGGGCTTCCGGTACGATCACAGGGGTCCGGGAGGTAGTGTCCTTTGACGAGGGACAGGTGGTTCTGGATACGGATATGGGGCTTTTAACCTTAAAGGGAAAAGAGCTTCACGTCAGCCGTTTGACCCTGGAAAAGGGGGAAGTGGATTTAAACGGCAATATTGAAAGCATTGTCTATTCTTCCAACGAAGCCCTTCGAAGGTCCGGAGAATCGCTGTTTTCCAGGCTGTTCAAATAAAGAACAGGGGGGAGTCGTATGAGCGTTCATATTGTGTATGAAGTCAAGCTTCTGCTCTACAGCTTCCTGACGGGCGCAGGGCTTATGATGACGTATGACCTGCTGCGCATTTTACGTATTTTCATTCCTCATTCTTATATTTTTACGGGAATAGAGGACATGGTATACTGGGTATATGCTGCGCTGGTCACATTTTCCCTGCTATATGAGCAGAATGACGGGGGTCTCAGAGGGTATGCCATTGCCGGGGTATTTATAGGAATGGTTTTATATGATAAAATAATAAGCAAACATTTTCTAAAACTCTTGAAACATTTTCAAAAATATCTTACAATAAGGATAGATAAATGTAACCGGAAGAAGCAGAGTAAGAGATGACTGGTGATGGTATGAGCGGTATGGGGAAATCGAGAAGAAAAAGAAAAGATAAATGGGGTAACCGTATGACGATCATAGGGACCACTTTTGTTGTCATCAGCCTTGCTGCTATTGTTACGATAAAAGGGGAGACCCTAAGGGAAAAGGACCGGACGTACCAGGTCCGCCTGGAGAATTTAGAAGCACAGGTGGCTAAGGAAAAGGAGCGGTCCGGAGAGCTGGAAGAGTACCGGGTCTACGTCCAGACCAAGCAGTATGTGGAGGAAGTGGCGAAGCAGAAGCTTGGACTTGTAAAGCCCGATGAGATTCTTTTAAAGCCGTCTAAGAGACAGTGAAAAAGCAGAACATTGTCGTACAATTTTAAAAACAGAGTCAGCCATTTTGACAAATATTTCCCTCCTGCCTGTATATAATGGGGTCTAAACCATGAAACGGGCAGGAGGGATTTTTGTGTTCAGACGTAAGGCGGGGCATCACCATATGGCTGATGTGAATGTATATACTGCAAAGAAATTAAATGACATGGCAAATTCGCTGGGAGAGCTTGCCAGGGCATTTACAGATGACTTATCCTCACAGCAGGGGCTTACAAAGGAGGACGGAGAAGCAGCGCTTCAGACTGCGGCGTCCATGGTATGCGCAGGATGCACCAAATGTATCGTATATCCGGGACAGGAACAGGACAATCAGTATTACCTTCATTATCTGATTCGTGCATTTGAACAAAAGGGGAGCGTGGACTACGGGGACATGCCCCGTTTTTTTCTGGAAACCTGCAAACACAAGGATGAATACTTAGTCCAGTTAAACCGGGGCCTTGGAAGAGCCACCATGAATCTGGCCTGGAAGAACCGCTTTTTAGAGAGCCGGGATGCGGTTGTAGCCCAGTTTCAGGAGCTGGCGGTGATCTTGGAGGAATTTTCTTATCAGGTGGAAAACTCCGTTGACGTAACTCCTAAATGGGAGGATGCAGTGAAAAGGGCATTCCGTCGCCATCACATTTCCGTAGAAAAAGTTCTTTTTCTGGAATATGAAAATCACCAGAGGGAAGCATATATAACCATGAGGACTGTAAACGGGCGGTGCGTGACCGTGAAGGAAGCGGCAGAAATCCTGGGGGATGCTGTGGGAGAAGGGGAGTGGGCCGTGCCTCCTGACGGCAGAAATTTGGTGACAAAGCAGGCTGATACCATACGGTTTGTGGAGCGGGGGCAGTATCAGGTGATTTACGGCGCTGCCAGGGCTACCAAGACCGGGGAAGAGGTGTCCGGCGATAATTATACCTTCGGCCACATCCAGCCTGGACAGGCCATCATGAGCCTGTCGGACGGGATGGGCAGCGGAAAGGCGGCTGAGGAGGAGAGCAGACAGGTGATCGAGCTGACCCAAAGGCTTTTGGAGGCCGGATTTTCAGCCAGAGCAGCCTTAAAACTGGTCAATACGGTTTTGCTGCTGACAGGCATGTCCCAGCACCCGGCCACACTGGATTTGTGCTGCATTGACTTGAAGACGGGAATTTTAGAGGCCATGAAACTGGGAGCGGCAGCCACCTACATCCTCAGTGACAGGGGCGTGGAGCTTCTGGAGGCGGGAGAGGTGCCCATGGGCGTTTTAAGTGGCGTGGAACCTGTTTTGCTGTCCAAAAAGCTGTGGGAGGACAACCGGATCATCATGGTCAGTGACGGTGTTTTAGATGCCCTTCCGGCAGAGGATAAGGAACTGATGCTCCAGGATTTCATCGCAGGAATGCCCATTAAAAATCCTCAGGACATGGCGGATCGGATTCTTCTCTTTGCCAGGTCCTTTACGGAGAGGGCCAATGACGATATGACGGTTTTGACAGCCGGCATATGGAAACGAAAATAGTAATTGCAAGGGACATGTTTTGCGGGTATACTTAGCTGTAGTATGCTGTTTTTCCGGAGCCGGAAAATATGCAAAGGAAGGTGGTTCCATGTACAAAAAGATACTGGACTATATCAGACGGAACCGGCTGTTTGCTTCCGGGGACAGGGTCATTGCGGCCTTGTCCGGAGGCGCCGATTCGGTCTGTCTTCTTATGGTCTTAAATGAGTTAAAAGAGGAGCTGGGGCTTACTTTAAAAGCCATCCACGTCCACCACGGCCTGCGGGGTGAGGAAGCGGACCGGGACAGTGAGTTTTCCCGGATTTTTGCAAAAAGGCTTGGGGTGGATTTTTCCTGCATCCATGTGGATGCGGCCTGTTATGCCAGGGAAAACGGGATGTCGGTGGAGGAAGCCGGGCGCCATCTGCGCTATGAAATATTTGAAAAGGAACGTTTGGCCTTTAAAGGAACAAAGATCGCGGTGGCCCATCACGCGGACGACCAGGCGGAAACCATTCTTTATAATTTATTCCGGGGAACCGGGTTAAAAGGTCTTGGGGGAATGCGTCCTGTGCGGGACCGAATTGTCCGCCCTCTTTTGTGTGCAGGCAAAGAGGAGATTCTTGCATATCTGAAAGAAAATGGGATATCTTATTGTGAGGACTCCACCAATGCGCTGGAGGACTATGCCAGAAACCGAATCCGCGGCTGGATTCTGCCCCAGATTAAGGAGCAGATCAACAGCCGGGCCGGGGAGAATATCCTCCATGCGGGAGAGATGGCGGCAAAGGCCGATGCTTATTTAGAAAAGCAGGCAGAAAAGCTTTTGGACCGTCTGGGAGTCAGGGAACGGGATGGAGACGGCAGGGTGACAGGATGCGGGATTTTGGCAAAGGAGCTCTCAGAGGAAGAGGAAATCATCAGAAGCTATGTGATCCGGGCCATGATCCGGTCTGTCCGGGATTCCATGAAGGATATCACCATGAGCCATGTGGAAAGTGCAGCAGGGCTTATTTTTGGGCAGCCGGGCAAACGTGTGGACCTTCCGGGAGGCCTGATTGCGGTGCGTAACCCGGAGGAATTGTGGATAAAGGGCAGGGATCAGAAAGATTTTGGGGAAAAGGAAGGCGAATTTCCCCTTCCCGAAGTGGATTTTAAGGTATTTTCCTACAAAAAAGGCCAGGAAATTCCCAAAAACGGGTATACGAAATGGTTTGATTATGATAAAATCAATAGTACGCTTTCTGTAAGGTATCGGGAAACCGGAGACTACATCACACTGGCTGGAGGCGGAAGAAAGTCCGTCAAGTCTTTTATGATTGATGAGAAGATTCCCAGGGAGGAACGGGGTAAAATACCCCTGGTGGCAGACGGCTCCCATATCCTCTGGGTAATCGGATACCGGATCAGTGAATATTATAAGATTACAGACGATACCCATACAGTCATACAAATACAGATAGACAAAGACGGAGGAAGCACCCTCCGGGCATACCACCATGCCCAGAATACAGGGCAGGAAAGAGGAAGCGCCTTTCAGGCATACCATTATGCCCAAAATGCGGGGCAGGAAAGAGGAAGCGCCTTTCAGGCATACCATTATGCCCAGAATGCAGGGCAGGAAAGAGGAAGCGCCTTTCAGGCATACCATTATGCCCAAAATGCGGG
>NZ_JASGFH010000021.1:0-86292 GCF_047605665.1 Lacrimispora sp. | reverse complement strand
TGATTGCAAGAGCACTGGTTGATAATCCGGATCAGGTTGTTGTGGCTGAAACTGTAAAGGACGATGAAATCATTCTTGAGCTTACAGTAGCGCCTTCCGACATGGGCAAGGTCATTGGCAAGCAGGGCCGTATTGCAAAGGCAATCCGTTCTGTTGTAAAAGCAGCAGCTTCCAAAGAAGATAAGAAGGTTACTGTAGAAATCCAGTAATGACAAGACCGCCGGCCAGTTGGGAAGGCGGTTTTTTCTTCCTTAATATAATATGGAGAGACAGATGGAAAATTTATTGAGAGTCGGTGTGATCTCCTCCACCCATGGGGTGAAGGGAGAGGTGAAGGTCTATCCTACCACAGATGATGTAAACCGGTTTAAGAGTTTAAAAAAGGTGATTCTTGATACAGGCAGGGAGCATATGGAACTGGAAATCCAGAACGTGAAATTTTTTAAGAATATGGCGATTCTTAAATTCAAGGGATATGACTCCATCGATGACATTGAAAAATACAAGGGAAAAGATTTGCTGGTCACCAGGGACCAGGCTGTGAAGCTGGGACCGGATGAAAATTTCATTGCTGACTTAATCGGGCTTACGGTGGTTACGGAGGACGGAGAAGAATTCGGAACTCTGACGGACGTAATCAAGACCGGGGCAAATGACGTTTATGAGGTGAAAACCAAGTCAGGGAAGGAAGTCCTGCTTCCGGCCATTAAGGAATGCGTATTAAGTGTGGACTTGGAGACAGGAATTGTAAAGGTCCACATCATGGACGGACTTCTGGATTAAAATAGGGAGCGGATGAAAGATGAACTATCACATACTGACCTTGTTTCCTGATATGGTTTTAAACGGCTTAAATACCAGCATTATCGGAAGAGCGGCGGAAAAGGGCCTTCTCTCCATTGAAGCCATTGACATCCGGGATTATTCCACGGACAAGCACCGGCGGGTGGATGATTATCCATACGGAGGCGGAGCCGGAATGGTGATGCAGCCTATGGCTATTTGTGATGCCTATGAGGATTTGTGCGGGAAGCTGGAAAAAAGACCACGTGTCATTTATATGACTCCCCAGGGAAAGGTTTTTAACCAGAAGATCGCAGAGGAGCTTTCCAAGGAGGAAGACCTTGTTTTCCTCTGCGGCCATTACGAAGGAATTGACGAAAGGGCTTTGGAGCTGATTGCAACGGATTATCTCTCCATCGGCGATTACGTCCTGACAGGAGGAGAACTTCCTGCCATGGTGATGATTGACTGCATTTCCAGATTGATTCCCGGCGTTTTAAATAACGACGTTTCCGCTGAATTTGAATCCTTTCACGATAACCTGCTGGAATATCCCCAGTACACCAGACCGGAGGAATACAAGGGCCTGCGGGTTCCTGAGGTCCTCTTATCAGGCCATCATAAAAACATCGATACCTGGAGACGGGAGCAGTCCATTAAGCGGACTCTGGAACGGCGGCCCGATCTTTTAGAGGAAGCGGTCCTGACAAAAAAAGAAGCGGAATATTTAAAAAAACTGGAAAAAGAGCTGGAAAACGGGGAATAATTTATTGTAACAGTTCAGTACGGCGGAATGATGGGGAGAAAATCAGCGTCAAGCTCGCTTGTAAGCTGATTTTCGCACCATTATTCCCATCGGAGGAACCTCCGATGCTTCTTGTATGGCCGAAGGTCATGCAAGAAGATACCGTACTAAACTGTCACAATTTATTCATGAAAGGACTTGCAATCCAGAGGCCTTTATGTTAGAATACAAAATGTTGTGATGAAAAGGAGATGGTCCTCTGTTACGGATTCCAGTATGAAGTATTAAGAACATCAAATAAAATCAAGGAGGTTCACACAATGAACGAAATTATTAAGAATATCGAAGCAGCACAGTTAAAGCAGTCCGTACCGGAGTTCCACGTTGGCGATACCGTTAAGGTATACAACAAGATCAAAGAGGGAACCCGTGAAAGAATCCAGATTTTTGAAGGAACTGTCATCAAAAGACAGAACGGCGGCGCAAGAGAAACCTTTACCGTAAGAAAGAATTCTAACGGCATCGGCGTTGAGAAGACCTGGCCATTACATTCCCCTTCTGTAGACAACATTGAAGTTGTAAGAAGAGGTAAAGTAAGAAGAGCAAAACTGTACTACTTAAGAGACAGAGTAGGTAAGGCTGCCAAGGTAAAAGAATTGGTTAGATAATTCCGGAACAGTTGAAAGGGACAATGCAAATTGTCCCTTTCTTGACATGAGTTGCCTGATGAGGGCATGAAGAACTCACGGCGGGTAACCCAGTCGTTCGATGAGCAGAGCGAATCGGACTTCATTATAAAGGTGTTTAAAAGATGGATTTTTATCATAGTGAAGATAATAACAAGCTTCGCCACTGGGTCAACTGGATCGTTGACATCGTCGTGGTCATTGCACTTGCATGGTTTCTGGTTTACGCCTATGGAACCCAGATCGTCATTGCAGGCCATTCCATGTCCCCCCTTCTGGCATCAGAAGATGTGGTTTTGATGGACCGGCTTTCTTATGATTTTGGGCGTCCGCTCCGGTTTGACGTGGTGGTATTCCAGAGAGAAGACCAGAAGATGAATGTAAAGAGAGTCATCGGTCTGCCGGGAGAAACGGTTCAGATAAAAAACGATGAAATCTATATTGACGGTGAGAAGTTAAAGGAGCCGGAAGGTTTGGGCCGGGTCTCCCTTTCAGGGCTTGCGGAAAAGCCTGTAAAGCTGGGAGAAGATGAGTATTTTTTGCTGGGCGATAACCGGGACAGCAGTGAAGACAGCCGTTTTTCCAACATAGGAAATGTGAGCGGCAGACAGATACAGGGAAAAGTATGGTTTCGTATGAAACCTTTTGCAAAGATGGAATTAATTCGTTCAAGATAGAGGAATGTTATGAATATACAATGGTACCCAGGTCATATGACCAAAGCCAAAAGGGCAATGAAAGAAGATATCAAATTAATTGATTTGATTATAGAGCTGGTGGACGCAAGAGTCCCTTTAAGCAGCCGCAACCCCGATATTGACGAGCTGGGAGCCGGGAAGGCCCGGATGGTCCTGCTCAATAAGTCTGACTTGGGAGATGAGCGCTACAACAATGCCTGGGCTTCCTATTTTGAGGAAAAGGGCTGTCACGTGATCAAGGTCAATTCCAGAACAGGATCAGGCTTAAAGCAGATCAACAGCGTGGTACAGGAGGCCTGTAAGGAAAAGATAGAGCGGGACCGCAGAAGAGGGATTTTAAACCGTCCGGTCCGTGCCATGGTGGTGGGAATTCCCAACGTGGGAAAGTCTACCTTCATCAATTCCATTGCTGGAAAGGCGTGTGCCAAGACAGGAAATAAACCTGGAGTGACCAAGGGAAACCAGTGGATCAGGCTCAATAAGAATCTGGAACTTCTGGACACACCGGGAATTTTATGGCCCAGATTTGAGGACCAGCAGGTGGGACTTCGTCTGGCTTTTATCGGTTCTGTCAATGACGAGATTTTAAATAAGGATGAGCTTGCTTTGGAGCTGATCGGTTTCTTAAAGAAGGAATACCCCCAGGTGCTTTCTGAACGGTACGGAATCACTGACGGGGAGGATATAGCGGTATTAGGGCAGATCGCACAGGCCAGGTCTTGTCTCGCCAGAGGCGGGGAACTGGATTTAGGCCGGGCGGCCAATCTTTTTATCGATGATTTCCGAAGCGGAAAGCTGGGAAAGATCACTCTGGAATTTCCGCCACAGCCATAAGCATTTAAGAACATACGGGCCGGCTCTTAAAAAGGGCGGGCCTTCTTTTATAAACGGAGCGCATACATGAGAAAATTAACGGAAGAAAAACTTCAGGCAGAGCGGGAACGCCTGGAGAAGATGAAGGAATTTGAATACCGGTATGAGGAGCATATTGCAGTCTGCGGCATTGACGAGGTGGGCCGGGGGCCTCTTGCAGGTCCGGTGGTGGCAGGTGCGGTGATTCTGCCAAGAGACTGTGAGCTGCTGTTTTTAAACGACTCAAAGAAGCTGACGGAGAAACGGCGGGAAGCCTTATTTGATGAAATCCAGGAAAAAGCCATTGCCTTTTCCATCGGGGTGGTGGGAGCTGACGTCATCGATGAAATCAATATTTTGCAGGCCACCTATGCGGCCATGAGGCAGGCCATAAAAGGCTTAAAAACAGAGCCTGAGGTGCTTTTAAATGATGCTGTCACCATTCCGGAAGTCGCCATTTCCCAGGTTCCCATTATCAAGGGAGATGCAAAGAGCGTATCCATTGCCGCTGCCAGTGTTCTGGCAAAGGTGACCAGGGACCGGATGATGGAGGAATATGACAAGCTGTTTCCGGAATATGGGTTTGCAAAGCACAAGGGGTATGGGACCGCTGTCCATATTGCCGCTTTGAAGGAATTTGGCCCCTGTCCCATTCACAGGCGCAGCTTTATTAAAAATTTCACAAGCTGATTGCAGAAAAATATGATATATGGGGGATGAGCTTGAAAAATTCAAGACAGGTTGGAAATCAGTTTGAAGAAATGGCCGCTTCCTATCTGCAGGGCGCCGGATATGAGATTCTGGAACGGAATTACAGGGACCGGCTGGGAGAAATCGATATTGTTGCAAGGGATGGAAGATATCTGGTTTTCATAGAAGTGAAATACCGGACCAGTTCAGAAAAAGGGGACCCGGCAGAGGCTGTTCACAGCCGGAAGCAGAGAAGGATCAGAAACGGGGCCAGAGGATATCTGTATTGTCATGGCCTGGGAGAAGATGTTGCCTGCCGGTTTGATGTGGTTGCCATATTGGGCCATGAAATCCGGCTTATTCAGGATGCATTTTAAACGGAGGTATAACGGATGAAAGATATATGGAAGCGCAGGGGCAAAGAGATATTGGATTATAAGACAAAAGGCCCGGCCCCTTACTTATCCTTTCCCATTCTGGAAGAAACCGGCCTGGTAAAACAGGGCTTTTCAACGAAACTGGGCGGAGTCAGCCAGGGGAAATTCGCCTCTATGAACCTCACTTTTACCAGAGGAGATAACCCGGAGCATGTGATGGAAAATTACAGGAGGATGGCAGAGGCCCTGGGTGTTGAGGCAGAAAAGATGGTTTTATCCTACCAGACCCATACCACCAATGTGAGAGTGGTGACGGAGGAGGATGCCGGAAAAGGAATCACAAAGGAGCGGGAGTATAAAGATGTGGATGGCCTGATCACCAATGTTTCCGGGATCACCCTGGTGACCTTTTATGCAGACTGCGTCCCTCTTTACTTCCTGGACCCGGTTCACAAGGCCATCGGGCTCAGTCATTCCGGATGGAGAGGAACTGTAAACCGCATGGGAGAAGTGACGGTAAAGAAGATGGGAGAAGTCTTTGGATCAAAGCCGGAAGATATGATTGCCTGCATCGGTCCCAGCATCTGTAATGAGTGTTACGAGGTGGGAAGCGAGGTCGCGGGAGAGTTTATGAAAGGGTTTGATGAGCAGCACTGGGAGGAGATTTTAAAGGAGCAGGGAAACGGAAAGTATTTGCTGGATCTTTGGAAGGCCAACAAAATTGTGCTTAAGGAAGCCGGGGTAAAGGAAGAGCATATTCAGGTTACGGATATCTGCACCCGCTGCAATCCGGAGTATTTATTTTCCCACCGTGTTACAGGAGATGAGAGGGGAAACTTAGGGGCATTTTTAAGCCTGATTCCTTAGCATAGAAAATGGGGCAGTTCGCAACAGGAACTGCCCCATTTTAAAGCATTAAAAACGCCCGGAATATTTCTTTAAAAGCTTCTGTATTTTTTCGGTAGAAGAGAGGGCTGTGCTGATGGATACGTCGTGATTTAAGGAATTCACAACAGCAGCCATGTATTTGCTGACATCGGCTTCCACATACCATTCCTTGTCAAACAGCTCTTCAGGACGGTAGTTTAAGTTGGTGGTTACCACGCAGTCGATATAGCCCTTGTTGTAGAATTCATCAAACTTTGACAGTCCGTTGGTAAACAGTCCGAAGGTACAGCAGACGATGACCTTATCGGCCTTGCGCTCCTTTAATTCCCTGGCGGTATCCAGCATGCTTTCACCGGAAGAAATCATGTCGTCCACAATGAGAACGGTCTTGCCTTCTACGGAGGAACCTAAAAATTCGTGGGCAACAATGGGGTTGCGTCCGTCAATGACCTGGGAATAATCCCTTCTCTTGTAGAACATACCCATATCAATACTTAAGTTGTTGGCCAGATATACGGCCCGGTCCATAGCACCCTCATCAGGGCTGATGACCATTAAGTTCTCTTTGTCAATCTTTAAATCGGGATAGTGCTTTAATACTGCCTTGACAAACTGATAGGTGGGCATGAAGTTGTCAAAGCCGCTTAATGGAATGGCATTCTGGACTCTGGGGTCATGAGCGTCAAAGGTGATGATATTGCTCACACCCATGTTTACCAGCTCTTCTAAAGCCATGGCGCAGTCTAAGGATTCCCGTTTTGATCTTTTGTGCTGGCGGCTCTCATATAAAAACGGCATGATAACGCTTACCCTGTGGGCAGTGGCGCTGCATGCACCGATAATCCGCTTTAAATCCTGAAAATGGTCGTCGGGAGACATGTGGTTTGTATAACCGTTGACCGTATAGGGGATGCTGTGGTTAGTCACATCCACCATTGCGAAGATATCCGTACCCCGGACAGACTCCTTGACGATTCCCTTAGCTTCACCGCTTCCAAAACGGGGGCAGTGGCATTTTAAAAGATAAGAGTCAACATCATATCCGCGGTAATGAAGATCGGCTTCCCGGCGGGTAAGCTCCTCGATATCATTCCTGCGGAATCCCACAATGTGGTCATTCACTTTTGTGGCCAGCTCCCTGCAGCTTTCCAGCGCTGCGATCTTTAAAGGACCTACAGGAAGCCGGTCGTTAAAAACATAATCATTTGCCATGACAAAGATTCCTCCATAAAAATGAACAGCCAGCCGTAAGACTGCCTGTTTATAATCTTACATCCCTTTATACCATTGATTGACAGAATGCGTCAATAGCCTTTGTCACATTTTAGGGAAAAATACAAAAAACAGAGGGAAAGGCAATTTTTGTTTGCATTTCCATAGAAGGTTATTATATAATACCAGTGCGAATGCTTCATTTATGACAAAAAATGGACATCCTTTATATAGATCGGCAGTTACAGAAAGGTAAAGAAATAATGAACAAAAAAGGGCACACCATAAAGGAAATCGCTCCCGGTTCCATTGCGGAACAACTGGAGCTGGAGCCTGGTGATGAAGTTCTGTCCATAGACGGACACGAGCTGGAAGATATTTTTGACTATGAATATTACATGAACAGCGAAGCCATTCTCATGGTGGTGCGAAAGCAAAACGGAGAAGAATGGGAGCTGGAAATAGAGAACCAATACGAGGATTTGGGAATCACCTTTGAAAACGGACTCATGAGCGAATACCGCTCCTGCAGGAATAAATGCATTTTCTGCTTTATAGACCAGATGCCGCCGGGCATGAGGGAGACTCTTTATTTTAAGGACGACGATTCCAGGCTATCCTTTTTACAGGGAAATTATGTGACTCTGACCAATATGAGCGACCATGATATTGAGCGCATCATTAAATTCAAACTGGCGCCCATCAACATATCGGTCCACACCACCAACCCGGAACTGAGATGCCAGATGCTTCACAACCGGTTTGCAGGGGAAGCCCTGGGAAAGATTCGCAGGCTTTACGAAGCGGAAATCCCCATGAACGGGCAGATCGTGCTGTGCAAGGGAGTCAATGACGGAAAAGAGCTGGACCGGACCATCAGGGACTTATCAGAGTATATTCCCTTCATGGAAAGCGTTTCCGTGGTGCCTGTAGGCGTGTCTAAGCACAGGGAGGGCTTATATCCCCTGGAGGCCATGACAGCCGAGGATGCCAGGGATTGTTTGAAAATCGTGGAAGAGTGGCAGGAAAAGCTGTATGAAGCCCATGGCAGCCATTTCATCCATGCCAGTGATGAATTCTATATCCTGGCCGGTCTGCCAATTCCGGAAGAGAACCGCTACGACGGGTACATCCAGCTTGAAAATGGAGTGGGAATGCTCCGGATTTTAGAAGAAGAAGTGAAAACTGCTTTAAAGAGTCTGGAAGGAGACAGCCGCATTGGAGAGATTTCCATTGCAACAGGAAAACTGGCTGCTCCATTTATTAAAAACCACAGTGAACTGATCCGAAAAAAGTTTCCGGGTCTGAGCGTTCATGTATATACTATTGAAAATGTGTTTTTTGGAGAGCATATTACGGTAGCGGGCCTGATTACGGGGCAGGATTTGATCAAACAGCTTTCCGGGCAGCCCCTGGGCCAAAGGCTTTTGCTTCCGGAGTGCATGTTCCGCAGCGGAGAAGAGGTATTTCTTGATGATCTGACCCGTCAGGATGTACAAAAGGCTTTACAAGTACAGGTAGATATTGTAAAATCAAGCGGTCAGGATTTTGTGCAGGCAGTTTTGGGGCCGGTAGGAAAGAACGAAGTTTCTTATGAAGGATACGAATTGAACACCCTTGCGGGTATACCTCTATGCCGGGAAGACGGGCAGGAAAGAGGAAAGGAGATACAATATGAGTAAACCAGTAGTTGCCATCGTAGGCCGCCCCAATGTGGGAAAGTCTACGCTGTTTAATGTTTTGGCCGGGGAGACCATTTCCATTGTAAAGGATACTCCCGGAGTTACCAGGGACAGGATTTATGCTGACTGTACCTGGCTTGATATGAATTTTACACTGATTGACACAGGCGGTATTGAGCCTGACAGCGGGGACATCATCCTGTCACAGATGAGGGAGCAGGCGGAGATCGCCATCGCTACGGCAGATGTGATCATCTTTATCGTGGATGTGCGCCAGGGCCTTGTAGATGCGGATTCCAAAGTGGCGGATATGCTGCGGAAATCGAAAAAGCCTGTAGTCCTTGCAGTCAATAAAGTGGACAGCTTCCAGAAGTTTGGAAATGACGTATACGAGTTTTACAACCTGGGAATC
This sequence comes from Lacrimispora sp., assembly GCF_047605665.1. Classification (GTDB taxonomy): domain Bacteria; phylum Bacillota; class Clostridia; order Lachnospirales; family Lachnospiraceae; genus Lacrimispora. Next base: position 77,267 of record NZ_JASGFH010000021.1, on the reverse strand, counting down.
GGCGATCCCATCCCTGTATCAGCAGCTTCCAGGCTGGGGCTTGGAGACCTTCTCGATGAGGTGGCAAAGCATTTTGACTTGAGCCAGTTTGAAGAGGAAGAGGATGACAGGCCGAGAATTGCCATCGTAGGAAAACCCAATGTAGGAAAATCTTCTATTATAAATCAGCTTTTAGGAGAAAACCGTGTGATCGTTTCCGATATTGCAGGAACCACCAGAGATGCGGTGGATACAGAGGTGGTCCATGACGGCACCGAGTATGTATTCATTGATACGGCAGGCTTGAGGCGAAAGAGCAAGATCAAGGAAGAGCTGGAGCGCTACAGCATCATCCGTACGGTTACGGCAGTGGAACGGGCCGATGTGGTGGTCGTGGTCATAGACGCCCAGGAGGGAGTCACCGAACAGGATGCCAAGATTGCAGGCATTGCCCATGAAAGAGGAAAAGGAATTATTGTGGCCGTAAATAAATGGGACGCCATTGAAAAGCATGACAAAACCATTTATGAATATACTAATAAAATCAAGGACACCTTATCCTTTATGCCTTATGCGGAATTCGTGTTCATTTCTGCCAAGACGGGACAGAGGATGAATAAGCTGTTTGAGCTGATTGATATGGTCCGAGAAAACCAGACCCTGCGTGTAGGCACCGGAGTGCTCAATGAAATCATGTCGGAAGCAGTTGCCCTGCAGCAGCCTCCTTCTGACAAGGGCAAGCGTCTGAGACTTTACTATATCACCCAGGTAGCCGTAAAGCCGCCTACGTTTGTTATTTTTGTAAACGATAAAGAACTGACCCATTTTTCTTACACCAGATATATTGAAAATAAGATCAGAAGTGCGTTTGGCTTTAGAGGCACTTCCCTTAAATTTATATATAGAGAACGGAGCGGAAAGGAAACATAATTATGGAGAGGATCATTTGTCTGTTAGCCGGTTATTTGTTCGGCCTTATACAATCCGGATATTTTTACGGAAGAGCCCATAAAATCGATATCCGCAATCATGGAAGCGGAAATTCCGGCACCACCAACGCCTTAAGGGTCATGGGGGCAAAGGCCGGAGCTGTCGTCTTTCTCGGCGATTTTTTAAAAGCCTTTCTGCCCTGTATGGCGATACGGCTTATTTTCCGGGAGCAGCCGGCTATGATTTATCTTCTGATTCTGTATACGGGTTTCGGCGTTATTTTAGGGCATAATTATCCGTTTTATTTAAGCTTTAAAGGAGGAAAGGGCATTGCAGCTACGGCAGGCCTGATTGTGGCTCTGGATTTATGGCTTATGCTGTTATGTCTCGTGACCTTTGTGCTGATCGTAGGCGTAACCAGATACGTGTCCTTAGGCTCTCTGGTGGTTGCAACCATTCTCTTTGTATGGCTGGTTCTGTTCGCGGCAATGGGGATCTATGAAGTTCCCCCTGTCCTGCGGCCGGAATTTTACATAATGGCAGGGCTTATAAGCGGCCAGGCATTCTGGCGCCATCGGGCCAATATAGGCAGGCTGATGCATGGAACGGAAAACAAGCTTTCTGTTGGATCAGGAAAAAAAGGCTGAAAGAGATGAGGTGAAGCAAATGGCTAAAGTTGGAGTGATTGGTTCAGGAACCTGGGGAGTTGCCCTGGCAGTGCTTTTGCATGAAAACGGACATGAAGTGACAGTCTGGTCTGCCATTCCTGAAGAGATTTCAGAGATGAAAAAAACCCGCGGGCATCAAAACCTTCCGGGCCTGGTTCTGGCTGAGGGTATCGAGCTTACGGAGAATCTGGAAGAGACCATGACAGGCCGGGATATTCTGGTAACTGCAGTTCCTTCCGTGTACGTGCGTTCCACCGCAAAGAGGATGAATCCCTACTGCCGCTATGGGCAGGTGGTGGTCAACGTTGCCAAGGGAATTGAAGAGTCCACTCTGATGACTCTGTCTGAGATTCTGGAGCAGGAGCTTCCCATGGCTGATGTGGCGGTGCTTTCCGGCCCCAGCCATGCAGAAGAGGTGAGCAGGGGACTTCCTACCACATGTGTGGCAGGCGCCCGCACCCAAAAGACAGCAGAATACATTCAGGGCATTTTCATGAAGGATGTTTTCAGGGTCTATACAAGCCCGGATATACTGGGAATTGAGCTGGGAAGTTCTTTAAAGAACGTCATCGCCCTTGCTGCGGGAATTGCAGACGGTTTAGGCTGCGGGGACAATACAAAGGCAGCTTTAATCACCAGAGGCATCGCTGAAATTTCCCGGCTTGGAACTACCATGGGAGGAAAATTCCAGACCTTTTACGGCTTGTCCGGCATCGGAGACTTAATCGTAACCTGCGCCAGCATGCACAGCCGCAACCGAAGGGCAGGCATTTTGATCGGCCAGGGAAAGACCATGGAGGAAGCCACAAAGGAAGTGAAAATGGTGGTAGAAGGCATCTATTCTGCCAGGGCTGCTCTTGCCCTGTCGGAAAAATATGAAGTCTCCATGCCCATTGTGGAACAGGTGAATGAAGTCTTATTCAATGGGAAGCCTGCTTCTGAGGCAGTAAAGGATTTAATGCTGCGGGATAAGACCATAGAAAGCTCACTTATTCCATGGGACAAAGCAGGAGAATAGATGATTTTTTTTGAGAATTGTATTAAAATTAGTTGACATTTTTATAAAGCCACTTTATTATTAAGACTATGTATACGTCAAAAGGGCTGAATTTGCTTTTGATTTGACGGAATATGTGAAAATGCTTTATAAGGAGGAAAGATTTATGAAAAAATCTATGAAAAAACTGCTGAGTCTTGGTATGGCAGTTGCCATGGCAGCATCTTTGACTGCCTGTGGCGGCAATGCTTCACCCAGCGGCACAACAGCAGCGGAGACAAAGGCTGCAACAGGAGAAAGCACAGCAGCGGGTGCCTCAGGAGAAGGTTCTTTTAAGATCGGCGGCATCGGACCTGTTACAGGCGGCGCAGCTATCTATGGACAGGCAGTTATGAACGGTATGGATTTGGCCGTAAGCGAGATCAATGCAAACGGCGGCATCAACGGTGTCCAGATCGAGTACAACTTCCAGGATGATGAGCACGATACGGAAAAGGCAGTTAATGCTTACAACACCTTAAAGGACTGGGGTATGCAGATGCTGATCGGTGCTGTTACTTCCGCTCCTACCATTGCAGTGGGCGCAGAGACCAGCAACGACAACATGTTCCAGCTGACTCCTTCCGGTTCCGCAGCAGACTGTACCAAATTTGAAAATCAGTTCCGCGTATGTTTTTCTGACCCTAACCAGGGTGTAGCATCTGCACAGTACATCGGCGAGAACAAGCTGGCTACCAAGGTTGCTATTATTTATGACAGCTCTGATGTTTATTCATCAGGTATTCATGATAAGTTTGTATCTGAAGCTGGAAATCAGGGACTTGAGATCGTTTCTGACGAAGCTTTCACAGCAGATAACAACACAAACTTCTCCGTACAGCTTCAGAAGGCACAGGATTCCGGCGCAGAGCTTGTATTCCTTCCAATTTACTATTCACAGGCAGCTTTAATCCTTGCTCAGGCAGATCAGATGGGATTTGCAACACAGTTCTTTGGCTGTGACGGTCTGGATGGACTTCTGACTGTAGAAAACTTCGACACCGCTTTAGCTGAGAACGTTATGCTTCTCACTCCGTTTGCTGCAGACGCAGAAGATGAGCTGACAAAGAAATTTGTGGAAGCTTACAAGGCAAAGCACAACGAGATCCCCAACCAGTTTGCTGCAGACGGCTATGACGCTGTTTACGCAGTAAAGGCTGCTGCTGAAAAAGCTGGAATCACGGCAGACATGGATGCATCTACCATCTGTGAAGCTTTAAAGACTGCTATGACAGAAATCAGCATCAACGGATTGACCGGTGAAAACATGAAGTGGACTGCAGACGGTGAGCCGGAGAAAGCTCCAAAGGCTGTTAAGATCGTAAACGGTGTTTACACAGCTATGTAATATAATATGACCCAACAGAGGGTCGTCCAAAGGACGACCCTCTTATTTTCCTTACAAAAAACGAATGAGGTGCGTTGATATGATGAGTTTCATATCCTATTTTATTAATGGTGTAAGTCTTGGCAGTGTTTATGCGATCATTGCATTGGGTTATACCATGGTATATGGCATTGCCAAGATGCTTAACTTTGCTCATGGCGATGTTATTATGATTGGGGGATACATGGTGTTCACAGTTGTCAGCACAATGGGCTTAGGACCAGTTGCCGGCATACTTTTTGCAGTTATCTTATGTACTGTTTTGGGCATGGTCATTGAGGGCGTGGCTTACCGTCCTTTGCGTATGGCAAGTCCTTTGGCAGTTCTGATTACGGCAATCGGTGTGAGCTACCTGCTTCAGAACATCGCACTGCTTGTTTTTGGTTCCAATCCAAAGTCCTTTACTTCCGTTGTATCCATTCCGGCTCTCAAGCTGATGGGAGGCAAGCTGACGATTTCCGGCGAAACCATGGTGACCATTACCAGTTGTATCATCATTATGGTGGTTCTGACTTCTTTTATTAAGAAGACCAGGGCAGGACAGGCCATGCTGGCCGTATCAGAGGACAAAGGGGCTGCTCAGTTAATGGGAATCAATGTGGATGGCACCATTGCCCTTACCTTTGCCATTGGCTCCGCACTGGCTGCTATTGCCGGCGCTCTTCTTTGCTCCGCATACCCGACTCTCACTCCCTATACCGGTGCCATGCCTGGAATCAAGGCGTTTGTGGCTGCTGTATTTGGGGGAATCGGCTCCATTCCCGGAGCTTTTATCGGAGGCATTTTACTGGGTGTCATTGAAAACTTAAGCAAGGCTTATATTTCCTCCCAGCTTTCCGATGCCATCGTATTTGGAGTCCTCATTGTGGTCCTTCTTGTGAAGCCCACCGGAATTTTGGGCAAGAAGATCAGCGAGAAAGTATAATAGGTGGACGACATGGAAAAAAATACAAAAACAACATTCCGTTTGAACAAAACAACCAAAAGCAACATCATAACCTATGGGCTTGTGATTGCTGCTTATTTTGCGGTACAGCTTCTGGTAAATGCAGGTCAGGTCAGCAGCCTGATGAAAGGACTTTTAGTTCCCCTCTGTATTTACACCATTCTTGCAGTGTCCTTAAACTTAACCGTAGGAATTTTAGGAGAGCTGAGTCTGGGCCACGCAGGCTTCATGTGTGTGGGCGCATTTTCCAGTTCCCTGTTTTCCATCGCAACGTTAGAGACAATTCCAAGTGCAGGAGTCCGGTTCTTTTTTGCCATCCTGATCGGAGCGGCAGGAGCCGCCTTGGCAGGCATTGTGGTGGGAATCCCGGTTTTAAGGCTTCGGGGAGATTACCTTGCCATTGTAACTCTGGCTTTTGGTGAGATCATTAAAAACGTGGTCAACGTGGTTTACATTGGAAAGGATTCTCAGGGCCTTCATATATCCATGAAAAATGCGGCTGCCCTCAACCTGGAAGAAGGGGGCATGATCATCTTAAACGGTGCCCAGGGAATTACGGGAACCCCTAAGAACTCCACTTTTACCATCGGTGTGGTTCTGATTCTCATTACCCTGTTCATTGTGCTGAACTTAATCCACTCCAGGTCCGGACGTGCCATCATGTCGGTTCGTGACAACCGGATTGCAGCGGAGTCCATCGGAATCAACATCACAAAATACAAGCTTATGGCCTTTACCATTTCCGCTTCCCTCGCAGGAGCAGCGGGAGTGCTGTATTCCCATAACCTTTCATCCCTGACAGCCACTCAGAAAAACTTCGGTTACAACCAGTCCATTATGATTCTTGTATTCGTAGTTCTCGGCGGCATCGGAAATATCCGCGGCTCCATCGTATCAGCCGTGCTGCTGACTCTGCTTCCGGAGCTTTTGAGAGGGCTTAATAATTACCGTATGCTGATTTATGCCATCATTTTGATTGTCATGATGATCTTCAACTGGAGTCCCAAGCTGATCGACTTCAGAAAACGCCATTCTCTGAAACGGTATTTTGGCAAAAACAAGGCAGAAAAGGGAGGCGCATAATCATGGCATTACTGGAAATTAAAAATCTGGGCATATCCTTTGGAGGCCTGCGTGCTGTTGACGATTTCAACATCACCATTGATAAAGGACAGCTCTATGGGCTTATCGGGCCTAACGGGGCCGGTAAAACCACAATCTTTAACCTTTTGACGGGCGTATACAAGCCCAATTCAGGCACCATCCTTTTGGAAGGTAAAAATATAACAGGAAAAAAGACGGTGGACATCAACCGGACCGGAATTGCAAGGACCTTTCAGAACATCCGTCTGTTTAAAGAACTGACGGTTCTTGACAATGTAAAAACAGGGCTTCACAACGGCTATCCCTATTCCACCATAACAGGCATTTTCCGCCTTCCAAAGTATTATAAGGTGGAGAAGGAAATGGATGAAAAAGCCCTTGAGCTTTTAAAGGTATTTGATTTAGATAAGGAAAAAGATACCCTTGCTGCAAACCTGCCCTATGGAAAGCAGAGGAAGCTGGAGATTGCCAGGGCTCTTGCCACCAACCCCAGGCTTTTGCTCCTTGATGAGCCTGCGGCAGGCATGAACCCCAACGAAACCAGTGAGCTTATGGATACCATCCGCTTTGTACGGGATAATTTTGATATGACCATTTTGTTGATTGAGCATGACATGAAGCTTGTTTCCGGCATATGCGAGCGCCTGACAGTATTGAATTTCGGTCAGGTTCTGGTCCAGGGAAAGACTGCGGATGTACTCAACAATCCGGAGGTCATCAAGGCATATCTGGGAGAATAGGGAGGCTTAAAACATGGCAATACTTGAAGTGAAGGATCTGGAAGTACATTACGGCATCATCAAGGCGCTGAAGGGTATTTCTTTTGAAGTGAAAGAAGGGGAGATCGTAGCTTTAATCGGTGCAAACGGAGCGGGCAAGACCACCACCCTTCATACCATAACCGGGCTTTTAAAGTCCTCTTCCGGCAGCATACAGTTTGACGGACGGGATATCACAAAAATCCGGGGAGATAAAATCGTGAGCATGGGAATGGCCCATGTGCCGGAGGGACGGCGTGTGTTCGCTTCCCTGACCGTTTATGAAAACTTAAAGCTGGGCGCTTATACCCGGAAGGATAAAGACGAGATCGAAGAGACCCTCAACATGATTTACAAGCGGTTTCCCAGGCTCTTGGAGCGTAAAAACCAACCGGCAGGAACCTTAAGCGGCGGAGAACAGCAGATGTTAGCCATGGGTCGGGCTCTTATGAGCCATCCAAAGGTCATTGTCTTAGATGAGCCATCCATGGGACTTTCTCCGATTTACGTCAATGAGATCTTTGATATCATTCAGGAGATCAACAAGTCAGGAACAACGGTTTTACTGGTGGAACAGAATGCGAAAAAAGCCCTGTCCATTGCAAACCGGGCCTATGTTCTTGAAACAGGAGCCATTGTTTTAAGCGGCGATGCAACCGAGCTGATGAACAATGATTCCGTTAAAAAAGCATATTTAAGCGAATGACACAAACCCTGCCGTCTCCCTGATAACCTTAAGAATACAGGAGGCCGCAGGGTTTTTCCTGTCATAAATGCGTCCCCTCTGCATATAGTGTAACAGCACAGAAGGGGGAATCTTTATGGACAATTATAACGTATACAGTGATATTAAAGCCAGGACCAACGGAGAGATTTACATCGGAGTAGTGGGACCGGTGCGGACAGGAAAATCGACTTTTATCAAGCGTTTTATGGAATTGATGGTTTTGCCTGTTATGGAAGATGAGCACCAGAAAACCCAGACAAGGGACGAACTGCCACAGAGTGCGGCAGGAAAGACAGTGATGACTACAGAACCCAAGTTCATCCCAAAGGAAGCAGCAAGCCTTCACCTAGGAGATGGAATCGAAGCCAAAGTCCGCTTGATTGACTGTGTGGGCTTTATGGTGGATGGCGCAGCCGGTCATATTGAAAATGATGAAGAGCGTCTGGTAAAGACCCCCTGGTTCGATTACGATATTCCTTTTACCAAAGCGGCAGAAATCGGCACCAGAAAGGTCATTAACGACCACTCCACCATCGGCGTGGTCATCACCACAGACGGCACCATCGGGGAATTGAAGCGTCCTAATTACATAGCTGCCGAAGAGCGCACAGTGGACGAATTAAAGGTATTGGGAAAACCCTTTATCATCCTGCTTAACTCTGCTAAGCCGTATTCCGATGAAACAACGGAGCTGGCCAAAGACATGAGCGAAAAGTACGGGGTGACGGTTCTGCCCGTCAACTGTGAGCAGTTAAAGAAAGAGGATGTGAACAACATTTTAGAGCGGGTATTAAAGGAGTTTCCGGTGACGGAAATGGACTTTTTTATTCCCAAGTGGCTTGAAATCCTGCCTGCCACCCACTGGCTGAAAGCCCAGGCTATCCAGGTGGCAAAGGACATGGTGAAAAAGGTTTCCCACATGAAGGATGTGACCTCCAGTCTTTTGGAGGGAGTGGCTGAAAATGTCCGTTCTGTCAAGGTGCAGAACATGAACATGGCTGACGGAAGCATTGAAATGGCCATGGATGTGGATGACAGCTATTATTATCAGATTCTCAGCGATTACGTTGGAATCCCCATTGAAGGGGAATACCAGCTCATGCAGATTTTAAGCGAGCTGGCAAAAATGCGCACCGAGTATGAAAAGGTCAATCAGGCCATGAATCAGGTGCGGATGAAGGGTTATGGAGTGGTGACGCCTGAGCGGTCAGAGATTTTGTTAGATGAGCCGGAGGTGATCAAACACGGAAATAAATACGGCGTCAAGATGAGGGCAGAGGCTCCTTCCATCAATTTGATCAAAACCCACATACAGACGGAAATTGCCCCTATTGTGGGAAGCGAACAGCAGGCTGAGGATTTGATCGCCTATATCAAGGAAAGCGCAAGAAACAGCGAAGAAGGCATCTGGAACACCAATATTTTCGGAAAGTCCATTGAACAGATCGTAGAAGACGGCATCCAGGTCAAAGTCTCCCAGCTCACGGAAGACTGTCAGATCAAGCTTCAGGAAACCCTCCAGAAAATTATTAACGACAGCAATGGCGGTATGATTTGCATTATCATTTAAAAGAGTGGTATACTATCCACGAAAGCAATGAGCAGTGGGAAAGAAGACGCGGATATTTTTTCGTTGTGCTCGCACATAAGAAAAAATATATGTGGCTTCTTTCATAGGGCGAATGCCCGTGAGCCCTTAAATCCGCAGGATTTGAGGGCTCCCACTGCGGATTTACAACACCAATACAAAAGGAGGGGTTTTATGAAACTGATGTTTGTTGGAGCAGCCCATGAAGTTACCGGGAGCTGCCACTATCTGGAGGCCGCCGGCCTTAAAATTCTTGTAGACTGCGGTATGGAGCAGGGAGTAGACAAGTTTGAAAATGTAGTTCTCCCAGTCAGCTATGCAGAAATTGATTACGTTCTTCTGACACATGCCCATATCGATCACGCAGGAATGCTTCCATTTATCTATGCAAGAGGTTTCCGTGGAAAGGTGATTTCCACCGATGCCACCGCTGATCTTTGCAGCATTATGCTGAGAGACAGTGCCCATATTCAGGAGTCAGAAGCGGAGTGGAAGAACAGAAAGGCCAGACGGGCCGGAGAGCCGGAGGAAGAACCCCTTTATAAGACCGAGGATGCTGTTGGTGTATTGGAACTGTTCCGTTCCTATCATTACGGGGAAAAGGTGGAACTGGAAGAGGGCCTTACGGTCCGCTTCATTGATGTAGGACACCTTCTTGGTTCAGCTTCCATTGAGGTCTGGATTACGGAAGAAGGCAATGCGAAAAAAATTGTCTTTTCCGGAGATATCGGAAATAAGAACAAGCCATTGATCAGGGACCCCCAGTACATCACCCAGGCAGATTATGTGGTCATGGAATGCACCTATGGAGACCGAAACCACGATCCCCTTCCGGATCACGTTTCCATTCTTGCGGATATTGTCCAGAGAGCTCTTGACAGAGGAGGGAATGTCGTAATACCGGCTTTTGCTGTGGGCAGAACCCAGGAACTTCTCTATATTTTCCGCCACATTAAGGCAGAAAAAAGGATTACCGGACACGATGGATTTGAAGTTTACGTCGACAGTCCCCTGGCTGTTGAGGCCACCCAGGTGTTTAAGGACAATTTGGCTGACTGCTACGACGAAGAGACAAAAGAACTGGTCATGAAAGGCATTAACCCCATTTCTTTCCCAGGGCTTAAACTGTCTGTTACCAGTGAAGATTCCAAAAACATCAATTTTAATCCTAAGCCCAAAGTGATTATATCAGCGGCAGGCATGTGTGATGCGGGCCGTATCCGCCATCATTTAAAGCATAATCTGTGGAGGCCGGAGTGTTCCATCGTATTCACCGGCTACCAGTCCGTAGGGACTTTAGGAAGAAGTCTGGTGGATGGGAACAAAGAGGTAAAGCTGTTTGGCGATACCATTCATGTAGAAGCCCATATTGAACAGATGGGCGGAATGAGTTCTCACGCAGATATGGAAGGACTGATTACCTGGTTGAACGCATTTGAAGAAAAACCACGTCAGGTATTTCTTGTACACGGAGATGACCAGACCGCCAAATTCTTTGCAGAAAAAATGGAGAGAGAGTACGGACATAACATAAAGGCCCCTTATTCAGGCTCTGTTTATGACCTCGCTCTTGGCCGCTGGGAAAAAGAAACAGAAGGCATCCCCATTACAAAGGTCATGGAAACTTCCAAAAAGCCTGTGGGCGTATACGGAAGGCTCTTTGCCGCCGGAGAAAGACTTTTGCAGGTTATCCGCAACAATCAGGGAGGCGCCAACAAAGATCTTGCCAAGTTTGCAGATCAGATCAATTCGTTATGTGATAAATGGGACAGATAAGGAGAACCTCAGAAAATGACCAAAGTACTGTTGTTTACAGATGGAGCTGCAAGAGGAAACCCTGACGGGCCGGGAGGCTACGGAACGGTTTTACAGTTTACGGATTCCCAGGGGCAGCTCCATGAAAAGACCATGTCGGCAGGCTATAAAAAGACCACCAACAACCGGATGGAGCTGATGGCAGCCATCGCAGGCCTGGAAGCTCTTACCAGACCCTGCCAGGTGGAGCTTTACTCTGATTCCAAGTACGTGACAGATGCTTTTAACCAGCACTGGATTGACAACTGGGTGAAAAACAACTGGAAGCGGGGCAAAAGCGGTCCTGTAAAAAACGTGGACTTGTGGGAACGGCTTTTAAAGGCCAAGGAACCTCATCAGGTGACCTTTCACTGGGTAAAAGGACATGCAGGCCATCCTCAGAATGAGCGGTGTGATAAGCTGGCTACAACAGCCGCTGACGGGGCTGATCTGCTGGTTGACGAAGGGGTATAAAACTTACATATCTCTTACAATGTCTTACTAAATGTGAATTCCTATTTTCTTTCTTTTTTATTTGTGATATGGTAATTTCATCAAGTTAAGTCAGGTGATCATACATGAATAAAAATAGAGGAATTTGGATTGTAATCGGAGGTATTCTGGTTATTGGAATCTTGATAACCTTAGCCACGAACAATTTCGTAAAGAGTAAAGAAAACCTTCCGAATTCCGGAAAGGGGGCGGGGCAGTCGGCTGTCCTGTCCCAGGAATCGGAGGAATCAGAAAGCTACGGCGGTCAGCCGGAGCTGTTTTCCCTGGAGCAGGCTGCGGCCCCCCAGGAAATAGCCAGGGATCAGGTCATAGCGGGAAAAGAGAGGCCTTCCGCAAAAGAGGAAGGCAGTTCTCCGGAATCAGGTGATATGAGCTTTTCAGTCAGGAGCATGGAAGCCCCTGCTCTCCAGGCTGAGACAGAGGCTGTGATCTCTCCCATCAGCCCTGATGTAAAAGTCAAGCCTTCTGCTGAGTCCGCCCCTTTGGAGGGAGCAAAATATTATGAGAAGCGCTTATCAGAACTGGATATCCAGGTTAAAAAGATGTGGAAGGAGTCAGGGGATTCAAACACCTATTCCATGAAAGCTCTGGCAGATAAAGAACTGAAGCTGTGGATCAGGGAACAGAATATTATTTATGATGCGGTTTCAGAAATGCTCAGTGAGGAAGAACAGGTGCAGATGGAGACTTCCCAGCAGGAATGGAATAAAGCAAGGGATGCAAAGGCACAGGAGGCTGCAGACAAATACAGCGGCGGAACCCTGGAAGAAGTGGAGTATACTGCTTCTTTGGCAGAATCCACAAGAGCCAGGGCTTATGAGCTCCTGGCTGAATATGGGACTGTCCTTTCTCCTTCCAAAAACCCCTGAAACTCCTGGAAATACGTTTCTTCCACCTTTTTCATCCAAACAGTGATGTTCTCCTCTGACAGGCGGAGGATCAGGTGAATGGAGCCAACGCATTCCCCAACGACCTGGACCGGCAGATATAAGGTCATGTCATGGGCCCATATGCCCTGAACAGCAATTCTCTGCTCATACTTAGACAGCACGCTGATCCGGGCTTCTTCAAAAGAAAAGGGGATTTGAAAATCCCCATCCGTTCCGGAGAGAACCAGCTTTCCCTCTGAATATCCAAAAGAGAGGGAGAGCCGGGAAAAGCCTGCCGGGTTCTGATAAATCCGGTAGGAAGTATCCCAGGCACCAGGACCTCTTTTAACCGGAATCTGTTCTGTTTTACCACGTCCGTGACTTATCTTTTCCACCGTCTCATAAACAAGGTCCAATATCTTCTGATTTCCTCCCTTTATATTCTGAGTATCAGCAGTAATCACGAAAATCAAATCTTCTTCCGGATAAAAGAGAACATACTGTCCCCCCATGCCGTACATGCTAAAGCCCTTTCGTATGCGCCAGAACTGATATCCGTACCCCTGCTGTTCGTCAAGGGTCTGGCCGGAATGGACGGTGGGAACCTGGAAAGAGACAGCTTCCCTTAGATAATCTGCAAATTTCCCTTTTCCCTTCTGAACCGTATCCATACAATACCTCCCAAGCTTTAGAAGGTCCATGGAGCGGGCCATAAGGCCGGAGCCTCCCATTTCCGTTCCGAAAGGGTCCGGGAGGATATAGGACTCCTTAGAAAAGCCTGTTTGATCGAGACATGTTCCCCGGAGATAATCCAGAATCCCTTTTCCGGTAAGTTTTTTTACAAGAGCAGCCAGAGTGTGGCTGGAAGAGGTATCATAAAGAAAAATCTGACCGCTTCGGTGGGTGGGAGGTGTGGAAAAAAAACTCTCCACCCAGTTTTTTTTGCTGTCCAGCTTATAAGTAGTGGAAGAATGGCATGTCTCCATAGAAAGCATATGTCTTATGGTCATTTCCCTCAACCAGGGATGAACCGTTGTGCCTGTACAGTATTCGGGAAAATAATCGGTAATCCTGTCATCCAGAGAAAGCCTGCCTTCTTCCAGAAGAAAGCCTATGGCAATGGAGCAAAAGCTTTTTGTAATAGAAAACATGCGGTGGAGATCGTTTTTCCCGTAGGGAGCCTGATACGTTTCCTTTAACAGTTTTCCGCCTCTTTCTGCAAGAAAGCTATGGACAGGAAATTCACTTTTCTTAAGTGAGAGCCAAAGCTCCTCCATAAGGGCTGAGATGTCTGAATCCGTCTCGCATCTGTTATTTTGCATTAACCTTATCCCTCATTTCTTTTGGCGATACGCCAAAATTCTTTTTAAATACCCGCCGGAAAGAAGATGCGTTGTTATATCCCACATATTGATACAGGGCGGACAGGCTTGTGTCGGATTCCCGGATCAGTTCCCTGGCTTTTGCCATGCGCAGCCGTTCCAGATAATTGGAGAAGTTTTCCGTCATCTCTTTCTTGAACAGATAGCTGAAATAGTTCTCTGAAATTCCGAATTCATCCGAAATCTTTGTCAGGCCCAAATCCGGGTCACTGTAATTGCTGTTTATATACTCCTGGATTTTAAGAATCAGTTCATTTCCTTCGGAGCCGCATACCTCGCATAAGCGGAGAGAGATAGACGTCAAACTCTCCAGGCTCATTTCCCCTTCAAACTGTTTGTCGATGATATCCAGAAGCTTTCGTTTTTCCGGATTCAGACCTTCTGCGCTGATGCTGTGCCTCTTCTTAAAAACAGTGGCCCGTACATCGGAGACCAGCCATTGCCGCTGGGCATAGGAGAGGCTTCTCTTTCCCATGTTTTCATTCTTAATGAGCTTGAACAGTTCGCTTACCTGTTCCTTGTTCCCGACGGAAATAAAGCCGCTGAGCTGGACAGAGAGGCTTTCCGGATAATAGTAGATATCGCTGGCAGAAGCGAAATCACTGCTTAAAATATAATTTTCCAGAGTGGTGACGGATTTAGCTTCCTTGGCCTGCTGATACGATTTCCAGGTGTAGGAAACGACTTTGTTTCTGCCGCCTAAGCCGCCCCTGATCCAGATTCCGTACTTCACCAGAAGCTCGTTGTGAAGGGCTGTAAAGGTTTCCTGGCTCTGATTTGTGACTTCTTCATGGGAAACTCCTTCTCCGGAGGCAATCAATATGGCAAATGCCTGGTCGGAAGGCTTGTAAATATAACCGGTGTCAGGGAAATGGCGGCGCAGGGCTTCTCTCACCAGCATGTCATAGTTTTGCAGGCACAATTCCAGATCCTTGGGGCTTATGACGGAACCGTCTGAAGGCGACACCTCCGTGTAAAGCACATGGTATTTTGTATCCGAACGGTCCAGGGAAAGCTCTTTTACGATGTATTCTATCTCATCGTTGGTGGTGTTGCTCCCTTCCATGATCTTTCTCATATAGGATTCAATGACCATGGGCTTTTGTTTTTCCACCAGGAGATTTAAATATGTCGCAGTGGATTCCTTTGCAATCAGTTCATTTGACAGTTGAGTCAGGCGGCGGCCTCCCCGCACAGAAAAGGCGGCTGCAATACTACCGCCCAGGAGAAGGGCAGCAATGGTGATCGCAGTAAAAAAGCGCTGATAGGAAACAATGGAATAGTAGGCTTTATCCTCAGGCTGGACCAGGTAGTATGTCCAGTTATTGTAGCTTGAGGAAAGAGAGGTCACCAGCATTTCCTGATGGTTTTCCGGAGAGATGAAGCTGGCGGTCTGGTTTTTATAATCCAGTTTATCGAAGCCCTGAAAGATGTTGACTTCTTCTGAATTGGACAGAAAAAACGTCTGAGCGCCGTTCTGGTCGTAGGCAACCAGATATCCGTCTCCATACAGGTTCATATCCGCAAAATATCTGCTCAAAAGATCGTGGTCGAACTCGTAGCCCAGAACAGCACCTGCGTTCATTTTAAGAACCGAGGCGGAGAGGGGCTGTACGTAAAGAAAGCGCCTGACGAGTCTGTCGCGCCGGCTAAAAGGAATGAACTTGTTCCAATAGTCGCTGTTTTGAAGGGCCTGCATAAACTGCTCCGGATTAATCTGATAAGTGGAATTATGCCTTGTATAAAAGCCGTAATCCGAAAACTGTGTGGAAGAAATTACATGTTCTGATTTTTTTAAATAAACAAAGGAATTGATGATGGGAAGCAGCACTTCAACCGGCAGAATGGACTTTAAGCTCAACTGGCTCTTATAAGCCTGATAATAAAAGGCCGGTCCTTCTTCTCCCGTAAGCTGGGTCAGATCATTAAATACAATGTTGGAAGATGTCTGTCCCGCTGCTGCATTCATCAGTCTCATGGTGGAATCCAGTTGAGTGACCGAAGAAGAGAGGGCGAGGCGGTTCTGCTGATTGATTCCGCTTTTTACCTGGCGGTAAGAGATGTAATAGAGAGCAGCTCCAATGATAAGAATAATTGCCAGGATCATGATGTAGGACAGCATCAGCTGGTGTTTCAGCGAAATATCGTTATTTTGTTTTTTCATATTTACCATTCCTTTTTCTATATGTAAAAATTATAGTATAAATTATTATTAAAATCAAGAAATGGAAGGCTGAGAGGAAATTATGCTCCATGATAATAAAAAATGTGCGCTGAAAAATGCTCTTTTATTATGCAATTATTTCATTTGCCAGATGTTCCATATTCGGAATGAGGGAACCGCGATCACTGTAAAACCTCAATGAGGCGGGATTGAAAAAGCGGTTGAAGACGTGTTTTTATAATAAATAATGCAGTATAAGAACAATTCTGAAGTTATGTACCCTAACAGTAAAAAGGGTGCGGTGGAGCCTTTGGATTTATCCTGTGGACATTTCATCAAAAGCCCTTTTTTGTTGCAAAGTTCTAGGAACATTTGCATAATAGATATGGAGAAAACCAGCTCATATAAAAAAGTGTACAACAAAAGATAAAACCGTGCGTTGAAATTATGCGTTTTCACTGATATGATGAGTCTGCGGTCGAAACCGTACTGAAAAATAATTGGGAGGTAGAAAATGAAACTCAAAAAATTGGTTGCATCAGGAATGGCTGTCACAATGGCAATGTCTGTAGTGTTAAGCGGGTGTTCCTCCAAGAAAACAGAAGCGCCCTCCGGCGGCGCAGCTTCTACGGAGGCAGGAGAGACGACAGCAGCAGCGGAGGAAATTAAAAAACCGGAAAAAATCACTATTATGGTAGATGGAACGGTGACAACGCAGCAGAACAACAGAGATGCGTTTGAAAAGAAATGGGAAGAGCTTACAGGAATTGAACTGGAGATCATCCAGCCTGATCACAAAGCATATTACGATGTGGTTGGTCAGACCTTTGCATCAGGCACAGAAAACTGGCCCGATGCCATTATCCTTGGTTCTACATATTATCCAGGCTACGCAGGGGAAGGCGCTTTATGGGATATGACCGAGGCTTGGAATAATTCCGAGTTAAAGGCTTCCGGACGCGTAACCGGCGAAGATGTGGTAGAGAATATGAAGATTGACGGAAAGCTCTATGGTTTCCCTGTTACCAGAGGAAACGGCTGCGTTACTTATGTAAAGAAGAAATGGCTGGATAACGTAGGCTTAGAGGCTCCTGCAACTTACGATGAGTATTTAAATATGCTGAAGGCATTTAAAGAGGGCGATCCGGATGGAAACGGCGTTAACGGGGATACCTACGGTGTTTCTGCAGCCGGAATTATCGGAGAAGAATCTCCTTTTATAAACTATCTGCCTGAATTTTATCAGGATTCCTATTCTTCCTTTATAAAGGGAGACGACGGCGTATGGTCCGACGGATTTACAAAGGACAACTTCAAAGAGGCCTTAAAGAGACTGCAGGATGCTTATGCGGCAGGATATATTGACAAGGAAACTCTGACAAACACAACAAATGATTGCCGCAATAAGTTCTATGAGGACAAATTCGGCGTATTCACCTACTGGGCAGGAACCTGGGCTTCCAACTTAAAGAACAACCTGGAATCCAATGGAAGAGACAGCGAGCTCATTGCTTTAAAGCCTATTGCAGAAGTTGGAACATATCTGGAGAGAACTCCTCCCGTATGGGCTATTACCGCCTCCTGTGAAAATCCTGAGGGCGTATATAAATATCTCATTGAGTCCATGTTAGACGGCGGAGATATGCAGACTCTCTGGAGCTACGGCGTAGAAGACGTGCACTGGTCAACAAAAGCGGAAACTATTCTGGAGAAGAACTACACAGAAGGCCAGTTCCATACAAAAGAAAGTCTGGAGAGACCGGGAACACAGTATACGAAGCAGCACTTAGATTCCATGCTCGCTGTAGTCGGCTGGGATAACAACCCTGGAAAAGATACGATTGCTCCGGAAGCCATGGCTGCTCAGGAATTGTTTAACGAGAACTGCCGTCAGGCTCAGGTCGTTCCTTCTACAGAAGAGATGGCAACCTATAACGGAGATCTCACCACCCTTAAAAACTCTATCATTGCGGATGTTGTTGTCCAGGGGCTTTCCGTGGATGAAGCTTACAAGCGCTTTGAAAGCGACGGCGGTGTAAAGTGGTCACAGATGATCGTTGACTCCCTCAATGCACAGGAAGCAAAATAGTTTCAGAATCGCTTTAGAAAGGTTGGCCTATGATAAATAAAAAGAAAGCGCCTGCAGCAAAAGCTGCAGGCGAAAATAAGCGCCCTCTGCTGGTTTCCCTTTACTATTACAGGGGATTTTATCTCATGTTTCTTCCGGTTATCATTTTTGCGGTAATATTCCATTACCTGCCCATGATTGGAATCCGGTATGCATTCTTTTCCTATAAGGGAATTAAGGACCCGGTGTTCGTAGGTCTGGCCAATTTCCGGAAGCTGATGAATATGCCTGGCTTCTGGAGTGCTTTCGGCAATACCATAAGCTTAAGCGTGTTCAAACTTCTGCTGAATACTTTTATGGCAGTTGTTCTTTCCCTCATGCTTAATGAACTGCGGTCCGTGAACTTTAAAAAGGTTTCCCAAACCATCGTATATCTTCCCCATTTTATGTCATGGGTGGTTACGGCTTCTGTATTTACCTTGATTCTTTCTCCCACCAATGCGGGGTTGGTCAACTCTGTGCTGATTAATCTGGGATTTACAAAGGAAGGAATTTATTTTCTGGGAAACCAGAACTGGTGGCGGCCCATGTATTACGTGATCAACGTCTGGAAGGATACCGGGTGGGGCACCATCATCTTTATGGCAACCCTTTCCGGCATCAATCCAGAGCTTTATGAGGCGGCCTCCATGGATGGAGCCGGACGCTGGAATTGTCTTAGATACATTACCATGCCCTCTTTAAGCAACACGATCATTACCGTGCTGATTTTAAATCTGGCGAAGGTTATGAATCTGTTTGAATCCGTATTTGTACTGCAAAATGATGCGGTGGTGCGGCAGGCAGATGTTTTGCAGACTTACATATACACGCAGACATTTAATTCCGGAGCCCTTCCCGACTACGGCTATACCACGGCAGTAGGCCTTGTTTCCTCGCTGGTAGGGTGCTTCCTTGTGCTGGTATGCAACAGGGCAAGCTTCAAGGTTCGCGGAAAAGGAATTGTATAGGGGGAAAAGAACATGACAAAGAAAAGAACCGCATTTGACTATGTGCTGGTGGTTGTATTTGTGCTCATAAGCCTTATTATGATAATCCCCATCTACAAAGTCCTTATTGACTCTCTGGATTTGAAGACAGCTTACGGTATGAAGCTGTTTCCGGAACAATTCGGTCTGGCCGGATATATTTCCGTTTTTACAAATCCGACGCTGTACAGACCGTTTCTGGTATCCTGCCTTACGACTGTGGTAGGAACGTTTACAGGTCTTGCTATTTCCACCTTGGGCGCCTATGTGCTGATCCAGTGGAAGATGCCGGGAAGAAACCTGTTTGCAGGGCTTTTGCTGCTCACCATGATTTTTAACGGCGGTATGATCCCCACTTATCTGGTTATGAAGTCCCTTCACTTAACCAACACTCTTTGGGTGGTGATTCTGCTTCCGGCCATTAACGTTTACAACATGGTACTCATGAGAAACTTCTTTGAGGGGATTCCGGCAAGCCTGTTTGAATCCGCAGAGATTGACGGCTGTTCTCCCATGAGAATCTTCTTCCAGATCGTTCTGCCCCTTTCCAAGGCAGCCCTTACTGCCATCGGCCTGATGTACGCAGTCGGTTACTGGAACGATTATACGAATTATAAGCTTTACATCACCAATGATAATCTGTATAACTTCCAGATGAAGCTGAGAGCTCTTGTCATGGGAAGCGACCTGCCCACCGCAATCGGAGGCGCAACAGAGAACACGGTGAAAAATGCATCGGTTATTATTGCAATCCTTCCCTTTATGATCATTTATCCGTTCTGCCAGAAATATTTTATTCAGGGCGTAAACATTGGAGCCGTGAAGGAATAATAGCTTTCGGCATGGAAAGGGAGCAGTTTTCTGCTCCTTTTTCTTTTTATAATGATCCAGATAAAAAACGACTAAGGAGATCATGACTATGTATCAAAATCCGATTCTGTATGCGGATTATTCTGACCCGGATGTGATCCGGGTGGGAGATGACTATTATATGGTGTCCTCTTCCTTTGCCTATCTTCCCGGCATCCCCCTTCTCCATTCCAGGGACTTAGTGCACTGGGAGATCATCAATCACTGCGTCCCTTCTCTGCCCTTTGAGAAATACAACAATCCCTCTCACGGCTCCGGAACCTGGGCCCCGGCTATCCGCTACCGCAACGGGATGTTCTACGTTTTCGTGCCTCTTGCGGATGAAGGGATTTTTGTGGCCCGGTCCGCCGATCCTTATGGGGAGTTCACCTTAAATTGCCTTCACGAAGCGAAGGGTTGGATTGACCCCTGCCCATTTTGGGATGACGATGGGAAGGCCTATATGGTATTCGCTTATGCCAGAAGCCGCAGCGGCATCAAGCACAGGCTGGACCTGGTAGAGATTGATCCGGACTGCAGGAAGCTTGTGGGAGAGCCTGTCACCATCTTTGACGGGGAACAACTGGGGCCGACTACAGAAGGGCCCAAGCTTTACAAGCATCAGGGCTTTTATTACATCCTTATGCCCTCCGGCGGAGTGTATCCCGGCTGGCAGTCCGCTTTACGGTCTGAGTCTGTAACAGGACCTTATGAATATAAAATTATCATGCACCAGGGAAATACGGATATTAACGGGCCTCATCAGGGAGGCTGGGTTACGGGGCCTGACGGCAGACACTGGTTTATCCATTTCCAGGATGTGATTGAGCTGGGAAGAATCGTCCATTTACAGCCCATGTGTTTTCACGCGGGCTGGCCCTTTATCGGAAGCGAGCAAAATGGAGACGGCATAGGAGAGCCGGTAAAGGAGTGGAGCCTTCCGGTGGAAGGGCAGCCCCAATACCGGATCGCCCAGTCTGATGACTTTTCCGGCAGTTCTTTAGGGCTCCAGTGGCAATGGCAGGCCAATCCCAGAGCCTCATTCTTTTCCTTAAGCGGCCATCCGGGAATCCGTCTTTTCTGCCTTGCCAATCCTGTCAGGGAGAATCTTTTATGGTATGCGCCTAACGCGATGACTCAGATTCCCCAGCATCAGGCTCTTTCCGCTGTGACAAAGGTGAGGCTTCAGGGAGACAAGGCGGGGGATATGGCAGCTATCGGAATGATCGGCCATTTTTACGCCTATTTAGGCCTTGTGAAAGCAGAAGCCGGCAATGAGCTGGTGCTGTTTTCAGGAACCGTGACGGAAAAGGAATTTGAGGGAGAGGCAGAGGAACAGCCTTTTGCTTCCGTTCCCTATGACGGTGATACGGTTTATTTCAGGCTGGAACTCTTTAAGAACAAGACCTACCGGTTCGCCTGGTCCCCGGACGGAATCCGATACACCTCCATAGGAGGGGCAAATCCCCTTGCCAGGGCTACCTGGACCGGGGCGAAGCTCTGTCTCTGGAGTGCCAATAAAAGGAACTTTATTTCAGAAGGGTACGGAGAGTATGAATTTATACACATCGAAGACAGAAGCGGCTGCGAAGAAGGCCTTTGAGGCGGCCCAAAGAGGGGATAAGAAGGCGGTTCTTGGCCTGATTGACCATTCCTTTAACATTGAAGACTGTGACCAGGAAGGAAACAGCCTGCTTCACTATGCGGTAAAGGGAAAGAATTTAGACCTTGCGGCCTTTCTGGTGGAAACGTGCGGTATGGATCCGGCATGGGCCAATCAGGCCATGGTGACGCCTTGGGACCTGGCAAAAGGAAATGCCCCTTTTGAGGAATATTTCCAGTCGGTCTGCGGCTTTTCCAGAGAAAATTGCTACAGAAATCCGGTGCGCCGGGGCATGCATCCCGACCCCAGCATCCTGCGGGTGGGAGACGATTACTACATGGTCAATTCCAGCTTTATCTATTTCCCTTCTATTCCCATATCCCATTCTAAGGACCTGGTTCACTGGAAAGTCATCGGATACGGGGTGACGGACAGAACATGGGCTGAGGAATTTTTAGGAGGGCTGGAGGGAGGAAGGGGCTTCTGGGCTCCGGACATCAGCTATAATAAGGGAAGGTTCTATATATGTGCAACCCTAAGGAACAATGATGATGCACCTTACATCCAGACTCAGATGGTCACCAGCGCATCGAGGCCGGAAGGCCCTTACGATACACCTGTCATCCACAATGTTCTGGGAATCGACCCCTCCATCTTTACGGACGACGACGGAAAACGGTATATGCTCATAAACCGGGGAGCCAGAATAATGGAGATATCGGAGGACGGAAAGAAAATCCTTTCAAAGCCCTCTCTCATATGGTACGGTCATTCCGGCCACGCTCCGGAGGGCCCCCATATTTTAAAAAAGGATGGCTGGTATTACTGTTTTCTGGCAGAGGGCGGTACGGGAAAGGGACACATGATTTCTGTGGCCAGATCAAAAGACCTGCTGGGGCCTTACGAGAACTGTCCCTATAATCCCATTATGCATCAAAAAGACGAGATGGGCGCCATCCAGTGCTGCGGCCACGGAAAGCCGGTTCAGACCCCGGACGGAAGATGGTTCATGGCCTACTTGTGTTCCCGCTTCATTGACCACCAGTGGGGGATGCTGGGCCGGGAGACCTGTCTTGATGAGGTCACCTGGACAGCCGACGGCTGGCCCGTCATAAACAAAGGAAAAGGTCCCTCTTATATGGCAGCTTTGCCCTTTCCCGATATGGAGAGAAGAGAGTGGGAAATTCCGGATTCCGAAACCTGGCTGTCACCGAGAACAAAAGACCCGGAGCTGGTGGGGGAAGACCGGGATGGGACCTTGTGGATCAAGGGAGACGGCCAGGACTTAAATCAGAGGGAATGCAGAAGCCTTTTGGTGAAGTGCCAGCCGGATTTCCAATTTTCTATGGAATTTGAAATGAGTTTTCCTGATGAGGGAAAAGAGAAATTCACCTCTGATGCAGGGGTGACCCTTTATTACGATGAAAACACCTACATAAAATTCGGAGTGACGGAGACCTTTGTCTTTGTATCCGAATATGTGGACGACACCTATGTGAGAACAGAAACAAGCCCCTTCCGCTTTCATGGACCGGTAACCTTTCGGGTGGAGACGGACGGGCTTGTGAGAACTTTCTTTTTCAATAATAAGCTTCTGTGGCAATGGACGGATGTGACTTCTATCTGTTCCGAAGGCCTTTCAAAGGGCAAGCGCTTTACAGGAGCCATGTATGGAGTGTATGTAAATGGCAAAAATCTTTTACGCTGGAGACAGCACGGTAACGTTCAATAAGATATCCACCTATCCCCAGACCGGGATTTCCCAGGCAATGCTTCTGTATTTAGAGGATTCGGTGGAAATGAAAAGCTTTGCCCGGAATGGGCGCAGCACAAAATCTTTTCTGGAGGAAGGCCGTCTGGCTCTCATAGAAAAGGAGATAGGAGAAGGGGATTTCCTCTTTATCCAGTTCGGCCACAACGATGCAAAGGAGGACCCCCAAAGGCATACCGACCCGAATACCACCTACAGGGAAAACCTGATGCAGTTTATCTCTGTTGCAAGGGAAAAAGGGGCCTGGCCGGTCCTCATCACCCCTATTGCCAGAAGACATTTTGATGAAAACGGTGTGTTTCTGCCGGGAAGCCACGGTGCTTATCCGGAAGCCATGAGGCAGACGGGAGCAGCGGCAGGAGTGCCGGTGATCGACTTAACCTCCATGACGGAACGCTGTCTGGAGGCTTTGGGAGATGTGGCTTCCAAGGCATATTTCATGTGGCCAAAGGACGATACTCATTTAAAACCGGAGGGGGCGGTCCTTATGGCAGGTTTTCTCTGCCGGGAGCTGGAAAAGCTCGGTTCTCCCTACCGGGAGCTTTTGGAAGTCCGGGCGGAGCAGACAGAATACGCGGGACTTGATGTTTCTTAGGAGCGGCTATGGAAAAATATGAAGACATTGAGCGCCGGTTTGTCCGCAGCTATCAAAAGTACGGAGACCGCTCAGTCATGGTTCTTTTCAGCTTTTACAGGGGCCAGTACCATAAGTTTTTTATTTCCACCTTCTTTTTCGTCATAAAGCATGCGCCCAGCCTGCTTTCCGCCCTGCTGATCGCCAATGTGATAAATGGGGTCATGGAAGGAGGAGAAGCCGGAAAACACGCTATTTTCCTCAACGTGGCCATCTGGCTGGGACTTTTGGTTGTCCACCTGCCAGCCAACTGGCTTCATAATATGTATGTCAGCCGGGTCATAAGGAAAACCGAGGCAGGCCTGCGCGGGGCCCTGGTGAGAAAGCTCCAGGAGTTGTCCATCCCCTACCACACGGAGACCCAGTCCGGACGGCTTCAGTCCAAGATCATCCGGGATGTGGAGGCGGTGGAAACCTTATCTGCCCAGCTTTTCGTCAGCATGATGAATATCTTCATGAACCTGGTAATCACCTTGTCCTTAACGGCTGCAAAGAACCGGATCGTGCTTTTGTTCTTTCTTTTGGTGGCTCCGGTGAGCTCTATCACCATCATCGCCTTCCGAAAAAGGATACACAGAGAAAACCGGGCATTCCGCCGGGAAATGGAGGAGACCAGCGCAAAGGTTATGGAGATGGTGGAACTGGTTCCTGTCACAAGAGCTCATGCCCTGGAAAAAAAGGAAGTTGAAAAAATCCGGGAACAGCTTAGAGAAACGGCAGAAAAGGGATACCGTCTGGATATGATTCAGGCCCATTTCGGCGCAGTGAGCTGGTGTATATTTCAGGTGTTTCAGGCTTTATGCCTGGGATTTTCCGGTGTTATGGCCTTAAACGGACTTGTTAAGGTGGGGGATGTGGCATTTTACCAGTCCAGCTTTACGACTGTGGTCAACCAGTTCACCTCTCTCATAAACCTTCTTCCGATTCTAACAAAGGGAATGGAATCCGTCACCTCCATCGGTGAGGTTCTGGCTTCTGAGGATGTGGAGCGGAACGAGGGAAAGACGGAAATGAAGGAATTGAAGGGGAACTACGCCTTTCACAACGTGAAGTTCTCCTATCACGGTTCTGAGGAACAGGTGCTTCACGGTTTTGAATGGAAGGTGAAGGCGGGAGAGACTATCGCCCTGGTGGGAGAATCAGGTTCCGGAAAGACCACGGTGCTGAATTTAATCATCGGCTTTATCACCCCTACGGATGGAAGGCTGCTGATTGACGGGCTGGATATCAATGATATTAATTTAAGAAGCTATCGGAGGTTTATCTCCGTGGTGCCTCAGACACCGGTGCTTTTTTCCGGTACAGTCAGGGAAAATATTATATACGGCCTGGAGGATGTGACGGAAGAAGCCCTTAACCATGCCGTAGAAGCAGCAAATTTAAAATCAGTTATCGCAAAGCTTCCCCAGGGGCTGGATACCATGATCGGAGAGCACGGAGGCAATTTAAGCGGCGGCCAGAGGCAGAGAATCTCCATTGCACGGGCTATTATACGGGATCCCAAAGTGATTATTCTCGATGAGGCTACATCGGCTCTGGATACCATTTCCGAAAAAGAGATCCAGGATGCCCTGGACCGGCTCATTAAGGGCAGGACTACCTTTATTGTAGCTCACAGACTGTCTACCGTAAGAGGGGCGGACCGGATCGTGGTTCTGGACAAAGGCAAGATCCGGGAGGAAGGGAGCTATCAGGAACTTATGGAATTAAAGGGTGAATTCTATGAGATGGAACGGCTTCAAATGGCCCTGAGGTAAAAAAAAGCCGGAAATACTGTAAAAAGCGTCTTGATAAGGCTGTAAAAGCCATTTTCCAAGGCGCTTTTTGTTTGAGCAAAAAAAATTCCCAAGGTATATCTTGATAAATAAAATTCCTTGTGATAGGATAGTAAAATGAGTCGTACTATATAAACTTTCGGGAGGAAGAAATATGACAGCAATATTTGGAAGTTTTATGGAAACCGCAATCAAATTTCTGGTTTTTCTTGCCATTGCCCTGGGCGGAATTGTATGCGGAAAAAAATACAGAGATCACAAAGATGCAGGCAAGGCCGGCGATGTGATAGCAGAGACAAAATAGTAAACGGAGGACAGTAACGTGAAGAAGTACGGTGTAAATGAACTGAGGAAAATGTTCCTTGAATTTTTTGAAAGTAAGGGACATCTGGCGATGAAAAGCTTTTCCCTGGTTCCCCATAACGATAACAGCCTGCTGCTGATCAACTCAGGCATGGCTCCCCTTAAACCATATTTTACAGGCCAGGAGATTCCCCCCAGAAACAGGGTGACCACCTGCCAGAAGTGTATCCGTACAGGCGATATTGAAAATGTAGGCAAGACAGCCCGCCACGGCACTTTTTTTGAAATGCTCGGAAACTTCTCCTTTGGAGATTATTTTAAGAAAGAAGCCATCCAGTGGTCATGGGAATTTATGACCCAGGTGGTAGGACTGGAAGCGGACAGGCTCTATCCGTCAGTATATTTAGAGGATGATGAAGCCTTTGATATATGGAATAAAGAAATCGGCATTGCCCCTGAGAATATTTTCCGCTTCGGCAAGGAAGACAACTTCTGGGAGCACGGCGCAGGCCCCTGCGGCCCATGTTCTGAGATTTACTATGACAGAGGCGAGAAATACGGCTGCGGAAAGCCGGAGTGTACCGTTGGCTGCGAATGCGACCGCTATATTGAGGTGTGGAATAACGTATTCACCCAGTTTGAAAGCGACGGCAAGGGCCATTATGAAGAATTAAAGCAGAAGAATATCGATACAGGCATGGGTCTTGAGCGTCTGGCAGTGGTGGTTCAGGATGTGGATTCCATCTTTGATGTGGATACCATAAAGGCCCTTTTAACAAGAGTCGGAGAGCTGGCAGGCAAGACCTACAAAGAGGATTACCAGGTGGATGTTTCCCTGCGTCTGATCACAGACCACATCCGTTCCTGTACCTTTATGATTTCAGACGGAATCATGCCTTCCAACGAAGGCAGAGGCTATGTACTGCGCCGTCTGTTAAGAAGAGCAGCCCGTCACGGAAAACTCCTTGGAATCGAAGGAAAATTCCTGGCAGAGCTTTCTGAAACCGTCATCACGTTATCCAAAGACGGATATCCTGAGCTGGACGAGAAAAAGGCCATGATCTTAAAGGTTCTCACCCAGGAAGAGGATAAATTCAACAAGACCATTGACCAGGGACTTGCCATTTTAAATGATTTACAGGAGGAGATGGTAAAGAACGGCGAAACCGTTCTTTCCGGAGAAAATGCCTTCAAATTATATGATACCTATGGATTCCCTCTCGATCTGACATTGGAGATTCTGGAAGAGAAGAATTTCAGCGTAGATGAAGACGGCTTCCAGGCTGCTATGAAAAAGCAGAGGGAAACTGCCAGAAACGCCAGAAAGACCACCAATTACATGGGCGCAGATGTGACCGTATACCAGTCCCTTGACCCGGCTCTTACGACAGAATTTGCAGGTTATGACACATTAGTGCTGGATTCTTCCATTTCCGCTCTCACCACAGAGACAGAGGTGGTGGAAGCCTTAACTGACGGGGAACTGGGAACCATTGTAACGGAAAAGACTCCGTTTTACGGCACCATGGGCGGCCAGCAGGGCGATGTGGGCTATATCTGCAATGAAAAGGGAGAATTCAAGGTAGAAGATACCATTCACTTACAGGGCGGCAAGGTAGGCCATGTAGGAAAGATGGTGCGTGGAATGCTTCAAAGCGGAGATGCGGTCACCCTGCGTGTGAGCGAAGAAAACCGCCAGAATACAGGAAAGAACCACAGCGCTACCCACCTTCTTCAGAAGGCGTTAAGAACCGTATTAGGAAGCCATGTAGAGCAGGCTGGCTCTTTTGTGGATAAGGATAAGCTGCGTTTTGACTTCACTCATTTTTCAGCTCTGACACCGGAGGAGATTTTCCAGGTGGAGGCCCTTGTCAATGAAAAGATCAAGGAAAGCCTGGCTGTAAAGACTGAGGTCATGAACCTGGACGATGCAAAAAAAGCCGGAGCTATGGCTCTCTTTGGAGAGAAGTACGGGGAGACAGTCCGCGTGGTGCGGATGGGCGATTTCTCCACCGAGCTTTGCGGCGGAACCCATATTTCCAATACAGGAGTCATCGGCGCATTTAAGATTCTTTCAGAGACAGGAATCGCAGCCGGAGTCCGCAGAATCGAAGCCTTAACAGGAGACGGTCTGACACGTTATTATCAGGATACGGAAAGAGAGCTTCACGAGGCCGCAAGGGCAGCCAAGGCAACTCCTTCCACCCTGACTGCAAAGATCGAATCCCTTATGGAAGAAATCAAAGCCCTTCATTCTGAAAATGAGAAATTAAAGAGCAAGCTGGCAAATGATTCCCTCGGCAATGTGGCAGATCAGATCAGAGAAGTAAACGGAGTCAAGGTTCTTGCCACAAAGGTTCTCGACGTGGATATGAACGGCCTTCGCAATTTGGGAGACCAGTTAAAAGATCAGTTGGGAGAAGGCGTCGTTGTCATTGCCTCCATTCAGGATGGCAAGGTGAACTTAATGGCTTCTGCCACAGATGAAGCGCAGAAAAAGGGCGCTCACGCAGGAAACTTGATCAAAGCCATTGCCTCTTTCGTGGGCGGCGGCGGCGGCGGACGGCCTAATATGGCTCAGGCCGGCGGCAAGAATCCGGCAGGAGTTGACACGTGTCTTGAAAAGGTTTACGAAGTAGTTGCAGAACAGGTGAAATAACCGGTTCTGTGACGATAATTGAAAAAATAATAATTTTTTTCTTGACGAATGGCAAAATTATGCTATAATCATATCAGTGCTATAAAATACCCAAACAGTTGTATTATGCACAAGTACACAACTGGAGGGAGGTTAGGTGTGAGCTATGTCAAATGTAATCGTTAAAGATAACGAGACCTTAGATAGTGCTTTACGCAGATTCAAAAGAAACTGTGCAAAAGCAGGTATCCAGCAGGAAATTCGTAAGAGAGAGCATTACGAGAAACCAAGCGTAAGACGTAAGAAAAAGTCTGAAGCTGCAAGAAAACGTAAATATAACTAATTGTTAAAAGATGAATCCCTGGTCATGTTTCGGCATGACCAGGGGTTTTTTCGACTTTTGGAGGGCGATAGAATTTTCCCGCTTTTGTCTGCATATAGTGTAGGGAAGCAGAATGGAAAGGCGTATGGATATGTTGGAGGGATCAAAGGAAAAGGCAGCTTCCGCTTTAAGGCTTCCCAAGGATGTGGTCTTGGGCGAGGTGCTCATATCCTTTTTAGGACGCCGCAGCGTTGTCATTGAAAACTACCGGAGCATCATTCTCTACACGGATTGTTCCATCAAGCTTCAGGCCAAAAACTGCCGGGTGATTATTACCGGAAACCGGCTGATGATCGAATATTACACCGGGGAGGAAATGAAGATCACCGGCTACATAAAATCCCTGGAGTTTGAATAACAGGCAAAAGGAGGTGAGGCAAATGATTATGTGGCTGAACCGTTACATATTTGGATATCTTTTTGTGGAACTGACCGGATTTTCTCCGGAACGTTTCTTCAATATATGCAGCGTTCATGAAATTGAATTGTGGAAGATTGTAAATACGGGGTCCTCTTACCGTTTTTTCATGTCAGTGAAAGGGTTTCGAAAGATCAAGCCCCTGGTCCGTAAATCGAAGGTCAGACTTAGGATATTAAAAAAGTTTGGACTTCCTTTTTTTTTATACCGAAACCGGAAGAGAAAGGCGTACGGTGCGGGTTTTGCAGGCTTTTTTATCCTTCTTTACTGCCTCTCCCTCTTTATCTGGGACATTGAATTTGAAGGAAACCGGATGTATACCTATGACACCCTTTTGAAGTATTTTGAGTCAGAAGAAATCCATTATGGAATGAGAAAGTCGAACATTGACTGTGACGCCCTGGAGGAAGCTCTCCGGACGAATTTTCCGGAAATCACCTGGGTATCGGCCAGGGTATCAGGAACCAGGCTTTTGGTTAAGATAAAGGAAAATGAGGTGCTGTCTGAGATTCCTGCAAAGGATGAGACTCCCTGTAATATTGTGGCGGAAAAAGACGGGGTGATCACCTCCATGATCGTGCGAAGCGGCGTGCCAAAGGCGGCCATCGGGGATCAGGTGGTAAAGGGACAGGTGCTGGTCAGCGGCGTCCTTCCCATCATCGGAGACAGCGAAGAGATCATGAATGTTCACTATATCCGCTCTGATGCGGACATTACTGCCAGAACAGAATACCATTTCACAAAGCAGATTCCCCTTTTGCAGAAAATCGACGTGGAAACAGGAAAAACCAGAAGGGGCTTATATGGGAAAGTTTTTGACTATTCCCTTCTCCTCATCCAGCCAAGGGCAGAGGGAACCACATGGAAGATCACCATGGAAGAAGAACAGCTTCATTTGTTTCAGAATTTTTATCTTCCAGCTTATTTTGGAACAATAATCGGAAAAGAATACATTTCCTATGAACGCCCCTACAAGGAGGAGGAAAAAAAGCAGCTCGCTGATGAGATGAATGAAAGACTGAAAAAAAAATTATTGGAAAAAGGGGTACAAATTCTGGAAAATCATGTTAGAATACTAGATAACGAATCTCTATGCCAGGCTGCCATAGATTTTGTGGCAGAGGAGCCTATAGGCAGGCGGGAAGGGCTTGAGATACAAAGAACAGAGGAGCCAAAGGAGACCAGTCAATAGATGAGCGTAATTGAGACAATCATAGATATTCCGGTGGAACACGAAAAAAATGTCTGCGGACAATTCGACAGCTATTTAAAGAAGATTGAAAGAACTCTTCACGTCACCATGATCGGACGGGATGGGGCTCTTAAGATCATAGGACCGGAGCAGATGGTCCAGAGAGCAAAAAGCGTATTCAGCAACTTGATCGAGCTTTCCAAGCGGGGAAATGTCATCACTGAGCAAAACGTGGACTATGCCCTTTCCCTGTCATTTTCCGACAGTGAAGGCCAGATTCTGGAAATTGACAAAGATATTGTATGCAGGACTGTGGCAGGAAAACCGGTAAAGCCAAAGACCATGGGACAGAAGCATTATGTGGATCAGATCCGCAAAAAGATGATCGTTTTCGGCATAGGGCCGGCAGGAACCGGAAAGACCTACCTGGCTATGGCCATGGCCATCCAGGCTTTTAAAAACGGAGAGGTGAACCGGATCATCCTGACCCGGCCTGCCATTGAAGCGGGAGAGAAGCTGGGCTTTCTTCCGGGAGATTTACAAAGCAAGATCGATCCGTATTTGAGGCCCTTATACGATGCCCTTTATCAGATCATGGGAGCGGAGAGCTACCTTCACAATTCGGAGAAGGGGCTGATCGAAGTGGCTCCCCTGGCTTATATGAGGGGCCGGACTTTAGATAACGCCTATATCATTCTGGATGAGGCCCAGAATACCACACCGGCCCAGATGAAGATGTTCCTGACCAGAATCGGCTTTGGATCAAAGGTGATCGTCACCGGAGACCAGACCCAGAAGGACCTGCCTGCAGGCGCTACATCAGGTCTTGATACAGCCGTGCGGGTGTTAAAGAGAATTGACGACATCGGCTTTTGCTATTTGAGCAGCAGCGACGTGGTCCGTCATCCTCTTGTCCAGAAAATCGTACAGGCATACGATTCTTATGAGTCCAAGAAAAAGCCGGAAGAACGAAAGACAAAGACCGTGACAGGCAGAAAGGCGCGCAATGACAATTAATATTGAGTACGAGGCGGAAAAAAAGCTGGACATTCCTTATGAAGATATTATAACGAAAGTGGTGGAAGAAGCCATGGATTATGAGGAATGCCCTTACGAAGCGGAAGTCAGTGTACTGATTACGGACAACCGGGAAATCCAGCAGATCAACCGGGAATTCCGCAATATAGACAACCCCACCGATGTCCTCTCCTTTCCCATGGTGGAATACGAAACCCCTTCTGATTTCGATTTTCTGGAGGAAGAGGGCGGAGACTGGTTTAATCCTGAAACAGGAGAGCTGATGCTTGGAGATATCGTCATATCTGTGGACAAGGTGGAGGAGCAGGCGGAGAAATACGGTCATTCCCAGACCAGGGAACTGGCCTTTCTCACGGCCCACAGCATGCTTCATCTCTTCGGTTATGACCATATGGAGGATGAAGAGCGGATTCTGATGGAGAAAAAGCAGGAAGAAATACTGGTCAGGGGAGGATACGAAAGATGATAAAAAAAGCGTGGTTTTGGTTTGCAGGCCTGATGATGTGTGCTCTGCTGTTATCGGGATGCGGCAAGAAGTATCAGGAAGTGTCTGCCAGTGAGGCATCGACGGAAACGGCTGCTTCCCAGGAGACAAAGGAAATCAAAATTGACAGCGATACAAAGGCGGAAAGCTCTGAGGAAGAGGGCCCCGGTGATTACTATACCTTTGAAGAACGTACGGAAAAGGATGGAAAAATCCGCAGCTATTTAACGGGAGAACTGGTGGACGTTTCCAAAGGAAACCGCAGGCCGGTTGCCGTTATGATGAGCAACGACAAAGAGGCCCTTCCCCAGTACGGAATCAACCGGGCTGATGTGGTTTACGAAGCGCCTGCGGAAGGCGGCATGAACCGCTATATGGCGATCATGGAAAACTACGACGATTTAAATCGGATCGGTTCTGTCAGAAGCTGCCGCACCTATTATACATACTTTGCCCGCGAATTTGATGCCATCTATGCCCACTTTGGGCAAAGTACCTTTGCAAAGCCTTACTTATCCAATTTAAACAACATCAATGGTCTGGATGGTATCGGCTCTGTGGCCTATTTCCGCACCAACGACCGGAAGGCACCCCATAACGCTTATACGAGCGGAAGCCGCCTTAATGAGTCCATTGAGAAGCTGGGTTATTCCGGCGCCTATGATTCCTCTTATCAGGGACATTACCGTTTTGCCAAAACAGGGCGTGAGGTCACTTTAGAAGGCGCTCCCGGCGTTTTAGATGCTTACAAGGTCTATCCGGCCTATGTCATTAATAAGCCCTGGTTTGAGTACCATGAGGAGGACGGACTTTACTACCGATATCAGTATGGAAAGGCTCACATGGGGGATGAGGGACAGGTCAAAGTCAAAAACATCATCCTGCAGTACTGTCCTTCCGGCCATTACGCCTCCACAGAGTATTTAAATATCAATGTGGTGGATGATTCCTATGGCTGCTATGTGACAGAAGGCCGGGCCATTCCTGTCAAGTGGACAAGGGATGGAGAAGGCGGGCCCACACATTATTACGACATGGAGAATAACGAGATCATCCTGAACCAGGGAAAGACCTGGGTTTGCATCATTTCTGCACAGGATTCTCCCAATGTAGAATTTTATGGAAAACAATAAGTTACAGAGAAGTACAACGAAAAAGAAATCTTCAAATTTTCTCATTCAGGGAGTCATCCTTGCGGCGGCGGGCATTATTGTCCGGGTGATCGGAATGTTTTACCGCATTCCTTTGGCGGATATTTTAGGGGATGAAGGAAATGGCTATTACAGCTCCGCTTTTTCCATTTATTCCATTTTGCTGATCGTGTCCTCTTACAGCCTGCCTACCGCGGTTTCCAAGATGATTGCCACCAGACTGGCCCGAAAGGAATACACCAATTCCTTCCGGGTTCTTCGCGTGTCACTGCTCTACGGAACTGTGGCAGGAGGAATCGGGGCCGCTGTGCTCTGGTTTGGGGCCGATATTTTTGCAAACCATTTTTTGAAGATGCCTTATACCAGTTATGCGCTGAAAACGCTGGCTCCAACCATCTGGGTCATCGCTTACTTAGGCGTGTTCCGGGGATATTTCCAGGGAATAGGCACCATGCTTCCTACGGCCATATCCCAGATTTTTGAGCAGATCGTCAATGCGGTGATCAGCATTTATGCTGCTTCCAGGCTCTTTCAGGCAGGGTTTCATTCCAATCTGGTCTACGGTTCATCGAAATATTCCTTTGCCTTTGGAGCGGCAGGCGGCACCATAGGAACCGGGGTGGGAGCAGTGGCTGCCCTCTTATTCCTGCTGTTCATTTTTCTCAGCTACCGCCCGGTTATGAGGCGTCAGAGGAGAAAGGACAAAAGCAAGCACTTGGAGTCTTACGGGGAAATTTCCAGCATCCTGGTTATGACGGTCCTGCCCATTGTCTTAAGCAGTGTGGCTTATAATATCAGCACAGTCATTGATAACAGCATTTACGGAAATGTCATGGCTTCCATGGGCATGGCGGATTCTGCGATTGCCTCCAACTGGGGTGTTTATTCCGGCAGATACCATCTGCTGTTCAATATTCCGGTGGCTATTGCCAATTCCCTGTCCTCAGCCCTGATCCCTGCCTTATCAAGGGCCGTGGCGGAGAGAAACCGGGGCCAGGTCACAAGCAGGGTTTCCATGGTCATCCGTTTTTCCATGATCATCGCCATCCCTTCCACAGTCGGCCTGACTGTTCTGGCAGGTCCCATCTGTAATCTGCTTTTTGGCGGAAGTGACAATGGAGCCCTGATTAAGATGATGATGTACGGGTCCACAGCAGTGGCCTTCTTTTCCCTTTCCACAGTCACCAATGCGGTGCTCCAGGGAATCAACCGAATCCAGACGCCCCTTAAGAATGCAGTCATCTCCCTGGGGCTTCACGTAGTCATCCTGCTGGTCATGCTCTATGTGTTCCGGATGGGCATTTACAGCGTGGTGTATTCCAACATCCTGTTTGCACTCACCATGTGCCTTTTAAATGGGGCCTCCATCAGAAAATTTTTAAATTACAGACAGGAAATGAAAAAGACCTTTATCCTGCCCACTCTGGCCGCAGGAATCATGGGAGGTCTGGCTTACGGCGTTTATTTCCTGGTTCACATCACCTTAAAGCACAATGCTTTGGGGGTTTTAGCAGCAATCGGGGCAGCGGCTGTCATCTACGGCATCCTGCTCTTAAAATTAGGCTGTGTGGATGAAACAGAGCTTTTAAGCCTGCCGGGAGGCAGGAAACTGGCCCGTATAGCAGTAAAATTCCATTTATTGTGATTAAAATGGTAAAAGAAAGCAGATACTATACTTACTTGAAGGAGGTATCAACTCATGAAGAAGTATATGTTCTGCTTTCTTTTGTTTGTGGCGGCTTCGGCCGTCTGCTTAGGGATCGGTTTTGCCATTACAAAGGACAGCGTACGGCCTGAGGAGGCTCTTCCCGGAGCTACCATAGAAACGGAAACAGTGACGGAAGCACAGATCGTCATTAACCAGGAAGAGGTGGAGCCGGTCAATGCCAAGGGCAAGGAAAAATTTTATCTCGTTGCAGAAGACGGATATCTGCTGGTTCTTTATCAGGACAAGACCACCATCTGTCTTTATACCCATATGCCCATTGTGGATTTTCCGGAGGAGGAACGGGGAAAGCTGATGGAGGGCATATGGTTTTCCTCCATGATTGAGGTGTTTAATTATCTGGAATCCTATACGAGTTAAAGAAAAGTATTGCTTGAAATAAAAGGACAAACTGGATACAATAGATTTGTCTGAATACACAGGAGGAATCTATGAAACCAAAGGTAATCATTGTGGGAGGGGGCGCCTCCGGTCTGGCGGCAGGAATTCAGGCAGCCAGGCTAGGGGCGTCCGTCACCATGTTAGAACATACAGCCAGGCCGGGGAAAAAGCTTCTTTCCACTGGAAATGGAAAGTGCAATCTGACCAATCTGGCCGCTCCTTTCGGCGCCTACCGGGGTGAAAATCCTGACTTCGCAAAAATGGTTCTGGAAACAGTGTCTGTCCCTCAGACCCTGGAATTTTTTAAAGGCCTGGGAGTTGTGCTCACAGACCGGAACGGATATGTGTATCCCAACACAGGGCAGGCTTCTTCCATAGCGGATGCCCTCATGTTTGAGGTGGACCGCCTGGGAATTACCTTGATCTGTGACTGCCATGTCAGGGAAATTAAAAGGGATTTGACTCTTATAACTTCCAATGGAAAGATGAAAGGGGATGCAGTCATTCTGGCTGCCGGTTCCATGGCTGCGTCTAAGACAGGCTCTGACGGAAGCGGCTATGAGCTGGCCGCTGCTTTGGGTCACACGGTCATAAAGCCCCTTCCCGCTCTCGTTCAGCTCAAGTGCAGGGAAAAGTGGTATAAACAGGCAGCCGGTGTGAGAACAGAGGCTCTTGTAACCTTAAAGATAAACGGAAAAGCAGTTGCAGAGGACCGGGGAGAGCTCCAGTTTACCGATTACGGAATATCGGGAATCCCTGTATTTCAGGTCAGCCGGTTTGCTTGCAGGGCTCTTGATAAGGGGCAGACTGTGACGGCAGAACTGGATTTGCTGCCTTCTCTCGATTATAAGGCTGCGGAAGAGCTTTTGGCAGACCGGGTAAAGCGCTTTGCTTACCGTCCGGCTGAGGAGTTCTTAAACGGAGTCTTAAATCAGAAGCTGGCCCGGATTTTATTAAATGAAACCGGAATCGCCAAAATGTCCAAAACCGGGGAAATCAAACCCGCCCAGATCAAAAAGCTGACCGCAGCCATAAAGGGACTTGAAACAGCAGTCGTTTCTTCCAATTCCTTTGATCAGGCTCAGGTATGCAGCGGCGGAGTGGATACAAGAGAGGTCGATCCTTGTACCATGGAATCGAAACTGATAAAACGGCTTTACTTTGCCGGAGAAATCCTTGATGTGGACGGCATCTGCGGAGGCTACAATCTGCAGTGGGCCTGGTCCAGCGGGATTTTAGCAGGTACTTATGCAGGAAGAGAGAACATATGATCCGAATCAATCAATTAAAGCTGCCGGTGGACCACACGGAAGAGTATTTATGGAATAAAGCAGCAAAGACATTAAAAATTCCGGTGAGCGAAATACGCTCCCTTAAAATCATAAAACAGTCCATTGACGCCAGAAAAAAGGAAGAAATCCATTTCACCTACTGCGTGGAGGTGGAAGCCTTAAGGGAAGAGTCTGTTGTACATAAAGCTAAAAACGTCAATGTGAGCATTGCCGAAAAGAGAGAATACGTCTTTCCAAAGCCGGGAAAGGAAAAGCTGTCTCACCGCCCCGTCATCATCGGAACAGGTCCGGCAGGGCTTTTTTGCGGTGTCATGCTGGCGAGAAACGGCTATAACCCCCTGCTTTTAGAGCGGGGAGAGGATGTGGACCGGCGCCGGGAAGGGGTGGACCGCTTCTGGGAGGGTCAAAGGCTGAATCCTGACAGCAACGTGCAGTTTGGCGAAGGGGGAGCCGGAACCTTTTCCGACGGAAAGCTAAACACCCTTGTAAAAGACCCTTTTATGAGAAATAAAAAGGTGCTGGAGCTGTTTGTGGAGTTTGGGGCAGACCCCTCTATTCTCTACGTCAATAAGCCTCATATCGGAACCGATGTGTTAAGCGGTATTGTAAAAAATATGAGGGAAGAAATCATAAGACTTGGAGGAGAAGTCCGTTTTCAAAGCCATGTGACCGATTTTATAACAGAAGGCGGGAGGCTGAAGGAAATCGTTGTGGGAGAAGGAGAGAGGATTTTGACCGATGTCCTGATCCTTGCCATCGGGCACAGCGCAAGGGATACCTTTGAGGTTTTGGAAAAGAGAGGTGTTCCCATGGAGGCGAAGGCCTTTGCCATGGGACTGAGAATCCAGCATCCCCAGGAGACCATCGACCTTTCCCAATACGGAACCCCAGACCAGTCCCTTCTCGGTGCGGCGGATTACAAGCTGACTCACTCCTGCACAAACGGAAGGGGAATTTACACCTTCTGCATGTGTCCCGGCGGATATGTGGTCAATGCTTCTTCTGAAGAGGGGCGGCTGGCTGTCAACGGGATGAGTTATCACAAACGGGATGGGAAAAATGCCAACAGCGCCCTGATCGTTACCGTAACGCCGGAAGACTTTGGAGGAGAAGGGCCTCTTTCCGGAATCGCTTACCAGAGAAGGCTGGAGGAAGCTGCATTTTTACAGGGGAATGGAAAGATTCCGGTTCAGCTTTACGAAGATTTTAAGAAGGGCAGAATAAGCCGGGAATTCGGCAACGTGGAGCCGGCATTTAAGGGCTTATACGAATTTGCCGATTTAAGGGAAATTCTTCCGGCATATATGACGGAGTCCATCATAGAGGGCGTAGAGGCTTTTGAACGGCGGATTCGCGGTTTTGCAAGGCCTGACGCGGTTTTGGCGGGGATTGAAAGCCGTACCTCTTCTCCGGTGCGCATTTTCCGGGATGAGACGTTGGAAAGCAGCGTGAAGGGAATGTACCCCTGCGGAGAGGGCGCCGGATATGCGGGAGGAATCACTTCCGCAGCCATGGATGGATTGAAAGTGGCAGAGGCTGTCGCTTCCAGATTTCAGATGCAGGGATTATAAATTGACGAATACACGAAAATGATGTAAGATATGAGACAAAAAGAACATCAGAAAGCAGATGAAAAAGATCATGAACGTTGAAGAACGAGTAAAACTGAGGGATAAGAAGAGGATCGTCATTAAGATCGGGTCTTCTTCCTTAACCCATACCTATACAGGAGATTTAAACCTGATGAAAATTGAGAAGTTGGTCCGGGTGATCAGCGATTTAAAGGGTCAGGGAAAAGAAGTGGTGCTGGTATCCTCCGGTGCCATTGCGGCAGGGCGCCAGGCCCTGGGGCATCACACCAGGCCGGGAACTCTGGCAGAAAAGCAGGCCTTTGCCGCTGTCGGCCAGGCCAGGCTCATGATGGTGTATCAGAAGCTCTTTGCAGAGTACAACCAGATCGCCGCACAGGTGCTTTTGACCAAGAATAATATGGTGGATGACAGCACCCGCTACAATGCCCAGAACACCTTTGACGAGCTGTTAAAGCTGGGAACCATCCCCATTGTCAATGAAAACGATACCGTGTCCACCTCTGAAATCCCTTTTGTGGACAATTTCGGAGACAATGACAGGCTTTCCGCCATTGTGGCCGCTCTCATCGGAGCAGACCTTCTGATTCTGTTATCGGATATTGACGGGCTGTATTCCGACGATCCCAGGCAGAATCCGGATGCAGAATTCATCGGCCTGGTAAGGGAGATCACACCGGACCTTCTTGAAATGGGGAAATCCACTTCCGGAAGCGATGTGGGCACCGGAGGCATGGCGGCCAAGCTGGCTGCAGCCAGAATTGCCACAGACAGCGGCTCTGATATGGTCATTTCCAACGGAGAGGACATAGACGGAATCTGGCAGATCGTGTCGGGAGAGGCAAAGGGAACCTTGTTCCTGGCCCACCAGAACCACGATTTTGATTTAATGGATTATATTAACAGGGAATATTAAGGAGAAATAATGAATCAAGAGAGAATAGACAGAATCAATACACTTTATCACAAGTCAAAATCCGTAGGGCTTACAGAAGAGGAAAAGGCAGAGCAGCAGACTCTGCGCCAGGAATACATCCTTGCAATCCGCAACAGCCTGAGGGGAAATTTAAACAATATATCAATTCAGGAAGCAGACGGTTCCATTACGGACCTGGGTAAGAAGTATGGAGATGTGGGAGAAGAATGAAATCCGTAAATGGGTGAAGGAGCAGAGAGAGGCCTTAGATGCAGCCACCCAGACCTTGTGGGATGAGTCCATCTGCCGCCAGATTTTAGATACAGACGAAATTCAGCGGGCTTTCTGTGTATTCTGCTACGCCTCCTTTGGCAAGGAAGCAGGAACCTGGAGGATGATGAAGGCCCTCTGGAACCAGGGAAAATACATAGCGCTTCCTAAGGTTTCCGGAAAAGCCCTGGAGTTTTATGCCATTTCCGGAAAAAAGGATTTGGAAGAGGGGGTTATGGGAATTATGGAACCCAAGTCCTCCTGCTTGAGAATCTGGGATGAGGGAGCGCCGGTGATAGTTCCCGGCCTTGCCTTTGATAAGTCAGGAAACCGGATCGGATACGGCGGCGGCTATTATGACCGCTTTTTTAAGCAGGAGCCCGATCATTACCGGCTTGCCATTGGATATGGCTTTCAGTTGTTTGACCGGATTCCGGCAGAACCTCATGACGTACCGATGGACCGGATTATCACTCCTTAGGGAAATATAAGGAAAAGATTGGAGGATTTCATTATGACGATTACAGAAATTGGAAAAAAGGCAAAAGAAGTGACAGCTTTCATTGGAATTCTGGGCACGGAAAAAAAGAACGAAGGGCTGAAAGCTGCCGCAGCCGCCCTTTTGGAAGGTGAGGCGGAAATCCTCGCAGCCAATCAGGATGACGTGATTAAAGCCGTTGCAGCCGGTATGAATCCCGGACTGGTGGACCGGCTGGAGCTGACTCCCGGAAGAATTGAGGCCATGGCAGACGGCCTTTTATCCGTAGCGGCTTTAGATGACCCGGTGGGGGAAGTTCTTTCCATGAAAGTCCGGCCAAACGGCCTCACTATAGGCCAGAAGCGGGTTCCCATGGGTGTGGTGGGCATCATCTATGAAGCCAGACCCAACGTGACCGCAGATGCCTTCGGCCTTTGCTTTAAGTCCGGCAATGCAGTGATCTTAAAGGGCGGAAGTGATGCTTTAGAGTCTAATAAAGCTATTGTTAAATGGCTGCGGGCAGGGCTTAAAAACTCCGGCCTGCCAGAGGATGCCATCCAACTGATCACCGATACAGACCGGGAAGTTACAAAAGAGTTTATGCGCATGAGAGAGTATGTGGACGTTCTGATTCCAAGAGGAGGAGCAGGGCTTATTAAGAGCGTGGTGGATAACAGCAACATTCCCGTCATCGAAACGGGAACAGGAAACTGCCATATCTTCGTGGATGAATCCGCTGATTTTAACATGGCGCTGGATATTATATTCAATGCAAAGACCCAGAGGATCGGAGTCTGCAATGCCTGTGAAGCTCTGGTCATTCACCGGCGCATTGCCCCTGCCTTTCTGCCCCTTTTAAAGGAACGGCTTTCTCTTAAATCCGTTGAAATACGGGCTGACGAGGCTGCCTGCGCCATGACAGAGGGCCTGGTTCCTGCTTCGGAAGAGGACTGGGGAAAGGAATATCTGGATTATATTTTATCCTTGAAGCTTGTGGATTCCTTAGAGGAAGCCATTGCCCATATCAACCGCTACAGCACAGGACATTCGGAGGCCATCATCACCTCGGATTATGACCATGCGCAGAAGTTTTTAAATGAAATCAACTCAGCCGCCGTTTATGTCAATGCCTCCACCCGGTTTACCGACGGGTATGAATTCGGCTTTGGCGCTGAAATCGGCATCAGCACCCAGAAGCTTCATGCCAGAGGGCCTATGGGGTTAAAAGAGCTGACTACCACCAAATATATCATTTACGGAAACGGACAGGTGCGTCCATAAAAGAGCCGGAATATTAACGTTTTTTTAACGTTCCTAAGCTTCAATATGTGCTAGAATCAGAAATGTTAAATACATTGCTGTTACAAAGGAGGCTTTATGGAGTTAACTACTATTTTAGGCATTATAATGGGTATTGTGGCTGTTGTGGGTGCGATGTTTTTTAAGCATATTGAGTTTTCAGTCCTCATAAACCCTGCTGCTATCTTTGTTATCATCATTGGCACCATTGCTACTGTTTTGAACTCATTTCCCGGTCAGAATATTAAAAGCATCGGTTCCCTGTTTAGAGTCCTGTTCACAAAGCCAAAGGGAAACACAGAAATTGAAGTCATAGAACTATTGGTAGAGCTCTCCAAAAAAGCCCGCATAGACGGGCTTTTATCATTAGAGGCCAAGGCAGAAGAAATGAAGGACCCCTTTATCAAAAAGGGCCTCCGCCTTCTCGTTGACGGTGCAGGAGAGGAGATCATCGAAGAGCTTTTGGAAAGCGAGATTTCCGCAATGGAAAAACGGCACGAAATCAATGCCAGCATTTTTTCCTCTGCCGGTACATATGCCCCCACCTTAGGCGTTTTGGGCGCGGTATTTGGCCTTATTGCCGCCATGTCCTCCATCAATGATACGGAAAGAATGGCGGAAGCCATTGCTGCAGCCTTTATTGCGACCATCCTTGGAATTTTTACCGGATACGTCCTTTGGAATCCTTTTGCGAAAAAACTCAAAGTAAAAAGCCAGCAGGAGGTCATGGTGAAGCAAATCATTGTAACAGGTATGCTTTCCATACAAAAAGGTGATTCCGCCTTTATGCTCAAGGAAAAGCTGCTTGCCGTTCTTCCCCCATCCATGCAGAAAAAAATATCTGAGCGGACAAATAAGGAATAAGGTGATCATGTATGTCAAAAAAGAAAGTGCAAGCACATCAGGAAGAAGAAGCCGGGGAAGCATGGCTTCTGCCTTATTCAGATCTGATGACCCTGCTGTTGGCGGTTTTTATTGTCCTCTTTGCTGTCAGCAAGATCGATTCTGAAAAGGCTCAGAAAATTGCCGAGCAATTCTCTGGAGTTATGATGAATGAAAACTATGGCGGTTCCTCATCAGGCGGCATTTCCGTCGGAAGCGGAAGTGGAGGCGGAAACGGAAGCGGGGGCCAGTCAGGCGGTCCGTTGAGTGTGGAGAACCGAAGCGAGCTGGAAAGCTTTATGGGAGAATATGAGTTTGAAAAGATGGAGAAATTAAAGGAAGATCTGGATGAATCGCTGCACGAGCAGGGAATGGACCAGTCCGTATCGACTGTCATTGATATGAGGGGCCTTGTAATCCGTCTGAACAACGCCATATTATTTGACTCAGGAAGCGCAGAAATCAAACCGCAGAGTGAAGACACCCTGCTCCATGTGGCGGGCCTCTTAAACACGGTTGACAATTATATCCGTATTGAGGGACACACGGACAATGTTCCCATACGGCGAAGCACTTACCCTTCCAACTGGGAACTTTCCACGGCAAGAGCGGTCAGTGTTGTAAAGCTTCTGATCGACAAATGCAATTTTTCGCCGGACAAGCTGATTGCCGTCGGCTATGGAGAATTCAAGCCCATTGCAGATAATGATACAGACAAAGGCAGGGCCCAGAACCGGAGGATTGATGTCATCGTCCTCAGCACAAAGTATGACAAGCTGGAAGAACAGCTTGTAAAGTGATGGGAAAGCAGACTGCGGTTTGACAATGGCCCGGTTTTATGATAGACTACCAGCATATTAAGGAAAGGGGTGAAAGGATGAAGTAATGATTCTTGCTTAAGTAACTGCATAATGAAAAAGGAGTCTTCTCCTCTTTTTGTTGTGCCTGTTTTGCAAGAATATTATTTCATTCCCACACCCTTTTTTTCGTGCCATCAATGGACATGGAAAGACATTTGGACTGCCTTAAGGGGGAGTTTTCAATGCAATGCGGCTGTGAGAAAACATTCTTGCAGCCGTTTTTGTGTGCAGAAAGAAAGCTTTTCTGCCTGAATGGAGGAATGTCTATGTCATTGATACAGGTTACAGATTTATCATTTACCTATGAAGGAAGTTATGATCCGGTGTTTGACCACGTTTCGTTTCAGATTGATACGGACTGGAAGCTGGGGTTTACGGGAAGAAACGGAAGGGGGAAGACCACCTTTTTAAGCCTTTTGATGAAACGGTTTGAATATTCGGGCACCATTTCTTCCAGCGTTATATTTGATTATTTTCCTTTTCCGGTGCCGGACCAGGAAAGGGATACCCAGGAGATTTTAGATTCCCTGCCTGGAGATTATGAGTACTGGGAATTAAAAAGAGAGTTGAATAAGCTGCAGGTTTCAGAGGATGTGCTGTACCGCCCCTTTTACACGCTGTCAAACGGGGAGAGGACCAAGGTCCTTTTAGCCGCACTTTTCCTGCGGGAAGGTCACTTTC
The DNA here is from genome assembly GCF_047605665.1 of Lacrimispora sp. Taxonomy (GTDB): domain Bacteria; phylum Bacillota; class Clostridia; order Lachnospirales; family Lachnospiraceae; genus Lacrimispora. Next base: position 33,714 of record NZ_JASGFH010000021.1, on the reverse strand, counting down.
TTTTGATCGATGAGCCCACCAACCATCTGGACCGGGAAGGAAGAAGGCTGGTGAGCCAATATTTAAGCGGTAAAAAGGGCTTTATTCTGGTATCCCATGACAGGAAGTTTTTAGACGATTCAGTGGACCATATTTTATCCATAAACAAACGGGATATAGAGGTGCAGAAAGGGAATTTTACTTCCTGGTATGAGAATAAGCAGAGGCAGGACCAATATGAGATGTCTGAAAATGATAGGCTGAAAAAGGATATCCGCCATCTGGAGGAAGCTGCCAGACAGTCCGGCCAATGGGCGGATCAGGTGGAATCCACGAAAATCGGGAAGAAATCCTTAGGCCAGGAAAAATCCATTGACACACGGGCCTATGTCGGTGAAAAATCCAGGCGGATGCAGATGAGAAGAAAGAATCTGGAGAGGAGACAGGGCCGTGCCATTGATGAGAAAAAAGGGCTGCTCACCAATGTGGAGGAAGCGGAAAACTTAAAGCTTTATCCGTTAAAGCATCATTCCCAAAGGCTTATTTCCTTAAAGGACGCAGTTCCTTATTATGACGGCCCGGTCTGCGAGCCTGTCAGTTTTGTCTTAGAGCAGGGGCAGCGCATTTCCCTCCAGGGGAAAAACGGCTGCGGAAAATCCAGCATTGTAAAGCTGATTCTTGGAGATAAGGAAGCAGAGGGCCTTTCCTATGAGGGAACGGTGGAGCTTGCTTCCGGGCTTAAAATCTCCTATGTGTCCCAGGATACTTCCTTTTTAAAGGGCAGTTTAACGTCATATGCCAGAGAAAGCGGGGTGGAGGACTTTCTTTTTAAGGCGCTCCTGCGCAAGCTGGACTTTTCCAGGGAGCAGTTTGAAAAGCCCATGGAATCCTATAGCGAGGGGCAGAAGAAAAAGGTTCTCATTGCCCGCAGCCTTTGCCAGAAAGCCCATGTCTACATCTGGGATGAACCGCTTAACTTCATCGATGTTTATTCCAGAATCCAGATTGAAGACCTGATTCTCAAGTTCCAGCCTTCCATGGTGTTTGTGGAGCATGATGAAGCGTTTACCGGAAATGTGGCGGATAAGACGGTGCAGATTCATAGGGATTGGGTGTAGAAAAGTCCGCGGTTAAAAATAAAGGGGAGGTTTTTTGGTATTTGCAATAAAAGGGATTTATGATATACTGTTCACTGCGGATATATGCTATAATAAAAATTTAAGAGGTTATGCAAATGAATGATATAAATATGACTTATGAAGAAGCCCTCAGCCATGCGCCGAGCGAAGAACCGGCAAGACAGTATTTTTTTATAGAACGCTGCCAGGATATGCTGGAAAAATTAAAGGAATCCTCAGGAAAAGAAACATTTACCTTTCATATCGCCACATTCGGCTGCCAGATGAATTCCAGAGATTCGGAAAAGCTCCAGGGCATTTTAGAGGCAATCGGCTTTGTAGAAACCGATACCGAGGAAGCGGACTTCGTTCTGTATAACACCTGTACGGTCAGGGAAAATGCCAATGACAGGGTTTATGGCCGTCTGGGCTTTTTAAACAGTTTAAAAAAGAAAAATCCCCATATGATGATCGCTTTATGCGGCTGCATGATGCAGGAAGAAAAGGTGGTTGCCAAGATCAGGAAAAGCTACCGCTTTGTGGATATTATTTTCGGCACTCACAATATTTTCAAGCTGGCAGAGCTGATTCATGAACGCCTGGAAGCGAAAAAGATGGTTGTAGACATCTGGGAAGGCACGGACCGCATTGTGGAAGACCTCCCGACGGAACGGAAATACGCCTTCAAATCCGGCGTCAATATTATGTTTGGCTGCAACAACTTCTGCAGCTACTGTATTGTGCCTTATGTGCGGGGCAGGGAGAGAAGCAGAAGCCCGAAAGACATCGTGGAAGAGGTAAGGCAGCTTGCAGCGGATGGCGTTGTGGAAATCATGCTGCTGGGACAAAACGTCAACTCTTACGGAAAATCCCTTGAAACGCCGGTCAGCTTTGCAGAGCTTCTGACGCAAATCGATGATGTGGAAGGCTTAGAGCGGATTCGCTTTATGACCTCTCATCCAAAGGATTTGTCAGATGAACTGATCGAAGTCATGAAAAATTCCAAAAAGGTGTGCAGCCATCTTCACCTGCCCCTCCAGTCCGGCAGCAGCCGGGTTTTAAAAATCATGAACCGGAAATATACCAAGGAACGGTATCTGGAGCTTGTGGAAAAGATCAAGGCAGCCATGCCGGATATTTCCCTGACTACGGATATTATTGTAGGCTTTCCGGGGGAGACAGAGGAAGACTTCCAGGAAACCCTTGACGTGGTGAGAAAAGTGCGGTTTGACAGCGCATTTACCTTCATTTATTCCAAACGTACCGGAACTCCGGCGGCGGACATGGAAGAGATTCCGGCTGAGGTGGTAAAGGACCGCTTTGACCGCCTGCTTTCTGAAGTCCAGAAAATATCGGCTGAGGTCTGCGGACGGGATGAGCATACGGTGCAGAAGGTTCTGGCAGAGGAAGTCAATGACCATGAAAAGGGCCTTTTAACCGGACGCATGAGCAACAATACGACTGTGCATTTTAAAGGAGACCCTTCTTTGATTGGAACAATCGTGGATGTACATCTGGATGAGTCCAAAGGCTTTTATTATATGGGAACCCTGGCTTAAGAAACCGTGGAAACGCAAGCATAAGAAAAGAGGAAGTACAAACCATGGCCGGATTATCACCAATGATGACCCATTATCTGGAAACAAAAAAAGAGTACCCGGACTGTGTTCTGTTTTACAGGCTGGGTGACTTTTATGAAATGTTCTTTGAAGATGCGATTACCGTATCCAGAGAACTGGAAATCACACTGACAGGAAAAGAGTGCGGACTGGAGGAACGTGCGCCTATGTGCGGCGTTCCTTACCATGCCGTTGACGCATATTTAAACCGCCTGGTGCAAAAGGGCTATAAGGTCGCCATTGCAGAGCAGATGGAAGACCCTAAGCAGGCAAAGGGCCTGGTGAGGCGTGAGGTCATCCGGGTGGTGACTCCCGGAACCATCACCAGCGCCCAGGCCCTTGATGAAACAAAAAACAATTATCTCATGGGTATCGTCTACATCGGAGAAACCTTTGGAATCGCAGTTGCCGACATCAGCACCGGGGATTTTCTGGTGACTGAGGTGGAATCCGAGCGGGAGCTGGTTGATGAGATCAATAAATTCACCCCTTCTGAAATCATCTGCAACGAAGCCTTTTACGTTTCAGGAGTGGATATAGAGGAAATCAAAAACCGCTATCATGCGGTTATTTCATCTCTGGATCATCATTTCTTTTCCGATGAAGCTTGCCGGAAAATTCTGAAAGAACATTATAAGGTGGGCACTCTGGCCGGGCTGGGTCTGGAGGATTACGACACGGGAGTGATCGCTGCCGGCGCTGTTATGGAGTATATGTATGAAACCCAGAAAAACAGCTTATCCCATATCACCGCCATCACCCCTTATTCCACCGGGCAATTCATGATCATTGACACCTCTACCAGAAGGAATTTAGAGCTTCTGGAAACCTTAAGGGAAAAGCAGAAGAGGGGAAGCCTTCTCTGGGTCCTGGACCGGACGAAAACGGCCATGGGAGCCAGAATGCTTCGCACGTATATCGAACAGCCATTAATACATAAGTCTGAAATCATAAAACGCCAGAATGCCATTGAAGAGCTGAACATGAATTACATATCCAGGGAAGAGATCTGTGAGTATTTAAATCCCATTTACGACCTGGAACGGCTCATTGGCCGGATCAGCTATAAAACTGCCAATCCAAGGGATTTGATCGCATTTAAGAACTCTCTGGAAATGCTGCCCTACATCAAAGACATTTTAAAGGAGTTTACCAGTGATTTACTGAAAGAATTGTGGGAAGAACTGGATGCCCTGGAGGATGTCAAGGAGCTGATAGACCGGGCTATTATCGAAGACCCGCCTATTACGGTCCGGGAAGGCGGAATCATCCGGGAAGGCTTTCATGAGGAAGCGGATAAGCTGCGGGGAGCCAAGACAGAGGGAAAGACCTGGCTGGCAGAACTGGAGTTAAAGGAAAAGGAAAAGACGGGAATCAAAAACCTGAAGGTGAAATTCAACAAGGTCTTTGGTTACTATTTTGAAGTGACCAATTCCTCTAAAGACCTTGTGCCGGATTACTTTATCCGTAAGCAGACCCTTGCCAATGCAGAGCGTTATACCACCGATGAACTGAAAGAACTGGAAGAGGTCATCGTGGGAGCTGAGGACAAGCTGTTTGCCCTGGAATACGAACTGTTCGGCCAGGTGAGGGATTCGGTTGCAGGAGAGGTTTTGAGAATCCAGAAGACAGCCAGAGCCGTTGCAGGAATCGATGTCCTGACGTCCCTTTCCTCTGTTGCCTCTAAAAATAATTACGTGAAACCCGCCATCAATGAAAAGGGAATCATTGATATTAAAAACGGACGCCATCCGGTTGTGGAAAAGATGATGCGGGATGACCTCTTCGTTTCCAATGATACCTACTTAGATAACGGAAAAAACCGGCTTTCCATCATTACAGGCCCTAACATGGCAGGAAAGTCTACCTATATGCGCCAGACGGCCCTCATTGTCCTAATGGCCCAGATCGGAAGCTTTGTGCCTGCTCAGGAGGCCAATATCGGCATCTGTGACCGTATTTTCACCCGTGTAGGCGCTTCTGACGATCTGGCATCCGGTCAGAGTACCTTTATGGTGGAAATGACGGAGGTTGCCAACATCCTTCGCAATGCCACCAAAAACAGTCTGATTGTCTTAGATGAAATCGGACGGGGCACCAGCACCTTTGACGGGCTCAGCATTGCATGGGCCGTAGTCGAGCACATCAGCAATTTAAAGCTTTTAGGAGCAAAGACCCTGTTTGCGACTCACTACCATGAGCTGACCGAGCTGGAAGGCACCATGAGCGGCGTCAACAATTACTGCATCGCAGTGAAAGAACAGGGCGAAGATATTGTATTTTTAAGAAAAATCATCAAAGGCGGAGCGGACAAGAGCTATGGCATCCAGGTGGCCAAGCTGGCAGGAGTGCCGGATACGGTCATTGTCAGGGCCAGAGAACTTTTAGAGGAGCTGAGCGATGCGGATATTGCCACCAGAGCCAGAGAAATTGCAGAAGGAAATGGAAACGTTCCCCGCAGAAAGGCTGTTCCAAAGCCTGACGAAGTGGATTTGCAGCAGATGACTCTTTTTGATACGGCAAAGGATGATGACATCATCAGGGAACTGGGCGAGTTGGAACTTGGAAATATGACTCCCATTGATGCCCTCAACACCTTATACCGCTTACAGACAAAGCTGAAAAACCGCTGGCAGTAGGGTGTGTTTAAAAAGGAGCTGATACCATGCCGAATATAACCGTACTGGATCAAAATACGATCAATAAAATAGCCGCAGGAGAAGTGGTGGAGCGGCCTGCCTCAGTGGTAAAGGAGCTTTTGGAAAATGCCATTGATGCGAAGGCCACGGCAGTTACTGTGGAAATCAAGGATGGGGGGACCACCTTTATCCGGGTGACCGACAATGGCTGGGGGATTCCAAAGGAAGAGGTTCCCCTGGCTTTCCTGCGCCATTCCACAAGCAAGATCAAAACCGTAGAGGATTTGTTTACCGTGGCTTCCCTGGGTTTTCGCGGGGAAGCTCTTGCCAGCATTGCGGCAGTTTCCCAGGTGGAGCTGATCACCAAGACCAGCACCGGTCTGACCGGAACCAGATACCAGATTGACGGGGGAGAAGAGCGGTCCTTAGAAGAGATCGGAGCGCCGGAGGGAACCACATTTATTGCCAGAAACTTATTTTACAATACTCCGGCCAGAAAGAAGTTTTTAAAGACTCCTGCCACCGAAGGGGCCCATGTGGCTGATCTGGTGGAAAAGCTGGCCCTGTCCCATCCGGAGGTATCCATCCGTTTTATCCAGAACAACCAGAATAAGCTTCACACCTCTGGGAACCATAATTTAAAGGATATTGTATACACGGTCTTTGGAAGGGAAATCGCTTCCAATCTTTTAGCGGTTTCGGTGAAAAAGAAAGAGGTTTCCATTGAAGGCTATATCGGAAAGCCGGTCATTGCCAGAGGAAACCGGAATTATGAGAATTACTTTATCAACGGACGGTATATTAAAAGCAGTGTTATTTCCAGGGCGATTGAGGAAGCTTATAAGCCCTTTATGATGCAGCATAAATATCCCTTTACCATGCTTCACTTTTCCATTGAACCGGAGCTTTTGGATGTGAATGTCCATCCTACCAAGATGGAGCTGCGTTTCAGGGATGGGGAATTGATTTACCAGACGGTATATCAGGCTGTTTCCGGGGCTTTGGCCCATAAGGAACTGATACCGGAGGTGGAGCTGATCAAAAGGGAGGAAGAAAAACCGGTATTTGCAGCAAGGAAACACGAGCCTGCGCCGGAACCCTTTGAGAAGCGGCGGATCATGGCCATGCAGCAGGCGGCCACGGAGGAGAAGCAGGAGGGAGGTTCCCTCTTTCCAAAACGTCTGGTTCCGCCCAAGCCGTCTTTTGTCAGGGAGGGGAATGACCTTCTGGAAAACTGGCTGAAACCGGAACCAAGCTCTGAACCAGTCATAAATCCAGCCGCTGATAGAGGAGAGCCTTCTCCGGCAGTGAAGGAAGAAAAACCGGAGCAGATGGACTTATTTGACGGAAAGCTGCTGGAGCCAAAAGCCCGGTCCATGCACAAGCTGATCGGACAGCTTTTTGATACCTACTGGCTGGTGGAATTTAACGGACAGCTCTATATTATTGACCAGCATGCTGCCCATGAAAAGGTTTTATATGAGAAAACCATGGCAACACTGAAAAGCAGGGAGTATTCTTCCCAGTTGGTGAGCCCTCCTATTATTCTGACTTTAAACCGCAACGAAGAGGTGCTTTTAACCCAGCATTTAAAGTATTTTACTGACATCGGATTTGAGATAGAGCCTTTCGGCGGAAGAGAGTACGCGGTCAGAGGCGTTCCGGCCAATCTGTTTTCCATTGCAAAAAAGGAGCTTCTGATTGAAATGATCGACGGACTGTCGGAAGAAGGTTTTTCCCACAATCCCGATGTGATTTACGAAAAGGTCGCTTCCATGTCCTGTAAGGCTGCGGTAAAGGGAGGACACAAGTTGTCTGCCGCAGAGGCAAATGAGCTGATTGACCAGTTATTAAGCCTGGAAAACCCTTATGCCTGCCCTCATGGAAGGCCCACCATCATCTCCATGAGCAAGTATGAACTGGAGAAAAAATTCAAGAGGATTGTATGATGAAACCACTTATTATTTTAACCGGACCGACGGCCGTGGGGAAAACAGCCCTGTCAGTCCGCCTTGCAAAAGCGGTGGGAGGAGAAATCATAAGCGCTGATTCCATGCAGGTTTACCGCCATATGGATATCGGCTCCGCAAAGATTACAGAGGAAGAGATGGAGGGGATTCCCCACCATTTAATTGACGTGTTAAATCCCGATGAGGAATTCAATGTGACGACCTTTCAGCATCTCGCAAAAAAGGCAGTGGAAGAGATTTATTCCAGAGGTCATATTCCCATTGTGGCAGGAGGGACTGGTTTTTATATCCAGGCCCTTCTCTATGATATTGATTTCACGGAAAACGGAGGGGACACCTCCATCCGGGAAGAATTGGAGGCCTTAGGAAGGGAAAAAGGAGCAGAATTTCTCCACAATCTGTTAAAAGACATTGATCCGGAATCAGCAGAGGAGATTCATGCTAACAACCAGAAGCGGGTGATCCGGGCCATTGAATATTACAGGCAGACGGGTGAGCCTATTTCAGAACACAATAAGCGGGAGAGGCAGAAAAAGTCCCCTTACGACTTCCTCTATTATGTGGTGAATACAGACCGGGATATTCTCTATGAACGGATTGATTGCCGGGTGGATTTAATGGTTCAGCAGGGCCTTGTCAAAGAGGTGGAACAGTTAAAGGCCATGGGCTGCACCAGGGACATGGTTTCCATGCAGGGTCTGGGTTATAAGGAAATTCTGGATTATTTACAGGGAAATATTACCCTTGAAGAGGCGGTCTATATCCTGAAACGGGATACCAGACATTTTGCCAAGCGCCAGCTCACCTGGTTTAAGCGGGAACGGGATGTGAGATGGTTAAACCTTCCTGACTTTAACAATAACCGGGAAAAGGTTTTGGAAAAGATGTTACAGGACATAAATGAGATGTACGGATTGGAGAAAAAATAGATCATGGATATCAATGCAATGTACGAAGCTCTTGGAATCAGCCGTCAGGTGCTGGATTTTGGAAAAGAGATCGAGGAAGCTTTAAAGGACCGTTTTAAAGAGATTGACGAAACAGCGGAATATAACCAGATGAAAGTCATAAAGGCCATGCAGGATAATAGAGTCAGCGATATCCATTTTGCAGCGACGACCGGTTACGGCTACAATGACCTGGGCCGGGATACTTTAGAGGATGTATATGCCAGCGTATTTCACACGGAAAGCGCCCTTGTAAGGCCGAACCTGATCAGCGGAACCCACGCCCTTTCCATCGCACTTTCCGGAAACCTCCGTCCGGGAGATGAGCTTCTTTCTCCGGTGGGAAAGCCTTATGACACTTTAGAGGAAGTCATCGGTATCCGGGACAGCGTCGGTTCTTTAAAGGAATACGGAGTCCTCTACCGCCAGGTGGACCTGCTTTCCGACGGGACCTTTGACTATGAATCCATTGAAAAGGCGGTCAATGAAAAGACAAAGCTGGTCACCATCCAGCGTTCCAAGGGCTATGACACACGGCCTACCTTTTCCGTTACCAAGATCGGTGAGTTGATTGCTTTTATTAAAAAATTAAAGCCTGATGTGATCTGCATGGTGGACAACTGCTACGGGGAATTCGTGGAAAAGATTGAACCCAGTGACGTGGGGGCAGATATGGTGGTCGGCTCCCTGATCAAAAATCCGGGAGGCGGCCTTGCCCCCATCGGCGGCTACATTGCAGGCCGGGCAGACTGCATTGAACGGGCTTCTTACCGTTTGAGCGCTCCGGGCCTTGGAAAAGAGGTGGGAGCCAGCTTAGGGCTTAACCAGTCCTTTTACCAGGGATTGTTTTTATCCCCGACCGTGGTGGCGGGAGCCTTAAAAGGGGCTGTTTTTGCGGCCAATGTCTATGAAAAGCTGGGCTTTCCAGTGGTTCCAAACGGTTCGGAGTCCCGTCATGACATCATCCAAGCCATCACTTTTGGGACGGCAGAGGGAGTGATCGCATTCTGCCAGGGAATCCAGGCGGCTGCCCCTGTGGACAGCTTTGTGACCCCGGAGCCGTGGGATATGCCTGGTTACGATGCGCCTGTCATCATGGCAGCAGGAGCCTTTGTCCAGGGGTCTTCTATTGAACTCAGCGCCGACGGTCCCATAAAACCGCCTTATGCCGTTTATTTTCAGGGAGGGCTTACATGGTATCATGCAAAGCTGGGAATCCTTAAATCCATGCAAAGGCTTTTGGAAGCCGGAGTCCTCAAAAAAGGCTATACACAACTGTAAATATATGCTAAAATATTTTGATAGGCATAGAAATTTCTGCCATAATATCAAAAGGGGTAGCAGAGCAGATGAAATACAAAAACTGCTGGGTACTGCTTCTTCTCATGCTTGCCGGTGTTGTCTTAGGAGGATTTATCGGAGATCTGGCCAAGGGGATATCCTGGCTGTCCTGGCTGAATGCAGGACAGTCCTTTGGATTTGACACCCCGCTGGTGGTCAATTTAGGTATCCTGGTCATTACCTTTGGGATCAACATCAAAATAACCATGGCAGGCATCATAGGAGTGGCAGCAGCCCTCATCACATATCGGTTTATTTAAGGATTGAGACGTATGTCTTTTTTTCGTACCTGGAGAGTAACGGTCAGGAGGCATATGGAACGTATAACAATGAAACACATTCCGGCACAGGAAAGGCCCTATGAAAAATGCTTGACGGATGGGCCGGAGGCTTTGAGCGATGCGGAGCTTTTATCCATTATTATCCGCACCGGTTCCAGGGAGGACAGTTCCCTGGCTCTGTCACAAAAGATACTGGCCTTAAATTATCCGAAAGAGGGTATTTTAGGGCTTTTGCACCTTTCCATACCGGAGCTTATGGCTGTTAAGGGAATCGGAAGGGTCAAGGGCGCACAGCTTATGTGCATCGGAGAGCTTTCCCGGCGCATCTGGAAGAGAAATGCTCTTTCAGGGACAATTTCTTTTCACAATCCCCTTGAAATCGTCAATTATTTCATGGAAGACATGCGCCATAAAGAGCAGGAGCAGGTTTTTATTCTCCTTCTCGACACAAAAGGAGCTTTAATCAGGGAGGTTTTAATTTCCCAGGGCACGGTAAATGCTTCGGTGGTTTCTCCCAGGGAGATATTTATTGAAGCGGCCAGATACCATGCTGTGAGTCTGGTGATGGTACACAACCATCCCAGCGGAGATCCCTCTCCCAGCAAAGCGGATATCGACCTCACCAGGCGGGTAAAGGAAGCCGGGGAGTTAATGGGAATCCGGCTGCTGGATCACATTATCATAGGAGACAATTCCTATATCAGTTTGAAGGAACGGGGAATTTTATAGATGGAATCAAAGCGCAGCAAATATGTTCTTATCGCTTTAACAGTATTTTGTGTCCTGCTGATCGGGCTGACCTCCATTCGGGATGAATGGCTGACGCCTCTTCGGACCGGAGTCGGCTATTTTCTGATTCCGGTGCAGTCAGGAGTCAATGCGGTAGGGTCGTCTCTTTACGACCAGATCGTGGACTATACGAAGCTGCGGGATGCGTTAAATGAAAATAAAGAGATGAAAGAGATCATCACCCAGCTTACGGAGCAGAACACCAAGCTTCAGGCTGAGGAATTCGAATTGAAGCGGCTCCGCCAGCTTTACAGCCTGGATCAGGAATACGGCCAGTATGAAAAGGTGGGGGCAAGGGTCATTGCCAATGACTCCAGCAACTGGTTCCAGGTCTTTCGTATCGACAAAGGCTCCAAGGACGGAATTGCCGTGGACATGAATGTGGTGGCCGGAGGCGGTCTGGTGGGCCTTGTGACGGATGTGGGGGCCAATTATGCCACGGTCCGCTCCATTATTGACGATTCCAGCAGGGTCAGCGGAATGGCCATGCAGTCCGGTGACAGTTGTATCGTGGCCGGAGATTTGACTCTGTTTAAGGAAGGCAGGCTCAGAATCACCAATGTATTAAAGGAAAGCGATTTAAAAGACGGTGACAAGATCGTGACTTCCAACATCAGCTCCGTGTTTCTTCCGGGGATTTTGATCGGCTATGCCGCTGATGTGACAAACGATACCAACAATGTGACCAAATCAGGATATTTAATTCCGGCGGCAGAGTTTGACAGCCTGCAGGAGGTTCTGGTCATTACAGAGCTTAAGGCTGATATGATGAAGGAAGAAGAGCCTTCCCGGGCACCGGAGGAAGAGACGACTTCTGAAGAAGAGAGCGCTTCCCAATAATAAAAAAGGAGAAAAATGAGACGGATTTTTATTAACGTATTGCTGATTCTTCTGGCATTTACCATTCAAAACTGCATATTTCCCCTTTTGCCGTTTTTATCGGCTGCTCCCAACCTGCTTTTGATCCTGACCTTTTCCTTTGGCTTCATCTATGGAACAGAAGCGGGGATGTACTACGGACTCATATCAGGGCTTATGATGGATTTGTTCTATAGCGGTCCCTTTGGTTTTTATACCCTGATCTTTGTCCATGTGGGCTATATCAACGGTATTTTCCGGAAATATTATTACGAGGACTATATCACTCTGCCCCTGATTTTAAGCATATTAAATGAGCTGGCATATAACATGTATATCTATGTTTTCCGGTTCCTGATCCGTCAAAAGGTCCGGATCGGATATTATTTCACCAACCTGGTGCTGCCTGAGATCATTTTTACGGTTGTGACGACCCTGCTTTTTTACCGTCTCTTCCTGATCTTAAACCGCCGGCTGGAGGAAATTGAAAAAAGAGGTGATTCTTCCATTGTTTAGAGATTTATTAGATACACTGACAGAATTTTTAAAGAAAGCAATTTCTTCCAGGCTTTTTGTACTTGGGAGCATTTGTTTTGCCATGTATGCAGGATTAGTGAGCACTCTTTTTGACATGCAGATCATTCATGGGGAGGAAGCTCTTAACGAATATATGCAGATCACGGAGCAGACCATCACAACTGCCGGAACGAGGGGCAATATTTACGACCGCAACGGAAAGCTTCTGGCTTACAACAAGCTGGCTTATTCCGTGACCGTACAGGATACAGGTGCCTATAAAAAGGCGGAAGAAAAAAACAGGATGTATTTGAGGCTGGTGAAAATTCTTCAAAAGCACGGAGAAAAAATTCAGGGGAAGTTTGAAGTATCCCTGGATTCCAATGGGGATATGGTTTATACCTCCTCCTCGGAAACTTCAAGAAAACGTTTTCTCCGGGACTATTACGGCGTGAAAAAGGTGGAAGACTTAGATGATGAAAAAGGGCAGTATCCTTCCAATCTAAGCGCCAGAGAATTATTCCAGAAAGCATATAAAGATAATGGCTTTGACAAGTTAAAGGATGAAGAGGGAAATCCGGTTTCTCTCACAGACCAGGAGGCACTTGATATCATCAATATCAAGTATGCCCTTCGTCTCATGTCCTTTCGAAAATACGAATCAACCACTGTGGCGACCCAGGTTTCCGATGAAACCGTTGCCGATATTTTAGAGCATACCGGTGATTTACAGGGCGTCAATGTGGAAGAGACCACCATCCGGGCCTATAATGACAGCATTCCCTTTGCCCCTGTCATCGGCTATACGGGAAAGGTGCCTGAGGACCAGTTAGAGGAGCTTCAGCAGAAGAAATCCGACTATGATATCAATGATATCGTAGGCCGGACAGGCATTGAATACACCATGGAACAGGACCTTCAGGGAACAAAAGGGAAAAAGACCATTTATAAGGACAGCATGGGCCGAATCCGGGAAACAAAGGATGAGACCGATTCTTCTGCCGGCCATGACGTATATTTGACCATGGATGCGGACCTTCAGAAGGGTATTTACCATTTGATTGAGCAGTCTTTGGCCGGAGTTCTCATAAAGACCATTGTCAACGGAGATTATGAGGCAGGAAGCACGACAGACGGTTCCAACATGAAGATACCTGTCAAGGACGCCTATTATCAGTTGATCAACAACAATGTGCTTTCCTTAAAAGGAATTGAGGAAGAGGACGCTTCTGAAACAGAGAAAGAGATATACCGCAAATATATGTCCTCCCAGGAAAAGATTTTTACCAATCTCACCAATGAACTGATGAGCCCTCACGCTACAGCCATGAAGGATCTGCCGGAGGATATGAAGGCTTATATGTTTTATATTTACGCTTATCTTGCAGGGCCTACGGTGGGAATCATCAAAGAAGATGCCATCGATACCTCCAGCCAGGAATATCAGGCATGGAAAGCCGATGAAATCAGTTTGAGAAACTATTTATATTACGGAATTGCAAACGGCTGGGTGGACACCACCAAACTGGAAACAGGAGCCAAGTATTCCAATGCGGACGACACTTTTGAGGCTCTGACCAGCTATACCCTGGAAAGCCTGAGAGAAGACCGTAATTTTACCAAGAGAATCTACCGCTACCTGATTAATGACGACGTGGTCACTGGGCAGGAGCTTTGCCTCGCCTTATACGATCAGGGAGTCCTGGTGGACAAGGGGCAGGATGCCGCAGAGCTTCGGGCCTCCGGTGACGCTTATTCCTTCCTGCTGAAAAAACTTTCCACCCTGGAAATCACCCCGGCCCAGTTGGCCTTATCTCCCAGCAATGCGGGCGTGGTTGTCACCAATGACAAGACGGGAGAGGTTCTCGCCCTTGTTTCCTATCCGGGATATGACAACAACCGGATCGGGGATGGCACTTATTTCAGCCAGCTTCAGGCAGATTTATCCCTGCCTTTATATAACAATGCGACCCAGACCAGAAAGGCGCCGGGTTCTACCTTTAAGCCCATCACCGCCGTGGCGGCTCTGGAGGAACATGCGGTCAACACGGAAGAAACCATCAACTGTACCGGTGAGTATGATGAGATAGCCCTGCCTATCAAGTGCTGGATTTATCCCGGATATCACGGGCCATTAAATCTGGCAGGAGGAATTGCGCATTCCTGCAACGTCTTTTTTGCCGATTTAGGACACCGCCTTTCTACGGATGCTGCCGGGAATTATTCCCCGGATGCGGGTCTTGAGGTCTTAAGAGAATACGCCTCCAAATTCGGGCTGGACCACAAGTCCGGAGTGGAAATAGCAGAGCTGGAGCCTCAGATATCCAAGGAGGACCCGGAGCGTTCCACCATGGGACAGGGAAGCCACGCTTACACCAATGTTCAGCTTTCCAGATATGTGGCGGCTCTTGCAAACAGGGGAACCGTGTTTGAACTCAGTTTATTGGATAAAACAACGGATTCTGAAGGTAATCTGATTAAAGATTATACCCCTGAGATTTCTTCTCATATTGACGCGGCGGGCTTAACGTGGGATACTGTACAACAGGGGATGAGAGAGGTGATAACAAACGGTTCCTCAAAAAGGCTGTTTGCAGACCTTGAAGTGGAAATTGCCGGAAAAACGGGTACTGCCCAGGAGGCCAGAAACAAGCCGAACCACGCATTTTTCATTTCTTTTGCGCCGTATAATGATCCGGAAATCTGTGTTACAGTGAATATTCCTTTTGGATATTCATCCTCCAACGCCGCCAACATTGCGAAGAACGTCTATAAATATTATTATGGATATACAGACTTGGAATCCATTGTAAACGCAGGCGCCCTGGATGCAGCACAGGTCAATATTCGTGATTAACTAGGATTAAGAGGTGATATGATGCAAAATACCGTAGTGATTAAAAGCAACCGAGCAGGTATGACTGTCATCCTGGATCCGGACATCCCTTTCCCTCAGCTTCTTTCTGACATAGGGAAAAAATTTGGGGATAACGCAAAGTTCTGGGGATCTGCACAAATGACCCTGACCCTTGAGGGGAGAGAATTAACAGCGGAAGAGGAATTTGCGGTGATCAACCGGATCACGGAAAACTGCAATGTGGAGATCGTCTGCATTGTGGACAAGGATTTAAACCGTATCCTGCGCTGTGAAAAAGCACTGAATGAAAAACTGATGGAGCTGTCCTGCCAGACGGGTCAGTTCTTTAAGGGAAATTTACAAAGCGGAGAATCTCTGGAATCAGAGGCCAGCATTGTCATCATCGGAGATGTGTGCAAGGGCGCAAAGGTTCTGGCAAAGGGGAATGTAGTCGTCCTTGGAAAGCTGGCCGGAACCGTGTGTGCGGGAGTGGCAGGCAACGGGGAAGCCCTTATTACGGCACTTGATATGGCCCCCATCCAGCTTCGGATCGCAGACTGCACCTCCGGCCTTGACGGACGGGGAAAGCGCCTGGGACACGGCCCAATGAAGGCATATCTGGAGAATAATAAAGTTATTATTAAACCAATGAAAAAAAGTGTGGAAATATTCCGAAAATTAAGGTAGAATAGAGACTGAAAGCACTAACAATGTAATTTCAAGTAATTTCAAGTTTCAGGAGGATATGATATGAGCGAGGTCATCGTAATCACTTCTGGAAAAGGCGGGGTAGGCAAGACGACAACCTCTGCCAATGTAGGTACCGGCCTGGCAATTCTGGGTAAGAAGGTAGTTCTGATTGATACCGATATCGGACTGCGCAACTTAGACGTTGTCATGGGACTGGAAAACCGCATTGTCTACAATTTAGTGGACGTGGCAGAAGGGAACTGCCGTATGAAGCAGGCCCTGATAAAAGACAAAAGATACCCGAACCTGTTTTTACTTCCCTCGGCACAGACCAGGGACAAGACTGCCGTGAATCCGGAACAGATGGTTAAGCTGGTGGATGATTTGAGGGCAGACTTTGATTTTATTCTGCTGGACTGTCCGGCAGGAATTGAACAGGGATTTCAAAATGCCATTGCAGGCGCTGACAGGGCCATCGTGGTGACCACACCTGAGGTTTCCGCCATCCGGGATGCAGACCGCATCATCGGGCTTTTGGAGGCCGCTGACATGGGAACCATTGAACTGGTCGTAAACCGCATCCGGGCTGATATGGTAAAGAGGGGAGATATGATGTCCTTAGACGATGTCATGGACATCCTTGCCGTGGATATGATCGGCGCCATCCCCGATGACGAAGATGTGGTCATTTCCACCAACCAGGGAGAGCCTCTGGTAGGAATGGGTACCCCGGCCGGACAGGCTTATATGGACATCTGCAGGAGGATTATGGGGGAAAGCATTCCCATTCATACCCCCGCGCTGCGTGGAGGCTTGTTCTTTAAACTCTCCAGTCTCTTAAAGAGAGCATAGGAGGGTAGAATATGAGCCTGTTTCCTGTATTCCGTAAGAAGAATTCAGGAGAAATTGCAAGAAATCGTCTGAAACTTTTGCTGGTTGCGGACAAGGCTGATTGTTCTCCTGAGATCATGCAGATGATAAAAGACGATATGATCCGCGTCGTTTCAAGATACTTAAATATAGATTCTGACAGAATAGAGATACAGATGAAAAAGCAGAAGCAGGAGGATTGTGAACGTTTCACACCGGTGCTTTATGCAAACATCCCTATTCGCGATATACCTGACAAGGGGATATACTGATTATGTTTTCTGACTATAATTTTAGATACTACAATTACCGATTGGTTTTATACATGCTTTCGTTGTCCGTTATCGGAATTCTGGTGGTGGCAAGTGCCTCCAACCAGGATTCCACCATAGTGAACAAACAGATAACAGGCGTTATGGTGGGCTTTGCCCTGGCCATAGGGCTTTCTATTATCGATTATCGAAAAATAATCAGGCTTTATGCTTTGGACTATGGCGGCTGCATCCTTTTACTGGGTGCAGTTTTAGTCGTGGGTCATACGGCCGGAGGCGCAACCAGATGGATCATCATTCCCGGCATCGGCCAGATACAGCCGTCTGAGTTTGCAAAAATAGGCTTGATCGTATTCTTTGCCTGGTTCTGGAACAAATATGAGGAAAAGATTGATACGCCGGTTATGGTAGCGCTTGCAGCCATACTTGCGGCTGTTCCCATCGGTCTTATTCTTGCAGAACCCAATTTGTCCACCAGCCTTGTGGTCACCATCATTATTTTATGTATGGTGTTCGCCGCAGGCATCAGCTACAGATGGATCGGAGGCGTTCTTGCCGTGGCAATTCCGGCAGGCGTACTTTTTATATTCCTTTTGACCAAGGGATTGATCCCATTCATTCACGGATATCAGGCCCGTCGTATTCTGGCCTGGATTTATCCTCATGCAGAACAGTATGCAGAAAACCTGTATCAACAGAAAAACTCCATTATGGCAATCAGTTCCGGACAGCTTCAGGGCAAGGGACTTTTTAATACAACTATTGCATCAGTCAAAGACGGTAATTTTTTATCAGCCGGAGAAACCGATTTTATTTTCGCCATCATCGGCGAAGAGATGGGATTCCGGGGCAGCGTCATCGTCATCCTTCTTTTTGGCCTGGTTGTATTTGAGTGCCTTTATATGGCTTCAAAAGCCAAAGATATGTCCGGCAGACTGATATGTACCGGCATGGCGGCCTTAATCGGCTTTCAGGCCTTTGCCAACATCGCAGTGGCGACACAGATATTTCCCAATACTGGTCTCCCTCTGCCCTTTGTCAGTTCGGGAGTCAGTTCCCTTGTCAGCATTTTTATTGGCATGGGATTTGTTCTGAATGTTGGACTGCAGCGCAAAATCGGTAATTAATAAGGAGGTATATCGTTATGAATATAGGTTTAGTGGCCCATGATTCAAAGAAAAAACTGATGCAGAATTTCTGCATCGCCTACAGAGGAATTTTAAGCAAGCATATGCTTTACGCCACCGGCACAACCGGACGCCTGATTGAAGAGGTGACCAATTTAAATGTCCACAAATATCTGGCCGGACATCTGGGCGGAGAACAGCAGTTAGGATCTCAGATTGAGCACAATGAAATCGATCTCGTAATCTTTTTAAGAGACCCGCTGACGCCGAAATCCCATGAACCGGATATTGTAAATATTATGAGTACGTGTGATATGCACAATATCCCTCTTGCGACCAACCTGGCTACAGCAGAGCTTCTCATCAAGTCCTTAGAGCGCGGGGACCTTGAATGGCGTGAAATGTATAAATAGCAGAGGTAAGTTCAGTGAATAAAAAAGTTTTTGTAAAAACAGGGTGCATCTTTTTGTGTTCCCTGTTTCTGACAGGCTGCGCCGGTCTGGGAAAACTGGAGAGTCCCTATGAATTTTCGGAAAGGACTGCTCTTTACCAGTCCGGTACAGCCGCCGGCAAAGCGGAGCCCTTTGCAAACGATCTCTGTGTGGTGTCGGAAGACACCCCTTTTTCGGATGGCAGGGTGACAGCAGAAGCTGCGGCAGTTTTTGATATCAAAGACAGAGAGGTTCTGTTTGCAAAGAATCCCTTTGAACGGCTTTATCCGGCCAGCGTCACCAAGGTCATGACAGCTCTCGTGGCTCTTGAGCATGGAGATTTGACGGATGAGGTCACAGTGACCAGGGATGCCGTCATCACGGAGGCCGGTGCTACCTTGTGCGGAATCAAGCCGGGAGATAAGCTGAGTATGGAACAGCTTTTATACGGTCTTATGCTTCCGTCGGGCAATGATGCCGGAGTGGCCATTGCCATCCACATGGCAGGAAGTGAAGAGGCCTTTTCTAAGATGATGAATGAAGAGGCGTTAAAGCTGGGAGCCACAGGCTCTCAATTTGTCAATCCTCACGGACTTCACGATCAAAACCATTACACCACGGCCTATGACTTATATCTGATTTTTAACAAGGCCATGGAATATCCCAAATTCCGGGAGATCATCGCTGCAAAGGAATTTACCGCTTCTTATAAGGATGCAACAGGAAGCCCGGTCAGCGCTGCCTGGAAGGCGACCAACTGGTACATGACGGGAGAGAAAACCATGCCATCAGGCCTTACAGTCTCAGGCGGAAAGACAGGCACCACCCAGGCGGCAGGAAACTGCCTGATTATGGGAAGCTCTGATTCTTCAGGCAGGGAATATATTTCAGTGGTTTTAAAAGCGCCGGGACGTCCGGGGCTCTATGACAATATGTCAAATATATTAAATAAAATTGTAGAATAGCATTGCGTTTTTTAGAGATTTGTACTATAATTATTTTAATCCGAATAGACTTTTTATACAAATCATATAACGCAAGGAGGAGATTGCTATGGTGCAGATAATAGCAGGTAAAAAGGGGAAAGGTAAGACAAAACATTTGTTGGACAGAGCCAACGCCGCTGTAAAGGAGTCCGCAGGCTCTATCGTATACCTGGACAAAAGTTCCAAGCACATGTACGAATTAAGCAACAAGATCCGCCTCATTAATGTTAATGAGTATCCTATCACATCCAGTGAGGGATTTATTGGTTTAATCTGTGGTGTCATATCCCAGGATCATGACTTGGAAACCATGTTTTTTGACAGTTTTTTGAAGCTGGCCTGCCTGGAAGGCGAAGACATATCTGAGACCATTGCGACCTTGGAAAAAATCAGTGAAAAATATCATGTAACCTTTGTTCTCAGCGTATCCATTGATGCAGAGAATATGCCTGAGGATGTTAAGGCTCATGTGGTTGTTTCATTATAATCATACATAGAAGTTAATTTTCCTCTAAAAGGGGGCTGCAGGGCGGCCTCCTTTTTATATGTCAGGAAATTTTTCTCCTCTGACTTGAATTTTTTGGTAATTCCTTTTATAATAGCTAGAAGGGAAGGGAGGCGTCAGGTTGGCAAGAAAAAAAGCAAAGAAGCCAGGAAAGAGCAAGAAGATCATCCGTTACCGACGGCCTCTGAATATCAATGTAGGTATGATTATCTTTGGCCTTATTTTTGTTTATATGGTATTCAGTGTATCCGCTTACGTACGCAGAGATAAAATCAGATTCTACGAGGTACAGGAAGGCAGTATTGTAAATAACAAAAATCACACAGGCATCATCCTCCGGCAGGAGGAGGTAAAGCACGCGGATAAATCCGGATATATCAACTATTACGTGAGAGAAGGAAAGCGGGCGTCTGCAGGAACCCGTGTTTATTCCATTGATGAAACGGGAAGCATTGCGGCCTTTCTGGCAGAAAATGCAGAGGAAAGCGTTTCTTTGACACCGGAAAATTTGTCCGAATTAAAAAAGCAGCTTACTGCATTCAGCCTCACTTATGACAGCAATCAGTTCCGCACCGCCTATGACACCAAATTCTCCTTAGAGGCTGAGGTCATGGAGTGCGTGAATTTCAATGTACTGGACAACTTAGGAGGAGTGATGGACCAGGCGGGCATTAATTTTCAGCAGGTAAAAGCGGATCAGGCAGGAATCGTATCCTATGGAATTGATTCTTATGAAAGCCTGCAGCCGGCAGCGGTTTCAGAGGCCGTATTTGACTTGAGCAGCTATACAAAGACAGCCGCAAAGTCGGAGCTGATTGAAAAGGGGGCTCCTGTCTATAAGATCATCACTTCTGACCAATGGTCTGTGGTATTTCCCCTTACAGAAGAAGAACAGACGGCTTACGGGGATAAGACAAGCCTTACGGTGGAGTTTACCAAGCAGGATTTAAAGACCTCCGGCAGCTTTTCCATGTTTAACGGAACTGACGGAAAGCCTTTTGGAAAGCTGGATTTTGACAAGTATATGATTCAGTTTGCTTCGGACCGGTATGTGGATTTTGAAATCATTTCTGACCGGACGGAAGGGCTTAAGATTCCTGTCACAGCGGTGACCACAAAGGAATTTTTCCTGGTTCCCACGGATTACTTAACCCAGGGCGGAGACAGCACCGTAAGCGGCTTTCATAAAGAGGTGTATTCTGACTCCGGAACCTCCGTTGTATTTGTTCCTGCGGATATTTATTATTCAGAAGGGGATAATTACTATATCGAAATGGGCGGAGACGATGGCTTTAAAGCGGGAGATTATATCGTAAAGCCTGATTCCAAAGAACGGTATCAGATCGGGGCAAGTGCCTCTCTCCAGGGAGTGTATAACATAAATAAAGGATATGCGGTATTTAAGCAGATCGATGTACTGGCCTCCAACGACGAATACTACACTGTGAAAAAAAATATGACCTATGGCCTGGCTGTATACGACCACATCGTTTTGGAAGCAGCCACAGTCATGGAAGGACAGCTAATTTATAAATAAGAGGTGATAAATTTGGTAAGGGAAAACCTGGAGGAAGTGAGAAAGCGGATTTTAGAGGCCTGCAAAAGAGCGGGAAGGAATCCGGAGGAAGTGACTCTCATAGCAGTCAGCAAGACAAAGCCTGTGGACATGCTCACCGAGGCATACAACAGCGGCGTCCGGGACTTTGGAGAAAATAAGGTGCAGGAGCTGACGGAAAAGTGCTCAGTTTTGCCGGAGGACATCCGTTGGCACATGATCGGCCATTTGCAGCGCAACAAGGTGAAGCAGGTCATTGACAAAGCGGCCCTCATTCACAGCGTGGATTCCATACGGCTGGCAGAACAGATTCAGGAGGAAGCGGCCAAAAAAGCGGTGATCGCGGACATTCTTTTAGAGATCAATGTGGCGGAAGAGGAAAGTAAATTTGGCTTTAAGCTGGAAGAGACGGAAGCGGCCATCCGTGAAATCTCCACTTTTCCTCATGTTAAGATAAAAGGTCTCATGACGATTGCTCCTTTTGTAGAAAATTCTGAGGAAAATAGGCCTGTATTTCAAAAATTAAATCAATTTTATGTTGACATGCAAAGGAAAAACATTGATAATGTTAATATGACCGTGCTCTCAATGGGCATGACCGGAGATTATGAAGTTGCAATCGAAGAGGGAGCTACTCTGGTAAGGGTCGGTACCGGTATTTTTGGTACAAGATATTATATGAACACCTGAGGGATGTCAAGACCAGGCATCCGGACCGGTGAGAATATATACCTGGAGGCTGGGAGGGTTTGAGTATGGCCTACATGGTATAAGATTGGAGAGAATGAAGTATGAGCATTTTAGGCAAACTGATGGATAGCATGCGCTTGAATGATACGGATGAAGATGACGATTACTACTTAGATGACGACTACGAGGATGAGGGTGACAGACCTGTCAGAAAGCCTCTTTTTTCAAAGAAGGCGGAAGAAGACTATTACGATGAGGAAGAGGACTATGATCAGAAACCCCGTTTTCTGTCCCGTTCTCCGAAGGTAGTTCCTATGAAGCAGCAGCGTACCATGGAAGTATCCATGATAAAACCTACATCCATTGAGGATGCAAAGGAAATCTGCGATTACATGCTGGCAGGAAAAGCCGTTGTTCTCAATATGGAGGGAATCCATACTGAGGTAGCCCAGCGAATTATTGATTTTACTTCCGGTGCCACATACTCCATGAATGGAAATTTGCAGAAAATATCAAACTACATATTCATAGCAACTCCGGAATCGGTAGAATTGTCCGGTGATTTTCAGGACTTGTTAAACAGCGGAGGCCTGGATATGGGCGGGATGAATCTTCGCCTGTAACAGTTAGTTTTACTTAAAAGGAATAGCGAATTTATTTGAATGGTACAAGCAGACAACTCATATCCCTGGCATACTCTGCTTAGGGAGCGCAGTTGTTTGCTTTCTTCCGTCATGGAGGAAAAAAGATACAATAATACAATGGAGGAATGACGCCGTGGGAAATCCAATGACCGTACACAAAGACGGAACCCCGATTTATGATATCGTTATGGAGACCTCGTTTGAGGGATTGGCAGAGGAGTTAAAAAAGCTGAAGCTGGATGGGCGAAAGGTCTGCATTGTCACGGATTCAAAAGTTGCCTCTCTTTATCTCGATGAGGTGGAGAGCATTGCTGCCGGCTGCTGTAAGCAGACGGAGCGGTTTATCTTTCCTGCCGGGGAAGAGAATAAGAACCTGGACACAGTCCGTAGCTTATATGAAGCTTTGATCAACATGAAGTTTGACCGCCATGACTGGCTTCTGGCTTTGGGCGGAGGAGTGGTAGGAGATTTGTGCGGCTTTACGGCTGCTACTTATTTAAGGGGAATTTCCTTTATCCAGGTGCCCACAACCCTGCTGTCCCAGGTGGATTCCAGCATCGGAGGAAAGACCGGCGTGGATTTTGATGCCTACAAAAATATGGTGGGCGCATTTCATATGCCAAAACTGGTTTATACAAATATCGGAACCTTAAAAACTCTTTCTGATGAGCAGTTTTCTTCCGGCATGGGAGAGGTCCTTAAGCATGGTTTGATTAAGGACGCCTCTTATTACGACTGGCTGATTGATCATGCAGAGGAAATTCAGAGCAGAGATTTAAGCATCCTGGAGGAGACGGTGCGCATAAGCAACCGGATCAAAAAGGATGTGGTGGAAAAGGACCCTACAGAGCAGGGAGAACGGGCGCTTTTAAACCTGGGCCACACTTTGGGCCATGCCATTGAGAAGCTTTCTGACTTTCAACTGGTTCACGGCCACTGCGTAGGCCTTGGCTGCATCGCTGCCATGGGGATTTCTGTAAAAAGGGGCATGATAAAAGAAGAAGAACTTTCCCGACTCATATCTGCCATGAAGCAGTTTCACATGCCGGTTACCGTCAGCGGGCTTTCGGCAGATGATATTATTGAAACTACGAAAAGTGATAAAAAGATGGATTCCGGCACGATCCGTTTTATACTCTTAGAACAGACAGGAAAAGCCTTTGTAGACAAGACCGTCACAGCAGATGAGATGGCAGAAGGGCTTAAATACATTTTAACCTTAGCATAAGGAGATTTACATGAATCAGAAAACAAAACTGACCCTTGGACTGATCGCCGGCTTTTTTATCGCCATAGGTCTGGACCAGTGGACCAAGCGCCTTGCAGTACAGCATCTCATGAACCGTCCGCCCTACCAGATCTGGGAAGGTGTATTTGAATTTTTTTACCACGAAAACAGGGGAGCAGCTTTTGGAATGCTTCAGGGAAAACAGACCTTTTTCCTGCTGATCGCCGTTGTTGTATTATCCTTTACGGTTTACGGCGTGTTCCGCATGCCTGCAACCAGAAAATACCTGCCACTGCATCTCATCGCCATGTTTTTGTCCGCCGGTGCGGTAGGCAATATGATTGACCGTTTCACCCAGGGATATGTGGTGGATTTTCTGTATTTCAAACTCATTGACTTTCCTATTTTCAATGTAGCCGACTGCTACGTTACGGTTTCCATGTTTATCTTCATGATTCTGTTCCTGTTCTATTATAAGGAAGAGGATTTATCCTGTCTTTCCCTCAAACAAAAGGAGGGACAGGCTTGAATCAGCAGTTTACAGTGACAGCAGAAGATGCTGGAATGCGAATTGATAAGTATTTATCAATGTACTGTGAAGAATTGTCCCGTTCTTATTTGCAGAAGCTTTTAAAGGAACAGGAGGTTCTGGTCAATGAAAAGGCAGTTAAAAGCAATTACAAGGTGAGTCCGGGAGAAATTGTCCAGTTGTCTCTGCCTGAAGCCGTGGAACCGGAAATTGAGGCTGAGGAAATGGAGCTGGACATCCTTTATGAAGATCAGGATATCATCCTCATTAACAAGCCGAAGGGAATGGTCGTCCATCCGGCTGCCGGACATTACAGCGGAACTTTGGTCAACGGCCTTATGGCCCACTGCCGGGACAGTTTATCAGGCATCAACGGCGTTATGCGCCCTGGGATCGTTCATAGAATCGATATGGACACCACCGGGGTCATTATTGTATGCAAGAATGACCTGGCCCACAATTCCATTGCAGAGCAGCTTAAGGAGCATTCCATTACCAGAAAATACTATGCTGTGGTACATGGGGCTTTAAAAGAGGACGAAGGGACCGTAAACGCCCCCATTGGCCGCCATCCTGTGGACCGGAAGAAAATGAGCATTAATGAGAAGAACGGAAGGGAAGCAATTACCCATTACCGGGTTTTGGAGCGGTTTAAGCAGTTTACCTATGTGGAATGCCAGCTTGAAACAGGGCGGACCCACCAGATCAGGGTCCATATGGCCAGCATCGGACACCCCATATTGGGCGATCAGGTTTACGGCCCTGCAAAGTGTCCTTTCCGGTTAAACGGACAGACTCTTCATGCAGGAGTTCTGGGCATTGTCCATCCGGAAAGCGGAGCTTACATGGAATTTACGGCTCCTCTTCCTGAATATTTTGAAGACCTGTTGAGAAAATTGCGGGGAGCCTTATAAAGGCTCCTTTTTCTTAGAAAACTGTTAAGTTGAGAAAAAATATGGATTTTTCTGAAACTTTGATGTATAATATAGCTATAAGACAATTGGAAGGAGTGATTTTCATGAGCGGAAATTTAGTGATTACCATAGGAAGACAATGCGGAAGTTCAGGAAAAATCATTGGGCAGAAATTAGCAGAGGAATTAGGCATTAAGTGTTATGATAAGGAACTGCTGGCTCTGGCAGCCAAGAAAAGCGGGTTGAGCGAAGAGTTGTTTCAGACACATGATGAAAGGCCCACCAACAGTTTTTTATATTCCCTTGTAATGGATACATATCCCATGGGCATGGCCGCTTCCGGCCACCTGGATATGCCCATCAACCATAAGCTGTTTTTAGCCCAGTTCAACACCATAAAACAGCTTGCAGAGGATGAATCCTGCGTGATTGTAGGGCGGTGTGCGGACTATGCTCTGGCAGAAAATCCCAACCTTGTATCGGTTTTTATCAGTGCCACCGATGAAGACAGGATCACTTCCTTAAAAGAGCTTTACCAGATTGACGAAGGAAAAGCCAGGGACATTATGATCAAGACCGACAAAAAACGTTCCAGCTATTATAATTATTACTCCGACAAGAAGTGGGGCGATGTGAAGAGCTATGATTTATGCATCAACAGGAGCGCAGTAGGCGTGGAAGGAGCGGTGAAGATCATCCGCAGCTTTGCCGATGCAAAGATGAAGTGGAACGAAGAGAAGAAATCAAAGTAATAATCTCCATAAGAAAACGGACATTTCCATTTTACAGGAAGTGCCCGTTTTTTATTGTATTAATTATTCCACTGTTACGGATTTTGCCAGGTTTCTTGGCTGATCCACATCGAGATTTTTCCCTACGGAAGCGTAATAAGCGATGAGCTGGAGGATGACAGCCACCGGGAATACGGCAAACCGGTCATCCACTTCAGGGATAGGGATTATAACATCTGCAATGCCTTCCTCCACCGGGGAATTTTCTCCAACCAGCAGAATTACGAATGCGCCTCTGGCTTTGACTTCCCTGATGTTTGAAATGGTTTTTGCGAAAACCTTTTTCTGTGTTCCGATGGCAATGACAGGAACCTGATTCGTTATGAGGGCGATAGTGCCGTGCTTTAGTTCTCCGGCAGCATAGGCTTCGGCATGAATATAGGAGATTTCCTTTAATTTTAAGGCTCCTTCCAGAGAAAATGCGTAATCCAGCCCGCGTCCGATGAAGAATGCATCAGGCTCATTGATCAGGTGAGTGACCAGAGCTTTGACAGAATCCCTCTTTTCAATCATGGCTTCCATGGCGGGAATGGCGTCTAAAAGCTCCTTCATGAAGTTCTCCGCTTCCTCATGCCCGTATGCGCCCCTTACCAGGGCCATCCTGCAGCATACCATATAAAGGGCCGCCAACTGTACGGAATAGGCTTTTGTGCTGGCAACGGCGATTTCCGGGCCTGCATGGGTGAAAAGAACGTAATCGCTTTCTCTGGCAATGGTGGAGCCCTTTACATTGACCACTGACAAGGTGGAAGCTCCATAGCTTTTGGCAAGTCTCAAGGCTGCCAGAGTATCGATGGTTTCTCCTGACTGGGATATGATGATGACCAGAGTCTTGCTGTCAATGAGCGGTTCCTCGTACCGGAATTCAGAAGCAATGGAAACTGTGACCGGAATCCGCAGAAGAGGCTCCATAAGGGCTCTTACCACCATCCCTGCATGCATGGCAGTTCCGCAGGCCACAATGTGAATCTGATTGCACTGCTCTAAGAGGGAATCCGGAATCTGGTCGTCGGTAAAATCAGGCAGACCCCGGACCATGCGGGGCAGTATGGTATTTTTCAGGGATTCAGGCTGTTCATGAATCTCCTTCAGCATAAAGTGAGGGAAACCGTTTTTCATGGCAGCGTCTGTATTCCAGCTCACTTCCATCAGCTCAGGGATGGTTTCCTTCTGGTGAAGGTCATAAAGATGAACCTTATAGGAGGTAAGCTTTACGATGTGGTTTTCAGGAACCACAAAATACTGTTTTGTATAGGGAATGAGGGCAGTCAAGTCTGAGGCCACAAAAGAGCCGGAGCGAGTGTAGGCCGCCACCAGAGGGCTTACACTTCGGATGGCATAAATCTCTCCGGGATGATCCTCAAACATCATACAGAAGCTGTATGAGCCCTTTAAATAAGATACAAATTTGCTTATGGCCTCTAAAGGTCTTCCTTCATAAAGGCTTTCAAGAACCCATGCAGCCACTTCACTGTCAGTCTCAGACTGAAGCCTGCCTTCCAAATGAAAGTCAAGGGTGAGCTGATGATAATTCTCAATGATGCCGTTATGGACCAGGGTGATCTGTCCGGCCTGATGGGGATGGGTGTTTTCCGTGGTCACTCCTCCGTGAGTGGCCCACCTGGTATGTCCCAGTCCGCAATGGGAGGTCTCGGCAATTTCTCTGCACCCTTCTTTTAAATTGGAAACTTTTCCTGTATGTCTGATGAGACGGATGCGGGAGTTCTCCATGCACAGGGCAATTCCTGCGCTGTCATAGCCCCTGTATTCTAATTGAGACAAGCCTTCCAACAAAATTCTCTTTGAGTCCAGAGGACCTGTATAACCAATAATTCCACACATAATTTACGTTCTCCTTAATTTTTCACATGATGTCTGCCCTTTTTTCCAGAAAAAAGGTACACAAAAAACAGGCTCCGGTTCCAGCGCGCTTGTTTTGCAGTTACCTGCATATTTCACACTGGATACACGCCCGGAACGGCATGGAAGGGCATCCGCCGAATATTCGATAAACCCTTCACCTCGTTAACCTCTGACGCCGTTTTCTAAAGAAAACGTTCACGGTCGCATCAGCAGGTGCATGGCGCTTAGCTTAGCTTTGCTATTGATATTTATGCCTCCTTCATAAATCTAGTTTATTATAGCCTTTGTTTGTTTGTGCGTCAATACCATGATTTACATTGATTTTACCGTAATCCTCTTTTTCATTTTACATTCATCCGTTAAAATGAATTTAGAATACGAAGAAAGGAAGAATATATGATAAGATTAGTAGCATCTGACATGGATGGAACACTGTTAAATCCATGGGGGAAGATATCCCCACTCAATGTCGCAGCCATTAAGGCTCTCAGACAGAAAAACATCAATTTTGTGGTATGTACGGGCAGGGGCTTTGCAGACGCTTTTACGCCTTTAAAAGAAGCAGGAATTTCCTGCGATATCATCTGTATGAACGGCGCCGCTGTTTTTGACAGCAGCGGAAAGCAGATCAGGAAGCAGCCTATGTCCAGGGAACAGATCCGGCGCATTCTGGATATCTGCCGTTCTTTTCCGGTTCTTTATGATTTCATGACGGAAAACGGAAGCTATACCACCTCGGATAAGGAAACGTTCCGGAAAAGCTTTGAGGATGGAACCTTTCTCCCCATGGTTTCCAAAGAACATACTTATGAAACCATAGCGCAGAGATTTCAGTTCACTACGGAGGAGGAACTTCTGAGTTCTGCACTGGATATATATAAAATGTCTGTGGTTCATGAAAACCCGGAGGTTTTAAAGCACCTTCGCCTTTTTCTGGAACAGGAAGAGGAGTTATCTGTCGCTTCCTCGGATTCCTCCAACTTGGAACTGACCCATATCGGGGCACAAAAGGGGGCCGCTCTTTTGGAATATGCCCAAAATGCCGGAATCCGTCCCAGGGAAATACTGGCAATAGGAGACAGCGAAAATGATCTCTCCATGCTGAAGCTGCCCTTGGGATACACCATTGCCATGGAAAATGCTTCGGAGGCAGTGAAACGGAAAGCCCGCCTCATAACCAGAAGCAACAGTGCCGACGGTGTGGCCGCAGCTATAGAAGCCCTGATTCTTTCCGATGCAGCCGCAGCGGGCTGATTATAAAACCTTTCTCTCTGTATTTTGACCCCGGTTTATGAAAAGTGGTCAGAGTACAGTTTTTTGTTATGTGGGGACCCATTATAGAAAGCTGATTGACTGATAAAATCTTTTCTGGTAAAATGGATAGGATCTGCCAAAGTATTGATTGGAAGGCCCGGAAAATCAGGGCTGTAAATAAGAAAGGACAATGGTTCAGTTATGAATTATGAGGACGAATTAGACCGCATGAGAGCCCGCAAAAACAGAAAGAGCGGCAAAGAATCAGGACATGCAGACAGGAATCCGGACAGAAAGCAGACATCGGAAAGAAAACAGCAGGAGCATACTGTAAGAGGGGACAGGACCTATTACAATGCAGGAGACGGAAGAAACCCCAGAGTCCGCCGCAATGACCAGCAAAGCAGCGCAAAGCTGAAAGCGGACAAGAAAAGAAAGCGGAAACACAAAAGAAAGGTATTTCTCATAGAGCTTGCCGTTCTGGCGCTGGTGCTGCTGGGCGTATTTTTCATGTTGAAGCAGCGCACTGGACAGAAGGGCTATTGGACCATCGCAGTATTTGGCGTGGATTCCAGGGATGGCAATCTGGAAAAAGGCGCCTTATCTGATGTGGAAATGATCTGCAACATCAACAAGGCTACCGGAGAGATCAAGCTGGTATCTGTTTACAGAGATACATACTTAAAGATCAACAGCAAGGGAACTTACCATAAAATCAACGAAGCCTACTTTAAAGGCGGCCACAAACAGGCCCTTGAGGCTTTAAATGAGAATCTGGACCTTAAGATCGATGATTATGCCACATTTAACTGGAAGGCCGTTGCCGATGCTATCAACATTTTAGGCGGCGTTGATGTGGAAATCACAGATTCAGAATTTGCTTATATTAACGGTTTCATCACAGAAACCGTCAATTCCACCGGCGTAGGTTCCCACCATTTAAAGAGTGCGGGAATGAACCATTTAGATGGGGTACAAGCTGTATCCTATGCCAGACTCCGCCTCATGGATACGGATTACAACCGTACGGAGCGCCAGAGAAAGATCGTATCCCTGGCTATGGAAAAGGCCAAGAGCGCTGATTTTGCAACCTTAAAGACTCTGGCTACAGCCGTACTTCCTCAGATATCCACCAGCGTCGGCATTGACGATGTTCTGCCCATGGCGAAGGGAATCAGCAAATACCATATCGGAGAAACAGCCGGTTTTCCATTTTCCAGGACAGCCATGAAGATCGGAAAAATGGACTGTGTCATTGCCACCACCTTAGAAAGCAATGTGGTTCAGCTCCACCAGTTCCTCTATGACCAGGAAAATTATTCTCCGTCTGCAACCGTTAAAAAGATCAGCGCCAAGATTTCTGAAGACAGCGGCCTTTCAGAGCCTGGGGAAAATGCACCTTCCGGCGGTTCAGGGGGAAAGAAAAAAGGCAATGCTTCAAAAGAGACGGCACTTCCTCAGACAGAGCCTTCTGTTGAGCCCAGTACAGAAGAAACCACGGCTGAAAGCACGGAAGAGGTGGTTTCTGAAACAACGGAGGAAGAGAGCGATGCTCCCACCAAGGAAGATGGCGGTCTCGTAGGCCCAGGTGCCAACTTGCCGGAATCCCAGCCGGAAACACAACCCCAGGAGGGACCGGGAACGGGAGAAGTGGGACCAGGAGTATGATAAGCCAAAAGGAAAAGGAGATTATTTATGATATTATCTGATAAAACTATCCTTGAAATGATCAGTGAAAAGACGCTGACCATTTCCCCTATTGAAGAGCACCAGATTCAGCCGGCCAGTGTAGACATCCGGCTGGGAAATACATTTTGTATCGTGGAAGACACAAGCAATGGAATTATTTCCTTAAATGATGAAATCAAATACAAAACCATGGTGACAGACCGCTATTTACTCCTTCCCGGCCAGTTTGTATTGGCCACTACCATGGAATACGTTTGTCTTCCTGACAATCTGACCGCTTTTGTGGAAGGGAGAAGCTCTCTTGGCAGACTGGGGCTTTTCATTCAAAATGCAGGCTGGGTTGATCCCGGATTTGAGGGAGAGATTACCCTGGAACTTTTTAATGCCAACCGGTGTGCCATTGAGCTTTGTGCCGGGCGCCGTGTGGGGCAGCTTGTATTTGCCCAATTGGACGACTATGCTTTAAATCCCTATCGCGGCAAGTATCAGGGCCAAAGAGGGGCAACTTCTTCTAAAATCTTTTTGGATACGGACCATCAATAACAGGGCTTAAAACCTTATTATTGGACATCTTTAAATTGCAAAGACTGAATAATTATGGTAAAATATAGATAAATTCCAAAAGAAAGAAGGAATATCAATATGGATAAAGAATTATTAAATTATACCGTTGAAAAAACACACGAATTAATGAATGCCCCATCATGCAGCAAAGAGGCAAAAACAGCAGCTCAGACCTGGTTAGATGCAGTTGGAACTGAAAAGGAAGCTGCAGAAACAAAAAACTATATTGATGAGCTGGCAGCGGATATTATGCCCATTGACGGTCTGATCGGTTTTGCAGAATCTGATACCGGAGTTCAGATCTTTGGAGCGGATACAGCTAAGCATATTGCAGCACATGCAAAGGAAATCAAGTCTGCCGGAGCAAACTACTGTGATTGTCCGGCTTGTGCAGCCGCGGCTGCGATTCTTGATAAGAAAGAGGAGCTTCTTAAATAGGAGATTAACGGCTGTAAAAAATGAAAACAAATGACTAGATGAAAACGACAAAACCAGATGATGGGTTTTGTCGTTTTTTTATAAAAAGAGAAGATATTATTTAATTGGTAAATTAAGAATACAAAAAAGCTTTTTAATATATTTTATATCAATGTTATATATAAACTTTGTATGATTACGCATTTTGCGTTATTATAAATATCCGGTAAAGGAGTGACTGCGTATGATGGAGAAATATTCAGCTATAAAAGAACGTGTAAGGAGGGATCACGAAAAATAACCCTCCACATTAGAATGGAGGATTAATATGAATTTTTTAGATTTCGAGAAGAATCATGTGGAAAGCGCAAAGCGAATTGCTGTTGAGAACTACTATGAAGAGCGTGAATATGTACCAATTCTGCCGGACATAGATGTGCTTCCCGATTTAGAGTATTTTGCAAACAATGGACTTGGAATTGCAGCTTTTGATGATGACCGGTTAATAGGGTTTTTATGTT
Source organism: Lacrimispora sp. (assembly GCF_047605665.1). GTDB lineage: Bacteria > Bacillota > Clostridia > Lachnospirales > Lachnospiraceae > Lacrimispora. The sequence continues at coordinate 1,260 of NZ_JASGFH010000021.1, read as the reverse complement.
GTTACAACCCATGGGATAATGCATTTGGTTCAAATGCCAAGGGAACATTCTCACCCATTCATGCCCACGGTGCTGTAAAAGAGAATAGAAGATTCATATATCAAAAAATGTATCAAGCCGCTGCTGAGAAATGGGTTAAACGTAGTATAACGTATCATGCCATAGCACATTATGCACATGATACAGAATCAATAAATGCATTTTTCACTTATGGATTTGGTCTTCGATGTATAGATGGTATTAGGCCAATGGAGGAATTTGAATGCCCCCCATGTGATGGCGTTTACTTTGAAGAACTTGCTAAAGCAGATGTAATCAGAGTAAGACAAATGCGTCAAATGCAGTCTGAACACATGGGAAATAGTCCTTGTTTTATGCATTCTTCATCAGATGATTTTCAATCCTGGCTGGCTTGTGCAGAGGAACGCAGCTCAAGGATATTTGCTGCCAATGATGGTGAAAAGCTGATTGCATTCGTTGAACTAAAAAGTAGTGGTGAAAATTTTGTTACTGAAACAGAAAATATGTGTAACATTTGCGGAGCTTTCTGTCTTCCTGAATTTCGGGAAAAAAACATCTATCAGGATTTATTGAATTTTACGATACGGAAGTTAAAAGGAGAAGGATATACGATTCTGGGAGTGGATTTTGAGAGTTTTAACCCTACGGGATACGGTTTCTGGCTCAAATATTTTACCGCATATACGAACAGTGTGGTTCGTAGAATTGATGAATGTGTATTACATGATTAATGCGTGGTGTCAAATAAATATTAATTTATAATTTACAATGAACAAAATCGCTATGAATAGTATAGCGATTTTGTTCATTTACCAGATAAAAGATAGAAGAGGAGATAGGGTAGGGAAAGAAAAACGATAAAACTGCTTGATGTTATGTGCGACACAGAAATTAAGATCAACAGCTAGAATCCAGCACCGCCTTCATTTTGAAATCGGACGCTGTCTAAGAAATTTCAATAAATAGTATTGTATATTAATTGAAAAAATGGATTTATTATGATATTATGTAAAAAAAGGAGGTTTTATATATGAAAGGTTTTTTTAGGGTTATATTTACAGCAATATTAATGGCTGGTATGTTGATTATTCCTGCAAGCGCCGCTGAAGACCAGGCTGTTAACTGGGGCGACACAAATTATCAGATAATGGTGCCAGGTTTTATTGAAGGAAGAGATATTACAATTAACGGCCAAACCACACCTGCAATTGTTGTTCAAAAGCCAGAGAAAAATAGTGA
>NZ_JASGFH010000020.1:0-88224 GCF_047605665.1 Lacrimispora sp. | reverse complement strand
TCTGAAAGAAGTTTTTTGCCGCCTGTTTCAGCGGCGAGTTATATCATAACAAAGGGGGAGGGAAATGTCAACAACTTTTTTTCAATTTTTTTGTTTATTTTGAAAAACGTGATTTTCACAACAATTCCTACATTTAATTGGAGCCTGATCTTCCTAATTGCAAAGACCAGGCTCCAATTAAAAGTCAGTTTTTCTTAGCACAGCATTTCTTATGTTTTTTCCCGCTTCCGCACGGACACGGATCGTTGGGATAGACTTTTTCGATGTTTTTCCTTTGGATCGATTTATCTTCTAATCCCCTCATCACCATTTCATAAGGCTTATGGCCTCTGTTGAGCACCATCCGGGTGTGATTCCAGACATCATTGATAATAGGAGAAAAGGCTTTTGTCTGTTCGTCGTTTTCAAATACAACTTCTGCCTCTTTTAAATCGTCAATCACATCCTGAATCTGCCCTCCGGTGCTGAGTTCTGCCTGGACCTGGTGCAGAATATACGGAATCCGGTCTTTCGGAACATTCATTTCATCAGAAAGGAACTTGCCGAGACGGTCTAATTCCTCTGTCATGATAAAGCCTGAGTTGTCCGCCATGGAACGGATTTCCGGCTGGGTGGGAATATAATAGGGAACTTTCTTCTGCATTTTCAGCAGTTCCTTAAGGCCGTTCTGCTCCATCAGAGCGCCGTCTGCAAAGCTGCCGTCAACGTAAACAACCAGACAGCGGTATGGCAAAAGAAGCTCATAGGCCTGAAGCAGCTCTTCCAAAGTGAGCTTGCTGCTTTCGTACTTATTAAATGTTTCCAGCACGACAGAAGGAGGGGTCACTGCATACAGGGAATTGGCTGCCAGAAGGTAGTCCCCGATTTTACTGAGGCGCCTGCGCTTTTCTTCAAATTCCGGTGTACTCCACTCTTTATATGCTTTTATCACTTCTTCTGACGCTGCAAAACCGCCCTCAGCTTTGGCTGTCACATAGCCGCCTGCATAAAGAAAGTCCATTTCCAGCTCAGAATCCAAAACCGTACGGTTTCCTGCTGCAATCTGCTCAAACAGTTTGATTTCAGAATCACGGGCACAAAGGAAATAAGAGCTCATGACTTCCTTATCTAAAATGTGGGCTATGATCTGTTCTGCCAGCTCTTCCTTTTTTAATTTGGAAAGTCCGCTCATGCGGTGTCTTCTGCCGATCTCCAAAAGGCTGTTTTTGTCATAACACTCGTAAATGTCCCTGATATGAACCTCTTCCTGGCCCTGATTTCCATTCCGGCTCAGGAGTTTATTGACATCATCCACATCATAAGACTTTATCTTTTTTGATGACTGTTCTAAAAGCTCATAGTACCCGGCCATGTCTTTGCAGCTTTCCGGAACGGAATCCCCTTTGAACTTGATGACCCTGGCAAAGCTTTCCTTATAATCTGTCGCCCCGTCTTCTGCCTGGATGCTGTACTCCCAGTTATTACAGGTATATATAAATTTATTAGCGCCTGATACCAGTTGATCGATGACGGTATGGGCCAGTCTATATTCAAAATTTTGAAGTCTGTCCTCTTCACCCGGAGCAACCCGTACCCCTTCGGACCGGAATTCAAATTCATACAGGTGATCATCGGTCCGGTCAAATGCGGTCTGAATAATCCTGTGCAGGTCTTCAAACGTAATGCCTTCCGGTATGAGAACCCTCCTCCAAATCGGCGGCTTACTCCCTTTGATCGTGATTTTCAATTGATATGCTCCCATGAAAACGTCCTCCTGTTTCCTTCCGTTCCTATGCGTTTTAATTAAGGAACGTTTCTTCTTTCTTCCTTTTAAGATCAAGTGTACGTTACAATTTACCACATTCCCGCCCATTCTGTCCAGTCCATCCCTGCTTTTTTTATAAATCAGGTCGATTTTTATGATTTTATTCGAAATAACAGCTTTACAAAAGCTTTACATTTTCTATACAGAAACATGATATCAGGAATTTTCAGAGACTGATATACTTCATCATGTAAGCGAAAGCAATTTTTTGAGAAAAGAGGAGAATAATGATGAAAAAAAGAGATTTCAAAGTATTTGCACTTTTAGGCGCAGCATTTTTGATTATGGGAAACTTGGCCGGATGCGGCAGCAATAATACAGAGACACAGGCTTCAGCAGCCGGAACATCTGCCGGAACCACTGCAGCCGCTTCCAGCGAAGAAGCAGCCGCTGATTTAAAGGGTTCTATCAGCATGGTAGGTTCCACTTCTATGGAGAAGTTCGCAACTGCTTTAGGTGAAGTTTTTATGGAAAAATATCCTGACGTTACAATCCAGACTGAATTCATCGGTTCCGGTGCAGGAATTGAGGCAGCCGGAAACGGTTCTGCAGATATCGGAAACTCTTCCCGTAACTTAAAGGACGAGGAAAAGGCAAAGGGCATCGCTGAAAACATCGTTGCAATCGATGGAATCGCAGTGATCACCAGCAGTGACAATACAGCCGAGAACCTGACAAAGGATGAACTGATCAGCATTTACAACGGAACAATCACCAACTGGAAAGATGCAGGCGGCGCTGACCAGCCAATCGTTGTCATCGGACGGGAAGCCGGTTCCGGTACAAGAAGCGCATTTGAAGAGTTGTTAAAGCTGGAAGACGCATGTAAGTACAGCAACGAGTTAGACAGCACCGGTGCCGTTATGGCCAAGGCAGCTTCTACTCCAGGCTCCATCGGATATGTTTCCTTAGACGTTCTCGATGACACGGTAAAAACTTTAAACCTGGAAGGTACAGCCCCTACTCCGGAAAACATCAAGGCCGGTTCTTACTTCTTAAGCCGTCCGTTCGTTATGGCTACTAAGGGAGAGATTTCTGAGCAGAAGGATGTAGTACAGGCACTGTTTGAGTTTATCCAGTCTGACGAAGGAAAACAACTGGTTGAATCCGTTGGCCTGATTCCTGCTAACTAATAAAAAATGACATTTACAGAGGGATACAGCAGCCAATTCAGTTGTATCCCTGTTTTACGAAAGGAGCTTGTTTATGCAACCAAAGTCTTATTCCATATTCGGAGGACAGGGAAGCAAATCAGGAGTGGAAAAAACTGCGGAAGTCATCTTTACTGTCTGCGGTTTCTTTGCCGTTCTGGCAGTTGCTTCCATCAGTCTCTACATGCTTCTCAGCGGTACTCCGGCGCTTTTTAAGGTGGGAATCCTGGATATTTTATTTGCTACCGTCTGGCAGCCTCAGGCAGCAGTGCCTGGCTTCGGTATTCTCTATGTTATTTTGACCTCTATCGTGGGAACGGCCATGGCAATTTTCATCGGAGTTCCCATCGGAGTCATGACCGCTGTTTTTCTGGCTGAAACTGCTCCTCCAAAGCTGGCAGGGGTGGTGCGCCCGGCAGTGGAGCTGCTGGCAGGCATTCCTTCTGTCGTTTACGGACTCCTTGGAATCCTGATTTTAAACCCTCTTATGTATAAGCTGGAATTAAAGGTATTTGCAGGCTCCTCTACCCATCAGTTTACGGGAGGCGCAAACTTAATTTCTGCGGTTCTGGTTCTGGCTTTGATGATTCTTCCTACGGTAATCAATATCAGTGAAACTGCCCTGCGCTCTGTACCGGGGCATTTAAGGAGCGCTTCCCTGGCTCTTGGGGCCACGAAAATACAGACGATCTTCCATGTGGTGATTCCGGCTGCAAAGTCAGGCATCATCACTTCCATCGTGCTTGGAACAGGGCGGGCCATCGGTGAGGCCATGGCCATCAGCCTGGTTTCCGGAAGCGTGGTGAATATGCCTCTTCCATTTAATTCGGTCCGTTTCTTAACAACTGCCATTGTATCGGAAATGTCCTACTCTTCCGGGCTTCACAAACAGGTACTTTTTACCATCGGACTTGTTCTGTTTGCATTTATCATGATCATTAACGTTTCCCTCAGCAGGCTGTTAAAGAAATCTGCAGTAGAAGCAGACCGGCCTATAAAAGCCAGGGGGAGTTTAAAGAAAGGAGAAGAACGCCATGACCGGTAATTTAGTCATTCCAGCCCAGCAGAATCCTGCTACTTCATACAGCATTTACAACCGGAAAACCCGTGTTTCCGATATGGTTCTGACAGCACTCATTTATTTGTGCGCTTCTGTCTCCATCCTGGTGTTAATCGGAATTATGGGCTATGTATTCGCCCGCGGAATTTCCCAGATCAATGTGGAATTTTTGACCACTGTTCCCAGCACCATCAAAGGAACCTTTGGTATTATCGGAAATATTGTAAATACTTTATATATTGTTATCATCACATTGCTGATCGCCACTCCTTTGGGCGTGGGGTCTGCCATTTATTTAAATGAATACGCAAAAGGAGGCAGGGCTGTCCGTGTGATCGAGTTCACAACGGAAACCTTATCAGGCATTCCTTCTATCATCTTCGGTCTGTTCGGCTACGTATTTTTCGGAACCACTCTGGGGCTTGGATATTCCATTCTCACCGGTTCCCTGACCCTGGCCCTTATGATCCTGCCTCTTATCACCAGAACCACCCAGGAAGCCTTAAAAACGGTTCCTGAAAGCTACCGGTCCGGCGCTTTGGGCATCGGGGCTACCAAGTGGTATATGATCCGGACCATTCTTCTTCCCAGCGCCATGCCCGGCATCGTTACAGGTGTCATTTTATCCATCGGACGAATTGTGGGAGAATCCGCTGCCCTTCTCTTTACGGCTGGAAGCGGCTATCTTCTTCCAAAAGACTTTTTGGGAAAAATCTTGGAATCCGGCGGAACTCTGACGATTCAGCTTTACTTATCCATGCAGAAGGCCAAATATGACCAGGCATTTGGAATCGCAGTTGTTCTTCTGGTCATTGTACTGGCAATCAACGGACTGGCAAAGTTCCTCTCCCATAAATTCAATACGGAGGTCAAAGAATCATGAGTACAAATACGGTAAAAATTTCAACGAGCAATTTAAATCTTCATTACGGTACAAACCACGCTTTAAAAAATGTGAGCTTAGATCTTTATAAAAATAAAATTACCGCTTTTATCGGACCTTCCGGATGCGGAAAATCCACTTATTTAAAAACCTTAAACCGGATGAATGACCTGGTTCCCGGCGTTGTGATCGAAGGGGATGTGCTGTTAGATGGAGAAAATATTTACGATCCAAGAGTGGACACCACCCTGCTGCGCAAAAAGATCGGTATGGTATTCCAGCAGCCTAATCCATTTCCCATGAGCATTTATGACAATGTGGCTTACGGCCCCAGAATCCACGGGATTAAGAACAAATCAGAGCTTGACGCCATTGTGGAAAGAAGCTTAAAGGGCGCGGCTCTCTGGGATGAGGTTTCAGATCGTTTGAAAAAATCAGCTTTGGGCCTTTCCGGTGGCCAGCAGCAGCGCCTTTGTATTGCCCGTGCGCTGGCTGTGGAGCCGGAGGTTCTTCTCATGGATGAACCAACTTCTGCCTTAGACCCTATTTCCACCTTAAAAATTGAGGACTTAATGGATGAGCTGAAGGAAAAATATACAGTCGCAATCGTTACCCACAACATGCAGCAGGCCACCAGAATTGCTGATTACACTGCATTTTTCCTGGTCGGAGAAGTGGTGGAATACGCGCCTACCACAGAGCTGTTCACCGTGCCCAGAGACTCCAGAACCGAGGACTATATTACAGGACGCTTTGGCTGATCCAGCTTATTTATGAAAGAGAAGGAGAGACGAACATGTCAATGAGAGTTAATTATGAACATGAATTAGATCTTTTAAATAACGATATTAAGGAAATGGGGAAGCTGGTTGAAACCTCCATTGAGCAGTGCTTTATCGCTTTTGAGGACCAGAATTTTGAAAAAGCAGAGGATATCATCAAAGGAGACCGGACCATCAATGACTTAGAACGCTCCATCGAAGCCCGCTGCCTTTCCCTGATCCTGCGCCAGCAGCCGGTTGCCGGGGACTTGAGGGTGGTTTCCAGCGCCCTTAAGGTGGTGACTGACTTAGAGAGAATCGGCGACCATGCTTCTGATATTGCAGAACTGGTGCTGCGCTTAAAGGGAGAACACGTTTACCATGTGATCCGCCACATTCCGGCCATGGCTGCGGCTGCAAAGGAAATGGTCCACGCTTCTATTGAAGCTTTTATCAACCAGGATTTAGAGGCTGCAAAGGAACTCCAGAAAAAGGATGATGTGGTGGATGAACTGTTTGGCAAGGTGAAAAATGATGTGGTGGAGTTATTAAAACAGCCCAGCGAACACATTGACCAGTGCATTGATCTGCTGATGGTTGCAAAGTATCTGGAGCGCATCGGAGATCATGCGGTCAACGTATGTGAATGGACGGAGTTTGCTAAGACAGGGGCTTTGAAGAATGTGAGGATTCTGTAAGGAACGCTGAAAATATCAATACAAAAGCCATGCGTTCTTCACCGGAGAAAGCATGCAAGGCATTCAGGAATACACCGCAGGTACGGTGTTGTAGTTTGTTCTATAAAAATCAGGGCAGAAGGAATGTTTTTATCCTTCCGCCCTGATTCTATTTACATAACTCTATGCTCTTACAGCATTGCCGCTCCTCTGCAATACGTCTGTACCACATCATAGGAATCTTCCAGGACTACGATATCCGCATCGTATCCGGCAACCAGTTTTCCCTTCCTGTCATCCACGCCAAGGCACTTTGCAGGATTGATGGTACAGGAATTCAGCGCCGAATCAAAGGGCACCATAGCCTCTTCCACCAAAATTTTCAGACCTTTATTGGATTTCAGCGTACTTCCCGAAATCGTATCCGTTCCCTTCAAATAAGCCAGACCATTTTCCCTGATCTCAATGCTGTGACCACCCAACTGATAATCATTTCCCGCAGGGCAGTGCTTTGCACAAAGAGAATCCGTAATCATGATGGCATGATCCTTTCCCTTTATGGTGTAATAATTATTAAGCGCAGCCAAATGGGAATGGCAGCCATCGCAAATGATCTCGCCGTATATATCACGCACTCTGAATGCAGTTCCCACCAGCCCTGGGTCCCGGTGATGATAGGCTGTCATGCCGTTATACACATGGGTCATAGAGGTTGCCCCATTTGCAATCCCCATAAGCGCCTGCTCATAGGTGGCAGATGAATGCCCCATGCTCACCACCACTCCCGTATCCTTGCAATACCTTGTCAGGTCAAAGTTCTCATCATGCTCCGGAGCAAGGGTGATGTATTTGATCATGCCCTTTGCCGCTTCCTGATATCTCTGAAACTGTGTTATGGAAGCGGATGCAATTGCCTCCGGGGGCTGGGCCCCTTTATACTTCATGTCCAGGTAAGGCCCTTCAAAATGAATTCCCAGGATCTCTGCCCCTTCATATCCGTTTTCTGCCACAAAAGCCACATTGGCAACTGCTTTCTCCAATACTTCCGGCATCTGGGTCACTGTGGTCGGAAGGATGGAGGTCACGCCTTCCTCCGGTATCCGTCTCATCCAGTCCCGCAGCCCCTCCGGTTCTCCGTCATTGGTGTCGTATCCATAAGCCCCATGAGTATGAATATCAATAAATCCGGGAACGATCCGGTTATCGCCATAGTCCTGGTCTGCCTCCGACTCTCCGTAAGGGCGGACCGCATTTATTTTTCCGTCTTCGATCTGAAGCTGTGCCGGGATGAACTGGCCTGCAATCCATACCCTTCTGCTCTGTATTATCATAAAAGTAACCTCCCTTTTCTGTTTTCTAACCCTTTATCCTCAGTATAACAGTTCCTTCCAGATTTTCAAGCAGGTTTCAAAATCTTTTTCAAAGGCAGATTATAAAGGGATGGGCCACCGGATGAGGACGCGGAATAAGTCCGCTTCCACTTCCACCTGAAGCCTTCCGTTTTGAAGTTCCACAAAGCTTTTGGCAATGGCCATTCCAAGTCCTGACCCTTCCGTATTACGGGACTGGTCGCCCCTGGCAAAACGCTCTGTGATCTCCTGGGGGTTGAAAGTCAGTTCAGAGGCGGAAATATTTTTCAGGGCAATGGTCACATATCCGTCTTCTTTTTTCATGTCAATGTAGGCCCTGGTGTCAGGCATTCCGTATTTGATGATATTTGTTAAAAGGTTATCAAATATCCGGTACGTCTTCTGGCTGTCCAGGGGGAGAACTATTTTTTCATCCGGCAGGTTCCAGCGAAAATCAATGGCAGATTCTTCTATCTTATCGCTGAGTTCATAGCTGACTTCCTTTAGGAGGCTGACAATGTCCACATCCTCCAAGTTTAAGGTGACGTTGTTGCTGTTGGCCTTGCTGACTTCAAATAAATCTTCTATCAGGGATTTTAAGCGCATGGACTTCTGTTCCAGAATGTCAATGTAGGCTTTTCGCTGTTCCGGGGTCACATGTTCTTCTCTCAATAGGTTTACATAAGTTATAATGGCAGTCAAAGGTGTTTTTAAATCATGGGACATGTTGCTGATCAAGTCTGTTTTCAGCTTCTGGCTTTTTACCTCTTCGCCTACAGCCACCTTAAACCCGCTCTGTATTTTCTGGATTTCTTTCTTAAAGGGCTCAAATACGCCCAGGTCCTCTTCAATGGTCACCTCTAAATTTCCTTCTGCAATCTGGTTGGTGGCCTCTAAAAGCACCCGGTATTTCCGGCTTAAATCCCTGTAATATTTTCTCATGAAGATGAACAAAGCGACTGAATAGATCACAAGAGCCCCGATTCCCAGAAACCAGAGGCTGCAGAGAATTGCCAGAATGATAAAGTTCACTCCTACAATCCGTAAAATGGTTTTATCCGACTGATCCTGGAGGTCAATGCCTGACAGAAAATCATAAACCGTTCTGCACAGCCATTTCACCCACTTCCAGAAATATCCGCAAAGGGTCCGGTCCCTGATGTATGCCTTAAGGCCGATGTGAAACACATCCCGCATGCATAGGACAGCCCAGTATACGATGGCAAAGGGTAGGGCCCACCAGAGCAGGTTCCACAGCTTTATCATCATGCCGGCAGCGGTGGGAAGGAAGTTTGCCCGGAGAAGGGCATTTTCCAGTTCTCCCCGGTTGGTCATTGCCACCAGCCCTGTAAGCCCGGCTCCGAATGCCGCCGCACCGCCGCCAACAGCAAGGACTGCTTCAAAAGGTGTCCTTAAAATCCGGCTCTCCTCCGCCCATCTGACATCAAGGCAGGAGAAAAGCAGGGCCAGAATTCCCACTGCGCACACAAGGCCTATAAAAATCCTGGGAACAGCTCCGGAAACGTGATAGGAGCTCCAGTCCGTTCCCTGGGTCTCTTTTAAATCGGCTGCCTGCCGGGCTGTCATTCCGTAAGCGAAGGTCATATTCCTGGGCTTTGCAAATTTCAGTTCCGGTTCATAAATATACTGTTCCCAATAGCCGTTTTCCATGGGGTCCCGCTCACCGTACTGCTGCAGCCGGACTGCAAGGCCGGTCACACTGTCTCCGTCTGCTTCCGCCACCTCCATGCGGCCCAGGCTGTCGTAATGGAGCAGCGCCTTAAATACATACTCCCTGCTTTGGGAAATGGATTTTTCCTGGGCATGATCTGACAGCACTTCCCCGTTTCCATCCAGAATCTGATAATCCACGTAATGGCGCACACTGCCAAACTCTCGGCTCCAGCTTTCGTATTTCTGCATGCTGTTTTGGCGCAGAAGCTTTACGTATTCACTTTTGCTGTCCGGCTCTGTTTCATATTCTTCAACCGCAAGCTCCCCGTCAGACCCTGCGCTCTGCTGTTCTTCCGCCTGAGGGAAGAAATACCGGAAGGGGGAAATCATCTCTCCCTGCTCACGCTGTGCCTGCTCCATGGCAAGAACGTAATTGCCTGATATCAGCTTCAGGAGAAAGGACTCATCTTCATAGACCTGTTCTTCGTACCTGGCAGATTCATTTTTAAAAAATGGATAAAGCCCCACCATGACTGTCGCCGCTGACAATACCACGGTTATTGCAAGAATCAGACTGATCCTATGCCTGTTTTTCAATTTTGTATCCAACTCCCCACACCACCTTTAAATATTTGGGTTCCCTGGGATTGATCTCGATTTTTTCCCGGATCTTCCTTACGTGAACCATGATTGTATCCGTATTGACAGCCCTTTCATTCCAGACTCTTTCATAAATCTCTTCTGCGGAAAACACCCGCCCCGGATTTTTCATGAGAAGAGCAAGAATCTTAAACTCCATGGGAGTGAGTCTGGCAGGCTTTTCATCCACAAACACTTCCACCGTATCCTCATTCAGCTCCAGACCGCCTATGACGTAGACATTGCTTTTTTCCTTTTCTTCCTTGGCCTCCAGCATATCCATGTACTTCCCATACCTTCTGAGCTGGGAATTGACCCTGGCAAGCAGTTCCATGGGCGTAAAGGGCTTTGACACGTAATCGTCGGCTCCTATATTAAGTCCCATGATCTTATCCACTTCCTCTGATTTTGCCGACAGGATGATGACCGGAAAATCGTGGGACTGTCTCAGCTTCACGGTCATGGTGATGCCATCCATACGGGGCATCATCACATCCACAATGGCCAGGTGAATCTCTTCCCGCTCCAGTATCTTAAGGCCCTCGATTCCGTCCGCCGCCTGAAATACCTCGTATCCCTGGCTCCTCAAATAAATTTCCACCCCTTCTCTGATCTCTTTATCATCTTCCACCAGTAAAATGTGGTTTCGTTCCATCTGATTTCTCCTTTCTTCATCTCTGCCCCTGATTTCGGGCACAATGGTATGCTAAAGTGTTTCCTTTATGATACCACATTTCCTTTTATTTTACTTTAAATCAAGGATACCGGACCATTCTTAAATTCAATAACCGGGAAAACGAAATAATTTCTAAATTTTAAATACAAAAGCCCAAAGGGAATCCATGGGTTTCCCTTTGGGCTTTTAAAGATATCCGTTTTGCCAAACGCTTATCGGACATCCTCGGAAGTCTTTCTTATATTGGTATCCATCAGCCGGTTAAATCCCAGCCAGCCGTTATTATCTCCTGCACCTTTGATCACTTCGATCATGGTTTCCATCTTTGCATCCGTATTATCCGCAAAGTTTAAGGCGAGGGCTTCGATCAATGCCGGTTTTTTGGGAGAGCCGTATTCCAGTTCTCCGTGATGGGAAATGATGCAGTGCTTTAATTCAGAGGCCAGCTTATCCGGGAAGCCTTCAATGGTCCGTATCCTCTCCCCCACCATTTCCGTTCCGATGATGATGTGGCCTAAAAGCTGTCCGTCGTCGGTGTAATCATTTTCCGGAAATGTGGAAAGCTCTTTCGTCTTTCCGATATCGTGAAAGGCCGCTGCCGTAATCAGCAGATCCCGGTTGATGACAGGATAATAACCTGCGTAGTAATCACACAGCTTGATCACGCTTAAGGTGTGCTCCAGCAGTCCGCCTACAAAGCCGTGGTGAACGCTTTTGGCTGCGGAATGGAACTGGAATGCCTTTGCAAAAGCAGGGTCATCCGCAAAAAAGCTTTCCAGAAGCTTTTTTAAATGAGGACTTTTTACGGTCCTGATAAAGCCGAGAAGCTCCTCATACATCAGTCCGATATCCTTGGAGGATACAGGCAGGTAATCGCCGGGAACAAATTCCTCTTCACCGGCTTTTCTGATCCGCTTGATATTTAACTGATTGGAATTTTGAAATACGGTAACATCTGCATCCACATATACGTAGTCCAGAGTTTCAAAATTCCCGATTCCCGGAGAACCTAAGTCCCAGATCTTGGCATCTACCGTTCCGGTCTTGTCCTGCAGAATCAGGTTTCCATACTCTTTCCCTGACTTGGTAAGAGCAATCTGCCTGTTCTTACATAAATACACATCTGAAACATGCATTCCTTCCCGGAATGATTCAATATATCTCATTCTTTTCCTCCATATTCTAGCCCCAGGCAACGTGGAAGCCAGGAAAATTACCTGGCTCCAATGGTTACCGGATATTGAATCTCTTTATATTCTTCTCTCCCATTGCGGGAAACAGTCACACTTATTAAATCTCCCGGATTTAATTTTTCAAGGGACACCTGGAAATCCTTCATGGTGACAATGGTTTCCTCTCCCATGGCAGTTATGATGTCTCCGCTCTGAATTCCGGCGTTATAAGCAGGCCCGTCTCCGTTTACATCCACCACGTAAACGCCCAAAGGCATGCCTTTGCTGTTCATGGTGGCACTCACCTCCTGGCCTCTGATTCCAAAGTAAGGGTAGGAAGCGCCGTTACTCATCCGCTCCAGAATGCTTTTGTAATCAGAAATAGCCATAGCTGCCGTCATATCTTTGCTGCTGTCGTTTTTATACTCATCCGTCACCCAGCCGATGATCTGGCCTGCCGTATTCATGAGAAATGTGCCTGCTGCCGCATTGGCCTTTGCATCAGAATAAAGGATTCGGGTGATGCCGTCAGTGACCTGGACATTTCTGGTGATGTAGGTGACAAATCCATAGCCTGAGGAGTGAACCATGCCTGCAGGCCCTCCTATGGCTACGATCAAATCTCCCTGTTTGACGGAATAGGAATTTCCAAGCTCAATGGCCTTTACTTCCTCTAACAGAGTTTTTCCAAGGCTTGCCGTAGGAACGCTGACAATCGCCATGCCTGACGGCTTATCGGTCTGTTTGATGGTGCCCTGGACCTCAGTTCCGTCATAAAATGCCACCCGGATGGCTTCCGCATCCTCTACAGCCCCTTCCGGGGTCAGGATTAAAATCTCCTGGTTGATAGTGGCTGTGACGACACCTGCAAACAGGCCGGAATTTTCCACCGGATTATTAAACCAGTCTTTCTGAGTCCTTACGGAGTGAACCGTCACGACTCCTTTGTCCGCTTTTTGAACCACGGTTTTTAAATCCGCATATAAGGTATTCAAATCCTCTACAGAAAAGGGATACTTTTCCATAGCTGACTTTAAAATGTCTTCAATGGGTTCTGTTTCAACAGCCGGTTGGGTCTCTGTCTCAGGGGGGGAGGCCTCAGGATCGTCTTTTGGTATGGTAACGGTCGTGCTCTCTTCCCTGGGTTCCCTGGCAAAAAATTTCTCAGCGGCAGGCAGGGACACGACAAACGTAACCGCAGCAACCAGCCCGAAAATAACTCCGGTCATGGAAAGTCCTAAAATTCGCTTTAACATGTCCCTCTTTGACATGGGCTGCCTCACTATTTTTTCATTGATGAACTGGCGGGGTTTTTCCCTCTTCTCATCTGGTCCGTTATGTTCCGGCATACTTACCCTCCTTTGCAGAAGACTTAAATACTATTATAAGGTTCTTCGCTCTTTTATGCAAGGAAAACCTTTGAACTTTAGCCGGGCTGGAAACCAACCTGAGGATTGCAGTTTTCCTCTGATTTATGTTATACTGTATCCGATACCATCCGCGGCCAAATTTATCATTGCTGTTCAATGGGAAAATCATCTTGCACGATCTTCGGTCATACAAGATGGATCGGAGGTTCCTCCATGATTTTACCGTACTGAACAGTTACGTAAATATTATAAGAAAGTAGAATGAACAATCTATGAACCATAAAGCATTAAAAACATTGGAATACCACAAAATCATTGCCCAACTCACGGAATACGCTTCCTGCGATTTCGGAAAAGAGTTATGCCGCAATCTGGTGCCTTCCACCGACTACGGCGAAATCGTCCAGTCCCAGAAAGAGACCACCGATGCCGCCGCCCGCGTCCGCCAAAAGGGAGGGATTTCCTTTGGAGGCGTTAAGGACATCCGCTCTTCTTTAAAGCGTCTGGAGGTAGGAAGCGCTTTGAGCATTTCAGAGATTCTTGCCGTCAGCACTCTTCTCACAGTTTCAGCCAGGGCAAAGGCTTATGGCCGCCACGAGGAGGACCAGCTTTCCGAAGATTCCCTGGAGGAATTTTTTCGGATTCTGGAGCCATTGACTCCGGTGAATACGGAAATCAAGCGGTGCATCCTCTCGGAAGAAGAGGTGAGCGACGATGCCAGTCCGGGGCTTCGCCATGTGAGGCGCTCCATGAAGTCCATCAACGATAAGATTCACACCCAGATGAACTCCATTTTAAATTCCAGCCGGTCCTATCTTCAGGATGCGGTCATCACCATGAGGGACGGGCGCTACTGTCTCCCGGTAAAAGCGGAGCACAAATCCCAGGTTTCCGGTATGGTCCACGACCAGTCTTCCACCGGTTCCACCCTGTTTATTGAGCCAATGGCTATTGTAAAGCTGAACAATGACTTAAGGACTCTGGAGATTCAGGAGCAGAAGGAAATTGAAATGGTCCTGGCTGATTTGAGCAACCAGCTTGCGCCTTATTCAGAGGAGCTGGAAACGAATTTTAAAACCATTTCCCAGCTTGATTTCATATTTGCAAAGGCGGCCCTGTCCAGACATTACAACGGCAGTGAACCGGCATTCAATACAAAAGGGATGATCAATATTAAAGAGGGACGCCATCCTCTTTTGGACCCTGCCAGGGTGGTACCCATCACCATTCACTTAGGGCGCAGTTTTGACCTTTTAATCGTCACGGGTCCCAATACAGGCGGTAAGACGGTTTCCTTAAAAACAGTGGGCTTATTCACCCTTATGGGACAGTCCGGCCTTCACATTCCGGCATTTGACGGTTCTGAGCTGGCTGTGTTTGACGAGGTGTTTGCAGATATCGGTGATGAGCAGAGCATTGAGCAGAGCTTGAGTACCTTTTCCGCCCATATGACCAACATTGTCCAGATTTTAAATAAGGCAGACAGCAACTCCCTCTGCCTGTTTGATGAGCTTGGGGCCGGAACAGACCCCACGGAAGGAGCGGCTCTGGCGATTGCAATCCTGACCTTCCTTCACAACATGAAGTGCCGCACCATGGCGACCACTCATTACAGCGAGTTAAAGGTATTCGCCCTGACCACTCCAGGCGTGGAAAATGCCTGCTGCGAGTTCAATGTGGAGACATTGCAGCCTACCTACCGGCTTTTGATCGGTGTGCCGGGAAAGAGCAATGCTTTTGCCATTTCAAAGAAGCTGGGACTCCCCGATTATATCATTGAGAATGCCAGGACCAATCTGGAAGCCAAGGATGAGACCTTTGAAGATTTGCTGACTCATCTGGAGGAAAACAGGGTCACCATTGAACGGGAACGGATTCATGTGGAATCCTATAAGCGGGAAATCGAGCAGTTAAAGTCCCGGCTGACCCAGAAAGAGGAGCGGCTTGACGAGCGCAAGGACAAGATGATCCGGGATGCCAAGGAAGAAGCCCAGAGAATTCTGCGGGATGCCAAGGAGACGGCAGACCAGACCATCCGCCAGATCAACAAGCTGGCAGCGGACTCAGGCGTTAACAAGGAGCTGGAGGCAGAACGGAGCAGGCTGAGAAGCAAATTGCAGGAGGTGGATTCCTCCCTGGCCCTTAAAAAAGAGAGGCAGGAGGCTGGAAAAGAGATCGATCCCAAGAAGCTTCGGCTGGGGGACGGGGTCCGTGTCATAAGCATGAATTTAAACGGAACCGTCAGCTCTCTTCCCAATGCAAAGGGAGATTTATACGTGCAGATGGGAATTCTCCGCTCTCTTGTCAACATTTCCGACTTAGAGCTTTTACAGGAAAAATCAGTTTCTTCTCCTTCCGGCGGCGGTTCCAAAAAGACAGGAAGCGGAAGCAGCTCCACCCGCATGTCCAAGTCCCTTTCCATCTCGCCTGAGATCAACTTGATCGGAATGACCACGGATGAGGCCATCCCTCAGTTGGACAAATATTTGGATGACGCCTATCTGGCCCACTTATCCCAGGTGCGGATCGTTCACGGCAGAGGAACCGGAGCGTTAAAAAATGCGGTTCACAAGCATTTAAAACGGTTAAAATATGTAAAGGAATTCCGGCTGGGCGTTTTCGGCGAAGGGGATTCCGGAGTAACCATTGTTTTCTTTAAATAGATTGATTGGAGGTTGACCATGGCTGAAAAGCAGCGCATATTGATTATAGATGACGACAACAACATTGCAGAATTGATTTCCCTGTATTTACTGAAGGAATGTTATGAAACAACGATTGTCAATGACGGGGAAGAGGCTCTCCGGGTATTTCCGGAGTTCAAGCCTAATCTGGTGCTTTTAGACTTAATGCTGCCGGGCATGGATGGCTATCAGGTGTGCAGGGAGATGCGCTCCTTCTCCCAGGTTCCCATTATTATGCTGTCAGCCAAGGGAGAGGTCTTTGACAAGGTCTTAGGGCTGGAGCTGGGGGCTGACGATTATATGATCAAGCCCTTTGATTCCAAGGAACTGGTGGCACGGGTGAAAGCCGTCTTAAGGCGTTACCAGACCTCCCAGATTCCGGCTTCTCCCAACAGGGACCAGCAGGGAGATTATGTGGAGTATCCGGACCTGATTGTAAACCTCACCAATTACTCGGTGCTCTACAAAGGACATTCTGTGGAAATGCCGCCTAAGGAGCTGGAACTCTTGTATTTCCTGGCTTCCTCTCCAAACCAGGTGTTTACCAGGGAACAGCTTCTGGATCACATCTGGGGATACGAGTATATAGGCGATACCAGAACAGTGGATGTTCATATCAAACGCCTTCGGGAAAAGATCAAGGATCATGCGGGCTGGGCGCTGACTACGGTGTGGGGGATTGGTTATAAGTTTGAGGTGAAGAGGTAAGGGTCTCTTCCTACTCACTTGCTAAATATAAAAAAATTGAGGTAAAACGCCAGTGACACACTCTCTTTACTACAAATTCATCCTTGGCTACCTGCTGTTCGGCCTTTTGGGATTCATATCCATTGCCACCTTTTCCTCTGAAATCACGGACCGGTATCTCCTGCGCCAGAATTCGGAGAGCCTGTATGACGAAGCCAATCAGATCGCTTCCACCTACAGCGGCATGTATCAGGGCAAAAGCAGATATTTGTCTTCTTATCCTGAGATGTTAAAGGAAGTCGGCTATCTCCATGCCCAAATCTGGATTATGGACCGTCAGGGCAAGGTGGTTGCCGACAGCAGGACACCCGGAATGGAGGGACAGGTCATAGCAGACTTTGACCCCACCTTCATGGGAAACAAATCCTATATCATCGGCAATTATTATAATCAGTTCCAGGAACCGGTACTGAGCGTCCATGCGCCTATTACGGGAAATTACACCACCTACGGCTATGTGGTGGTTCATCTTCCCATATCCTATTTAAAGGCGGAACGGGATGGGATTTTAAACATCGTTTACATTTCATCCGGCGTCATATTCGCCCTTTCCCTGATCATCCTTTTGGTTTTTACGAGGACGGTTTACTTTCCTCTTAAGAAGATCACGGCAGGAGCCAACGAATACGCCCAGGGAAATTTGATTCATCACATTGGAGTCAATACCAGGGATGAAATGGGTTATCTGGCCGGCACCCTCAACTATATGTCGGACGAGCTGAACAAAATGGACGAGTATCAGAAAACCTTTATTGCCAATGTCTCCCATGACTTTCGCTCTCCTTTGACCTCCATCAAGGGGTATTTAGAGGCAATCTTAGACGGAACCATTCCTCCGGAACTGTATGGGAAATATTTAACAAGGGTCATATCAGAAACGGAGCGGCTCAACAGCCTGACCCACGGCCTTTTGACACTCAACTCACTGGACAGCAAGGGCTATTTAAACCGCACCAACTTCGATATCAACCGGGTCATCAAGGACACGGCAGCTTCCTTTGAAGGCACCTGCAATGAGAAGAGTATCACCTTTGACTTAACCTTCTCCGACAGCATCCAGATGGTTTACGGAGACCTGGGAAAGATTCAGCGGGTTCTTTACAACTTGATCGACAATGCCATTAAATTCAGCCATCACGATTCCACCATTTACATCCAGGCTTCGGGAAAGTATGAAAAGATTTTCATTTCCATCAAGGACACGGGAATCGGAATTCCAAAAGACAGCTTAAAGAAAATCTGGGAACGGTTTTACAAGACGGATTTGTCCAGGGGAAAAGATAAGAAGGGCACTGGGCTTGGGCTTGCCATCGTCAAGGAAATCATCCAGTCCCATGGGGAAAATATCGATGTGGTCAGTACGGAAGGGGTTGGGTCTGAATTCATCTTCAGCCTGCCTAAGTCTTCCAATTTATAACATGTAAAATCAGAAAAAGGCTATGGGAGACAACTTCTCCCGTAGCCTTTTTAGTGAAAAACTCATTCCTTCCAGTGCAGATGATGGAGCTCTCCCTCCATGGTCATATTCTCAAAACCGTTTTGGCGGTAAGCCTCGTACAGCACGATGGATACAGAATTTGACAAATTTAAGGACCTGATATCTCCCCACATGGGAATCCTGACGCAGCGGTCCTGATTTTCCACAAGAATATCCTCCGGAATTCCTGCGCTTTCCTTGCCGAACATGATGAAGCAGTCCGGCTCGTAAGCCACCTCCGTATACACATGCTGCCCCTTGGTGGTGGCCATGTAGATTTTAGCTCCCGGATTCCGATCCAGAAAGTCCTGATAATCGCTGTATACGGTCACGTTAAGCTTATCCCAGTAATCCAGTCCTGCCCGCTTGATCAGCTTGTCGTTGAGCCTAAAGCCCAAAGGCTCGATCAGATGCAGCTTTGTATTTGTAGCCACGCAGGTCCGTCCGATATTTCCGGTATTGGCCGGCATTTCCGGCTCCAATAATACCACGTTCATAGTTTACGCCTTCCCATCCAGTTTATTCACAAATCGGCTCATGCGGCTTAAGGCTTCCTTTAAATTCTTTAAGGAGTAAGCATAGGAAATCCGCAAAAAGCCTTCTCCGCAGTCTCCAAATGCAGTGCCGGGCACAACCGCCACCTTTTCTTCCATCAGCAGTCTGGTTGCAAATTCATCAGAGGTCATGCCAAACCGTTTGATGCTGGGGAACATGTAAAAGGCGCCGTAAGGCTCAAAGCATTCCAGCCCCATCTCATCAAAGGCATGCTTTAAATAGCGCCGTCTTTGATCATAGGATTCCCTCATTGCCTGAACGTCCTTATCCCCGTCTTTAAGCGCTGCTACAGCGGCATACTGGCTGGTGGTGGGGGCGCACATGATGGCAAACTGGTGGATTTTTAACATCTGTTCTAAAATCACCCTGGGAGCAGCGGCATAGCCGAGACGCCAGCCGGTCATCGCATACGATTTGGAAAAGCCGTTAATGAGAACGGTCCTCTCCCTCATGCCCGGAAGGGCGGCAACGGTGGTGTGCTCTCCGCCATAAGTGAGCTCCGCATAAATCTCATCGGATATGACAAATAAGTCCTTTTCAACCACGATCTCAGCGATCTTTTCCAGCTCCTCTTTCACCATGACGGCTCCCGTAGGGTTGTTGGGGAAAGGCAGAACCAGAACCTTGGTCTTTGGAGTGATCTTTTCCAAAAGCTTCTCCGGCGTCAGCTTAAACTCATCCTTTTCTTCCAGCTCAATGATCACCGGTACGCCGTTTGCTAAAATGGTACAGGGAACGTAGGAAACGTAGCTGGGCTGGGGGATCAAAACCTCATCGCCTGGGTCCAGCATGGCTCTTAATGCCACGTCAATGGCTTCGCTGCCGCCTACCGTCACCATCACTTCATGGTCGGAGTCATAGGAAACGCCGAAGCGCCTGTTCAAATAATTGCATATCTCCACCTTTAATTCCTTGAGGCCCGCATTGGAAGTATAAAAGGTCCGCCCTTTTTCCAGGGAATAAATTCCCTCCTCGCGGATATGCCAGGGAGTGTCAAAATCAGGCTCTCCCACGCCTAAGGAAATGGCATCTTTCATTTCACTGACAATATCAAAAAACTTCCGGATTCCGGAAGGGGGAATCGTCACGATTCGGTCTGACAATGGATTTCTCATGGAGTGATCAGCATCCTTTCATCGGCAGTTTCTTCTGCAAGCACAGTACCATGGTCTTTGTATTTCTTCAGGACGAAATGGGTCGCAGTGCTCAATACCGATTCCATGGGAGAAAGCTTCTCAGAAACGAACTGAGCCACCTGCCTCATGGTTCTTCCTTCGATAAATACGGTAAAATCAAAAGAACCTGACATGAGGTACACCGCATTTACCTCGCTGTACTGATAGATGCGCTCCGCAATCTTGTCAAATCCCATCCCGCGCTGGGGAGTTACTTTGACCTCAATGAGTGCCACCACCTTTTCATCGCTGGTATTGTCCCAATTGATCAGAGTGTGGTAGCCGCAGATAATCCGCTCTTTTTCCATTTCCGCGATCTCGTTGGCAATGGCAGCCTCGCTTTCTCCTAAAAGAATCGCCAGGTCCTTTAAATTAATCCTGCTGTTTTTTTCAATAATTGCCAGTATCTTTTCCCTCATAATACTTACCTCCTGCTTCATTCTGCCAAAACCTTATAAATTTCATCCCTTGAGGGCCGTTCTAAATAGCCGTTGCTCTCTTCATGGATGATCACTCTCTTAATTCCATCCGTCACCTTGCCTATGACGGCTGCGGTCACTCCTTCTTTCTCCAAAGCCAGAACCAAATCTCCTCCGTTGTCGGCCAAAAGGACCAGACAGCCGGTAGAGAAAAGGCGGTACGGATTTAAGTCGTACCGCTCACAGATTTCGATCGTTTCCTGCTTAACCGGGATTTTGCGCAGGGAAAAGCTGATTCCTGTCATATACGCCCCGGATAAATCCCAAAGGGCCTTTAACACTCCGCCTTCTCCTGCTGCCTCACACTCTGATGCTCCGGCTTGTGCCCATTTCTCCGGATTTCCTTCCAGGGCCATGGCCCCGTCTTCCAGTACCCGGTCCATGTAATCCTCGGAAAACCATTGACGCAGGTCTTCTTTTTTATGTTTTATAATTTCTACAGTTGCCCAGAGCCCGGCGTATCCTGCTATCACGATATCCTGCCCAGGCTTCATGGTTCCTGTATTTTCTCTTTCAATCCGTCTCATGCTGATTCCTAAACTCCCGGTCCGGCAGGCCCCTGGATAGGTGATTCTCCCGGTCCGTTCGGAATGACAGGCTCCGGTGTGGGCGAAGGCTCTGTGGGCGGAATTTCTCCCGGCTGGCCTGGGACGCTCTCTCCCGGAATTATGGGCTGAACTGTGACAGGTGCTGCAGGGCCCACTCTGATAATGGCCTTTGAAGGATTATAAGTGTCCGTATGCACAATTTCCCGGCTCTGTTCCACGCCGTCAACGTAAATGATCTTCCAAAGCCTGGACTTGATTCCCGTATGTGCTGACTGGACCTGGTTTCTGCTGCCCGGCGCCATGGCTGGGTCCACAATTTCCTTGGGCGCTCCTGGGTCCGTGACCTTTAAGGTTTCGGAAACAAACTGGAAGGTGCGGTTTGCCGGCCTGGTTTCCTTTCCATAGATGGTAAAGGTGAGTGTTTTTCCGGAAATGCTTCCCTCAATGAAAATGGGAGTGCTGTAATTATTGGTGAATTTCAAATCCTTGTAGGTGCCTGCAATGGCGGCATCCTCAGAAGGTTTTACATAAGTTACAATCATGGAATGGTTCTGCCTCTGCACAATGGCAAGCTCTGCACGGAGCACTGCATTGTAAAGAGTGGTGGAAATCTGGCATACGCCGCCTCCCACGCTGTCAATCACCTGCCCGTTTTCATAGGCTGCCGCAGTGGCATAGCCGTTGGCTACGGTAAAGGGATGCATGCATTCGTAACCGGAAAGAGTCTCTCCCGGCATCAGCACCCGTCCGTTGATTTTGCTGGCACCCACCCTTAAGTTGGTGGACCGGGAAGCGCCGCTGGATGCAAAGCTGGTGGAAAATTTCCCCAGCACATCCTGGATGGAGGCCAAATCCTCTGTCAGGATATCAGGCTTTTTCTCCTCAATCACTGCTACTGCATTGACAGGCTCTTTAAGCCCTTCCGCAAGAGCCGCGTCAAGAGCCTGCTTTGTGGCACCGATGTCCACGGACTTTCCAATGACAGAAGGAGTCACCACAAAAGCGCCGTCCTGTCTGACTATGGTGGCATTCTTTGCCTCTGTCTCCACAGGGGCACACTTTTCCGCCACAAAAGCGGCTACTTTTCCCTCGTCAAGAGCTGTCTCCAGAGGGATGATGACATGGTTCTTTTCAATATCCTTCTTATTTAAATACCGTTTGATTAAATTTCCGCCCTGCCAGGCTGATGCGGCCTGGGATACCGCCTCCGGATTGCTCCAGTGAAATCCCAGTTCCTTTGCCGTGGTTTCCACGGGCTGTCCGTCCACTTCCAGGGTGATCTTCTGGCTTTCCATCTCATCTACCAGTCCCTGGATTTTTTGACCGGCCTCCTCTTCTGTCATGCCTCCCAGATTGTATTCTCCTACATAAATTCCATCGGGAAGGGAATCAGCCATGGCATGGATTGGGGAGAGAACTCCTATTCCTGCCGCCAAAATCACTGCTGCCAGGCTCATAGACAATATTTTCTTTTTCATATTCATTCCTCATTGCTTGCTGGTCAATACGGTATCTCCGGTTCTCCTGACGTTACAGGACGCTCAGCAACACGGGAACTATCATGGAAGCAATCAGCAGAACTACCACCGCAATCATGACTGCTGATAAAACTTTTTTATTTTTTCTATTGTTAAAATTCATCATTTCGCATCACCTCTCTCTTATTCTTCCATACTGTGCTATGATTTTATCCGTAATTCTGGATATTTCATTTCTGGACAAATGGTCCGTCTGCACAGATAAAACTATTTTATGATATTTTAATAAATCCTGCAAGTGTTCTTTTTGCCTTTTTGAAGCAGGCTGCTCTTTTTTTACCTTGTAAATCAGTTCCTGAGAGGTAAATGCGCCGGCCTCTTCCCCGCCGTACCGTTTTTCTATCTCCTGATAGAGAAAATGGGACGCCTTAGCGTCCGCCAAAGCCCGATGGCTTAAATTCATCTCCACTCCGAAATACTCACAGGCTGCTTTTAAATTTTTCTTTTCCTCAGAGGGCATAAACCTTCTTGCCAGCTTTAAGGTATCAATTCCCTTGCGCTCAAAGCCAAGGCCCTGATTTACTGCCGCCCGTTTTAAAAAGCTGTAGTCAAAGATCACATGATGGCCTAAGAGGGGTAAGTTTCCTGCAAACTCCAGAAACTCCTTTATCACTTCCCCGATCTCCGGGGCAGACTCCACCTGCTCATCGCTGATGCCTGTAAGGGACGCCACTTCTTCCTCCAGCTTGCGGTGAGGGTTTACAAAGGTTTCATACGTTTCCCTTATCTGTCCGTCTAAAACCCGCACGGCTCCGATCTCAATGATCTTATCATGCTTTGGGTCCAGGCCCGTTGTCTCCAAATCTACCGCAATATAAGATGACACCACCTTAATGTTCTCCTTTTCCAGCCTTCACCGGCATGGCGCTTGGGCACAGTTCCCGCAAAAAGCATTCTCCGCACTTGGGGCTTCTGGCAACGCAGATGGTTCTTCCAAGGGTGATGATGTGAATATTCCATAAAATCCAGTGTTCTTTTGGGAGCACCTTCATCAGCTCATATTCGATCTTTTCCGGGTCCTCTGCCTTTGCAAAGCCCAGCTTTCTGGAAATCCTCTTCACATGGGTGTCCACCACAATGCTGGGTTCGTTATAGATATTTCCCCGGATGACATTGGCTGTTTTGCGCCCCACTCCTGCCAGGGAGGTCAGGTCCTCCATGGTGGAAGGCACTTCGCCGCCAAATTTTTCCACCAGATCCTTACAGCAGGATATGATATTTTTAGCCTTCATATGATAAAAGCCCAGGGAGTGGATATCCTTCTCCAGCTCCTTTAAATCCGCCTGGGCAAAGCTTTGGGGAGAATCGTATTTTTCAAACAAATCTGCTGTCACCATGTTGACCCTGGCATCAGTGCACTGGGCGCTTAAAATAACTGCAATTAAAAGCTGCCATGGGGTTTCGTGGTTTAAGTAACAGATGTACTCTGTTCCATATTCCCGGTCAAGAGCTTCTAAGACCTTTAATACTCTGGCCTTCTGCTCTGCTTTTGTTTCTCTTCCTGCCATTCATTCCTCCATATGCCAATCTCATAATCTGCTGCATTATGGGACAAGGCATCCCGTTTCTTATAATCAAAAAGCACTGCCCTTCCATCCCGGAACACCTCGATGTGGGCCATTTTGATCAGTTGTCTCGCCTCATAGCCTTCGTATCCTTCCGTTAAATAGTGAAAAGACAAAGCTTCCTCTGCAAAAAATGCCCTCACCCGGTCCTTAAAGGGTTCCTGGTCCGCTGCAAAGGAAGGACGGCTCTTTAAATTCTCTCTTAAATACAGGTCATATACGAGAAGGTCCCGGTACCTGGGAAGCTTTTCCGGCACCTGGTCTTTGATAAACTGCTCCAATATATCATACCGCGCCATGCGGCTGTGGCTGATTCCAAAAAGTCCCCGGCTTTCGTAATGTTCGGCCAGAGCTTCAAACAAATCAAAAGGTGTTTCAAATTCCTCGCACAGCTCTTTTACGGTCAGCCGGAACTGTCCGCTGTTTCCGTAGACCTCCAGCATTTCTTCCAGAGCCTTTAATTTTAAAACCTCACCGTAATCAAGCCATTTGGTAGACAGCACTTCATAAGGCGGCTTCTGCCTGAATTTCAAACCGTATTCCTCCGCCATTTCCGACATATAAGAGCCTTTCAGCACTTTTAAGAAGCCAAGCTGAAGCTGTTCCGGCTTCATATCCCAGACCTGGTTAAAGGAATTTTTAAAGCTCTCGTAATTTTCATAAGGAAGCCCTGCAATTAAGTCCAAATGCTGATGGATATTTTCAAAGCTGTTGATGCGGGCCACTGCATTTTTCAGCAGGTTCAAATCCATTTTCCGCCGGATTTCCTCTATGGTGCGGGGGTTGGTGCTCTGGACCCCGATTTCAAGCTGAATGAGGCCCGGCCTCATGCGGGACATCAGCTCCAGTTCCTCTTCGTTTAGAAGGTCCGCGGAAATCTCAAAGTGGAAGTTGGTCACCCCGTTGTCGCATTCCATAATATGGCGCCAGATTTCCCTGGTGTGCTTCCTGCTGCAATTAAAGGTTCTATCCACAAACTTCACCTGGGGAACCCTTTTTTCAATGAAGAAATCCAGTTCCTTCAAAACCAGGGAAGTATCCCGCAGGCGCACCGACTTATCCAGGGAGGAAAGACAGTAGCTGCAGGAAAATGGACATCCCCTGCTGCTTTCGTAGTAAATAATGCGGTTTTCAAAGCCTGACAGGCTTTCATACAGAAAGGGAATGGAACTCATGTCCGCTGCTGTTTTTAAAGGATTTTCAATGACAGACCCATTTTCATTTCTCACCGCCACTCCGTCTATGGTACAGAGGGCGGAAATCTTGTCCTTCTCATAAGACCGGCTTCCTTTTAAATAAGCCCGCACCACCTTTAAAAAGGTTTCCTCCCCTTCTCCCGTCATGATTCCGTAAACCGACCGTTCCTGTTCCAGAATCCGGGAGGCGTCATAAGACACTTCAGGACCTCCCAGCCAGATCTCCGCATGAGGGAGAATCTTAGGAAGGTCCCGGACCAGTTCCAAGACAAAGGCAATGTTCCAGATGTAGCAGGAAAATCCCACTGCATCCGGTTTCCTGCTGTAAATATCCTTTAAAACCTCATCGGGCTGATTGTTGATGGTATATTCCCCGGTTTCAATCTGAAAGCTTCCATCCTCCAGTTCCCGTTCCTTTACATAAGCTTTGGCATAAGCCTTTAAGCTGTAAATGGCAGGATTAGAGTGGATATACTTGGCATTGACAGCCGCGAGTAAAAACTTCATATTAAACCTCGATCTCTATTTTTCTTCCTGTGGACTCGTACTGGTAATAGCGAACCCCTGCCGCATTCATCATCCGCTTGGAGGCGTTGACAGCCGGGGTGTCCGCATACTTGTCCGAGCCGTATACCACGGTTTTGATCCCTGCCTGTATAATGGCCTTGGCACATTCATTGCATGGGAACAGGGTTACATAAAGCTTGCTGCCTTCCAGGCTTCCTCCCCTGTAATTAAGGATAGCATTTAATTCACTGTGAGTGGAATAGAAATATTTGGAATTATAGGGGTCTTCCTGTTCACTTTCCTTTGTCCAGGGAAATTCTTCATCAGAGCAGCCCAGGGGAAATCCGTTGTAGCCCATGGATAAAATCTTGTTGTCCTGGCTGACAATGCAGGCCCCCACCTGAGTGCTGGGGTCCTTGGAACGCTTCCCTGAAAGAAGGGCCACTCCCATAAAATACTCATCCCATGTAATGTAATCTTCTCTCTTTCCAGACATAGCTGTTCCTCCTTTTATGTTCTGATAATATGGTATCCTGCCGCCTTTACCAGGCGGTTCATAATAGCCTGTCCCAGGTGATCCTTGGAAAAGCTTTCAGAATAAATATAATCCGCATCCAGATCGTCAAATTCTCTCAGCACCGAATAAAGGCTGTGGGCTATGGTCTCTTCCTTTGCCCGTGTCCCCAGGCTGCGGACAATTCCGTGGGGATAGCTGTCCCTGGTTTCTTCCGTGCATATGATTCCCACCCGAAAGCCCCTGGAGAGCTGTTCCTCTGCCAGACGGTTAATGGTTCTCACCACATCTTCCATGCCCCCCTCTACCAGGGTCAGTTCCGCCTTGGGGGCATAATGCTTGTATTTCATTCCCGGCGCTTTGGGCCTGACTTCGGCCTTCATAGGGCCTGAGACAATGGCCGGGTCTAAGTGAATCTCCCGTCCAAGGACGCCGGAAGCCATCTCCTGGGTGACGGCGCCGGGCCTTAATATCACGGGCTCGTCTCCCGACACATCAATGATGGTGGATTCCACGCCGATTCCTACGGCACCGCCATCTAAAACCATGTCTATCTTCCCGTTCATATCCTGCCACACGTGATCTGCCGTAGTAGGGCTTGGACGCCCGGAGGTGTTGGCGCTGGGCGCAGCCACCGGAACCCCGGCCAGACGTATGAGAGCATTTGCTATGGGGTCAGCGGGCATACGGACTGCCACTGTATCGAGGCCGCCTGTGGTTCCATAGGGAACCAGTCCGCTTTTGGGAAAAATAAGGGTCAGGGGGCCGGGCCAAAATGCTTCCATCAGCTTTTTTCCAGCCTCAGGCACCTGGGAAACCAGGGGAATCAGATCATCAAAATCAGCAATATGTGCAATCAGCGGGTTATCGGAAGGTCTTCCTTTGGCCTCGTAGATTTTCCTCGCAGCTTCTTCATTTAAGGCGTTGGCTCCCAGGCCGTAAACGGTTTCCGTGGGAAACGCTACCAGACCGCCATTTTTTAATATTTCCGCAGGTTTTTTTAACAGTTCTTCCTCCGGATGTTCTCTGTTTTCTATTATAATTCGCTCTGTTTTCATAATTTTTGCTCTTTCCTTTTCGCTTTCCTAATCATATCACAGGGGCAGTGACCATGCAACTTTTTTACCGTTACATGGGACTTTAAACTTTATTTTCCAGAATTATGAAGAAAACAATGGTTGCAGGATTTCTATAATAATGATACCATTAAAAAAACATTTTATTTTGGAGGAATACCACATGGCACTGATTATACCCAAAGATTATGACCCCAGGCTCTCAGTACGGGAGACCCAGGAGGCCATCAAATACATAAGGGATACGTTTCAGAAGGAATTCGGAAAAGAAATGAACCTGGAACGTATTTCAGCCCCTCTGTTCGTGGAAAAAAGCAGCGGTTTAAACGACAACTTAAACGGTGTGGAACGTCCGGTAGCCTTTGATCTCCTGGGCATTCTCGGCGAAACCATTGAAGTGGTTCAGTCCCTGGCTAAGTGGAAACGTATGGCCCTTCATGAGTACGGCTTCCAGCCCGGCGAAGGACTTTACACCAATATGAACGCCATCCGCAGGGACGAAGAGATGGACAATCTCCACTCCTGCTACGTGGATCAGTGGGACTGGGAAAAGGTCATCACAAAAGAGGAGCGCAATGAAGAGACTTTAAAAGAAACCGTCCGCAACATCTTTAAAATCATCAAGCATATGGAGCATGAAGTATGGTATAAATATCCCCATGCCGTCAAACAGCTTCCGGAAGACATCACCTTTATCACTTCTCAGGAATTGGTGGACCGCTTCCCGGATAAGACTCCGAAGGAAAGGGAAAACCTCATCACAAAGGAACACGGCTGTGTCTTCCTCATGAAAATCGGTGAGAAACTCAGCAACGGGGAACCTCACGACGGAAGAGCTCCTGACTACGATGACTGGCAGTTAAACGGAGATATCCTCTTCTGGTTTGAAAACTTGAACTGTGCCCTGGAAATCTCCAGCATGGGAATCCGTGTAGATGAAACGTCTCTGGCAAAGCAGCTTGTAAAGTCCGGCTGCGAAGACCGCAGAAACCTTCCTTACCACAGAATGCTGTTAAACGGAGAACTGCCTTACACCATCGGCGGCGGTATCGGACAGTCCCGTCTCTGCATGCTCTTACTGGACCGCGCTCACGTAGGAGAGGTTCAGGCCAGCATTTGGCCTGAAGAAATGCGGAAAGAGTGCAGGGATCACAAAATCTTCCTTCTTTAAATCAAAAAAGGTCATTGCAGCAATACACCTCTGCAATGACCTTCTCTTTTATCTTCCATTTAAATATTCCATGATCCCCATGTGGATGGTCCATGCCATCCGGTCCTGATAGTCCTCTGTATTCAAGAGGGCCGATTCCTTCCAGTTGGTCAAAAAACCGCATTCCACAATGACAATGGGAGTCCTTACGTGCAAAAGCAGGAAATATTTGTCATTGGGTTTTGCCAGTCTGGTGTTTTTTTCTCCCAGCACATAGTCAAACCTCTTTTGCAGTATTTCAGCCAGCCTCTTCCCTTTTTCAGAGCTTTTGTAGTAAAATACCTGTCCTCCGTAAACATCCTCCTGATGATAGCTATTCTGGTGGATGCTGACTGTGAGAGCAGGCTTTGCCTTATTGATGATCTCGCAGCGCTTATTCATATCCGCCACTTTTTTTCTGCTGTCCCTTTCAGAATAAAGGCCGTTATCATCTTCCCTGGTCAAAATCACTTCCACATCAGAGGCTTCCAGATACTTTTGCAGCCGTTTGGCTATCTGTAAGTTGATGTCCTTTTCCAGGCTTCCGTCAATCCCGATCTTGCCCGGATCATTTCCCCCGTGCCCAGCATCTAATTTGCGCAACTATCCTTATATGTATTAATTTCTTCTTGAAAGTCATGAAATTTATATGTAATCTCGATTTTGCGCCCTTTAAAGATGCGGATGGAGCTTATCATCTCTTGCACGATTATTCTGTCCAAGGACTCTACTTCTCCTAATTCAAAGAATCTATCCAGCCAGGGATTTACAAGTTGTTTTTTCTTAGTAAGTCCTTGTTCTAACTCATCAATCTTTTTTGAAATGGCCTGTTCTCTTCTTTCACTTTCTTCCTTAAAAAACAGGTAATCCTCTTTCGTAATCAAACCATCCGCATAGTCAGTATAATATTTTCGACGTTTAAATTGTAATGCCTCTTTTTCTCGAGTACATTTATCTAACTGACTCTTTCCGTCGCTGAAGTTAAGGCTTCCTATATCTGTCTGAATCAAAGACCTAAAATCATTAACTGATATGATCATGCTATTCAAGTCCTCTAGGATCACCTTTTCTAAAACATCATACCTTATATACTCCAAATCACATATGCTTTTTCCGTTTCGTTTTCTTGTGCCACATGCATAATATAATGCCTCATCGTTTTTAACCGATTTAACCATAGCCTTTCCGCACTCTCCGCAATACAGGACTCCAGCAAATATATGAGGCTCTCCTTTGCCTTTCAACGCAAAATGTTTTGCATTATTTAAGAGAAATTGTACTCTGTCAAAATCCTCCCTGCTAATGATAGCCGGAGCACATCCTGCGGCTATAATCCAGTCCTCTTTTTTCTGCATCTTTGGTTTGCCTCGCATTTTTTGTCGTTGCCTGCCCTGCTCAAGGTCACCTGCATAAGTTTGCATACGTAAGATTTTATTTACCGACGTAAAGTCCCACAAATGGCGTCCATTTGTCTTTCTTGCTTTCGGACTATAAAAATTAGAGCCATTCCTCAGCTTATATTCATATGGAGAAGTAATAAACATGTCATTTAACGTTTTAGCAATAGATGCCACATTCATACCTTTCAGACGCATGTTGTATATACTCCTTACAACTTCAGCTGCCTCCTCATCAATCAGTAACTCATTTTTATTTTCTGGGTTCTTTTGATAACCATACGGGGCAAAAGCTCCAATAAAACTCCCCCTGCGCTGCTTATCATTTATGGACGAGTGTACTTTGCGAGAAATGTCTTGTGCGTACATCTCATTAAACAGGTTTTTAATTTGGAAAATAACATCGTAATCATCATACCTTGAGTCAAAATTATCATCTTTAGATATATAGCGTACATCTGCCAAATCATCTTCGAGGATAATCTGCATTCGTGATGATTTCCGTGCAAATCTGGAATGATCCTTAACCACAATACATTGGATTTTTCCATCCTGGCAATCTCTCTTCAGCTTTTTGAATCCCGGCCGATTAAAATTAGTGCCAGTATAATCGTCATCTACATATTCCTCAGTAAATTCCAATTCAGCAAAACCTTCGATATAATGATGCAGCATTTTGCGTTGATTGTCTATACTACTACTTTCGGTCTTACTATCCTCCTTATCGGAGTACCTTAAATATAACGCTGTTTTTAACGAATCGCTCAACCTAATACCTCCTGCTCAGCGATTTGCACAGACACATGCCTTTTAATTATGCTTTTTAAAACCTCCTCTTTAGTTATTTTATTTTCATAAATACGAACGATTAAATACTCTTGCTCGCATCTATGATTTACTTGATTATTTTTCTGCTCTCGCACAATAAGCCTCCAAACAGCTTATATGGCTATGCATATCTCTTACCCACAATATATATCGCATTGAAGCATATGGTTATCATTTGCTTGATTTTCAAATAACATCATTACAAAATTAACCACATAACCAATATGATGCATAAATGTGTATCTCCAAGATTGCATATAACCACCTCTCTCCCTACACCATATGCTCCAATGCTTGTACTATATATTCATAGATATCTTATTTTCGAACCAAAAAAGGCCGCACTACTCCTATAAGAGCAATACGACCTAAATACCAAAGACAAAAAAATGTACAATATAATATATTTATCATATTCTTTTTTCAAAGTCAATAATTTTTTAGGGTTTTTCTCAAGTTTTTTATCCCCAATCGGTAGTTTATTGCTATCATATGTGATTAAAGGCTTCATCTTCCCATGCCTTTATTTGCTCAATAGATACTTCCTGTATTTCTGCAATGGCCTCATAATCGAACCCTTTCTTTAACATTCTTAAAGAAAAATATTTCTTCACCCTCATTCGTCCTTCCTCTCGCCCCTGTATTCGCCCTTCCTCTCTAATCATTTCTTCTATTTTGGTCATAGAGATCACCTCCATTAAACCTTTTTCTTATTTTCTCATTCCACAACTTATTTATATCCAAATTTCAACAACTTTATTTAGTTTTGAATAAAAGCAGGGACTGCACAGCAACCCCCTATTTCTATTAGATATACAATAGGCCTCATTCAAATATAAAACTACATACTTTATATCCTTAACTTGTCAGGGTTTTCTAGGTCAGAAGAGTTTTCCAAATCGGAATATCCTTCTAAATTAGAAACCTCTTCTAAGTCAGAGGAGTCTTCTAAATCAAAAAAATGATCTTGTCTATCTCTTTTTCTGTCTTTTTCCTTTAAGGTAACTTTAAAAGTAATGATAATATATCTATTATCCTCTACCTTAGGCGATCGATGAGCATAAGTAGCAGATGATACTTTCATATTTTCGCTGTCATATGTTTTTAAATTGTTAACAACTCCTTTACTCATGTCTAAAGCCGGAATTAATTTCCTAGCCCATTCCTTGGCTTTTATGCTAACAATTACCGGCACTTCTTGTCTCCCGGATTTATTCCAATCTATATTACTTTCCACATAACTTAGGATAGATTCCTCTATATTAGAATCATAGTAGGAAAATTCATTACCACTTCCTTTACTCCGTATTGCATCTAGGATTTCTTTATCCTCTTTCTGCTTCAGTTCTTGTTTTTCATCATAGGAAGTGGAAACCGAACTATTAACTACACCATTTTCCAGATAATATTTAACTGTATCTGTACCGTATTCATATGCATTGCATTCTTCGCCTGGGGACCAATTTTTGTGGTGAGATATCCTTTTAATACTATCAGATTCTAAGTTAATATATTTATTAAGTAACATATTATAGCCATACTTATTAGCTGATTTCCTATTTACAATAGGATCTTCCCAAGTTACATCTACGTGATACCAACTTTCATCATCTAACTTTACCAGATTCCATGCATGTTGCGAACTAGAAACATATGTGCTCTCCAACCCACAACGTCTTGCCAGTTCATTGAATGCCCTTGCATAACCAGAGCACACCGCCTCGCCTTTAACTAACGCTCCATAAGCAGTATAATCATCAGAAATCATAGTATCAGTTCTATAGCGATCATAAGCGTAATCAATATTCTCTACCATGTAGCGTATTATTTCAATTTCACGACGAAATCTCCAGTCACTTTCTCCCTTTTCTATCTTCCCCTCTATGTGATTTTCATAAAATTCATCAACAACAGCCTTTATCTTAGGAATCTTATTACCTGACAAATTGGGATCACGATCTCCAAATCTTCCATCATCATATTCAATTCCCTCATAAAAATCATCACTGTCAAACTCTGAATCTTCATCAAAGGTCATATTGGTTAATAATTTATACTCTTCGATTGTTTTCCATTCCCCTTCATAGTTCCAAAGACCAGCATCTTTTCTAGAATTCACGCTCCCATCTTCTTTTATCCAAACACCGCCACTATCTAGAAGGTAACCATCTGGTGTAACACACGCTCTTAAAACAGCTCCCTGGGGCTCTTCCTCTCCCACTTGGCTAAAATAAAAGCAAAATCCATTGAGCCATTGCCAACCTGTAAACATACTTCCTCTGCTTCCATTTGAAACAGGATTCATAAAATATGACTTTTCATTGTCACGTACCCAGCCCGTTTGCATAATTCCTTGATCATTAAAATAATACCATTTGCCATTCTCCTCTAGCCACCCCGTTTGTATATAAGCACCACTTTCCTGTAAATATTTCCATTGGCCTTCTGATTCTTCCCACTGACCAGCTGACGCTGTAATGCCACTTAGTAATGAAGTTGAAATACATATAACTGGTATTAGTAAAGTATGCTTTATCTTTATTTTCAATTCTCTTCTCATAAAATATCCCCTCTGCGTCTACTTTTTTATTTCCTTTTTATCCTCTCTGTTCTTATTCACATACTGACTAAATAACAAAGCATTTATAGTATTCAATACGTATGATTGATTATTTGGACTTAACTTACCTGCCAGATAACCAATTTCCGATGCACTTTTGATCATTGGATTTTGATTATCGTCCATTTTTACGCTCCTCCTTTGTTTATTTAGTTGCATTTTTTT
This sequence comes from Lacrimispora sp., assembly GCF_047605665.1. Lineage (GTDB taxonomy): Bacteria > Bacillota > Clostridia > Lachnospirales > Lachnospiraceae > Lacrimispora. Next base: position 54,748 of record NZ_JASGFH010000020.1, on the reverse strand, counting down.
ATATATTTTGCTTGTATGGTTACATTGTATCATTATTAATAGTTTGCGTCAATGCTTTATATGGTATTATTTGTTTTTATCATTACATTTCGTATTGACGCAAACATTTTAATCTGATAGTATAAGGGTGGGGAGGTGACTCAAATTGAAGTTCGTTGATAAGTTAAAGTTAATTAGAAAAGCAAATAATATGACGCAAGCCGATTTTGCTGCTTCTATTGGTATATCCAGGGGAAATCTGGCCAATATAGAACTTGGCAATGTAGCACCCACATCTATGTTCATTAATTGCGTCTCCTTAATGTTTCATATAGATAAAAACTGGCTTATGGATGATAGTAACGATGATTTAAGTGTCCTGAATGGTTCCACCAATATGCTTTCTTTAATAATGGATAAATACGAATTATTGAATGATCAACATAAAAAATTTGTTGAAAATCAAATTAATGAATTGTTAAAAATGCAGGAAAATACAGCTAATTCTAATAAAAATTAACGCAGGAGTGATTTAAAAAAATCACTCCTGCGTTAATTTTTTTATACCTCTTAATTTATATTTCATCTATTTTCTCATTCAACAGTCGTTGAATTGCTTGAACTGTTAAATACAATTTTTCACTTTCAACTGGTATTCCTACTAAATCTGCATTAGGGGAAATCCTTACTTTTAAAGTCACCCTCCAAAATGCTCCCTTCTTGGTTGCAACTTGGCTCATAGACTTTAAACTTTGTTCCCAAAAAGCCGCTTGTAAAAGTTCAAAACGCTGACATATAAATTGCATAATTCCTTCTCCCCCTATAGGTTCATGCCCTTCTCCAAAAGGTGTATCAAATACTACATTCCACTCATTGTCACGTTTCTGGTACTGAACTGCTACACACTGAAAACCATGATAAGTTCCTGGAAATCCTCTCTTTCTGTTTGCTTCTCTTATATCTTTCTCATATTTCTTTATATTCATTGTTATCTCCCGCCTTTACCATTGATTATTAACATATGTATTGGACAAAACTCTACGGTCATCTCCATGTCCCAGGTATTTATTCACCTCATTTAGAGCCTCCTCACGACACATACCGGACTTTCTAAGTCCATTATACCGTTCTTGTGCAACTAACTTACGAATCGCGTGAAATCCAGTTTTCTGCTCCAAAAGATTTTTATTCCCCACCCTTTCATTCATTTTGTGCAGATATTTATTAAGACTTTCGGCTCGTACAGGAATTAACTGCTGTAACTCTCTTTTTCCTTCGATTAATTCTTTCAGCAGCTCTCTCTGTTCATCTGTTTCAACGGGGATCTGCCAGGTACGTCCACCTTTGCTTCTATATATTTTAAGGGTATTATTTAACAGGTCTACATCAGTAACTCTAATTCTGGGAATTTCTTGTACTCTCAGTCCAAACGCTCTGCCCAATCTAATTCCATTTCTGCTTCCACACACTCCAGATGCTTCTAAAACGCTTCTGAACTGTTCTGCTGTCATGGCATCCTGGCGTAATCGATCTTCTAATTGCGGACGTTCTGCTACAGAAACAGATGCCCATTGGACATTAACACTTTTATACGCTTTATTGCAACATTTAGCTAATTTCTTGATTTGCTCTTGATATGTTGCTACAGTCGCCTTTGTACAGCCTTTCTGTTTATTTTCCAAATATTCTCGTATATGCATATTTTTGATCTCTTTAACATGGTGTACCTCTGGATGATGACTTTCGATAAATTTAGCTAATTCTCCGGCTCTGTCCAGGAGAGCATCGCGAGTTTTATAGGAAAATATTGTCGCATCCATCTTCCTTCCATGTTCTCGTTTATATTCTCGTTTTTTTGTATTTTCTTTGAAGCATTTTCTCACTGCATTGCGCAATTCCCAACGCAAATTTGCCATATTCTTTCCCCTCCCAGTCCCAGCATTCAGTCAGGCACTGCCCTAATATCCATCAAAAAAGCACAGTTCTCCCTTGGCAGTGCCTTCCTGAATGCTGCACTCTACTTTATCCAAATATCAAGTTTCTTAGCAATTACAATTTCTTTAGTCATCACACCAGCATACATCAGCTACTGGTAAATCCAATGTGAGGTCAAACACATTGGCCTGCACAATCTAGGTGCCAACCTGAGATTTGCAGGTAGGTTGCAGTCTTAGCTGTCCAACCACAGCTCTCTTAAGAGCCATACCGCATATAATATGCGCCAGGGGTATTTCCCCCCTCCAATATACCTTATCAGCCATACGGCCAGTACATTGACAATTTTATACGAAAAATAAACAGCATATAATAAATGCTGGAGAAACGGATATTGATTTTTATCTTTTCGGGAATTTTTAAGAAATAGAATTTTAAATTTTTCCAACAAAAAAGTGGACGGAGTTATTCATGAACTCCAATCCACTAATAGACCATATACAGACAAAAAATACTTATACTTTTATTATATTATCTTTTCCCCAAAAAGCAAGTGCTTTTTTATATTTTAATATCACTCAAGTTATCATGCATTACTTTCTTATTGAATTGATGACTTTAAGGATAGAGAGTTTGAAGAATGCTTTTATCTCTTTTTATAGCATCACCTATCTCTCGTGTCCGCTTTCAACATACCTTTTATTAAAGAGTCCTCCGCAGGAGAACTGTCCTATAAGAAGAAAAAGAGATGCTGATCCAGTACCTTTCCCTTTTATCCTAATCATACTCTAATGTTAACATAATGCTGCGTTACACCTAATTTCCATCTTGTAATTCTCTTCCGTAAATTTTCATGAATTTGTCCACACCCTATTGATACCTTGGTTCATCTGCCATCAATATTTTCATCTTCCTTTTAGTAAAAATAATAATTGGCGTTCCTATGGAACTTCTATCCATCATGCTCATAAAATCTCCTAAATTATTTCCATTTCAGCATAGGAAATCTCTTTTCCAATCTCACCCGGATTTCCAATAATCAGAGCCTTTAGGATATAGGGGATATGCCCTTCTCTATTTGGGGCCTTGCTCCAAAAGTCATATTCTTCGTAAAACTCCTTGGCATACTCCAAAATGGAGCTCGCCAACCTACTACAAACTTCATCTTCTGTCTTTCCGTTCTCAACTAGATCTATTTCATTTAAAACTATGGTATAAGAGCCATCTTTCTCATGTTCAACCTGAGCAGTAAAGTGATAAGCAGATAAAATACTTCTCATTGTACCCACATTTAATAAACAAGCGTAATCTCTTGTTCCTTTTAAAAATAGAGGACGGTTATAGACAACTTGATTCATAATATTACTAAAATCCTTTCTTACATCTATTGCATTAATTGCCATCATATCAATCATCTCCCTCTTCCACCTGCGAGTATAATAAGCGTATATAACCTCAATTATGAACGCTTATCATAGATTATAGGAAGAACACAAATTATTTAAATCCCAACTTAACAGTCGAAATATTAAATCATAGGCTTCGATCCTATCAAAATACTGGAATCACATATCTGTCCCCATTCAATAACTTTCCTTGCTCTATATATTATGGATATTTCATTTTTCCACCCAAAAAGGCTGCACTACTCATATGAGTAATGCGCCCCCTTAACATTCTTTCTTATTTTAACTTTTTCAAATACTCATAATCAGGCGAGTTTTTATTTTCAAAATGTATAAACACCCCACGGCCTCTTGCTGCATACCAACCAATACTTGTTGAACCAGGGAACATTGCTTCCACACTTTCTATTGTGGGCATTTCGTAGCCCGTTGCTTTACAGAACTCACCAATTGGCTGATATTCCTCTGTTCCATTCTTTTCTCCCTCATAATTTTTAGTCCAAACATTGGCTACACTAAAAGTAGCACTTTTTGTGGTTGGCTCATAATCCAGCCATATACCATCCACTAAAAATATAGGATAAACATGACTTATTGTTGGAACAATAGAACTTGCTGGCAATCCGACACAAATTGCAAGTGTATTTGCAGCATCTGTATAACCAGAACAATTAGCTTTTCCCTCTACCAGACAGCTATAAGCATACTGTGTTCCTTCTTCATTCAGATAGTCTGCCTGCGTAATTCTCCTTGCAATCTGTACCGCTTTTTCGTAATCAGATGCATTTTTCCAGTCAAAACTGTTTAAAAATTTTCGAATTTCCTCAGCCATACGATCTACCTGATTATGATATTTATCATTCTCAGCCTTCCAGTCAAAACTGTTTATGTACTCCCTAAAGTATGCACGATCTTTTTCGCTTTTTGCGTATTTTTCCTCATCAGCAGGCGTAAGGGGCCCCCATCCTGTGATTTGATAATCTGTCAGTTTTGCAAGGGCTGGTATTGATGTACCATATGCGTAACTAAGAGAAAATGGGCTTTTATCTTCAGGGACATTTACCTTTGATCCGCCCTCAAACTCTGCATCGTATACATATACCCATGGAAAATCGTAATTCTTCCATACAGTATGATTAAGCTCAGGATGAATCACAAACCATGGTTCCAAATATCCCTTTAAGGGATACTGCGAATTATGATTGCCTGTGTTGGTCGTAGATGCTACACTGCTATTCTGGGTCTGTACAACGTCATTCACAACCCATGCTCCATCCGTATTTACTGTGAATCCATCTGGAGTGGTTGTATTGGCAAGCATATTTCCGTTGGAATCAAAGTAGTAGGATTTTCCATCAATCCAGTTCCAACCCTCAGCATAGGAACCATCATCATTCTGGTATTTCCAGGTGGTGCTATCCTGGGTCCATTGCCCTGCAAAAACTGTAGAAACAGGAAATAGTGACAGAATCACAGCAGTAGATAAAATCTTTAAAGCAGCACCTTTTAAATTCTTTTTTATATTTAGTATTCTTCCAAGTTCTACCTTTTTATTTTTCATATTAACTTGCTCCTTTTACAGTTGAATTTCTTGGCAAATATCTTCATATTTCTTCTTTGCTGCGAAGGTTCCTTGGTTATCTCAAAAAAGCAATTATAATACATAGCCAGATACACCAATAATGCTTCTTACATATGTCCAAATTTTATATGGACCTACAACTATCTGACCTAAGTAAGAACCATAAAATGATAGGGCCAATGGCAAATAACACTGCTCCTGCCCAAAGCTTTGATTTACCCCAGTACTTGCACCGGCGTATAGTTGCTGCAAATAATGGCAGCATCCATATAATTGCTACAACTGGCCCTATTCCAAGCATCATCATAACTATAATAAATTTACTGGATGCAAATATTAAACAAAATACCCTAAAGAGAATATCTAATAAAATACGTCCAACAAATGCTACGATGCAAATCTTTTTATAATCTTCTTTTTTTTCCTCACCTACAAAATCTAAAGCCCTGGAAAAGTAACTATTTATCATATCCATCTTCCAAAAACTCCTTATTTAGCCATATTGATAAAACTAAAAGATGCGCTGGCAGCTGAATCCGCTTCAATATTTTTTAATTGCCTAATCTGATTTTTCTGCATTTCAAGCTGTTTATTCTGTATCTCTTCCATTTTCCAACGGTGAAGCTGCTCATCCAGCATATTATAAGCTTCCTTCATGGTTTCTGCCCGTCCACTTTCAATTATCTCAATTAAATAATCAACAGCCATTGGTGTCTCATAATCTTCTCGGCTAAATAGCAGTCTTTGGCACTTTTCCTGTACTGGTTCATAGCTTTTTTCAAACTTATTGATAAGCTCCTCCACCTTTTTCATTTGTAGATCACACTGGTGCTGTTTGTTTTCTACAATTTTATCAAAGCCAAAATACAATCCTGCGGCCACTAAGCCCCCAATTAATATCAATGGTGTTATAACAACCCCTACGACAGCACTTCCTATTACATATTTCATCTTATTTTCCGGTTTCCAGCGCTCTGCAGCTTTTTGGTAGTTCTGATAATATTCAAACTGACGCACAAGTTCTTGTCCAATCGGATAATATTCTTTCATACATTTTCTTATATCCATCAAATCAATTAAATTATCTTTCATCATTTGGTTCATGATATTTTCTCCAGGCAATCATAACTTCTTCTCACAAAGCAACATAATATTGTTAAAATCCCAAGCTATCCGGCATGATTTATCATATCATCATATGCCTTTTTCACCGTTGAGCCCTCAAATATTGGTACTAACTTATACCAGTTATTATTTAAGAAATCATTCAGTGAAGCTTCATTTATATAAAACATCTGTACCGGGACAATCTCAACATTTTTAGAGATAGTCACTTCCACACTATCCTTAATCTTTCTCAATACAGGGCCTTCTCCATCTCCGCTGAAAGAAAGCACATGGGCATATTCTGCCGTGTATGTATATTCATCACTTCCATGTATGACAACTAAAGCAATGCTCCCTCCAGTATCCCTTGTCACATTCTTTACCATTCCATATGCATGTTCCGACTCAATCCAGAATTTATCTCCCATGTTATACTGCCCCAGATCATTATTTGTTCCAAAGCTGCTATCATACAGACTCACATTAACTACATAATAATCTCCGCAGTCACGATAACTATTTGCTTTTATATAACAGGTTCCATAGATTTTCTCTCCATAAAGAGGGCTTGCTGTATCCATTTCAGAAAGCATCTTTCCATCCGCCCCTAGATAATATCCATCAACAGAACGGTTTGTTTTCATTTCACCAAATCTTCCAATATAATACCATGATCCGTCTGAATCCTGAATCCACTCTTCCTTGGCATATTGCCCATCAGCCTTTAAATACAGCCAATCTGATCCCTGTTGTTCCCATATTCCAGCATAGTTAACAGCCACATTCATTAAAGATATTATCCCTACCAGAGCAGTTACCCTTTTCCAACCTTTTCTCATCCTCTTCCCCTTTCCCTTTCCCTTTTGCTTTCTCATTTTTATAGTAGCATTTCCTACTATATTTGATTATAGCATCTGGTTCTTTTGTTTTCAATCATTTTCTATCCAAACATTTGTTTTCCAGCGTCTTTATTGTAGGATTTCCTACATGTAGTTTTTCCTACAATAGGAGTTTAATTATTCTAAAAAGGAAAGGAAATACTGACATGGCAATCGTATATGATAACTTCTGGAAATGGATAAAAGAACATGGAATTTCTCAATACCGCCTGACACGTGACTACAATATTAATCCGTATTACCTGGATATGCTACGTCATAATCAACCAATGACTTTGGATACCATTGATAAAATTTGCAATGCTCTTAATTGTGACATTTGTGATATCGTATCACATATTCCTGACAATAACAGGTTTAAAGAGTAGGCTTAGAAAGGGAGTCTATCAATCCTTTTATTCCATTTACTCAATAGTATTGTCTAATTCTCATGTACTCTTTCAGTGTGCCTTTCTAATATCAAGAGTCATCCATAGGAAAACGTTTCAATAAGAAAAAAGAAGAGACGCTGCTTCAGTAGATAATATGTCTACTTTTGCAACTTCCCTTCTCTTTTGCCCTTATTACACTTGTTGTGTTGCAATGCGTTCATGTACAAGAGGTAAAACTATTTTATCTACCTCTAAACGGAAATCGTTATCCTCAATGTATTTTGTGCAAAAGTCTTGATTTTGTTGTAGACGTGCAATGACCACATCCATGATATTATTTTCATAGGCCACTTGAAACATATCCATTGGATTTTTTGCACGAAGTTGCATCTCAGGATTTTGAGCCATATCCTCAACAAATTGCTCAATGACTTTATCCATTTCTGTAAATGTTGTACCTAAGCGTTCATTGAGTTTTGCAATAAGCTCGCTGAGCGTAACCTTTTCTTCTTCAGGAGGTAATCCAGCACCATGTCTGCCCCCTGGCAGTACACCTGTTTCGTTTTCAAGATATATTTTTCCTTCAAAAATTTTCTGCAAACGATAGTATTGCAGAGCTACATCGCTATCTAGATTAGGAGTTTTACCCTTTCCGTCCGCAGGAAGCTTGCGAAGCAGGAATTTTGCGAAAGCACTAAACTTATGTAGGTTAGAATCATTAAGCTTAATAATATGACAAATAAAAGAATACAAACGAATAAACTTTCTCAAGGTAACCTTAAATTCTTTCTGTTCAATCTCGCTTTCCATTGCACAATATCTGTCTATAGCTGGATCAAGATGGGGACTGAGTTTTCCAAAGTCCAATTCAGTTTGCCTTACAGACTCCTTAAAAAAGACTTTTGCAAAGGCTTTAACTTCAGAGTCTGCGTAAATACGATATCCATCCAAAGTATTTTTCAGGTCATAGATCAAATTAGGGTCAGTAATGTCATCTACATCGGTGCGTTCATAATAGGGTTGAAAAGCTTCAAAGATATCCTCTTTTGTGTTTGCAAAATCTAGTACAAAGGTATCACTTTTGCCATAGCACATGCGGTTTAAGCGAGAAAGTGTCTGAACAGCTTTTACACCGGATAGTTTCTTGTCTACATACATGGTATGTAATAGTGGCTGGTCAAAACCTGTTTGATACTTTTCTGCCACTAATAAAATCTGATATTCCTCACCCTCAAAACGCTCCGGAAGTTCGCTCTCTGCAAATTTATTTAGCCCTGACTCGGTATAATCCGTACCACTGTCCTTAACTGTTCCAGAGAAAGCAACCAGTACTCCGAGATCTCTGTATTTCATTTTTTTTATGTATTTTAGAAACTCAAAGTAGTATCGAACAGCATGGAGGCGAGAGCCGGTAACCAGCATAGCCTTGGCTTTTCCTCCGATTTCATGCTGAGTAACACTTCGGAAATGTTCGATAATAATTTCTGTTTTCTGAGATAAGTTGTGAGGATGTAAACTCAAGAATTTTCCTAAAGCCTTGTTGGCCTTACTTTTTCCATAGACAGGATCGTCCACAATTTTTTTGCCTACTTGGAAGTAGGTCTGATAAGTTGTGTAGTTTTCCAAAACATCAAGGATAAATCTTTCTTCAATAGCCTGCCTCATGTTGTATACATGGAAAGCATGTGGCAATCCATCTACTCCACGTACACCAAAAATCTCCAGTGTCTTTTGCTTGGGTGTCGCGGTAAAGGCAAAAAACGATAAGTTCTTTTGAATGCCGTGACTTGCCATTTCTCTGGCTACTTCATCCTCGCTGTCATCTGTCTGGTTCTCAATACGAGCTTCTGTTTCTGCAAATTGATGAAGTTTTTCTTCAATCACATCATCACCTTTTTTCTCGATTTCAGCCAAGGCTTCTTTGAGCTTTTCACTTGCTTTACCTGTTTGAGAGGAATGCGCTTCGTCAACAATCACTGCAAATTTTTTGTCGGACGAATGTTCTACCTTATCTAATACAAAAGGAAAAGTTTGTAGTGTGGTAATGATTATTTTAGCATTGTTATTGAGTGCATCTGTAAGCTGTTTGGATTTAGAAACACTGCTCTTTTCATCAATCCGTACTACTACCCCGTCTACGTGCTCAAATTGATAAATGGTATCTTGCAGCTGTCTGTCTAATACCCGTCGGTCAGTAATAACCACAATACTGTTAAATACAACTTGACTTTCACTATCATGCAGTGTAGATAAGTGATGCGCCAACCACGCAATAGAGTTCGATTTGCCTGAACCGGCGGAATGCTGAATTAAATAGTTATGTCCAGCACCATTTTCCTTGGCATAAGAAACTAAAAGGCGAACTACCTCCAACTGATGGTAACGAGGAAAAATCAGACTTTCTTTCAGCTTTCCTGTTTTTATGTCCTCCTCTTTTTTGAGGTGGAGATATCGTTCAATAATGTCTAACAGGCTATCCTTTACAAGAACTTCTTCCCACAGATAAGCAGTACGAAATCCGCTTGGGTTAACCGGATTGCCCGCACCACCGTTATTTCCCTTGTTGAAGGGAAGGAAAACAGTACCTTTTCCTGCAAGTTTAGTAGTCATATATGCTTCTTCGGTATCAACCGCAAAATGTACCAAAGCACCACGCTTAAAAGCAAACAAGGTGTCTTTGTTGCTACGGTCTTCCTCATACTGGCATATTGCGTTTGAAAAGGTTTGTCCGGTAAGAGGATTTTTAAGCTCCAGCGTAACGATAGGCAAACCATTCAACAAGAGAACCGTATCCACAGAATCCCTGGGCTTGGAAACACTATGATGTACCTGTCGCATAACTGAAAAAATATTCCCTTTATAGCGTTCAATGGTAGTTTTGTTCATATGATTAGCAGGTTTGAAGTAACACAGGGCAACCTCTACCCCCAAGTCTTTTACACCATGGCGTAGCACATCCAGGGTTCCTCGATTTTTTAGTTCGTCTGCAAGTCGTTTAATAAAATTTTGGTGCACGCGATCCCCATGTCGTTTGCAAAGGCTCTCCCAAGACTTCGGCTGTGTATCTTGAATGAAACGAAGTACAGTTTTTGTGTCCATACCAAGCAGTGCATCAAAGTCGGAGGGATTGCCTTTTTCGTAATTGCCAAAGGTTATCAAGCTATATTCAATTTCGGTTTCAAATACTTTTTCTCGGGTGTCCAGTGCCATTAGCTTTTCCTCCTCTTTGTTTTGCTGCCGTATCCGCATGGTACCATATGGTTTTTCCTCATCCACTCCAAAGCTTTCAACCAGCGGGCTCTGTCAATTCGTTTCTTTTCTTCACTCCAATGGGTTAGCACTTCATCTACAATTTGATCGTCACTGGGGACTTTCCCCTCAATTAAAAAGTCGTTCCATGCTCCATAGAGAGTAGCAACAATTTCACAATGCTCTGTATCCCAAGTGTGCAGGAAGCCGAGAATTCTGTCAATGGAATTGCGCTGTTCTTGGGTAAAATTCGATTCGAAATAAGGGGCATATTCGGTACTTTTTTCGAGCCTACTGTACTTGCTTCCACGATTGTTTTTGTTGTATCTAAACCACTTTGCTTTTTGAAGTTGCGAGTCAATAGAACGTAGCACTTGTGGATTATATGGTCCGGCAGCATGACGAACATATTCGGTTTGCATATCCAGCTGCGCACAGTATTCACTTAGGAACAGCAATTTTTCCAACTTTACATGCCCTAAAGTCGGCTCATCACACAGTTTATCCAATATCTTTGCCGCAAGTACGCACTGCTTAAAATGAATGTTTGCACCATATGGTTTAGCCTTTGGCTGCTCAACCGTTGCCACAATTTCAGAATCGGCAACTTTAATTTTTCCTGTTACCACTTCGCTGATGATAGATTGGCGGTATTCTTTGAGTCGAGATATTTGGTGTTGACTTATGGATATTAAATTGTCAATTTCTGTTGTTTTGTTTTTTAAATGTTTGCTTATCAACTTTTGCTCAGACTTAGGGGGTAGCAGAATGGGTAGTCGTTTTAAATCTTTATAATTCATAGACTGGCGAACACCATTTCCTAAACTATAAAAGATTTTCATCAAATCGTAAGCATGAAGCAAATCAAAAAGAAATAATCCATCAACATCTGCAGATGGAATTAGACCTACATAGGCAGAAGTGATGATGCCTTTTTCGGGTACAAATCCAGAGCGTAGGCTACGCTTGTCGTTCTGCAAATCAGTTAATCGCAGAATCGTATATCCATCCTCAACAATCTGATATGTTTCAAATGATTCAGGTAACAGTCCAAAGTTAGTATCAATATCCTTTTTTACAATTTTTCCGTAGCTTAAGCTCAAAAGGTTTGCACATTGGTTTCCGCTGTTTTTTGCCTTGTTTTCAAATGCTACTGTGAATAAAGGCTTTACTTCCCAATGCTGAGGAATCTGTCCAATCCAATCAACACCGCTGTGTTTCATTGGCACTGACGGATCAATCCCTCTGCTAACTGCTTCGCTGATAATTGACCGCCGCTTTTCTTTTAGTAGCTCAATCAGCTTTTCCTTGTTGGCAATGATGCTGTCAATTTGGGTGGTTTTTCGGTCAAGGTAATTTGCGATAACAACTTGCTCATCAATATTTGGAAATGAAGCCGTAGCATTTTTGAGCATTCCTTGAGAAATTGTAAAAACTTTGATTCCACTTACGGCCTGCTGAATTTGTGCTCTGAAATTCTGTGAATCAAACAAATACGCAAAATATTTATGAAACACATCTTTGGAGACGGGGCGTACTATCACAGTATGATATCCTGCGAAAATACTGCTATTGCTAACAAGGCATGTAAAGTTACCAGAACCACCTTTATCTTCCGATGTATCTGCAAATACAAAGTCCCCCTTTTTAATAAGGGCTTGTGATGATGTATCTAAATAGCTTTCAGAAACAAATGGAAGTACATGCTTTGACATATCAAGTATCACGCCATATTTTGAATGCACTTGCCCATAGCTAACACATGGGATACCCGTTTCGCTTAGATTCTCTTTTGTAATGCTTAGTCCTTTTCCAAATTCAAACAAATACTTTAACTTAATACTTTTTTGTTCCACAACTCCACCCCCTTACTCAAACAAGCCTGCAATATCAGCCTGTATTTTATCCTCAAGTGCCTTGATCTCGCTTAAAATCACACTGCTTTCACGCAGTGGAACATATTTATAAAACTGCCGTGTAAAAGGAATTTCATATCCCTTTTTTGTTTTGCTCTCATCAATCCATGCATCGGGCACATGGGGCAAAACCTCCTGTGTAAAATACTCCTGAATATCCTTTTTTAAAGGAATGGTTTCATAATCACGCAGAGAAGTATTCGCAACCTGATTGCCCTTGGCATCCAAATAGATTGTGCCGTTTTCATCTTCTGCACTAAGTACATTATAAAGCAGGATTCTCTGTTGAATCACAGTTAATTTATGCTTTTTCACTATCGGTTCAATCAATGCCTTAAACTGTTTTTCATTGGTATAAACTTCATCGCCCAAGGCCACTAAATCCTTTTTCAGGTCTATCATCTCTTGTGGCATTGGCTGACCATCTAAATCATTTTGCGACCAGCTCCATGTACAGCTTTTCTTTCTCTGAAAAACAATAGGTAAGTTATAAACACGATCTTCACAGCAGGAAAAGTTGTATCTGACGGGGCGTTCGACTGTAACTTTCCAGTATCCAAAATCTTCATTATCAAAGATTTTGCTATATTCATTGGGTAAAAAGTCTTTGTGGATACCCACAATCTTATTAATTTGTGTGTCGGTAATCTGATTTCGTTTGCTCCCCAAAGATTTACGCATCTTTTCAAAGAAATTTGTAGCGTCAATAAGCTGTATTTTGCCTTGGCGCAACTTGCTTTTACGATTGGCAACAATCCAGATGTAAGTTGATATGCCGGTGTTATAAAACATCTGATCAGGGAGTGCCACAATGGTTTCCAACCAGTCATTTTCAATAATCCAACGGCGAATTTCACTTTCGCCACTTCCTGCATCACCGGTAAACAAGGGAGATCCGTTAAACACAATAGCAATACGGCTGCCACCTTCATCAATGGGCTTCATCTTACTAATCATGTGCTGTAGGAATAAGAAAGAGCCATCAGAAATACGAGGGATTCCTGCACCGAACCGCCCGGCAAACCCCAGCTTTTCGTTCTCTTCTTTGATTGCCTTATCATACTTTTTCCACTCCACACCAAAAGGGGGATTACAAAGCATATAAGAAAATGTCTTTCCTGTTGTTCCGTCTTCAGTGAAACTGTTTCCACGATAAATGCGGTCATACTGTTGCCCTTTAATCAGCATGTCCGATTTGCAAACAGCATAGGTCATAGGGTTCAGCTCTTGCCCGTAGCAATCCACATAAATTGTCTGATTAAGTGACTTTAGATAGTCAGAACCAATTGCCAGCATGCCGCCCGTACCCGCAGCTGGATCATACAAGGAGGTCATTTTGCCATCTTCAGAAAGCTCAGAACCATCCTCGTTAAAAATGAGTGACACCATTAACCGAATAACTTCACGAGGGGTAAAGTGTTCACCTGCAGTCTCGTTAGAAATTTCCGAAAAACGGCGTATCAATTCCTCAAAGATATAGCCCATCAAATCATTGGGTACCCTTTCAGGACTCAAATCAATTTCATCGGCGTACTTGGAAATAATCAAGTATAGTAAACCAGCCTTATCGAGCCGTTCGATTTGAGCGTAGATATTAAATGCCTCCATAATTTCCTGCACATTAGCAGAAAAAGATGTTATGTAGTCACGTAGATTTTCTGCAATATTAGAAGCATCATCTTTTAACTTTTTGAAGGTAAAGTTACTTTTGTTATAGAACTTCATACCCGTGGCTTGCTCAAATAATTTTTCTTTAACCTTATCTCCGAAGTTTGATGTTTTGTCAATTTCCAAGACCTTTTCTTTGGTTGCCAGTAAAACACTATCCAAACGGCAAAGTACAGTAAAGGGTAGAACAACATCACCGTATTCACTCTGCTTATAGTCACCACGAAGTAAATCGGCGATTTTCCAAATAAAACTTGTATACTCATTAATGTTCAGGCTATTCTGCTGGCTCATTTTTTTTATCCTCCAACGCAGTTATTATTTTCTTGATTTCACTTAAAGCGGCAGGGGTGATATTTTTTCCTTCAGCTGACCTGAGAATGTTCCACCACTCTTTTCCATCTCCTGTGATTAAATATCTATCAATATCCGGAGGTGCAATCTTTGCGATATCCGAGTATTTATTCAAAAACCCAAGCCTATCTTTTTCAGATAGAAGCAAATTTTCAGACAGACGCAACGCAACTGCTTCCGTAGGAAATCCATCACCTTTTTCGATATCATTTAGCGTTGAAAAATTCATATCGCACTCGGCGGCAACCTTACGAAGTGGGTTCATATCACGGGGCATTTTTAGGCGAAGTTTATTGACCAATGCCCCAAATTTAACTTTATCTTTTCGGGATATTTTCAAGGAAACACCTCCTTTCGAATATGTATGTTGTAAACTTACAACATACATATTATAACAGATTGTTGTAAGTTTTGTCAATAAATGTGGGTATTTGCAATAATAAGTAGCTATTCTTTTTTTCTGTGGTACTGTGTTGCTATGTTACTTTACCTCAGAGCAAGCTTCCCAAAAAGAAATTGACGAAGCACACCAATCGCTAATCCGCAATATAGAAAAGCCAGATTGAAAGCTGGTATTACGTATCATTGACAACAAAAATTCACTTTCTACTGCTCGTGCCAAGGAAAGTTTTGAATGTGGTTTTTGGCTTACATGGCGGTTATTCATACTACTTAATATTTAGGACAAAAGCTGTTTGCTTGAGAATCCTCTTAAAGCAGACGGCTATTTCTATATGGCATAGGAGGCGGAAGAAGATTAGCTGCTCAAAGCGGTAGAAAATGACGATGTACTAAAACGCATACTAGAGCGGTTTATCAATACACTGGGCGACATCATTGCTAAAAATGCAGAAGAAAGATTTTGTGAGAGATTCCGACTTGGATCTCAAATGATAATTAAAATTATCAACCTACCGCAGACCATGTTAAAGGATATAATGGATCAGGAGAATATTATGAAAAGGAAACTACTTATTTTCTGTGTTATAATAGTCGGCATAGGTATCACAGTAACATTCAATCAACAAGTAATGTCAGCAGTAGAATTCTCACATCAAACTACTATTAGCATCACTGTTTCTTTTATATTTCCGATCAATAAGCCAAATTAAGCATATCCTACTTCACCTCCCTCTGTTTCCAATATCTAATTCCACCCCCAGACTATATAACCAGACATTATGTACTATACTTATTGTGTACCATACTTATGTAGCATATTATATTATACATATATATCACTAAACAGGTGTCAAATTTGGACTTGCTAGTGTCATTTTTAGCCTCCAATAAGTCCAAAAATGACACTAGTTTCACCAACTTTGACACCTGTACAGGTTAGAATTATTGAGCTAAAATGATTGTGAAATCAAGTACAAAAAAAATATTATTATGGCCTCTTTTACTATGCTTGATTACGAGGCCCATGTCAACTAACTCCCTCTGATATCTGAGTGCACTGGACCGAGAGCACCCCAACATCTCCATAGTATCGTTTATACTGCATATGACATAGGCTCTCCCCTCATTATCGCATCTCCCTGTCTTTTGAGATAACGCGGTCAAGTCTAACAACATTGCATATAGCACTCTGGCCTCACAACTTAAATTCTGATAGTATTTGTCAGACCACAGACATTTAGGTGCCATAAAAAATTGGAATCGATTAACTCTCTGTCCATAAAAGTAATCATATCTACGCATAATATACCTCCAAAAAAATCACCAACAAATAAATAGTAAAATAAAACAAAAGCAAAGAGAGAGGCTATCGGAGCCCCTCCCTGTCATCATGCAAATCGCTTTCATATTTTTTATTGTTGTTTAGTCAGTTGCGCAAATTTGATGCACCATGTCCTGCATCTATGACCACCACAGGCTTTTCTTTTCCTGTCTTTACACTGATTCCCGCAGCCATTTTTCCGGCACGGCTGGATATGATGTATACCAATACCAGCAAAAGCACTGCCATAAATGGTTCCCATCTTTTTAATTTCACATTTTCTACCCGATACGTTTTCTTAATGAATTATATCTTTCTGCGAATTAAAAAAGAACCGTTCCTGTGACTTTCCCTCTATTCTCCAATCAAAACATTGTAGTCCTTTGTTCCGTCTCTGGTGATCCATTCTAGATACTGGGACAGGATACTTTGATATCCCTCATTCATCCAAAGCTTGTAACCGTTTTTCGCCATGGCCTTATCCCGCATTTCAAACACTTTTCCTGAAGAGCAGGCCACATTCAGCTCCGCATAGACCTTTGCCATCTGTTCTCTCTGGTTGGGAGTCAGATTCTTTAAGGAATCCAGGCGCTCAAATTCATCCTGGGCCTGGTTATAGAATACCTTGCTTAAAAACTGTTTTCCGAATTCATTAAAATTTAAAAGCTCTTTGTTGGTGCTTCCTGTCTGCTTTGCCCAGCCCTCCATGTCAAGGGCCTTTGCGGAGTAGCGGAAGCTGCCGTCGTCTCCATAGTCCAGGAGACCGTACTGGCAGGGCGGTGTGGCTAAGGAGCTGGTGACTATCTCGTAAATTCCAAAATCCTCGCCGGACCGCATGTGATGCTGCACGTGTAAGTGGCCGCTTAAGAACAGAGGTACATCCCAGCTTTCCAACTGATCGATCAACTGCTCACTGTGTTCAATGGTGCAGTCATCTAAATAGACCTCACTTTCGTCGAGGAGATTATGATGGGCCACAGGAATCACGTTCATTCCCAGGTTCCATGCCTCTTCCATCTGCTCCTCAATCCAGTCGTATGTATCATTTCTTATCATTCCTCCCACCAGGTTTCTGGGGTAGTACTGGCATGAGTCCAGCATCAGGGCTCTGGTATAGTCATTGACCTGATATACATAGCTTAAGGAAGCCGGATCGCGGCTGACAGCCTCATTGTAGCCGAAGTTCTGGTAAATGTCTTCAAAATCCACGGCCTCTATGGACTCAATTCCCTCCACGGTATCGCCTGTAAACTTAACAGCATAGGGGTTGTTGATGTCGTGATTTCCAGGAATGACAATGACCGGAATTCCGGCTTCTTCAATCTCCTCCAGCTTTTCGGCAAACTCGATATGGCTTTCCCACTCTCCATTATAAGTTAAGTCACCGCTTAAGATCACCAGGTCGGGCTTCTCTTTTTTTACTTCCTGGATAAATGCATCGGTGATCTCCCAGACGTACTGCATGACTTTTCCGTCCCCGTGTTCTATGCGGTTTTTAAAGCTGCTTTTAAAGTCAGTCAGTTCCCTTGCCAGGTAATGCATGTCAGAGGCGATGATGATGCGGCTGCCGCTGTCATTGATCTCCAGCTCGGTAGTTTCTTCCGGCGTGGTTTCTTCCTCAGAGGAGACTTCCGTTGTTTCCTTTACTGTGGTTTCTACAGGTGCCGTACTCTCTACTGTTGTGCTTTCCGGTTCCGGCTCTTTAAAAGAGCAGCCTGCAAATATGCACATTGCAGTCAGAACTGCTGCCAATACTATCTTTTTTTTCATAACCTGACCATCCTGTCTCTCCCGTTTCATTCTTATTCGTTCTGATCCAGCCGTACCTGGTCCCACAACCCGGACGGCTCAAATCCCAGCTTCCAGCAGGCCACACCTGCCAAATCGTACTTTTCGATTAAATCCATTTTCAGGCCGATGGAGCGCTCTTCTTCCATCCATATCTTTTTAAGGCCTTCTTCTGACTGCAATTCTCCGTAATACTGCCCCAGCTCCTCCTGCCAGTACAGTTCTATCTGGTTTTCATCGATCCATTGCTGCGCCGGTTCAATGCCAAGGGCAGAAGAGGAGGCTTTTCCGTCGTCCCCTTCGGTCCATATTCTGGTGTAAAAGGGAATGGCGTTGATCACCTTTTCCTTTGGCACCTGGGCCAGGGTGTTTTTGATTCCGTTTTCCACATATTCAATGGAAGCTACTGAGCCGGCATCTCCTCCGGCATAATGTTCATCATATCCCATGATGATCACATAATCGGCTACAATTCCCTGTTCTTTTCTGTTGTAGAACTGGGTGCCTGCGGTGGGGACGTAGTTGTCTATGGATAGGACGATTCCTTTTTCTCTGCAGGGGATGGACAGTTCCCGGATGAACTGGACGTAATGAACGCCGGCTTCTTCCTTGATTCCTTCAAAGTCCAGGTTCAGTCCGTCGAGATTGTAGCGCTCCACTTCCGCCATAAGGCCTTCAATCAGTTTTCTTCTGACTGAGGTTTTTGACATGAGGATTTCTGTGTTTACGTCGGTGCTGAAGTTGTTGATGAGAGCCCAGACTTTCAGGCCTTTTTCATGGGCTTTTTTCACGTAATTTATATCGGCTAAGGAGCGGAAGTTTCCTTCATTGTCTGTGAGTTCATACCAGGTGGGGGAAATGACATTGACTCCTTTGGTGTTGGCGATTACTTTGTCGAAAGATGCGTTTCCTTCCGGGCTGGTTACCTGGTGCCAGGCAAGGCAGACGGGCTCTTCCATGGAAATGTTTTTATAAGTTGGCGCTTTAAAGGTGCTTTCTGGGGTCTGGCTGGTTGTTTCGCCAAGGCGCTTGCGTTCTACGTAACCGATGAAGCCATCTTGAGTGCGTACTTTATCCCATTTTTCCATAGACTCTAAAACCGTGACCTGGGAGCCTGGGGTTATTTCGGTGATGATGGGGCTTTTTACTCCGCCTTTTACCCGGATGCTGCCTTCTTTGACTACGGCTGCTTTATTTTCCGGTTCCCAGAGGTTGTTGATGAAAACGCGCTTATATAGGTCCTGGTCATAAATGGACGTTCGGATGTCGGTGTAATTGGCTATTAAGCCTATGGATAAGTAAACGCCGTCCTCATTGACCCATATTAGAGGTTTTCCGGAGGAACCAAGGGTGGTGTGGTCTGCATAGACGATGGTGTCCGGGAGGGCGTATACCAGGAGCTTTTCGTTTTCATCCCAGTAAAAGCGCTCGTTTAAGGTTTGATTTACCCATTCAATGGGGAGGTATGTCTGGCCTTGAAGGTAGAGTCCTTGTTCTTCCTGCAGAGTTTCGTTTAAATAGAGGGCGACCTCGTTTTCTTTTACGTTTAACAGCTCTGATAGGTTGGCTGGTTCCTTTGAGGGGATGAAACGGTCCAGGAAACGGTAACCGAAAAATCCTGTAATTATTAATAAAATTAATCCCAGCGCTGCCAGAACCGGCATTGCTTTCCTCTTCATCTGATTTCCTCCTGGGGTGTATGTGTGGCATAAATTCTTGGGGACTTGTGAGCTCACGGGATTTGGCAGGTCTGTCGTGCGAGGGGTGAAGTCTGTGGCTTCGTGTGCTCGTGGGGACAGGTCTGTCGCGCGGGGGGTGAAGTCTGTGGCCTCGTGTGCTCATGGGGCAGGTCTGTCGTGCGAGGGGTGAAGTCTGTGGCTTCGTGTGCTCGTGGGGCAGGTCTGTCGTGCGGGGCGCGAAGTTTTTGGCTTTTTGAATTTATGCGTGTTGGCTGAGTCCGCAGTGGAGCTCACGAACCCTGCGGCTTCGTGAGCTCACGGGCGTTCGCCCTATGAAGTAGGACACAATAAAATTTTCTTATGTGCGAGCACAACGAAAATTTTATTGTGCCCTGCTTCACACTGCTCATTGCTTTCATGGAGATTATACCACACTTCTCCCCTTTTGGAATTTACATTTTCATTACTTTACATTTTTCCCCTATCCCACCCTGGCGCATCTGTTGACCAGCTTAAGGCTGAAGATGGTATCCCGGTGCGCCCTCTTTTAAAAGTAAGGCTGATTACTTATTATAAACACGGTCAAATCTTATTTCTTTCAACTTTCCGGTTTTCTCATCAGATATGTAATCAGCCATATAAAAACTATCATCCTCCCTTACCTCAAATATTTTGTTCCAATCCTTTTCCGGCAGTTCTTCCCCATCAACGCAAATGGTGATGCCCTGCTCACGATACTTTTTCAGTCCGGCCAGGCACTGTTCCTCTTTCGTGAGTTCCTGACCCAAAGCCTGGTTTTGCTCTTTTTTCATTCATTTTCCCCTGTATTTCTCTTTTTGTATTGTAAATCCGCTCAGTTTTCCTCACTTCCGGAAGAAGACCACAAAGAAACTGCGGTGACATATTTCCTCTCCCGTCATTTAAAAAACTGCTGGTAAAAACATATAACTTCGCCGGTGACAGCAAAGGCGTCTACTGAAACTGGAACTCTCCGTACAGGAATTTTAAGCCTTTTTTCCATATTCTTTCTGGCCTCTTCGCTTCCAAAGGTCACGAGAGTCTCCCAGCTCTTTTCGGTCTTACTCCTCTTTCCTTCAAATTCCAGAAACGCCTCCATCTGCCACTCGCTTAAACTCCCAAGAACAAATTGCCTGTCACATCTTAAAAATTCTCTCAGACTGCCCTGGCTTACGGTTCCATAATCCACAATCATTGCCTGATATCCAGACTTTTTGCACAATAATAAGGTGTCTATCCCCGCTCCTTCATAATAATCCGCCTCCAGAATCCGGCTGCCTCCATTCAAGTCCTTTTCTTTCCTGCACACTTTTCTCATGTTCAGGAAATCCCCATGGCTGTTCCACTCCAGGACTGCGCACCGCTTTCTCATGACCCCGCTTAAATATCCGGCTGTCATGACCGCTAAGTGGGTCACCCCAACACCTGAACAGGTTCCTATGATCCCAATGATTTCCTGATCCTCCGGTATCTTACGGGGAATCAGGCTTTTCCATAGCGCTTTTATCTTTCCTTTCATTGGGTTTTATCCTTTCCAGATGATAGGTATATTTCCTTAA
This sequence comes from Lacrimispora sp., assembly GCF_047605665.1. GTDB lineage: Bacteria > Bacillota > Clostridia > Lachnospirales > Lachnospiraceae > Lacrimispora. Next base: position 33,515 of record NZ_JASGFH010000020.1, on the reverse strand, counting down.
ACCGTAAGCTGTCTTAGGGCGCATGTTTACGGTCCGGCTTAAAGATCTGTTTGAGAGCCTGTTTAAAAGCCCTCTCAAGCTTCTTCAAAAACTTGTATATGCCGTTTTCTTTCCTGTTTTTACGGTCCCATATTCCTTCTAAAAGCGTTTTATAAAAATCCCTGAGTAAGGGGCTCGCCTCAAAAGGATCAGAATCATAAGGTGCCCGCAGGCAAAGAGAAGGGGCAGCCCCTTCGGGAAGCCTGATCCTGGTTTTCTTGTCTGTGTGGTTGTATACAATTTTATAAGGCACATTCCCTTTGATAATCCGGGCTGCCGCCTCCCAGGCCGCCTGCCTGCTCCATAAACTGGTATCACATACCAGAATCAGAGCATCCGGTCTTTTCAACAGAGCCTGTTCCACATCAGTTCCATAGTCCAGAATCCGTATCGTTATGGGCGGCTCCTTCAGCTTCACGCCCGGCCCGTAATACGGTTTCCATAGGAAGCCCCGGTACTGCATCAGGCCATACTGGTCCCGTTCTGCGCCCGTAAATGCTCCCAGTCCGGTTCCCATGCCGGAGTCTTTCATTTCTGTAAATAGGTTGGGGTATCCGTGATTTTTAAGATAAACAGACAGACCGATGGCGATATGAGTCACCCCGGCTCCAGATTTGCTCCCTGCAAGAGCAATGATAAGAGATGATGATTGTAGACTGTTTTTTGCAGCCGTTCCTGCGCTGCCAAGTTGTTCAAGCCGTTCCTTAAGCTCCTGTGCCGATGAAAAACGGTCTTCCTGACGGGACTTAACGCATCCGTTTATGACTGCGGCCAGATCAGCATCCATGGAGGGCGCCGGCACATACGGCAGTTCAGGAAATATTCCGGAATAAAGATAGTGGAGGACAGCACCAATGGCATAGATATCTGTTCTTTCATCCAGCACTCCATCCTTTAAATACTGTTCCGGAGCCGCACATCCCACGGTTCCGTACCGCTCACCCGCCATATTGGCATCAGCAGGGGAAGCGGCAAATCCAAAGTCAATCACCTTTAAGGTATCGTGGCACAGCAACAGGTTTTTCGGCTGTAAATCTAAATGCAGTATAGGGTTCGGTCCTGCGAGATGCAGGTAGTTTATGATACGGGATAACTGGATTCCATAATAAATGGTCAGTTCCCGCGAAAGATGCCCCTGTTTTTCTACAAGGTCATATAGAGAATTCCCTTCAAGAAATTCTTCAATCAGATAGCTGTAAAATTCGTCTTCTTCTACGTCGTAAATAATTGGGATTCCAGGATGGCGAAGTTCTTTGAGGACCAGTGCCTCACGCCTGATATGTTCATAATTTAGAAAGCTTTTAGGCACCCGCTTGATGGCGCGATACTCTTCAAGCCCAAGATGAACCGCCAGAAAGACAGTCCCTGCCCGGCCGGTTCCCAGGATTTTGCATAGCTGATATTTTCCAAACAGTTTTTGATCAAGAACGCTGCTGACTGCAGCCACCTCCTTTTGCCTGTCCAATATCATCTCTTGTGGTACATTGTAGTATAGTTTATGACATTTTTCAACTATTTTCTGTTAAACTTTTAAAATTCCTAAAATGGGCTCCTTAAACAAAGGCTAGACCTTTAAGGAATTGAGTGCCACTGCTTGGAATTGCAGCAGCGTCACAACCTTTTTATGTAGATGAGAATATAGAAATATTGTTGCTGTGCTAATGGATAATCCGAAAAAGTCGTTGATGAGGTGAACTTTATAGCGAAATAAAAACCCGACAAAAAAAGCACTTTTAATCGTAAAAAACAGGGAATAGAAGAGTGATGAACTCAACTATTCCCTGTAAATCATTCATGTCTAATATATCGTTTAAAATAAAGTATAATGTGGTCGTTTTTCGTTAAATATCCAGTATCTTAACCGGTCATCAAGCACGATACCTGTCAGACACGGCGGCAGCCACAGAGCACAAAAAGGGGACAAATCTGCCCCTCCCTATTCCAGAATCATTTTACTCGTGTTCTAAACCTGTAATTATTAAAAACTCCTCCGCTGTAATCCAGCGGTCTACTGCATTACGAACCATAACCAAGGATCAGAGACCAAATTCATAACAAACCTTTACCTTATCAAATTTACTCATAATTTATACCCCCTCTATATCAATATTGGACATCATGGATATATATGCGAGTTGAGCCTTTACTACCGCCAACTCCTTTTCCAATATATTTTCCTTTGAAGGTGTAAACAATATCTTATGATTATCAGGATCTGACACAGCCACCCCTTCTATCAAAGCACCTTCTGGCACCTCCTGGTACAGCCCGCGTAGTTCATTAGGAATATACTGGTTTTCTCCATACCTGACTGCGTAAACGTTGCCCTCTTCATCGTATATGATAAATGCTTTCATAATTAAATCCTCCTATTTTATAAATTCTATTTTTTTAATTACAACAGTCCCCGACCCTGAGGCTCCTTTACTTGCTCTTCGTATTACAAACATCAAAAATAGTTGGCGATTAACATCTAAATTAAATTCACTTACAGGAAAAATCAGCTCCTCGAATACTCCGGCATAAGCATTACCTGAATGAGTCGCACGGGTGATGTGGCCTACGTTTGGGGTCGAGTTTGCAAGCCATTCCTTTGACGTGGTTAACAAACTCGCCTGTATAGTTAAACCAACATATCCCCAACTGCCATTTGTTACTGTACTTGATACTGTAAGTTGGATTGCGGAAAAGGGAGATAAGTTAATTGATCGTGTGCCTCCTACTGACCTTATGGCAGTTACATCCCAAGGAAAGTAACAATCAAAAACTATACCCGTTGTGTTTATAGTCATGGAGGCATAATCTGTGCTTAAGTAGCCATAATCTCGCACCCCTCCGGATAAAACTCCCGAAAAGGTGCCATTTAAAAAGACGTTTGTCCAATTGCCAAATAGCTATAGTCCACAAGCGATCCGACTGTCCCCCCAACATTGACTCCATTTCTCACATTATTAGCCGTAAGGTTTGACACCCCATTCACCACCACATTTCCGGTCATATACTTCCCGGAACTTGCTACCGTCTGCTGAGAGGCAGTAGGGTTAATAATTTGACCTGCCATCGATACAATAGTTCCAGTGTTTTTTACCCCATTAGCATAAAATGTTTCCCCGTTTAGTACTTTATTATTTGTTGCCGTAGCACTAGTCTGACTTGCCAAACTATTAGCGTTTACCGTAAAGGGCTGAGCATGATATCCTCCCTTAACTAAAAAAGAACCACCCGCATTTAAGTTTTGATTTGCTGTAGTTCCATTATCACTCATTATACCAACACCTTTCTCATCATCTGTGTCAGCACCAACATATTCCAACCCATTTAAAACATAATCTTTCGTGACAGTGAGCTCATCAGAACCGATTCCCCCACCGCCACCAATATTAGTAATTCCGCATTTAGCCATTATTTTCTCACCACCTCTACATAATCAATATTCAAATTACTTTTAGGAAGTTTATTTGCTTTTAAAACAAAATTCCCTTCACCAGTGTTACTCTTGACATAAATAAACGCCTTTGAAGCATTCAGTTTACTGTCATCAGCAAAATATATTAAGACTCTGTCATCTTCTGAAATATCACTTGAATGATAAATAAACTCCAAATTACTATCCCAGTCTTCCAATGATATTGTAATATTATCCGCAATCCTAACTCCTGTTAAAAATTCTGTTTTTTCAGCAGAATAAGCATTTGTTTTCTTTTCGTCACCAAGAGCAGTATCATCAATTCCAATCGTATGCTGTGCAACCTCAATGATCATTGCATCAACTCTCTCTTTAAAAAACTTCTGCGTAGCTTTCGTTTCATCTAAAACAACATTAAATTTATCAGCATTAAAAAGAGATTTCTCTAAGTTTGGATACTGGGATTTCAGTTGTGCCATTTTATCAACATCATTGTTTAGCCATGCCTCGTTATACTGTTCAACAACAGGGCGCAATGTGGCAGAGACATCCTGCATATTTGGAAGCATACATATCTCCTCAGGAAAATTACTGCGTGGATATTCTGGATAACTCATTTAATTATCTCCCTTCTTTATTTGTTTTTTCGATTATAAACATAAGAAAAACTCTCCAGGAACTTATAGAGAGTTACATTCATAACGCCTTCGCCAGTCGACCAATTTATGTTTTTAACAATATATTGTCCCTGTATTTTATTGTATCTGGGTGTATATTCAACCTTTGTATTTACTTCTAACCACGGGACAACCAAGGTGGTCAAATTAATTGTATCCATCATAGCTGTTGACTTATATGTTAAAAATTCAGCCTGGTTATAACAAGCTGCATCATCTGATAAATTGTCATAATCAATTGACTTTATAATCTCATAACCTATATTGGCCACTGAAAAAGGACACTCAGCAGATTCTTCAACATATCTCCCATAACATTGGAATTGTCCCAATAAAAAAAGAGCATTTTGCTCTGCATTTATTCGCCTATATCTAAAGATATAGATATTGTCTGCTTTCAAGTTTTCGGGTTGTAATGGATTGCTGTTCCCATCATATATAGGAATAGGAGCGAAATTGTTAATCGTAAACTTTGGTGCATTTAAATTATTACTTGATACCTTAAAGGCAATCTGGGTAAGATTATCCACATCCTGCCATGATGTAAAACTATCAAGGGTAATACGATAAGTATTGTCGGTGTATATTGAAGTATCGGCATATCTGTCTGACCGATCTAGTTCCAATACTTTCCCCCATACTTCCGTAACATTGTAAATATCAGAGAATTTCATATCGGCATTTTCGTCTTTAACGATGCTTTGCATCAAATTATCATTTAAAGTTACCGGCTCATGGAATCCAGTCGGGACTTGTCTCCAAATGAAAGCGCCATCTGCATCAAAATAAAACTCCCATGAATCATATAAGTCTCTAATTTTCGTCCAAACATCTGAATAAACGGCACCGGTTGAAAAGGTTAAATCATATGGAATCGGTTTGCCTATATCTTCCACAATATACTGGTTTATTCCGGCTGCCTTTAACGTTCCTATAATTGCCAATCTTATATCTTCACCGGCAGGAATCAGTAGATTTTTAACAGCGTAATCAGGTGCATCGGGTATGGAACCTTTCCCGTGCAATTGACCATTTAACGTTCCGTCATAAAGTGACATCAAATCTCCACAAGTCAATGAGAGGGTACGGTCAGCTCCGGTGCTTGTGTATTTCATACTTATATAACAAAAAACTCCCAGTTGATACCAAATAATTTTATTTTCCCTAATTGACTTTACTCCATAAAAAACTCTGATTCTTTTGTCAAACCATATTTTTTTATCTTTTCCAATAATAAAAGTTGAATTCATAACTTTTAGATCACAACTATAGCTTCGTCTTTGTAAAGACTCTGAATCCTGGGAGTATCTATCGTTTAAAATATAACCTTCCAATGAGTCGAAAATTTTAAAGTTTTCATTGAGTAATTCAACTTTTAAACGTATCTCCTGTTCACCCTGGCGCAATATACTTAAATCTGTTTGTGTCACCTCATAAGCCATATTTCACCTACCTGTCTAAATCAGTATCGATAAATCCATTGTCATATAAATCACCAATTGAAGAAGTCTCTCCGCACTCAACCACTGAAAATTTACTTTTTACATGTTCAAGGTGGTCCGAATCTTCCGATATTCCACTTGTAATTGCGATCATCCATGAGTTGCCCTCAAAATCCTTCAATATTTTGGGTCTGCCATTCGTTAAAAATTGATATATCTGATTTCGATATTCCCATGAAGAATCTGTAAGCCATTGGCAATCACGATTTTCTATAAATGTGCATTCCATATCTCCTGAATAGTAATTCGTAATGCCACCCTTAATTACCACCGGTTTTAAACGATTGGGTAACTCCACAACACCTACAAGATGATTTAGCTGTTTCTTAAAACCGGCATCTAAAATTATAGGATAAGAGACATCTTTTTCACAAATAAAGTATGATTCAAATTTTGATTCAACTCCATTGCTGATGTAATTACCTTCGCCTCCTGAAATAACGGGGACGTAGGCATATTCTATGTTTCCAATCGGTTCCGTATAGTCTAATAAAATTATTTCAAAATCTTCATTTTTATTAATGGGTTTTTCATATATGGTTTTAAATGTTGACTCGTTTTTAAGTCTCCTTTTTATTCTGATAAATTCAACTACATCCGTAGAAAAACCAACGTTTCCCCCATGTAAATCCCCCATAAATTCAGCGTGCAAGAGCGTGTTAAAACCCCAATCCGGTGGGATAGAAGCATCAAAGTTTGTAATGTCTATCAAATCATTACTCACATATATTTCGTCTAAAATAGCTGACTTTACAGCTAATTGTTGTATATTCTTCGCTTCAACGAAAGATGTAATCAATGTTTCTTTTGAAGAAGCAAAACTGTTACCTAGAAACATTAAGGTTCACCCCTTTCTATAATAACCGCCCTTAAGTCATAGTAAGTTCCTTTACGATTTACACATAGAGCGAATTGCTGGTATTCAGATGGTATGTCCGTATAATTGCTGCAGCATATATAATTATTACCACAAGAATTTGCAGCCAATTCAAAATACGCTTTTTCACCATTTGAGTCCTCGTAGTTTCCTATCCGGTAATAGATATTGGCGTCTAAACCGTTTTCGTCACTAAATGAAATAATAGAATCATTTCTTTTGGGTTCATAAAAAATAAAGGCTTGTGTAAAGTCACCCTCTACTAAAAAGCCTTCATTATAAGTCACCTTATTGTCCCGTAAATCAATATACTCATTTCCTATATAAATCACATCTTTTTCCGGCACTCCAATAGCAGAAATTATATTGCTTTTAAGTTCAATTGCGCCCGATTCCGGCTTATTATTCAGTTCAAGGGTATTGAAAACTTGTGCAATCGTATAGGAAACAGTGATGAGTATAAAACCAGTATCTAATGTTATTCCATGCAGCGTTTTTCCCGTAATCCGAAGATAATATTGTTTTGCATTTTCCAGTCCTGAAATAACATAAGACAAATCTGTTGTATCATAGATATCCCCGGAAGAGGAGATTAATGTTTTTTGGTATGTATACAAAGAAACAGAGAAAGAATTTAAAGGTTCGTCCTGGGGTTGTAAATAATCTATATCAATCTTACATGCTGAGGTCTGAATAATTCCACCATCAGAAATGGAAGGCTTAAAAATGGGTTTGGAGAAACAGTAAAATGGTGTGCCAATTTCCTGCAAACCGGATTCATTGTTGTTCACATCAAATACTGTAATATAGGCGACATAATATACTCCATTAATTAGTTCACTGTCAGACAAAACAGTATAAGACTGCTTCATCGTATTTTCTGTTTGATCATATACAATCGCACCGGTTTCATTATTTTTCACGACACATCTGACTTTGTATATCTGATTGCCCCGCCAGGTAAATTTAATTTCTGTACCCAGAGAAGAGTCAAATGGCTCTATTGGATGAATGATCGCATACATATAAGCACCTCCTTTCGTATTTTTTATGTATTGGCTAACTCTAACGCCTTTATTCTGTTATTAAGAGACTCAATTATTTCATCTACTTCTGTCTTCTGAAATGATGTTATAAAATCGACAGCATTGGTATTGCCGTTTTTCATTGTGGTTTTAAAACCGTCATTATCAATGAATACGCATGTGCCTTCTGCATTCAAATTACTTCCTTCTTCTGTGCCACAAACACGGCTGATTAAGTCAACAGCTCCATCAAAATTACCCCTGGTGTTTATATGATTAATTACAAATTTTTTACCGCGTTGATATTTATTATAACCTACATTTCCGGTTGTCTTAATTCCAACAAATTTACATGTACTTTCCAAATCCACATTATCAACAGATATATTTGATGCAGATACATCTGGAAACCGTTTGGTCGCTCTTGTACTGGAATTTGAATTAAAGTGTACAGAAATTAAACTCATATCCATTCCTTCAGTTATGATATCAATGTTATCAATCATAATATTTCCATCGAATAATGCTCCATAAGAGTTGTTTATATTAACAATCCCCTGTCCTCCGCTGTTTGGTTCTCTGTATTTGATAAATTGAGTATTGGTTATTTTTAATACTCCGGTTCCACCGCCCACCTGGATTCCCCAATCGTAAATCTTACAGTTGTTTATGGTTAGATCACGAAAATATTCATGAACATCAATACGGTTTAATGAACAATTTTCAAATATAATGTCTTTGACATTGTTCATAGCAGTTGCTCCCCAATAACCTCCAATATCACAATCGATTACCCGGATGCCCATGGAACAGTCAAATCGCATACTATAACCGCTTCCCCGGCTGCCGTTGGTATTTGGCTTTCCTGCTATATTAGTGCCAATAATATTTTTAATGATTACATTATAGCAACCATCTATCCGTATGACAGAATTCTTATACTGAACGTTATTTAAGGAATTGTGTTTTGGATTGATGAAAAAGCTTTTCAATACAGTATTATGCCTTTTACATGTGATAGGGTTACATGTGACGTTAGGAGTTGTTTCAATTAATATTTCACATCCGGTAAACGTTAATGTGCGATGGTTGTATTTTGTATAAGTAATGTTAGTTTGTGTCTCATAATCGTCATATCCGTATATCAGTGGCCCCATACAATTTCCATAGACATTATGAAACATTAATTCACTGCGAAATGTATCCGTTAGTATCCCGTCATCATAGCGAACAGACCATACTGTTTTGTCTTCAATCTTTAATACACAATGGCGTGGAAGACTGTTATCTTCCATAGGGAAGTAGGATGTTCCACGTTTTAAGTTATGCTTATTAATTATATTATAATTATAATAATTAAAGCCATCATCATTTATTATTTGATAGAAGGAATAGGAATTTTCATTGGTAATGTATAGTACGGAACCAGATAAGTCCACATCAGATTGAATGTAAATAGGTTCCATATCTTTTTTGAAAATTTTCCCTGAATTGTTTTTCAATAAAACCCTATATTTATTACAATAGAAGTGAGCTTTTCTTAAATATGCATTATCATCAGATAATCCATCCATTATAGCACCAAACATTTTATAATTTACAAAATCTTGATTCAGGATATTTGCATATAATCCGTTTGATAAAGAAATGCTGTAATCTTCCGGTTTATCTGTTATTTTATAGATAGCTCCTCCGCTATCAGACATGGTGTAGTATCCACCGGTTTGAACTATATCATTGTTCTTAATTTTAAGGTGAGGAATTTCAGAAAACGTATTGTAGAATAAGACTATGTTTTCTTTGATATCAGTTATTTTTGCATTGACTTCAATTATGGAATCTTCTGTATTCTTTTTATACAGCAGAATGTTATCAAAAAACTTTTTGATTTTGCCGACTACGACTTTCAGAGAGTCTCCGTTATCAGGTATGGGAAAATCAGATTCTATATTGTTTTCTAATGTGCCAATCTTTGTATCAGACACATCTCCTCCCAAGATAGAAACTTTTTTATTAATTGCCTCTTGTTGTGCTTGTGATACCGGTTTACTATTGTCTGAGGTATTATCAACATTACCCAATCCAATGTTACCAGGTGAGATGTTTACATAGCCTGATTTGTAAGAAACTTCATCAGAGCCTTTTACCCCATTGACGGCTGTAATAATATCATCCGGTTGATATGCCTGTATATACAATTCATTCCAATTATTCCTCGGTGCACATACCCAGACCACATCTCCAATTTTTACTTTCCAGCCACATGATGCCGGATACCCCTTATTTTTATACAAAATTGTATACTTATCTGCGGATATTTGATCTATTACTTTAGCACGAAAAGTTTTATCATAACTCATATTTCTTGTTTTTTCTGTTATCATTCTTTCAATATCTTTATATATCTGGTAACAGGCGTTCATTGCCTTCATTGCTTACCTCCAATCTAATAAGAGGGTTATTTAAAACCCTCTTACAATTATCATCGTCTGCCTAAGCCCTGATTAATAGCCATTGTTAATCCACCATTTAAAATTTCAGATGCTAAATCGTCACTATTATTACATTCCTGTATATTAATTCCTCCATTGAAGGTTATAACAGGAGTTGTTGTCGTATTAGCTATACCTACATTATTTAAAAGATTGCTATAGTCAGGAATATTGGGCGCAAAACTATAAGCAGATGCAAAGTTATCCAACAATTTCTGTTGTTGCTCTTTATTAAATACAGCCTCTCCCATGTGTAATACGGCAGGAATTTCATCTGGATCAAGCTTCTTCAAACCCAAAAGCTTCATTGAAGCCTCTCTGTCAAAATCAGAATATGATCCAACTAATCCTCTTGTAATACCATCTTTTAGACTAGTTCCTAATTTAATTCCGGGGCCACTATCCACATAGTCGCCCTTTCCGGGAGTTCCAGGACTTCCGTCTCTACCTCCTCCATATCTTGTATTATCATTGTCATCGTCATCATCGCGGGAATAGCTATCTCTCAGATTATCCCTGACTTCTCTTAACACATCCAGCATCTTTTCAACATTACTTGTAAGTTTCTGCCAGCTAGAGGTTTGTTCAGATATGATTCCAGCGTTCTTATTGTACTGTTCCATGGACTTTAACAGTTCGGTGGCAGTGTCTTTCAGCCCGGTTTGGATTCCTTTTAAAATGGAATCTGCATTTGCCGATCTATCGTTTACAATGCCTAAATAATCAAAGATGTTCTGTAAATTTCCAGTAGCTGACATATTCTGATTGAGCTGAGAAAGAAGGGTGTTGATACCCCTTACAGCTTCGGAATATGTAATCTCACCGGCCTTATAGGAAGCCACATAATCCTCTAATAGAGACTGAATGCTATTAGTGGAGTCTATTTGGTCTTGATACTTTTTAAGCTGTTCAGCGGTGTTTTGATACATTTTGGAGAAAGTATTAAATAAGGCTGTATCATTGCCGGAGAGTACCTGATCTTTCCACTTATTACCGAGGATAGAAGAAGTTTTTGCTTCATCTTGAGCGGTTTTAACCTTTTCAGAAATTTCAGACCAACGATTTGATATGATCTCTAATTTTTCAATTTGGGAATCATATAATTCATTTTGTTTCTCTAATGCTTCATCGAGTGAATCAATTTGATCCTGAATTGCTCCAGTTTCTAAATCGAATTTTGCATTTGCGACTTGTTCCTGCGCTTCTCTTAACTTATCGGCGTCAACTTCGTAAGATTCCTGCCCATTGCGAATTACCAGCTCTGTTGCTTGCTGATTGATCTTTTGAAGGTTATATAAACTTTGCTCATAGGCCATCTGACGCTTTAACTGATCATTTTGCTTCTGTAATAAGTCAAGTTTATCTTGCAGACCCTTTTTTTGCGATTCGTTGGCTTCTTGATAGGCATCTTTTTGGTCATTTATGGTGTCGATTTGTTTTTGAATGGCATTTGTTACTGTTCCTATGACTAAATCCTGTTCGCTTTGAACATTACTCAATCCGTCAGCAACTTTTTGTAGACTGTCAGAATATGAATTGATACTATCTAACGGCATTTTCAGCAGTTCTTCATTGTATTTTTTCAAATTGGACAACATGGAAGAGGTGGCAGAATCAATGTCCTGTAATTGTTTGTACAATTCCTGCCATTTTGTAGATCCCTTTTTATATTCTCCCATCAGATTTTTTACTAACTTCGCCTGTTTTCCGTATTGTTCAATTACGGTGATTCCATTGGAAATAAGTGCTTGGTAATATTCCCCATCTAATTTCTGGCCTGTGGCTGTATAAACAGTTCCCCAATTTTCAATTTTAGCAGTAATATCATCATACATTGAAATAATTGTAGATAAGTTGTCAATTGGCATTTGTTTAAGAGTTTGATTGCATTCCTCTTGTTCAAGTTTTAGCCTTTGTATTTCATTTCTTGCAGCCTTAACCTTTGCCTGTAATTCTTTATAATCTTTTGAATCGGTGAAAATATTTACTGCCCGGAGATCAGCCATTTCAGATTCCCATTCATCAATATTTTGTTGATTGCCAGAAATTAAACCCTTATTATTCTCTATTTGCCGTTTGTAGAAGTCCGCATCGACAATCTCTCCACGCGCTTCCATCAATTCCATCTGAGACTTGATTATTTTGTTAGATTGTTCTAGTTTTTCGTTCTCAATATCCGTTGCGTCAATTCTGTTCTGATGAAGTTTCTTAATTGTTTCAATATGTTCTTTCTCACCATCAGCTAATTGTTTTTCAGATGATTTCAACTTTTCATTAGCGTCTATTGCTGTTTGAACCTTTTTTGCCAAATCAGCAGGTAAAGATTCAACATCTGCTCCTCCAGACTCAATCTTGTCCTTATATTCGGACGGAATGGCCTTTAGTGCATCCTCATATGATTTTGAATATGCCTCGACCTCTCTTTGATATTGAGGAAGTAATGTTTCGGTTTGCATCTTTAGCATACGTTGCAACGCATTTTCTTTTGACGCACCAGGGGCGCCAGATTGAATCATCGTATACAGTTCACCCAAACTCAATCCTGCTTCATTCGCATAACTTTGTAGCTGAGCCAGACCTTCCACTGTGTTGCCAAGGCCATTATCAAAAATTGATTTTGCGTTATCAAATTCTTCTTGTGTCAATCCAAGGTAGGCTATTGTATCTTTAGAAGCTAATTCTTCTAATTTAGCATAACTCTCTTGTACTGCTTTAGTTTTGCGGGCAATCCAATCAAATTCTTGTTTTGCTTCTTCCTGGGTTTTGGAGCCACCGTCATCAGGAGCAGTTTTTTTATAATCATCAGCATTTAATTTGGTGAACTCGTAATTAAAAGTGCCGTTACTGATCTCAGATAAAACTGCACTTGCTGATTCAAGAAGCCTGAAGTCACCGGCTGACCCGTTTAAACCACCAGCTTCTGCTCTTGCCATAATTGCTTTTGCATTTGCCAACTTAGCAAGAACCGTGGAACTTGCTCCTGCGGCATTTGCCAGTGCAATGACCTGGTCAATATCACTGGCCGTATCAATTTTAACATTATTTATCGCCAATTTCTGTAATGCCAACCGGGATAAAGCCTGTTCAGATTCACCGGCAGCAATCCCATTCAGGACAAAAGCATTAACTTCGCTGATTGTCGCATTGTTTAAAACACCGGAGGCATTTGCAGTATAATGCTTCTGCGCAGCAAGTTCAGCTTGTGTTTGAGCAAGTCTGGCAGTAACAATCTCTTCTGCGTTAGCTATTCCCTGACCTTCAAGAAAAGAGACTGCGAGATTTTTTGACTCATCTGTAAGACCGTTGAGCAGACCTGTTGACTCAATCCATTCGCTTACCAAGTTATCGAAGGACGATTGAACTGCATCAATATCCTTAGGGGAACTTGACATTACATCTATAAAGTCACTGTAAGATGCGCCAATTCCGCTAAAGGTTTTTGTAAAATCCTTGTCACTGAGAAGAGTGAGATCAAACGGATTTTCTTTATCGTGAATACTGCCCATAATCTTATCAAGAGTTTCAAAACCTCCTGATAAAGAGCTTATTTTAGAAATTAATTCCGGCTTAGCGAAGGAATTCTCAACCTCAGCATTCGCAGTAACTAATTTTTCCCCATATATGCCAATTACAGAAATTAAATCTTCAGGAATTAGTCCATTTTGTTTTAAATAATCATTGACATCAGAAAAATTTCGTTCAAGTTCCTCTTGCGTTAATTTACCAGTATTCGCAAGAGATTTTAATTTTTCTATATCTTTTGAAATAGTCGTAGAATTAATGAAATCCACAAGCTGTTGTCCAGGAGAGAGAAGTAAGTTGTCTATCATTTTAATTCTCTCTGTAACACCATCTAATTCAGCACTCGACTCGCCAGTTGCCGTAAGATCATCTGAGTATCCCTGTAGTTCTGTTCTATTCTCCCGCAGTTTGGATTCAGTTTCTTGCAGTTTGGCATTAAATCTTTCAATACCTTCCGCATCTTCATTATTAATTGCTTTGGCTTTTTCTTGTTGGTAATACTCATATTGAGCAACAAGGTTTGCAAGGCTTTTAGATTCCTTGAGTATGTTATCCCCGGCATATGGGTCACTGTCAGGAGGATAGCTTCCTACATCGGTTCCGGTCTGTTTTGGTCTGTCGTAAACTTCCTTGTATTTATCTATATTCTCTCGATCTACCGAAGCAGAATATTTTGAATTAAATTTTTCTTTTGTAAGATCCGCTACTTTTTTCGATTCTTCTTGTTTCTGTTTTTCTAAGTATTGCTGACGTATCTTCAGTTCTTTATTTTGCTCTTTAAGTCTCTCTAAATCCTCTGCTTCAGTAATAGATAGGGTATCTAGTGATTGTAATTCTTTAATTCTATCGCTTGTGGTATCTATTTCAGTTTTAAGAGAAGATAGTTCTGATTCGGTGCTTGCCAATGCTTCCTTTGCGTTGTCGAGCCGGTGAACATAATCATCAAACGCTTCAATGGCCTTACCAATTGCCCATGATGCAGCTGCAAAAACAGCCATCCAGCCAACAGTGGATAAAACTTTCATTGAAACCGTAAGAGCCTTAGTCTTTATATCAACCATGGTTAGATAGGCTTGATAACCTTGGAGTACAGTCTGACCTTCTTTTAACTGGATTGATCCGTCTTTGATTCCATTTGCGAAATTTATTGCAGAGACTTGACCTGTCCCCAACTTGCTCAATACTTCTTCGATATTGGGAGAATTTTTTATAGCTGATTCATCTAATTCCGTAAAAGCTTTTTTTACTTCTTCTGATATGCTTTTTGCTTCATGCAACTTTTTAATCGAAGAAAATATATTCCCAAACCCATTCTTTTCATCATAGCTTGCAAGCGTATATGATAATTATCTGGTGGGAGTATTGTTTTGGCCAAATTGATAAGCAGTGTCTTCGGCAAGAACTTTTTACCTCGGAACTATTTTCCGATTGCCGTTTTTGGAAGTCAGCCAATCGGGAGCATAATCGCTCACTATTTACACGCGCCGCATAGTTACGGTTGGCTTTTTCACTATCACGCTCAATGATAGGTTGCGGACCATACCTTAGTGAACATTATAACATCAAAATATCCACTCGCTCTGATGGCCTCTGAGACCGGCACTTTCTTATTGTAAAAAGTACGCCTGTCTGCTGATTGAGACATCATGCTACATTACGAGTCACATGAGCTGTTCCAGTCCTTGTACAGTTGTTACCAAATCTGTAAACCACGGAGCCACCCATGGTCATATAAAGCGTTTACAAATCCAAAGCCCTCTTATCTATCATAGACTCGTTCCTGTTTTACCTGCGGTTATTTAGCCGCAGCAGTAGGACTTACCTGAACCATGCAAGATTTGCGTTAAATCGTACTCATGAAAATCCAGGCCTTTTAATGAAAATTGACGAGAGGCAAACGCCCCGATTCCAGCACCTAAAGCACCCAATGGAGTCAGAAAACTTACTATTCCATCCGCCCCTTTTATTAAAGCGGTGCCAAGGTCAAGAAGGAAATTAATCGTACCTGAATCTGTCAGCGTATTAGACAGTCCAATAAATGCATTGCTTAATCTTTCAGTATGAGCCGCAACAGAATCCTGATAAGCAGAGAACGTCTCCATTGCCTGCCCAGATGAATTAAGGGATGTTTCGGTATATTTCTGAGCTGTTGAAAAATTTTCCATTAGAACAATGAAATTTCCCATATGGTCAGTCCCGGCAAAGGCATTTGCAATTGCCTGCTGTTGAACCTCAGAATAGTTGTTCCAGTTAGAAGCTGTCTCAGCTAACACTTCATCAAAATCCCGAAACGAATTCTGCGAGTCTCTTAATGAAATACCAGCACTTTTTAGCACGGTTTCCACATTGGAAATATCTTCTCCCGAATTCTGGTAATCCTTTAATTTACCCAGCTTAATATTGCCCATACGGGAAAATACGGAATCAAGAGACGTTCCTGCTTCACTCATACCTGACTGGGAAGCGTCACCTATTGCTGCCAAATATCCAAGTAAAGTATCTATACTGACTCCCGCAAGTTTTGCATTATCTGCAACCTGGCTCATACCCTCAACCAGTCCGCCTATGTCAGCGGAAGAGTTCATATCTACGGCATATAGTTTGTCTACAACACCAAGGGTGTCTCCAACCGAAACTTTATAATCCTTCATAATATTCGTAAGGTATTCAGTCGCATCTGCCGATGACATTTTACCTACTTTGGAAAGTACCATTGAACTGCGAATGAGATCTTCTGTTTCCGCTATCGTTTTCCCTTGCTTTAACCATTCCGTGCCAGACTTGGCAACATCGATAACCGTGGCACCTAACTCATCACCAAGTTTTGAATATGATTCCATGTATGATTGTAATTCTTTTTTAGATGCGCCGGTTGCCATGGAAAGACCCGCAACTGTCTCATTTAATTCTATGGAAACATCTTTTATTTTATTAAATCCATTAACCACCATTGTTATTCCATCTGATTCAAACAGCCAAGAGCCAACGCGGCCTGCAGTTTTTTTTAGGGAATCAAATAAATTAACTTTATTTGTTTTATCAGTCGCAGAATCGATATTTCCACCAAAAGGTTTCGGGGCTCCACTATTATTATCAGCCTGCGGTTTGATGATGTCAATTGTACTCAACTTTTGAACTTTATCAGCGGTCTTTCCTACTTCCTTCTGCAATTTCTGTTGGTCTTTTATGGCCTCAGCCACGTCCTTTTTTAAATCCCGGCCATTCATTTTTATATCAATACCAGTGACTTTCTTTAATTTAGACTTTAATTCAGAAACTACCTGTTTAGCTGCTTCCATTAATTCAGCTTTATTTAAACCCACCGAAAGTTTCAACTGATATTTTTTTAATATATTTTGAATTTTGGCAATAGCAGATTTTCCAATTCCACTTGGGTCCAATACTACCTTCAGTAATGCTTTTAAATCTTTCATATATTTACATTCCTCCTTTTAAAAAGAGCAATAATCGTGCACCACGCCTGCAAACTCCTTCATGAATTCAGCTTTTACTTCTTCAGGCGTCATGTCTTTTGCGCTAACAGCTAATTTTGTAAGCAATTCCATATAGTCATCGCTATGGGAGAATGCTTGAAATAACTCCATTTTCAAACGTGCGAAGAATATTTTTGACTTAATATAGTTACTAATAAATTTAAACATGCATTTTCCTCCAAATGAAAAAAGATGGAATCATTTCCATGAAAACGCCTTTTTCTTAAAATCCGTTTTTAAGTTTTTCTTTGTATAACTCCCGGATGACCTCCATAGAAGTATTCACTTTCCCATTACTTAAATGATTCTCCTCCAACACCTTCTCATATTTTTCATAGATATTTAACACATGATCATATTGTTCTTTACTATAAGCCCTGCCGGATGATAAAGAAGAGGCGAAGTCTAATATCTCGTAACGCATATCGTCTATTGATTTATCAATAAACATATCAGTTAATTTTTTCAAACCGCTTCGCAGGCTCTCGTCATGCTTAATAGATTCTTCTACATCAACTTTCCGTTGTTTCCACAACTCATCCAGGCTCTGAGAGGTTTTCATCAATAAATAATGATCTTCTTGCTTTTTCCTTACCCAATTTACCGGCTTCCCAATGGTTTCCGAGAATTTACCTATCATCGCAACGCTGGCGTTAATGGCAGATAAGATGAGAAATCCCGTAATCAACCATGATAAAAAATCAATTTTTTGTAATTCTGCTATATCATTCACTCCTTATCCCCCCGCCTTTCCTCATCATAATACCTTATTTTTAATGTCAAACAAGGCGGTGCCAATTAAAGAGTCTAAGTAAGCCTCAAAGTCTGAATTGGCTTCTTTTAATGACCTGTAAACGGTAGCTGACAGTGCGAGAATTGTCTTAGCTTTTGCCAATTCCTTTACTTCTATCTGCTTTTCAGGCGTCCAGTCAGCGGTTCTCTTTAAATCCTTTACAATAACTTCGTCGACGGATTTAACTGATTTGACAACTTCCTCATATAGAATGGAAGCGTATTTATCTAATCTTTTTGTTTCAGCCCATGCATATATCTGTTTCCATGTGTAACGTAAAACCGGAACCAATACAACAGTCCAGATGGTCAATAAAACTTCCATAATATCAATGTTTTGTAATATTTCGTTCATTCCGTTTTTCCTTTTTATTGATTAAGAATAAAAATTTGATAGAGCTCCAAATAATTCTTTCGTTTTTTCGTATTTATACGTTATTAACCCATTTATTTTTTTAACAAAAGTATATCTGATATTATTCTCTGTCAGAAAGTTAACTTCTGCTAAATATTGTGTCTGATACTCTTTGTCAAATTTAGTTTCGTATATATTATTCAGTCCTTTCGTGAGTAAAAAATAGGGATACACAAATAATTGAATCAATGTGTATCCCTATTCACACTATGTAATTCAATCACTATTTTTTGTTTTCACTGGTTTTAATCTCTACGATCTTATAAATCCCATTTTCTTTTACTAAGTCAACAAGTTTTCCCTTGTAACGTTTGACATTATCCTTTTTATCAAAAACAATATCAGTTACATCTTTGCCTTCTGTAATAATGATGGAATCATAACCGTATGTTCCTTCGATTACTTTCTCAATTCTGACTTTCAATAATAAATCCTCCATAGTAATGAAAGATGGGCATTATACCCATCTTGTCATCTGAATCATAGTAGAACTATTTGCAGCCTTCATGATTTCGCATTCAAAGCTTGTTGGTGTCGGATCACCTTCCGCACTGAAGCCAAGGTTGAGATTGGAACTCCACTTGAGGTTAGGAATTACAATCTGGAAGGCTTCGTCTTTACCGGTTTCTCTATTCCGGATAACCGTATTTCCAACTAATTTATATGTACCACTAAAATGAGAAGCATCGATTACATAAGTCTCAGTGACAGCCGCACTGGTAAATGTATAATAAACGATGACCTTTTTATTAGATGCTGCTGAAACTGTTAAGGTTTTACCTGTAAGCTGTGCGCCTGTCATCACAATAGGGGTTCCGCAGTCATCGCTTGCATCATATACAAGGATCTGGCTGGCTGCTTCCTTTGGCGTATATGCCAATTCAATAACTCCGGAGGCACTGGCTTTTAACGGATATAATTCACCCTTGTCAACAGGATCGGCACCGGTAGTGTCATATTCTGTAGCCTGTCTCATATAAACGGTCTGTGCTCCGGTTACTGTTGCTACACCAGAAATCAGCTCAAGTGATTTAGGAGAAAGCAAAGCATCTTCGATCGTGAGCTTTCCTTCTTTATTTAATTCCCATGTAATTAACTTGGCATTTCCCTTACCGCCTCTGGCATATACCTTCTCTGCTGTAACTTCAATAGAAGATGTTTTTAAAGTATCAAAAAAGATGACCGGTTTATTGTTAGACATATCATAAAGAATAACATCCATTACTTCCTTGGCTCCGAACTTAGTATTAGCACCCATTATATTTCCTCCTGTTTTTCAATAAAATAAGCTGATACGCAAAGTACCAGCTTTAATCATTTGATTTCTTTATTTTTGAAAGCCAATGTTGAAGTTTTATATCTTCACTTTTAGCACCGGCTATCAATGCTTGTATATTAACGTGAAAGTCATCCATAATTTTTAAACGATTGAACTGATTGTTAAACTGGTATATATCATAACTTTCATATACTTCCTGTAATGACATGTGCTCTGCCTGTGCAAATATGCTTATTAAATCTGTCATGGTAAGACTATCGTCATCACTGCTGATGCTCTTGGATTTTTTTACTTTTTCTCGTAATTTCTTTCTTTTTTCCAAGAGCTTTTTAGCCATTTCTCCACTAGGATTTTCACATTCATCCACATCATCTAAATCAACCAAGCAATTTCTCTGTTTTAAAATTTCCCTAAAATTATCATAGTTTAAATGATTTAAAACGTATTTTTTGTCATTGTCATCACCTATGATAAAGCCATAATCCTGATGGAATACAACCTTTTTTCTAAAGAAAAGATTCAAGAATGCTGGTATTAAAATAAACAAAGAATTTGAAACATTATTTGATTCTATTTCTGTCTTTTTTATCTGGGCATGTTCCTGTAGCATATTTAACATAATCAGCATAAAGGTATTGGGGTTTTCAACGGCTCCGGTTAACAGCTCATTTGCCTTATCATCATCCATACATAAAATAGATATTACGTTTTGTAATTTTGAAAAACCGGCATCGGCCATTTCTCCCAATGTAATCCTATATGTGGGGATATCGTCTAAATACAATACACTGCCTCTAAGTAGTTTGTGTTCTAAATCGTGTTTATTCAAATCATCACCATTTTATAATTTGGTATCTATGTTAAACTCAGAACAAGTATAAATCAGTCACCCACCATAATACTACGTGTTTATGGTGGGATAAATTTGAAGCTGGAAGGAGTGAATTTATAGGTCGTTTATTCACTCATTTTCCGTACCAATAGAAAAATGAACCTTCCAGCTTTGAATCCTGGCCAAAGATTCTGCTTATTATTGATTAACGCCTAACCCTGCCCGTCTGCGTTACTGTATGTCTCCGTATTGTTTCTGCCAAGTATTTCGTATGTGCACTACTATTTACATGGCAACTGACATATTCCCAATCTGATTCTATTATTACTTCGCAAGTCCCCCATATTTCAGCGCCCCGTCATCACCAGGTATCAGTGTCACCGGCTCTGCAACCATTCTTCCATCGCTGTCCAGACAATAAACTTTATTAGAATCAGCAATTAAAGTGCCTTTTAACATAGCTCCGTCAGGGCCAAGATAATACCAATTACCATTATATTGATACCAGGTGTTTTTGACCATGAGGCCGGCTTCATGAAACCAATACCATTTCCCGTTATCATTAAGCCAGTTGTTCCGGATCGGGAGACCTGTATCCCCGTTGTAAAATCTCCAGCCGCCATCTTCCTGGTGCCAGCCGGATTTCTTCTTTGGAACTGCCGCCAAAGCCTCTTTAAACATATCCCATGTGTGCTTTGTGTGGTTATAGACATAGGGATTCGGACATATCTTCCCGGTCACATCATAATGACGTATGACCCGGTCAACGGAAATTCCATACAAATTCATTAGATACTTTGTAAGTTCAATGGCTGCATTTACGGTGGCATCTTCAAAGTACCAATCTTTGGAGCCCGATGTCCGGGAACCCTTATTTCGTACACATATTTCAATATTTACACAATTTGTATTTTGGGCAATTCCGTATAATGAACCGCCGCCAGTGGATTGTTTCGTACCGCCGACAGCCCAGCAATACCTTGCCATTGGATTTGGATTATACTGCCAAATGTCTCCGGAAAACCCCACAAAAAAATCAGCCGATGCGTTTGTAACAGTCCGCTGATTGTAATAGTTTATATTTGCTTTGGCATCTCCAATGGCGCCAACGTAATGTATAACTATGTATTCTATTTTACCTGGGCGAACAGATGTATTATGTGTCCAGAAATTTGTATTTTGATTAATTTTCATTTATCCCATGCCTCTTTTTCACAGTAATTAAAGAAATGGTATTTTAACCCACGATATTCAGCATGAGTCTAACGAGCTTCCAGGCTGCTTTATCCCGCAAACCAATGGCAACACCACTAGAAATAGCAGTGCTGCCATTAGCTTGGTTTTTCACCCTTCCCCTTTATGTCATTATCTCAGAAAGAGTTTTATATGCTCAATGCTCTAAAAGCCTTGATTTTAGCGGGATTTTGCGTGTTCCATTCACTTTTGGACTTTTTTTAAGAATTATTTTATGCATAATATCTGGTTAATGCATTGGTACGGTTGACTTCCCGATAACAGTTTTCGCAATACTTTGCTCTGTTATTAGTCACTAAAAATCTATCCTTACACTTTACACATATTTTAGTTCCATTTACATTAGCTTCGATATTAGAATAAATTACATCACCGAATAGTCTCCAGAGAGTATCCTTATTGATTTCACCTTGTAACTCTTTTATTAAGACATCTACTATAACAGCAATGGGTTCTCCAATAATACTCTCGAACATTTTACGCTGTTTACCTGAATCCAATTCAATTTGTAAGAGTGCCCGGTTTTTATCGTCTTTCCCAAGGACTGAAAAATCCATATGGGATAACTTCCTTATATTAATGGTGTCCACATCTCGATAAAGCTGTATAATTTTATCTGCTAATTCACTGCTTACGTTTATATCAGGATTGTTCATCAGAACTTTATATGAATATTTTCCAAGCAAATCTTTAAAAACGATACGATTGGTTTTTGCTATATCATAGATTCTATCTACATTGCATTTACCAATATCCTCAACCTGGGATTTGCTTTTATTTTTAGCATAAATGAAAAAATGGGGGACTTTTTTTCCGCTGTATTTTTTATAATTACTTTTGATATTTGGGGGAACTTCCGGTTTATATAAAGTTTTGGCGTAATCTATGGTAAAATTCACATCTGCACATCTTAAAGCAATGGCATCGATAGCCTCCAACACTTCTTCCTTTGTACTATTAGGATTTAAAGTCATCCATACCTTAGTAATTTCATTGCTTGGTGTACCAATATTGCCATGGTGGTATGCCATAACAATTCCGTTAAAAAGTGAGGCGTTGTCCAAAACAGTGGGACTGGCTTTTGGCATTTCATAATAGTTGGGAATCATTCCGTATTTTTTTTGAAACATTTTAGCGCATTTTATAATAACCTTATTGTTATGTATCAGCAGTTTATCTCCATCATTATCATACATGAGGAGTTTACTCATTGTATCTTTCATTCCAATATATATACCATTTGACTTTGTCCATTTTTTTATAGTGTCACTTACCTGGTTTTTTCTAATACAATGTGCATGATCTAAATGGGGAGAACGAAGACAATCAACTTCTTCTTCATTCCGAAACAGATTACAGGAAACACTCCCTTCTTTCACAAAACCAAAATCTTCAATTTTCTCTTTATCCATATCGGTAAACCACCACTGCAAACAAGCCAGGGGATCAGGGATCACATATGTATATGCCCCATTGATATCAAACTTACCACTTCTAAGTTTTTTGATCATACTGTCTTTTGTGTTTTTTAGAAGGGTTTTTACATGGAAATCCTTCAACATCTCAGGATAGATAAGCAGAGATTTTTGAAGCCAGTTCATATTATCATTTTTAGTTTCGTCTGCCCCAAGTATGCTTAACATAGAATTTACATCTTTCCCAATGCCATTTAAATTTGTGATATTATACTGTGCTAAGTCGAAAATATCTTTATTTGACATTTCCGTTGTCAGAGTTTGAAGCACCTGGTAATTTGTTTTGCCATTTAATTTTACACCTCGCTCAACATTACACCTGCAAGCATCACAGTGATACTTTTTGAAATTATCCTTATAAACCTCCCAGCCGGTTTTTACAAGGTTGCCGGCTTCATCAGTGATATTATTATAATACTTCCACATCTTAAATTGAGACTTTGTAAAAATATAGTCAACATTTGCAATAGAATGGGATTTTCCGTAAATATCAATAATCTTATTTATTGCATATCCATTTTCCCCGCACCAGTCTTGAAATGCTCTCTTAGGACAATAGGCTATAAGTCCTTTGATAAAGGGAAGCCGTATCATTGATGTCTGCATCTTCTTTAAGGAGATTCCAAATCCGTCTGTAAATGGGATTGTAACGTCCATGTCTTGTATTGTGATTTTATGATATTTTGACTTGATTCTATCTATACGGTCAATTAATTCAATTCTTTCATCTTTTAATTCTTTTTCATGAGCCACTTCATTCCTGGGACGGCGGTATCCTTTTGGGTATGATTCTTTTTTTGTTTTAATCTCTTTTAAAGCATCTGAGTTGTTTTTTAACAAATTTTGCAGTTTTAAAACTTCTGTTTTATCTTCCGGGGTTTCCGTATATATAAATCTCACTTCCTGGTTAGGAATCTTATATTCAATGTCCTCAACTACGATTGCCTTATCTATATTAAAGTCAGTCCATATCTCACTATTGGTCTGACATAAACTTGTATAAGCAAGGTATTTATTTGTATTCATACCACCTTGATCATTAATGGATTCCTTGCTCAGTCCGCAAAATAAACGTTTAAAGTTCTTATCCAACATATCTTCTGATACAAATGTACTCTTTTTACATCTGGTTTGACCCGCACCGGCAGTAAAGAAAACAAAATGTTTACTTTTGTAATTAAATCCATGATACATAATTGATTCAAATATATCCGTATAATAAGTTACAACGCTGACAATGTCATCACTATGTTCCATATCTTTGCAGTTAAAGCATCTTGTTAAATCACTCTCGGAAATTGCAATATTTCTAAATTGATCTTCATTAGTGAACTCTCTATCGTCATATATATTCCTGATAATTGTTTTGTTTGTTTCTAACTTTTTATGAAATTCATCACCTTTATTCTTTTTAGTTTCCTTTAAAGCATTCACTTTTTGTTCCTGTTGTTCAAGATGTCCTTTTAACCATGAGTAATAACTATCTTCGGTATTACAGTACATTATTTTTGATTTAATGAAAGATATAGATATGTTACAAGATTCAATTTGATATTTTAACTCACCTATTGTTTTATAAATTTTATATTCATCTTCAGTGAGCAGTGGTTCAAAACCAATGTTTAAAATTTCAATGATAGCTTTTCCGTTACCATATGTAGAGTATTTTAAACGAGCATCTTTATTTATATTATTCATTCATTTCCTCCAAGCATTATATTATATCTTCCTATTAGCCATTAGCAGATAACCTTTCCTCTTTATATAAGTCGTGTCCGCGTTCAAAACATTTCAGTTCGTATTCATATCTGTCTATGTATTTCTCAAAAAATCCTTCCTTGTGTAACTCTGCAACGTACTGGGCCAAATCACGCTTGATCGCTTTCATATCAGAATAATTTTTTTCCACGTTGGCAGCCGTTTCAAGCATATCCCATTTGTCAACTGTATTTTCATGAAGCAGTAGAGTAGTAAAGTATCTTTTCTTCTCATTATTCCAATTTGCCATTGCCACTACTTTGTATCCATTTTCTAAATCCACCTCTACCACATTATTTGATAAAACTTTGTATCTAAGCATTTTGATCTTTCTCCTTCATCATATTTATATTTTTTCGCCTATCTCGCTCTTCGCTATTCCTTATACACTGACTGTCAAATTTCATATCTGATAAAATCCGTCCTGTAATATCATGCAAGGTTGAAAATCCGCGGTGTTCTGTATTAAAGCTATCGACATTGATTATGCCTCCATATGTATTATATTTTGAGCATGTAGTTGTTTCTGGCATGTAAGTTGTAATTCTCCTTTCATATTCTGTTTTTTATTTTCTCCATCTTTATCTGCCTTTCCGATAAGCTGCCAATTGAGTTGGTACATGTAATAATTCTCTGTTTGGAAAAAATCTTAACTGTATAAATTTTCGATATGTCGTTTTTTCATATTTCTTTAAATCTTGGTTTATAGGTGGTTGTTTTCGGATATTTTTAAGACTTGTTGATTTTCCATGTTTGGATATTGAAATAGAGCTGTTGAATATGTGATATATATTAATTTAAATGAAATCGAAGAAAAATGCTCTAAAGATATAACGCAGCGTCCGAACGTGCGTTCTAAAAAGCGGTTGACTCGAACATGTGTTTTTGTTATAATCTAAAATAGTTCTGGTAGATAATTCCAGGGTAAAATTCCAACATAAAAATTACAGCCTGTTTAGGAATCAACGGTATTGGCGTACCTTCCCTAAACAGACTGCAATTTTCGACAATAATTAAATTACATAAATTCATCTCAGACTAGCTTATGCTAAAAAGAGATGACAGTAATAAGCATAGCAGAAAGCCATACTTGAATTTATTCTACATAACCACCTTTTGTAAGTTAAGTGTTTTCGGCAAACCAGTGTTTCTGCTAAGTATTTCCAAAGAAAAAGATAACAATTAAATAATTTAGATGATTGGTATAGTGACAGCACAAGGCACTTAATTGTCTTAGTGTATGTTTAACTTATGCATTTTTTTAATATATATTACGATGGAACTATTTCATATATCAAAGCAGGTAAAAAGTCAGATGGATATTATTTTTAGAGAATGCATAGACAACTCTCTAATCGTTTTTTAATAGGAGAAGTTATAATGAACGATGAACAAAGGCAGCAATTGTTAGAAGAGTATGCTGCTAATGACATGATAAAACTCAAGCAAATTTGCAATCCCATCATACAAAGAAAAGATGTTCCGCAAATGGAGCATGATGATTTATATAGCGTGGCCCTGGAGGCTCTTATGAATAGCGTTGAACGATATGACAACACCAGGGATTGCTCGTTTAACACATTTCTTACTGGAAATATCAAGAGGAGATTCTATGACTGGACAAGAGATCATACCAGACTTAGAAGATGCAATTTGCTAAGGAATAGGAATGGAAAAATACAGAAAGATGAAAACAATGATGTGATCGTCATTCCAAACATGTCCATCGATGCACCTGCCGAGGACGGAATTGATTTTTGTGAGAAGATTGCATCTGACTTCAAAATTGAAGACGAACTATCGGATGAATTGGGTTTTTTAACTGATGACAAAATCGAAAAATATTTAGAGAAATTATCATCGAAACAAAAAGAAATTGCTAAATTAATCATGGACGGATATCAGTCTTTTGAAATAAGAGAAAGATTAAAATTAGCAGAGAAACGATATATCGCTTATATAAAAGATATGGGGTGTTTTGAAAAATCTATTGTGCTAAAACAAAAAAAAGAGATTCAAATTGAGGAGAAGGGGCCAATGCAAACACAGACATCAGAAAGAAGTAAAGAAAGGCAGTATTCAATATCATCACTTATTAAGAAAATTGAAGGATATACATTTAGATTTGATCATCCGACTCAGCGCGAATCGGGTAGATGGAGTTCTAAAATGAAGGGGAATTTAATATCAGATATTCTACAAAATAATCCATTGCCAAATCTTGTTTTTGCCGAACAGATTATAGATGGCATTGTTATAACGTGGAATCTTGATGGCAAACAGAAATGTACAAATGTGCACGGTTTTTATAATGGTCAATTTAAAGTGTGTAAAAATGTAAGAAGGTGGAATATAAAATATCAGTCCATAGTAAAAGATGAAGGTGGTAATGTCATTCTGTCAGGTAATGGATTACCTCAAATTGAGCAAAAGACGTTTGATATAAGAGGGAAAAAGTTTTCTGACTTACCCAATGAATTACAGGAACGTTTTTGTGATTATACGTTTCAGTGTACTCAATATTTAAATTGTTCAGACGAGGATATTGAATATCATATTTGCAGATATAATGAAGGAAAACCTTTAAACGGCTCTGAAAAGGGGATGGGGGAAATTGGCACAAAATATGCGGCTATGGTCAAAGAGATTGCAGCAATGCCATTTTTTACAGATCGTGGCGGATATAAGATGGCAGAATTTAAAAACGGTACAGTAAACAGAGTTGTGGTCGAAAGCATAATGGCTATTAACTTCTTGAAAGATTGGAAAAAACAACAGGAAGAAATGTGTTTCTATATAAAAGAACATTCAACAGAAGAAATTTTTGATAACTTTACAGATCTGGTCGAACGCATGGAAGCTGTTGTTACAGAAGATGTTTCGGAAATGTTTAATTCTAAAGACTCATTCGTCTATTTTGGATTGTTTGCAAGGTTCATCCGCACTGGATTGGAAGATAAAAAGTTTATTGAATTTATGACTGAGTTTTCCCAGTCTTTACATAAAAAAGAAATTGACGGTGTCACATTTGATGACTTAGGTGACAAGTCTACCAAGGACAAAAATGTGGTTATCAGTAAGATTGAACATCTTGAGAAATTAATGATTGAATTTTTAAATATCAATAAAAAAACGAAGGCTGAGGAAGTCGTTATGTCAAAAATATCAAACAAACCAATACAGGAAACGATGATATCTATTTTAGATTTTGTGAAAGAAAACGTGAATCCTGATGTTACAGATGATGACATCAAAGATTATGAGGAAGATTTAGAGGTTTTATCACTGGAAGTCGATAATAATAGTAAACTCCTGGAAAGGTCGAATCACAATTCCTTAATTGCATTGATTGCATATACATATCAAAACGACATCATTGGATTGGAGAGATGGCTTCCGGATTTCTTTGAGAGAAACCGTGTGTTTAAGATAAATCAAATAGAGAATTATTTATATATGAAACAGGACCTGGAGGAATATGTCAGGGTATAAAATGTTGGTTCCAACTGAAAGTAGACGTAAATCACTTTTTTAATTCAGTAACCTTTAAAATTAAATCAGAAGGATGCTTACAGGGGAGAAAATGGTTTCTCCATTCCTCCCCTGATTCCTGAAACTTTTTCCTATGAATTTTTTCAGTCAGCAGTTTTCCAAGCTGATGTGCCTTCGCCTCTGCTTCAGGGATTCCCAGAGAAAGAATTGCTTCCAGCCGGAAGCTTTCAGGAAATCCCTGCCTGTAAAATCGTTTCAAATTTTTCCTCCGGAACCGTTTCTCCGGTGTACTGTCTGATACAACAGCGCTTTCTCACGATTTTAAGTAAATCCATTTTCATCCCATCTTTTCCTGATTCCTTACAACTCTCTTCTTTTCCTTTGGCCTTGTAAGGTCATAGCTTTCCTGGATCATTCGTTTCACGTCAGCTTCCGGAACCGTGCCGTCCAGAATAATGGAATTCCAATGCTCCTTATTCATATGATAAGCAGGAACTACCGATTGAAACGCATTTCTCCAGAAATCACGCCATTCCGTGCTGCATTTTACATTGATCCAGATATGATCCTGGCGCCGGTAAATGCAGGCAAAGGTCTTTGAATTCTTTTTATGGCGCATTAAGGTCCAGTTGGGGTCATGAAAGGGATAATCCTCTGTCACATCCTCAAATTTACTGCAAAATGCAATTGCTTCTTCTCTGGTTTTCACCCTTTCACCTGCAATCCATATACTTCATATATTGCCAGCATATCCTTATACAGCAGCTTCTTTCCCATCAACTGTCTGTAGGTAGCCGACTTTGTTTTATCCTCTGCCTTCAGTTGTTCCATCCTTTTTACCGCATTGTCATATTCGGCCTGAATGGCTGATTGCATTTTTTCATAAGCTTTCAGTTTTTCTTCTCTATCCATAGGCTGTTTCACCTTTCTCTGTATCTGGCTGCCAGTCCCTTTAAGAAGTACCTGGCATACCGGTCTCCGCATTCCCTGTAATTGCGTTGTCCTTCCCTTCGTAATAATGCACTCAACTCACTGTTTGACAAATCAACCCCTGCTGATTTAAAAATGTCAAGCATGTCCTCACTGGTAAGAGACAGTGCAATTTTTACTTTCTTCAGGAAAACATTATTTACAGTTCTGCTGTCTTTTATCATAAAAGCCTGTTTCTCAGATTCACCCGGCTTTGATTCCTGTTTTCCTCTTTTAAAAATGATGAAGCCATTTAAAAAAGACTCCAGAGTGTGATTGTCACATTGATTGACATCCTCAACAGCAGGCTTTTCCTGAGCTGAATCAACGGCACCAAAATCCTTGGGCTTGGTCAGCATCTTTTGCAGTTCTTCCCTCGTTACCGTAACTCCTCCAAGCTTAAATACGTTTATCATATCTGCATCTTTAATGTCCAAAGCATATCTCAACCTTATTAATATATCGTTGTTCTCCATATAACCTCTTCTTAAATGTATTTTTAAATATCTTATCATTGTGCCCCGGTTTTATCAATGTTTATCCGCTGCCCTCATCACCTTTAACTGCTTGCCATTGATCTTGGTACTTTTCATAGCCTCCAGAACCAGAGGGCCTTTGCCGTTTAATATTTCCACATAGGTGAGAGTATCCTGAATGGTTATAATTCCGATGTCCTCCGCCTCCATGCCTTCCACATTGGACAGCACTCCAACAAAATTAGCTGCTCTCAGCTTCTTTTTCTTTCCGCCGTTAAAACGCAGTTTCATGATGCCTTTATTTAATTCATCGCTTTTCGTTTTTTTGATCCGGCCGGCCCTGTTCAGTTTTTCATCAAAGGATGGCTTATGAGCGGACACTTCCTCTCGGTCAGGTTTTACCGCTTCCTGAATTTTAAATCCTGTCAGCTCTTCAATATCCTGGAGATATCTGGTCTGGGTGGGAGTCACAAATGAGACAGCTTTCCCTTTCCGCCCTGCCCGCCCGGTTCTTCCGGTGCGGTGGACATAGGTCTCTCCCTCTAAAGGAATGTCATAATTAATAACCAGGGAAATGTCTTCCACATCAATGCCTCTTGCCGCTACATCTGTCGCCACCAGATAACGGTACTTTCCCCTTTTAAACCCATTCATGGCAGATAACCTCTGCTTCTGTTCCATTCCGCCATGAATTTTATCACAGGGGTATCCCAGACCGGCCAGACCATCACATATCATATCCACCCGGTCCTTCGTACCGCAGAAGATAAAGCAGCTATCCGGGTTTTCCATTACGGTGACCTGGGTAAGCAATTTAAACTTATCTTTTTCATCGGTGAAATAAAGGGAATGCTCCGTATCAGCAACCATAATGCCGGATTCACTGACATTGATACGGACCGGGCTTCTCATATAGTCGGAGGATATTTTTTCAATCTCTTCCGGCATGGTGGCAGAAAACAGCATCGTCATCCGCTCTGGGGACAGCTCTGCAATGATTTCTCTGACCTGTTCAATGAACCCCATATCCAGCATCCGGTCCGCTTCGTCAATTACCAGCCACTCAATTTTGCTCAGAGGCAATGTGCCTTTTCTGATATGGTCCATCACACGCCCCGGCGTGCCTGCAACCACGTGTGTTTTCTGCTTCAGCTCTGACTTTTCTATGGAAAAGGGGTGCCTCCCATAAATTGCTGCTGCCTTTATCCGCTTAAATCTCCCTATATTGGTAAAATCTTCTTTCACCTGAACAGCCAGCTCCCTTGTAGGAGTCAGAATGAGGGCCTGAGGTTTATTTTCAAGCCATTCCACTGATTCACAGATCGGTATGGCGTATGCCCCTGTTTTTCCGCTGCCGGTCTGGGCCCTGACAATTAAGTCATTTTTTTCCAGAGCCCTTGGAATGACACTGGCCTGGACCTCAGTGGGAATATCATATCCCAGGCCATTTAATGCCTTTTTTATCTCCTCGCTGATTGTAAAATCATCAAAACTCGTATTATTCATTTTATGCCTTTCACTTAATATGGCATCTGTATCATTCCAGTAAGGAGCTGCCAAATATTTCGGTAAAACTTCGTATCGTTATTGAATTATTATGAATAGTTTTCGCTTAATTTATTATAAATCAAGCTGATCAAAAAGCACATTGCGCCTCCTGCTATGAGGGCAAGAACTCTGGTAATGGAATTTTCTCCGTTTAAATCCACAACAATAAATTTAGCCACCATGATGATCGTCAGCACGAGTCCATACAGCCTTATGCTCCTGTTTCTCAGCTTAAATCCTGCTGATATGCTTCCTATGGCCACCATCAGGCCTATGATGCTGTATGATGCAGAAGTGATGTTCAAATCGAAGAAGGACCAGAGCACTGTCCACGTCAGAATCAGATATTTAAAAACGATCCAGATTCCTGTTAACAGGCTGTTGCGCCCGCCGCCGGAAAGAAGCAATTTGCTCTGTACCAGTGCAATGGCAATCACAGCCAGGGCAGCTATCAACTGTAAGTAGATTCTGTCCGCAGCCCGCATTTCCACAAGGCCGAAAAGATATAAGGCGGTTGAAACAACATAGATCAGCACCTGCATTCCTTTATCTTCTTCCAGCCCGGCATTTTTTCCAAAGAAACGGAACTGCTCATTTCTCCAGTTTTTAAAATAGCCATAGCTCAATAAAACAATGGTGGCAATAACGGCAATGAAATAGCCGATCACACCGGCAGTGTACTCACTGATTTCTGACAGATTCATGCTGTTAATGAGGTTGGAGGGAATACCAAAGCTGACCGCTATTACAACCACAATGCCCATTATTTTCAAACCATTGATCCGGGCATATTGTTTGGACTCCATGCATTTCCACAGGACATATCCCATAACGCCAAGCTGTATGACGCCGTAAACAGAGCTAATTAAAGAATCTGAGTAATTGCTGACCAGGAAAATGGCATCCAGTAAGCTGATGGCTCCGATTAAA
The DNA here is from genome assembly GCF_047605665.1 of Lacrimispora sp. Classification (GTDB taxonomy): domain Bacteria; phylum Bacillota; class Clostridia; order Lachnospirales; family Lachnospiraceae; genus Lacrimispora. The sequence goes on along the minus strand of NZ_JASGFH010000020.1, from coordinate 1,261 downwards.
AAGAGCCTGCTTTCACCCTTCCAAATCTTCTCACTTGCAATCAGCAGTAATCCGATTAAAATAATTCCTGTCGGAACTTCGTATAACTCTATATTGATAAACAAAGAAGTGAAAATCAGGATGACCGTGTAATATCTGGTCAATGCCTTTTCCATTCTTTTATAATATATCTGGTTTAGTATAAACTGAATTAAGTGGATTGCAAAAAACAGCAGGTAACAGGTTATTGTACTTAAGTCCAGATACGTGTAATTTAAATAACCGATGAATAAAACGGTAAGTAATGTGGTAACTGCGCTGGCGATCAGATAAACGGGAATCGCCTTTGTCGTGTTAATCACCTTATAAAGCAGGTTCATAAGAACATAGATAATAAAAATCAAGGCGATCTGGACGGCATAACCGTTCAGTAAATATCCTGACTCAAAAAATCCATCCCCATAGCAGCGCAGCAATATGGATGTGTAGCTTACCATTGATAAAACCAAACCGGTTATCAGCTCTGCTTTTCCTTTACGGAGCGCTGTGTACATCATGACTCCTGAAATACTGGAGACAAACACGAACAGCAGAAGCAGTTCCGTATCCCCCTGCATGAGCACCAGGCCCAGCATCAAGGTGATATAGCTGCCTATATAGGCGATGATTGTTGTAAAAAATAAATTTGTATACCGGGAAGATATCATAAAAAGCACTGCCCATATCCCGGCCAAAAGTATGGACATATTGTTTCCAATCAAATGAAATGCCAGATTGGCTGATAAAATCGCAATAAACAGCAAACCGGCTCCTGTTCCAAGGATTATGGAAGTGATCGGGTTCTTTTTTGTCCTTATGAGCCAAAAGCCTAAAGCGGACAGTGCTGCACCTGCCAATGCGATAATGGACAGCTTGATTTCCGGTGTCATCCGGTTCCAAACCAGACCGATAAAGGATATGGCAGCTACAAAAATAAGCACAGTTGCCAAAGCCCCTATAATGTATTTTCCAACCAGAGCTTCCCGGTCTTTGGGCTCGCCTTTCTGAATAATGATTGGCCGCTTTTCTTCTTTTGGCGTCTTTCCTGTTGCTGCGAAGTTCCCTGGCATAACCGGGGGTTGTACTGGGTTCTGTATTGGGTCTTGTAACGGGTTCTGTATTGCGTTTTGTACCAGGTTTTGTATCGGGTTCTGTATTGAGCTTTGTACCGGGTTCTGTATTGAGCTTTGTACCGGATTCTGTATCGAGTCCTGTATTGGGTTCTGTGTAGGGTTCTGTATTG
>NZ_JASGFH010000019.1:0-90963 GCF_047605665.1 Lacrimispora sp. | reverse complement strand
CTGATGGACCTACCGGGCCCACTGGACCTCAGGGACTCATTGGACCTACCGGACCCGTCGGGGCTGATGGACCTACCGGGCCCACTGGACCTCAGGGACTCATTGGACCTACCGGACCTGTCGGAGCTGAAGGACCTACCGGACCCACTGGACCTCAGGGACTCATTGGACCTACCGGACCCGCTGGTGTTGAAGGACCTACCGGACCCACTGGACCTCAGGGACTCATTGGGCCTACCGGACCTACCGGACCCATCGGACCTGACGGAATCCAGGGACCCACCGGACCCACCGGACCTTCTGTCACAAGCAACTCCATGAACGCACAGAATACCACCGGTGCCGCCATCGTTGTTTTACTGGGCGGTACTACTATTCCTCTGCCTAACAACCAAAACCTTGACGGCTTTACCGTCAATGGCGCAAATACCATTTTCACCGTACCAGCTACAGGAACCTATCTGGTGACTTATCAGGTTAACGTCACCGCAGGCCTGCTTATGTCCATGCGCGTGACCCGAAACGGTGCGACAATTCCGGGATCTGTTTTTGCTCCCATAGTTTCCGTTTCCGCTTACACCGCCACAACCATCCTCACCTTGAACGCGGGAGAGCAGCTTTCTCTCCAGTTCTTCGGTCTGGCAGGAACGGCAACACTTCAGGGCGGCGCAGGCGCTACCTTAACGGTAATACGCTTAGCCTGATCCCATTGACATTTCAAAAGGGGCACAGCCAATATGGCTATGCCCCTTTTTACAATTCACCCTTTGACTCCGCCTCCCGTAATGCCTGCAATGATCTTCTCCGATAAGAATATATAAAGGATAAAAGTCGGTAAAAATACAATGATAACAGAAGCAAACATACCCGCCCAGTCTCCCGTATATTTCATGGAATTGATCATGGAGTACAGTCCCACCGCAACGGGACGCACCCTGTCAGAGTTGGCAAAAATCAATGAAATGAAATACTCATTCCATATATTAATAAAATTGAAAATAGTCACCGTAATGATTCCTGACTGAGCCATGGGAAACATAATCAGCCAGAAAGCTTTCATAGGAGGACAGCCGTCAATAGCAGCCGCTTCTTCATAAGCCCTGGAAATATTGGCAAAAAACGTCAGCAGAAAAATGGTAGTATAAGGAACATTGATTCCAACGTAGAGGAATATCAGCACCGCCTTATTGGCCATATAATGATTCAGCACATTCATTCCCGCAATCAGGCTGAACAGCGGAAGCACGATCATGACCACCGGAACGCCCATGGCGGACACAAGGCTGGTCTGGATCATTTTATTGCCCACAAAGTTAAAACGGGACAAAACGTATGCGGCAGGCGCACAGATCAAAACGAGCAATGTACAGGAAATAACCGAATACATCAGAGAGTTGAAGAAAATAGAGGATACATTGGAATTGGTCCACGCCTTGATATAATTATCAAAATGAATCCCCTGAGATAAAATATTACCTGAAAAAATCGCCTTAGTTGTAGAAAAACTGGCAGCCACAACCCAGCCCAGCAATACAATTGTAAACAGAATCCAAATGCTCAGGAGCAGATATCCCGGAAAAAGTCTAAGTTCTTTTTTCCAGTTAACCGACTCCGCAAACTTTCCCTTTTTAGCCATCAGTTTCCCCTCCTTAGAATTCCAGATCATCGTCTTTGATCAGCTTATTGCATATCATGAAGACTGCCACAACACAGATGCTTAAGAGAACACCGATAGACGCACCCAGACCGGCATTCCGTTCCGTCATGCTGTTGCCCGCCCCAAAGATCATCATATACATATAAACCATGGGAGTGATGGTCTGGGTATCCGCCGTAACCGTTGAAAACAGCTGGGACCAGACGAAAAATCCCACGGACGTGACGCTCCACATGGTGATATTGGTCTTAAACACTCCTTTTAAAAGGGGAAATGTGATATAGCGGAACTGGTTCAGCTTATTTGCCCCATCCAGTGTAGCCGCCTCATAGTAATCTTCACCGATCCGCTCAATTCCGCTGGCAAATATCAGCATATGGTATCCCACCATACCAAAGCAGTAAGCGATGAGAAGAGCCATGAACTTATGGTCATTATCAAGCCACTGGACTTTAGCCAAATGCTTCAGCCCCAGGGCAGAAAACACATCCTTTAAGAGTCCGAACTTGGGACTGTACACATACTGAAGCCACATGGTCGCAAGGGCAACTGCGCTGACTACATTAGGAAGATAAATCATAGCCCTGAAAAAGCTTTTAAAGCGTATTCCGCTGGTAATGATGACTGCAAACAAAAGAGCCAGAGACATGACAGCCAATCCGCCTATGAGCCAGATGCGGAACAGATTCCACATGGATATGCGAAATAAGCTGGTTTCAGCCAGCTTCTGGTAATTGGCAAGTCCGGTGAATTGCCACTTTGCCATAGAATCCGTAATTCCCTCGATCTTGAAAAAGCTCATTAAAATTGTCCTGAGAATGGGATAAAGGAACACAAGGACAAACATTAGGACTGCCGGTGTCAGAAATACGGCAATCATGGTCTTATTCTTCTTCACGTTAAAATACCTCCCCGGCTTTCCTTAATTGCATGGTGGCACCGTCAAAACGGTGCCACCATATAGAATCGTATTGATCCGGATTATTTGCCCGCTGCTGCAAGAGCGTCTACGAACTCTGCTGCTGTCATAGAGCCACCGCAAAGCTTCATGAAGTTCTCTTTGATGATAGGGGTCAAATCTGCATTGGCCTCTGCGCCGGCTGCCCATGGATACCGTACACTTAAGCTGTCCATAACAGGTTTTACGCTGGCAAGCTGTGCAGGCCACTCTGTATTTCTGGAATCTGCCGGAATGCCCATGGACAGTTCAGACATCTTCTTGTCAAATTCGCCCTGAGTGATGTATTCAATCAGCTTAAATGCATTTTCGCCGTTCTTGGAATTCTTATTGATTGCAAGAACCTGAGCGCCGTAGTTGGCAGCATTGGTTCCGTCTTTTCCGCCGTCCACTGCCGGATAGCTGAAGCAGCCCCATTTAAAGTCGTCGCCGGCCATATCCTTTACTTCGTTTGGAAGCCAGGAACCGTTTAAGTACATAGCTGCTGTTCCCAGAGCCAGTTCCTGATTCTGTCCTGCAGGCCATACGTTGGAAGCGATTGTCTCTGAAAAATATCCTTTTTGTGCAAAGCTTTCATAAGCCTGGGCTGTCTTAAGAACGGACGGGTCATCCCACTTGCCTTCCTTTACAACAACCTCTGTCTCCGGCTCACCGATCAGTCTGGACATGTGATATCCAAACATGGAAACGATGTAAGCATCGTCACAGGTGATAGGAGTATAGCCTGCATCCTTGATCTTCTGGCATGCTGCGTCCAGTTCTGCCCAGGTCTTTGGCACTGCTGTAACTCCTGCCTCGTCAAAAATAGTCTGGTTATAGAAGAATGCGAATACATTGGGCTGGTAAGGAATGGACTTTAAAGCTCCTCCTCCCACTTCCCGGCAGGCTGACATCAGGCCTGCATTGGCGTTGGCCTCATATCCGGAAGCCTTTGCCATTTCCTCTAAATCCATCAAATACTGTCCCCAGGTCGTGTTTACACGGTCAATATCCTCATCAAATAAGTCAATGTTGGTTCCGGCATCGAGAGCAGGCTGTAAGCCTTCACGGATTCCGGTACGTCCCTTAAACTGAACGTCAACCTTAACTCCTGTGTCTGCTGTAAATTTGTCAACTGCCATCTGAATGGCCTGGCCCTGAGGCTCTGTTGACTCCCACATGGACCAGTAAACAAGCCCTTCTCCGCCGCCTGCGGCTGCGGTTGTTTCCTTTCCTCCGTCAGAGGAAGCTGCTGTAGTCGGTGCGGAAGCCCCTCCGGAACAGCCCGCCAAAAGACTGCCCACCATCACTGCACTCAGCGCAACACCCCAAAAACGTTTTTTCATATTTCTACCTCCCTGTGTTATCCGACTTTCCTGTCAGATGTTCTTGTTAAATCTATATTATTACACTTTTGGGTAAAATGCTTTGTACAAAAGGTCATCCTTTTTTACATTTTAGTTTTTTATCATTTGCTTTTTTCATAATTAGAAGTTAAAATAGAAACGAATCCTATACTATGTGCACAACATCATTTTTATGCATGAAAAAATTGAATTGATAAAACCAGGGGGAAGGTATGAAGTATAAGTATGTAGAATTGACAGAAGAGCTGACCATACACCGGATTGTCAGCATCCATTATTTTGAATATATGAGCGATTTCACCTTTGCAGGGGAATCCCATAACTTTTGGGAACTGCTCTGTGTGGATAAAGGGGAAGTGGATGTGGTTGCCGACCATGAACGGCTGACCCTTCAAAAAGGAGAAGTTATTTTTCATCAGCCAAATGAGTTTCACCGGGTCCTGGCCAACGGGGTCATCGCTCCCAATCTGGTGGTCATCGGGTTTGAATGCCAGTCGCCCCATATGGCTTCTTTTAAGGAAAAGGTCCTGAAAGTTGGGCAGGAGGAGCAGGAGCTTCTGGCCCGGATCATTGCAGAAGCCCGGCTGGGCTTTCACGGAAGGCTTGACAATCCCTATCAGGAGGTTCTGGTGAGAAAAGAAGAGGGGCCATTCGGGGCGGAACAGATGATAAAAATATATTTAGAGCAGTTCCTGATACAGATGTACCGCCGTTCTCTTCCCGCCCGCCAGGCTCTTCCTGTTTATAAGGAGACGCCTTCCGCAGAAGATGTCTATGAAACCATTCTCTATTATTTTGAAAAAAACATCTGTGTTCAGCTCACCATTGACCAGATCAGCCGTGATAATCTAATCAGCACATCCCAGTTGAAAAAGCTTTTCTGCGAAAAGGCAGGAACCGGGGTCATTGAATACTTTAACAGCATGAAAATAGATGCGGCCAAGCAGCTCATCAGGAACCGGCAGCTTAATTTCACCCAGATCGCCAATCATCTGGGATATACTTCGGTTCACTATTTTTCCAGACAGTTCAAGCATTTGACAGGGATGACGCCTTCGGAGTATGCCACATCCATTAAAAAGCTGTCTGATAAAAACTTACTGAGGGAGGCAGAAGCCTGAGGTCGGCTTCTGTCTCCCTCAGGCTTCTTTATTTGTATCCGTTTGGATTGTTAGACTGCCATCTCCAGGAATCTTCGCACATTTCATCAATTCCGCGCTCTGCGATCCAGCCAAGCTCTTCTTTTGCTAAAGACGCGTCGGCATAACACTCTGCAATATCGCCGGGGCGGCGGGGTTTGATGGAGTATGGAATTGGGTTTTTGCATGCCTTTGAAAATGCCTCGATCATCTGAAGGACGCTAAAGCCCTGTCCTGTTCCCAGGTTGTAAACCCGGACCAGAGACTCTGAGGATGTCATCTTTTCAAGGGCCTTTACATGGCCGACAGCCAAGTCCACCACATGAATATAGTCACGGACACCGGTCCCGTCAGGAGTATCGTAATCATCTCCAAATACGCCCACTTCTTTTAACTTGCCCACTGCAACCTGGGTGATATAAGGAGTCAGATTATTGGGGATTCCCGCAGGGTCTTCTCCGATGAGGCCGCTCTTATGAGCTCCTACCGGGTTGAAATAGCGTAGAATGGTCACATTCCACTCAGAATCTGCGGTATGAAGATCTGTAAGGATCTGCTCCAGCATGCTTTTTGTCTGTCCGTAAGGATTGGTGATGACTCCCTTGGGGCACTCCTCTGTAATGGGCACAAATGCCGGGTCTCCGTATACGGTGGCAGAGGAACTGAATATGATGTTTTTCACCTTGTGATCTCTCATGACTTCGCATAAGATCAAGGTTCCGGTGATATTGTTGTGATAATATTCCAGGGGCTTGGAAACAGATTCTCCCACAGCCTTTAATCCTGCAAAATGAATGACAGCGTCAATCCTTTCACTGTCGAATATCTTATTCAGCGCGGCCTTATCCAGAAGGTCTGCCTCATAAAAAGTTACAGTCTTTCCGGTGATAGCTTCCACCCGCTCTAAGGAAACCTTAGAGGAATTACAAAGGTTATCCACCACCACGACCTCATGGCCCTGCTCTAAAAGTTCAATGCATGTGTGGCTGCCGATATATCCGGCGCCTCCGGTTACTAATATTCTCATATAATCTCCTCTCTCCCAGGCATCCTTCATTTCCTTAAGACAAACCCAGGTGCAACATGAATTTCATCAATCAGCCGGCAGGCGGTTAAGCGAACCCGGCTTCTTTATCACATTTAAGAACGATTTCTTCCATCTCTTTCCACTTCTTTTCCATGTCGGCCACAAGCGCAAGCTGGGTTCTGGCCCGGTCCAGATTGTGGTTTTCCCTGCTGATATGGAAGTAAGTATCTCCCTGCAGGAAATCCGTCAAAAAGCGCATACCGCACTCAAAGGTCATCAGCTTTGCTCCCATGGGAAGCATTCTTTTTTCCTCCGGTGTCAGGCTTCCGCGGCATCCTTTCATATACCCTTTCGTATAAATTTCAAACAGGGGAAGGGATAGGGAAACCTTGCTCACATCAGGCTCATCCTCATCTGCCGTATTGGCTCCGAATCGGATGGAATCGCCGAAATCAAAGATGGACAGTCCCGGCATGATGGTATCTAAGTCGACCACGCACAGGGCTTCTCCTGTGGCATTGTCAATCATGATGTTATTGAGCTTGGTGTCGTTGTGGGTAACGCAGAGGGAAAGTCTGCCATCCTTTAGCATATCCATGACAACGGAAGCTTCTTTTTCCCGGTCAAGAATAAACTTTATTTCCTCCTCAACCAGATGGGCACGTCCGCAGACATCGGCCTTTACAGCTTCTTTAAAAGTCTCTAAGCGCACCGGGGTATTATGGAAATTGGGGATGGTCTCCGCCAGCTCATCTGCCGGATATTCTGCCAGCAGCCCCTTAAAACGGCCAAATGCCTTGCCGCTCTGGTAAAAATCCTGAGGATCTCTCACCTTGTCATAGGTGATGGCCCCGTCTATAAAGATATAGCCTCTCCAGTAATTTCCCTCACTGTCCCGGCAATAGCTTTTTCCGTCTTTTGACTTGATCACATTTAAGGTTTCCCGCTCCGGGTCACCGCCCTGAGCTTCAATCCGCTCCCTTAAAAATGAGGTGACTCCTTCAATATTTCCCATAAGAGAAACTGGGTCCTTAAAGACCTCGTGATTGATTCTCTGTAAAATATAGTGTTTTTCCTTTTCTTCTGCCTTACAGATCAGGCGAAAGGTGTCATTAATATGGCCGCTTCCATAGCGTTCCCAGGAAACCGGCTCTCCTTCAAAGGCCAGAAGTCCGATGGCCTCTCTGATCTTTGTGCACTGCGCGTCTCCCATTACCGTCCCTCCCATAACCTTTCCGGATACAGACCGTCATCTTTCAATTTCTTGATGGCATTTACTACCGTGTCTTTATCTTCCTTGTAAGTGACGCCGTACCAGCGGTCCACGCTCTTTAACACGGAAACCTCTGCCTTGTCTTCCTTTAACAGCTCATCCACCACAAATGGAAGGAAGTATTCACACTTCATGGGATTCCTTGGAAGTTCTCTCTCTAAGAATGCGGCAAACCGTTCTTCAAGCTCTTTTAAAATGCTGTCTGTAAAGCCCCACATGTTCATGGATACAATGGTGCCCTCTCCCAGACCGGTCCAGGTCTTTCCGTCGTCTTCCGTATACTCTGCCTGGTCTCCGTGCTTTTCGATTCTGGTCCGCTCGTGGATGTCCACAAGCTTTCCGGCATCGTCTGTGGTGCACACGCCTCTTGCCACATGGCCGTTTTCCGTCAGAGTGTTGTAAAGCTGGTAGCCCACCATAGTGTACTGGTATTTTTCCCCGTCGGAAACGCTGTTTAACTGGTTATATATAGAAGAAAAAGCGCCTTTGCCGTAATAATCATCTGCATTGATCACCGCAAACGGACCGTCTATGATGTCCTTGCAGCATAAGATGGCATGACCTGTTCCCCAGGGCTTTTCCCTTCCTTCTGGAACCTCATATCCTTTAGGAAGCACATCAAGCTCCTGGTACACATATTCCACCTGGACATAATCTGCCAGGCGATATCCGATTTGCTCTTTAAATTCCTTTTCAATGCTCTTTTTAATGATAAAGACAATCTTTTCAAATCCTGCCCGGACTGCATCAAAGACAGAAAAGTCAATGATCTTATTTCCATAAGCATCCACAGGATCGATCTGCTTTAAGCCTCCGTAGCGGCTTCCCATGCCTGCTGCCATAATTACCAGAACCGGCTTCTTGTTCATTGCTGTTACCTCCTGATTTTAACTATCCTCAGTATAGAGAATACAGGCAAAAAGATATTTGCACTATCTATTATTTAATTTGTACTATCGTATTCTTCTTCCCAATTTTACAAAGAATATGATATACTGTCACCGAAAGGAGATTTCCATGGCCTATAAAAGTACTTTACTCCGTTCTTCCGCTGTTATTAAAAAAATCGTGACCATCCACTACTTCGAATACATGAGTGACTTCTCCTTTCCGGGGGAAAGCCATGACTTCTGGGAATTTGTCTGCGTGGATAAAGGAGTCATCGATGTGATGGCAGGGGACAAAAAAATCCCTTTAAAACGGGGAAATATCATCTTCCACAAGCCGGGAGAGTTTCATACCATACTGACCAACGGGACTGTCGCCCCTAATCTGGTGGTGGTGAGCTTTGAATGCAATTCTCCCTTTATGCGGGCATTTGAAGGGGAAGTCCTGTCCGTCCAGGAGACGGAAACGGCCCTGCTGGCCCAGATTATCATAGAAGCGCGGAATGCATTTTCCGGCAGGCTTGATAATCCTTATCAGGAGGAGCTGGTCCGAAGACAGCCTTCTGCGGCCTTTGGGGCGGAGCAGTTGATTGGAAATTACTTAGAGGAGCTGATCATCCACCTTTACCGCAGATATTTTTCAGGCCCGGAGCAGATTTCCACCGGCCGCGTCACAGACAGTTCCAGGCATGGAGACGCCCACAACCGCATTGTCCGCTACATGGAAGAGCACTTGGGAGAACAGCTCACCATTGAAACCATATGCAGGGACAACTTAACGGGACGGTCCCAGCTTCAGAAGATATTCCGTAAAGCCTACGGCTGCGGGGTCATTGATTTCTTTACCCGCATGAAAATAGATGCAGCCAGGGAGCTGATCCGCAGCAATCAGCTTAATTTCACTGAAATTGCGGACCGCTTAGGCTACAACTCCGTCCATTACTTCTCCAGGCAGTTTAAAAAGCTGACCGGGATGACGCCGTCTGAATACGCCGTTTCCATCCGGTCCCTTTCTGAAAAACAGCCGGATGAGCCCTGATTTTTCAAATAGGAAAAGGCAGGAATCTCCCGCCTATCCGACTTTTAATTTAAATTTTTTTGCGTCCTTTTCTGAGTCCACTTTTTCGATCATGGCTCCAAGGCCCTGAAGCTTTTCTTCAAAGCATTCATAGCCTCGCTGTATGTATCCGATTTCATCTACCACCGTATACCCGTCTGCAGCCAGACCGGCAATGACCAGGGCCGCACCGGCACGAAGGTCAGGGGCATTGACGGAAGCTCCGGTCAGGCCTCTGACGCCGTCAATAACGGCTACATTTCCTTCTACTTTCACATTGGCTCCCATGCGGGACAGTTCATCCACATAGCGGAAGCGGTTTTCAAAAATGCTCTCTGTCACCACACTGGTTCCGTTTGCAAGAGCCAGGGTCACAGCCATCTGAGGCTGCATATCCGTAGGAAAGCCAGGGTAGGGCAGGGTTTTGATATCGGTATGCCTTTGAGCAGATTTTCCCACCACCCGGACTGCGTCGTCAAATTCAGCCACTTCACATCCCATCTCCAAAAGCTTGGCGGAAATAGCCTCCAGATGCTTGGGGATGACATTTTTTACCATCACATCGCCTCTGGTGATGGCGGCAGCGCACATAAACGTGCCTGCTTCGATCTGGTCGGGAATGATGGAATACTCGGTTCCATGGAGCCTTCTGACTCCCTTGATCCTGATGGTATCCGTACCGGCTCCCTTAATATTGGCACCCATGCTGTTTAAAAAGTTGGCTACGTCAACGACATGGGGTTCTTTTGCTACGTTTTCCAGAATGGTCTGGCCTTCGGCAAGGGTCGCTGCCATCATGACATTGATGGTGGCTCCTACGCTGACTACATCCAGATAGATATGGCTGGCTACCAGATCAATGGCATGAGCGATCACGGCTCCGCGCTCGATCTTTACGTCAGCGCCGAGGGCACGAAAGCCCTTTAAATGCTGATCAATGGGCCTGCTGCCGATGTTGCAGCCGCCGGGAAGGGGAACCTGGGCGCTCTTATATTTGCCGAGCATGGCTCCGATGAAATAGTAGGAAGCTCTTATTTTGCGGATGTATTCGTCATCCACTGCGACTTCTCTTATGGTCTTTCCGTTGATCCGGACTGTGTGTCTGTCGATCCGTTCCACTTCTGCGCCGATTTCCTCAATGGCTTCTAACAACACATTTATATCTCTCACATCCGGCAGGTTGTCAATCAGGACATCTTCGTCTGTCATGATGGCTGCTGCCAGGATTCCCAAAGCCGCATTTTTGGCTCCTCCGATGGTAACTTCTCCTACCAGGGGGTTGCCGCCTTTCATAATATACTGCTCCATTTCACACCTCTGATCACTCTGTTATCTATTACAATTTTCTTAAGTTTTAATCGTTAGTCTTTAATGATTATAACATATCCTGCGAATTTGTAAAGAGAACGCACTTTCTTATTCCATAAACACACCGCAGACAAAGTCATTTCCAAGGCCTGCAAAGTGAGCAGCAGCGTCATTTAAGCCCATTTTCTGGCTGTCTCCCGTTTGGGGATTGTAAATGGTTACATTGTACTGGTCATAGCCTGAGATCAGCACGTAACCGCCCTGTCCTGTATAGGCGGCTACGGGGCAGCCCCTGCCTATGAAGTACAGAATCTGGCTGAGTGTACAGCCTCTGGCATCCATCAAAAGGATGCCTTCCCCGTAGGACCTGTTTCCGGAAAATCCTTCCAGGCCGTTTACAAACGGGACTGCAGCTTTTAAAGGTTCTTTTATATTGCGGGAAGGCGGACGGTTTACCCGGTTCCACACGACTTCCTGGGTCTGATCCGCCACGACTCCCATTTTTTCATAAGCCAGTTCCAAAGCATCGGTAAAGTCCCGGCTGCTTCCCAGATAATGACCTCCCCCGTAAGCATAAAATCTGCCTTCCTGGGTTCTGTCTCCGGCCTTTAATTCCACAATCCCGGTTGTCTCATAGGACACCTTTTTAGGAACGGTAATTTTCACATCACGGCTGACCGCGTCTTTTTCCAACTGGACAAAGTACAGCTTTCTCCTGTCCTGATCGGCATACCAGCCAATGCCTTCTAACGTTCCGTCGGAAAGCTCCTGGGTGCTGACAATGGTGTCCGGCCTGGAGGGCATATAGGACTGTTCTCCAGTCTTTACCACCTGGGTCAGGTGGATTCGGCCGTCTTCTACAGATACATCTGCAATGTATACATTTTCATGCTCATATTCCTTGACCAGCTTTCCTTCCTGATCCACAATTTCGATCCGGTACATGGGGGCATCTTTTGGCCTGTTATTCTGGACCCACATATCCCCTTCTCTGGTGATTCCGTAAATGAAATCATCTCCCACAAATCCAAGAGGACGGTAAAGGTTCTTTTCTCCCCCGCTGATATCCCGCTTCACGCCCGTATCCAGGTCCATGAAGTGAATGACTCCGGAGCCGTAAAGGCCCCTTCCTTCCTGCCAGGCAAAGTGGCGTTCTGTGCTGCTGACGGCATAGCCTCCTTCTATGAGGGAATCCGCCAGAACCATATATTCATTGCTGTTTAAATCGATTCCGTAAACAGCCTGATCAGCCATCAGATAAAGCATTCCATTGGTGCCCAGGTGGGCGAGCTGGCTGATATCTTCCTTTAACAGCTCAAAGGACAGAGTCACAGGGCTGAAAAAACGTTCCTCAATGGCATTGTTTTCATTTTTATACTGGTACATGGCAATTCCCATGCTTCCCTCATGGATGCCCCGGTTCATGTATCCGTAGACCAGAAAATCCACATCTCCGCTGTCGCTGACCGACAGGACTTTGATGTCATGCTGGTCATAGCTGCTGCGAAGTCCGTCATCTTCCCCGCTGCGGAAGGAAAACACCTTGATTCCATGTCCGCTGTTCTGGTCAAAAGTCCACAGATCCCGGTTCACCACGTAAGCCAGACTGGTGCCTGACGGGCTTTTTTCCATCCGCATCTGATCATTGCCTGCTATGCCCAGCATGATCCTCTTTCCGGAAAACAGCTCCTTCTGGCCGGAAAACACCTGATTGGTGTTTCGTTCAAAGTCCATGAGGTAAATACGGCGGCTATCCCACTTCATAGTGAAATTGTCCTCTGCTTCATAGAGCTCCGAAGTTCCATCCTCTAAGGCTCTGGATACATTATATTTTAACTGCACCGTACACATGATGCCGTTTAAGTCTTTTAAGGTGGCTCTGATCTCCCCTTCAGGCTTCATATCAAGCCCCGCCCAGGTGAGCTGGGAGAAGCTGGAGCGGATGGACACATATCCCAGAGAGCTGTTGTCCTCGGAAGTGCTGGTTTCCAGATATGTGGTCAGTTCCCTGGCCTGTTCATAGTCAAAGGTTCTGGTGGTGAAGTCCAGGGCAAAGTCGATCATTTCCTTTGCATTGGCGTTGTCGGTCCACATGATCCGGCTGTAATAAAACAGCTTTCCCTTGTCAGAGGTATTCAGCGTCAGAATGAGAAGGTATTCCTTATCCTTTTTTAAAAGATTCTGGATGGGGAGTCTGGCGCGGATTTCACCCTCTTCCTGTTTCCACTCAGCTAAGGAGGTACGCTCCACCAGACGGCTTAAATCCAGGCTCCTGACCTCGTATTCGATGCCCTGAAGGCTGCTGCCGTAATCGGATACGTTAATGTCCATGGAGCCATCCTCTGAAAGCACAGCAAGGGCCTCCCTGGAAACGGCCTGCTTCATATCCTGAGTATAGCCGTGAAGAAGGTTCATCTTTCTTCCGAACATTTCTGTATATACTACCGGAAGAGACGCCTCCTCCATGGAGGTGTATACCATGGCATCGCTCTTCTCTTCGCTTTTTTGTTCCCACATAAAATAAACTGCGATTGCCGCAATAAAAACCGCAGATAATATTCCCACTTTTTTCATCATTCGATTCATACCGGATTTCCTCTGTTTTCACACTTTTTCTTCTTTATTCTATACAATAATGGGCAAAACTACAATGAAAATTTTCTTAAACATTCGTTAATGCCCAATATGGCGGGTTATGTATTTTCCAATGAAAAAGCAGCCACCCAGGATTGGATGGCTGCCGTTTTCCGTAATTGTTCTGTTCTCACCTGCATCGTCCCGTACGGCACCGCCTGCGGTGCATCTCATTGAGAAGAAGCACAGAGATAATGCCGCTGAGCCAGCCGTCGTTCTGAGGCGGCCATGGGCCTGGAGGCGGTCCCCAGGGAGGCGGACCTCCGTGAGGCGGTCTCGGTCCTGGCGGCGGGCCCCAGGGCGGCGGACCTCCATGAGGCGGTCTCGGTCCTGGCGGCGGGCCCCAGGGAGGCGGACCTCCGTGAGGCGGTCTCGGTCCCGGCGGCGGGCCCCAGGGCGGCGGACCTCCGTGAGGCGGTCTCGGCTGGGGTGGTCTGGGCTGAGGCGGTCTGGGCTGGGGTGGACGGCCCCCGTAAGGCGGGCGCGGGCCGGGAGACGGGCTGCCCTGAGACGGCCTGTATCCGGAAGGCCCCCAGGAGGAAGACTGCTGCTGAGTCAGAAGTTCATTTTCTGCCTTAGCCGCTTCATATGCCTCATCCAACTCCCAATCATCAGGAGCCGGCTTTTTCTCCATGGCTGCCTGAATCATATTTTCAGCTTCCGTTACAGTCTCATCTGTCAGGATGGCGTCTTCATGTATCTGTCTGCATATGGAATCACATACCTGGTTGATTAAAACACGGTCAGGAAATTCATCGTACATGGGGCTGTTTTTGTAATCCAGATGGTCGCAGGCAGAAATTACATATTCCTGCAGGCGTTTTATGTGTCCCGGATACATTCCCTGCAAATATTCCAGGTCCGCTGCAATGACGTCTTCTTTTTCTTTGGGATTCGCTGCAGCGCTTCTGTCACCGTAAAGCATGTATGGCTCCAGCTTGCGGAACCTGTCACCATAAGTATAATCGTTGTTACCTGGCACCGTTCTCATCACTCCCTGCTTCTGCTTATACACAACTATTTTATGCAGGGGAGGGGGGAAAGTGCAGGTCTTTCTTTCATTTTTCCTTAAGGGAACAATTTTTCCGGATACAGACCTTCGGCCACCAGCCTTCGGATGGCGGCGGTTACAGCCGGCTTATCTTCCCGGTAGGTAACGCCAAACCACTTATCTTTTGTTTCCAGAACTTTAACCTGCGCTCTCTGGGAGTGGACCTGCTGGTCAATGATCCGGGGAAGGAGGTATTCTGCCTTTAAATCCCCTTCCTTTACGCTGTCTAAAAATTCCGGGAATCCCCGCTCCAGCTCTTTTAGAAAGGCCGGGGACAAGCCCCACATGTTCATGGACACGTTCTGGGTCAGGGGGATTGCCACTTCATTTCCGGCATCATCACGCCCAATCGCCATATCTCCCTCTTTTTTAAGCTCATAAGTTTCTGTCACATTTTTTAATATTCCGGACTCATCCACCCAGCACACTCCGCGGGTGACTCCGCCGTTTTCGCTTAAGGTATTTCCCAGGATAAAGCCTCCCATACAGATATCGTAAGGCCTGGCTGCAAGGTCCATGTCATTTACCAGATATTCATGAAGCTTCACAAAGCCTTCTTTTCCGTAATAATCATCTGCGTTGATGACGAGAAACGGCTCATGAATCACATCTTTGGCACTGAGGATTGCCTGGCCTGTTCCCCAGGGTTTTGTCCGCTCAGCCGGTTTTTCATAACCTTCAGGAAGATCATCGAGCTCCTGATAGGCGTACTCCACTCTGGCGATCTTTTCAATTCTCTTTCCTATGATTTCCTTAAAGTCCTGCTCTAAGTCTCTTCTGATAATGAACACAATCTTATCAAATCCTGCTGCCAGGGCGTCATAAATGGAGTAATCCATGATGATCTCACCGCTTGGCCCTACGGCCTCCAACTGCTTGATCCCTCCGCCAAATCTGCTGCCGATTCCCGCTGCCATAATCACTAATGATGTTTCCCGCATAGCACCTTTCTCCCTGTCTGTTTTATCTGCCTTATAGGATAGCTTATGAAATGATCGGGCTATCCGGTAATAGTAACGCGTTTTGTATCAGTATAACACAAATATTGCGTTTAATCCATAGACAGTCCGGTTTCTGTCTGCAGCCGCCGTCTGCCCTCAATCTTTCAGTATTATAATGGAAAGGCCATGACTCTTTTCTTTTCCCGGCTCCAGTGTCTGCACATGGTTTTTATTGGTGAATTCGTCATCTTCCGTAGCATAAACGGCTGAACCGTTCCAGGGCTCCACGCATACAAAAGGCGGATTTGCAGGATAAGGGGTCCAGAATGCTATGGTTTCAAAGCCTGGGAAGGAAACTTCCACTCCCCGGCCTGTATTCCGATTCACAAGGGAAACCTTTCTGGATTCCAGCTCATCAAAATAGAAGGCGTCTTCCTTAAACAACTCATAATTTAACGGAAGAACCCGGCTCTCCTCAAGCCGCAGGGTTCTGTTATCCGGATTAAACTCCAGATGCTCCTTCTCATAGGCCATGCTGGATATGGTTTCTTCTTTTTCAAATACCAGATCATAATCTTCAAATACAGCTCCCTCTTCCATGGGGCAGTTAAAGCCGGGGTGAGCGCCCAGACAGTAGTGCATGGTACGGTCATCGGCATTCACGATCCGGTACTCCATTAACAGTTCCCCGTCCCGAAGACAGTAGGAAAGGCTTAATTGAAAGGAGTATGGATACATCTTTTTCGTATCCTGCGTATCCCTGATTTCAAATACTGCCGAATGCTCTGTTTGTTCTGTAACGGCAAAATCCATTTCCTTGCAAAAGCCATGCTTGGGAATCTCCCATACCTGTCCCTCGATGCGCACCTGATTATTCCGGCAGTTTCCCACAATGGGAAAGAGAAGAGGAGAGCAGTTTTTCCAAAATCCAGGGTCCCTCTGCCAGATGTATTCCGTTCCTGCCTGATCCTTTAATGAAATGAGCTGGGCTCCCATGGAGTCGATGACAGCCGTTGTTTTTGAATCCTTTATTGTAACCAGCATATTAAAATTCCTCCGTCTTTTAAATTCCTCGTGAAAAAAGGCAAACTCATTTACAAAAACAAGTCTGCCTTTTTCATATTAATAGTGAAAATCAAAGTCTATGATCAAAACTCATTAATCATTTTTCTCTTTTTTGAGACTGTCAATCAGATCATTGGCCTTTTCAGCCAGCTTTTCCTTCACTTCTTTTCCTAATTCCTCTGTTTTTTCCTTCACTTCACCGGCGGTCTTCTGCAGTTTTCCTTTTAACTCCAGTTCCTCCGATTCCACTGCTTTTCCGATACTTTCCTTGATGCCGCCAATTACCTGATCGGCCTTGTTTTTCATAGAATCATTCATTTATAAAACCTCCTTTGTTATGTTTATGAGGTGGGATGAACATTTCCTGTTTCACAAAGTCATTATACCAGACAACAGAGAATTTGTACAGAAATATTTAAAATTCATTTAAAAAAACTGAAAAAAGGACTCGAACCTCTTTTACAAGGCTCAAATCCTCTTCTCTTCCTTTATTTTGTAAGCGAAAGCCTTATAAGGGCCCTCTTAAGGGCTGCTTCCGCCCTGACAATATCGATCTCACTCTGCCCCTTTAAGCGGCGTTCCGCGCGGGCCTTAGCTTCCTCCGCACGGTTTGAGTCAATTTCATCAGGCCATTCCACCACTTCTGCCATGATCACAATGCTTTCCGGCAAAATCTCGATAAAGCCGGACATCAGGGCAGCTTCCTTCACCTCGCCCTCCTCATGAATCTTAAGGATTCCCGGAGCGACAATGGCGGTCATAGGAATGTGGTTCTTATAGACACCGATGTTGCCTTCCGTAGTGGTCAGCTCCACCATGGAGGCCTCTCCCTGGTAGAACTTCCGCTCCGGAGTGATGATCTGCAGTTTAAATAAATCAGCCATATTCCCACCCCCTATTTTTTCACACGGGCAAGAACATCCTCAATACTGCCTGCATTTAAGAAATAACTTTCCGGTATGTCGTCATGCTTTCCTTCCAGAATCTCCTTAAAGCCCTGAATGGTATCCGTCAGAGGCACATAACGTCCCTCCAGACCGGTAAACTGGCCTGCAACGAAGAAAGGCTGAGACAAGAATCTCTGAATCTTTCTCGCACGGGCTACAGTCACCTTATCCTCCTCAGAAAGCTCGTCCATACCCAGCATGGCGATGATATCCTGAAGTTCTTTATACTTCTGAAGCACTTCCTGAACCCCGCGGGCAACACGGTAGTGTTCCTCGCCTACGATGAGGGGATCCAGAATTCTTGACGTGGAGCCAAGGGGATCAACCGCCGGATAAATTCCCAGCTCCACAATGGAACGGTCAAGAACCGTCGTGGCATCCAGGTGGGCAAAGGTGTTGGCCGGAGCCGGGTCTGTTAAGTCATCGGCAGGCACGTAAACCGCCTGAACCGAGGTGATGGAACCGTTCTTTGTGGAAGTGATTCTCTCCTGAAGAGCGCCCATCTCGGTCTGCAAGGTAGGCTGGTAGCCTACTGCGGAAGGCATACGGCCAAGAAGAGCCGAAACCTCGGAACCTGCCTGGGTGAAACGGAAGATGTTGTCAATGAACAGCAGCACATCCTTTCCGCCCTGGTCTCTGAAATACTCCGCCATGGTCAGTCCGGTAAGGCCCACTCTCATACGGGCGCCCGGCGGTTCGTTCATCTGTCCGAACACCATGGTGGTTTTATTGATAACGCCTGATTCCTGCATCTCGTGATAGAGGTCATTTCCCTCACGGGTGCGCTCGCCAACGCCGGTGAATACGGAATATCCGCCGTGCTCTGTGGCGATGTTACGGATCAGCTCCTGGATTAATACGGTTTTACCTACTCCTGCACCGCCGAAAAGGCCGATCTTGCCGCCCTTCTGGTATGGGCAGAGAAGGTCAACGACCTTGATTCCGGTTTCCAGAATATCTGTTTCCGTGGACTGCTCCTCAAAGCTGGGAGCCGGTCTGTGAATCGGAAGATATTCCTTTACTTCCGGAGCAGGTCTTTTATCGATTGGATCACCCAGAACGTTAAAAATACGTCCCAGAGTTTCTTCTCCAACCGGTACGGTGATGGGAGCGCCTGTCGCTGCAGCCTCCATACCACGCACCAGTCCGTCGGTACTGCCCATGGCGATACATCTTACGGTATCATCGCCAAGGTGCTGGGATACCTCTACAACCAGTTTGCTGCCATCCCTTGCGGTGATATCAATGGCCTCATTGATATCCGGCAGCTTGCCCTGGCTGAACTTGATATCCAGTACGGCACCGATGATCTGGGTGATCTTACCAATATTTTGTTCTGCCATCTTGTTTCTCCTTTTTAGTTAAATGAAATTCAATTTGCCCGACAGCTCATCGAACAACTGTAAATTCCTATGAAATCGCATTGGCGCCGGATATGATCTCCGTAAGCTCCTGGGTAATGGCCCCCTGTCTTGCCCGGTTATAGGCCAGACCCAGTTCTTCTATCATCTCTTCCGCATTGTTGGTAGCAGAATCCATGGCCGTCATTCTGGCTCCGTTTTCACTGGCAACGGCCTCTAAAAGAGCGCCGTAGATCAGACTGCTCATGTACTTGGGAATGATGGAATCCAAAACCCGGTCCTCGTCAGGCTCGTAGTTCATAAGAGCCTGGTCAGCCTTTCTCTCTCCTCCTTCTATTTCTACGGGAAGAAGCTTCTTAAGGGTGGGAACATGGGTTACGGTGTTTTTAAAAGATGTATAGGCCAGATAAATTTCACTGATCTGCTCTCTTCCGAATGCGTCCAAAAGCTCCATGGTGATGTCAGAGGCATCCCGGTAGAGAGGCTCATTGATCACCTCGGAATAATCCGCGGCAATATGATACCCTTTTCTGGCCAGTGCATCCTTTCCCTTGCGTCCGATGGCATAGACATCCGTCACTTCCAGAGCAAGCCTTTCGTCTGCACAGACCAGTCTGGCAATGTTGTTGTTATAGCCTCCTGCCAGCCCCCGGTTTGAGGTGATGACGATAACCGCCTTGCGCCCGGATGTTCCTGACCTTAAGTATTTGTGGTCAATTCCATCGGACTTACTCAGCATGGAACCTATGGTCTCATACATCATGGTATAATAGGGCTTTGATTCCTCTGCCTTTGCCCTGGATTTTTGCAGCTTCACAGTTGATATGAGCTTCATGGCCTTTGTTATCTGTTCAGTACTGGAAATACTGTCTCTTCTTCGTTTGATATCCCTGATGGATGCCATGATTGTTCACCTGCCTTTAAAAGAGACCTGCTTTGCACTCGTTGATGGCCTTTTCCAACAGTTCCTCTGTTTCAGGCGTAATCTGCTTTGTTTCACGGATGCTTGCAGGAATCTGGTTGTACTTGCTTTCAATGAAACGGAACAGGGCCTTTTCAAAGTCCAGGATTTTCTCTGTGGGAATATCCAAAAGCAGCTTTCTCGTGGCAGCAAAGAGAATGATGATCTGGTATTCAACTGCCATAGGCTGATACTGCCCCTGCTTTAATACCTCTCTGATTCTCTCACCCTGGGCAAGCTGCTCTGCGGTAGCAGAATCCAGCTCGGAACCAAACTGGGCAAAGCTTGCCAGTTCCCGATACTGGGCCAATTCCACACGGATGGGGGCCGCAATCTTTTTCATGGCCGCAATCTGAGCGGAGCCGCCTACACGGGATACGGAAAGTCCTGCGTTGATAGCCGGACGGAAGCCTGCGTTAAACATCTCTGTTTCCAGATAAATCTGTCCGTCTGTGATGGAAATAACGTTGGTAGGGATATAAGCGGATACGTCCCCTGCCTGTGTCTCAATGATGGGAAGAGCGGTTAAGGAACCTCCTCCCAGCTCCTCGGAAAGCCTTGAAGCTCTCTCCAGCAGTCTGGAATGGAGATAGAAAACGTCTCCCGGATACGCCTCACGGCCCGGCGGTCTCTTTAACAGCAGGGACAGGGTGCGGTATGCAGCGGCATGCTTACTCAAATCGTCGTAAACAACCAGTACATCCTTTCCTTCCTCCATCCATTCCTCTCCCATAGCGCAGCCGGAATACGGTGCGATATACTGGAGGGGAGCTAAATCGGAAGCTGTTGATACGACAACGGTGGTGTAATCCATCGCGCCATACCCTTCCAGAGTCTTTACAATGGATGCAACCGTGGAAGCCTTCTGGCCGATGGCTACATAAATACAGTGAACCCCCTGGCCTTTCTGGTTGATGATGGTGTCAAGGGCAATGGCGGTCTTACCTGTCTGCCTGTCACCGATGATCAATTCACGCTGGCCTCTTCCAATGGGGATCATGGCATCGATGGCCTTGATTCCTGTCTGGAGAGGAGTATCTACTGATTTTCTGTCAATAACGCCGTGAGCCACTCGTTCAATCTTGCGGAATTTGTCTGTCTGGATAGGACCTTTGCCGTCAACCGGCTGGCCCAGGGCATTGACAACCCGTCCTGTCAGGGCATCGCCTACAGGTACCTCCACCACCCTGCCGGTGGTCTTTACCGTATCGCCTTCGCTGATAGCACCTGTGCCCAGCAAAACTGCACCCACGTTGTCCTCTTCCAGGTTGAGCACCATGCCGTAGATTTCTCCGGGGAACTCCAAAAGCTCTCCCTGCATGGCGTTTTCAAGGCCGTGAATGCGGGCGATTCCGTCCGCTACCTGAATGACTGTACCGACATCAGAGACTTCTAATTTCACGGAATATCTTTGAATCTGTTCCCTGATGACAGAACTGATCTCTTCTGGTCTTAAATTCATTAAGGTTTGCACCTTCTTTCTAAAGTTATAGTGTCAACTGCAGCTTTGACAAGCTGCGCCGCAGCTCATGAAGCTGTGTCCGGATGCTGGAATCCACCACCCGGTCCTTGATACGGATTACCATGCCGCCGATCAATTCCGGATCCACCTGATAATCCATCTCAACATCCACGTACCCGGTGGTTTCCAGCAGTTTTTTCACAAGCTGAGCCTTCTGCTCCTCTTTTAATTCCACTGCGCTGGTCACATGGGCCACGCCGATATTTTTATATTCCTTGACAGCATTTACGAAGTATTCGCAGATTGCCGGAATCTCCTTCTGCCTGCCCTTGTCCACAATGACTGCCAGAAAACCCATCAGGTCTTCTGATGTCCGTCCCTGGAAAATGTTCCTGATCATGCCGGTTTTCTCTTCTTTTCCGATCTTCGGATTATCGAGAAGCTGGCCTAAGGCCGGATTCTGATTCCAGATCTCCTTAAGAGCCGTTACTTCCTCGAACAAAGCGTCCACTTCCTGCTTTTCCAGGGCTTCCTCAAACAATGCATCGCCATATACTTTTGATATCAGCTTTGCCATGTGCTCTCACCCATTTCCCTTAAAGTTTCGTCAATCAGGGTTTCCTGCACTCTTAAGTCCATGGAGGATGCCACCACCTTACCGGCCATGGCAGATGCAATGGAGATGATCTGTTCCTTCATATCATCAAGAGCTTTCTTTCTCTCCAGCTCCACTTCCCGGTTTCCTCTTTCAACGATCCGGCTGGCTTCGTCTCTGGCCTGTGCAAGAATCTCTGATTCTCTCAGTCTCGCCTGCTTTCTGGCTTCTTCCAAGATAGCCTCCGCCTCCAGCTTCACTTCACGGAGCCTTGTCTCATACTCTTCCTTCATGGCGTGTGCAGCCTGCTTATCATCGGCAGCGTTTTTTAATTCTCCTGCAATCTTCTGCTTTCTCTTTTCCAGCATGTCGCGCACCGGATTAAACAGCATGTAGGACAATCCAAAAAACAGGATGAAGACGTTAATGGCTGTCACAAATGAATCGAAAAGCATCTGCGGGTCAAATCCCAATAATCGTTCCAAGGTTTCGCCTCCTCTCCCTATGTATTCTCGCCACTCTTTAGCTGAATGGCTTTAAGAACATGAGGATAGCAGCAACAGCGAAGCCGTAAAGACCGGTTGTCTCGGCAACGGCCTGTCCCAAAAGCATGGTGGAAGTGATATCCGCTCTCGCTCCCGGATTACGTCCAACCGCAGCCGCAGCATGGCCTGCCGCAATACCCTGACCGATACCAGGTCCGATACCTGCGATCATTGCAAGGCCTGCACCGATAGCGGAGCAGCCTAAGATAAAGTCCTGTCCTGAAAATCCGTTCATAGAAAAATTCCTCCTGAGTTTGATATTATTGAAATAAAGCCATGGTTAATCCATTTTGTCATTGACATATACCATGGTCAGCATACAGAATACATAGGTCTGGATAAGACCCGAAAACACATCACAGTACACGTGTAAAAATGATGGAATACCGATTTTTACGAAAATCGGCATCATCCCATACCACAGGCCCATGATCACACCGCCCGACATAATATTGCCGAATAAACGGAGGGACTGAGACAGCGGATTCGCTATTTCACCGATCAGATTGATGGGAAACAGGATGGGAAAGGGCTTAAACAGGCCTGTAAAGTGGCCGATCCCATGATTTTTAATTCCCTGGTACTGCACGATACAAAAAGTGAAAAAGCCCAGTGCGAACGTTACACCAAAATCTGCCGTCGGCGTTTTAATACCGAATAAACCGCCAATATTGCAGAACAATATGAAAATAAATATAGTTCCGATATAATTAACAAACCTTGACGCATGATGTCCCAGAATTCCCTTTGCCATACTGTCAATGGACTCCACCGTAAGCTCCATGATATTCTGGAACGTGCCGGGCACTTCACTGGCATGTTTCATCTTCCGGCTGGTAATCACCGCAAGGATCAGGATCACAATAGTCACAATACTGAGGCCTATATCAGTAGTTGTCACCCATAACTCCTGCCCAAAGGCATGGAATTTTGTAACGCCCTTGATCATAAAGTCTACTTTACTGGCATTTGCAACCACCATATGCGTAAACCTCCTTTCTTAAGCGATCTCACGAAACCGCAGGGAAGTCATGCTTCCTTCTTCCAGATTCCTGCGATTTTGTGCATAACAGGCTGTAAAAACGCACCAGCCTTCAGTCCGAGGACTCCGATTACCGCTGCCACAGGATTGATATAGTCCGAAAAACGGAGAATAATAACCACCAGCGTGACAATGAGCAGTAAATAACGGACCACAGAGCCTATCATGGTCCGCTTCTGAACGACCTTTGGATCTTCGGTTCTCATAGAGCCTTCCAGCACCAGAGCCATGGATAAAAACATGACCAGGGCCAGAGCCATACCCAGAAGCAGCCCTGCAAAAACAGAACCCTTCGGATAAATAAAAAGTGCCGCGGCCATAGCAGCCGCCGTGAAAACCACCATTCCGGCAGAAACCTCCAGCATCAGATTCTTTGTTTCCTTCCCCATGTTACAAGTCCTCCTGTCTACAAAAGTTTTCCGTCGTCATGGCGTTTCACACGGCTGGGCTGCTTTGGCTTATGCACATTCTCATGGCCCTTCTTCTGTCTCTCCATGTGCACCCTCTCATCCTCTTCCTTCTCCTCTTTTTCATTCATGGCAATGGCTGCTTTTGCCAGCTTATAGGCATTTAAGCCTCCCGCCAGAAATCCAAGAATCAAAAGGATCAAGGTCACGTTCGTCCCTGCATATCGGTCAATGTGGTAACCGGCAAAAATACAGACGAACACAGGTACCATGACATTCAACCCCAGTTGGGTCACCATCATAAGACTTCGCATTACACTTTTTTTGTAACGTATTTTTAACACCTGCCTTCTGAGACACATTATAACGAATATTTTGGACTTTGTCCATTAAATGAGGATATTTTTTTAACATTCTCTTAACACGGATACAACTTTCTTGTAACTGGACATGAATAAGCGGAGTTAACAAAAAAGGAGTGCCCTTTCGGACACTCTCTTTAATGTGCGGAATTAAGCTTCTCTGGTTGCCGGAAGAATGGTTTCCACCTCGGCATGGGGACGGGGGATCACGTGAACGGACACCAGCTCGCCCACTCTCTGGGCTGCCGCCGCACCCGCATCTGTGGCCGCTTTAACAGCGCCTACGTCTCCTCTTACCATAACGGTAACAAGGCCGCCGCCTACAAATTCTTTGCCTACCAGAGTCACATTGGCAGCCTTTACCATGGCATCTGCCGCCTCGATGGAGCCGATTAAGCCTTTTGTTTCGATCATTCCTAATGCATCATATTTCATTTTCTAATCCTCCTGATATATATTCATTTTTAATGGTTCTCTTATTTTACAATGGCGACAGTTGAGGAACAGTCAAGCCCCATGGCATTGGCTTCCTCTGTGTCAATATGGCATTCCAGACCTGAGGTTTCCGTCACCCGGATGGCCACGTGGCCGAAGACTCCGCCCCGGATTCCGTCTGCCTGAATGCTCACGCTCTGGCCGTCACAGACTCCAAACCTTTCGGCATCTGCCGGGGTCATGTGGATGTGTCTCTGGGCTATGATAAGGCCTTCTGCCGTCTGAACAGAGCCCCTGGGGCCTGTCAGAGTGATTCCCGGCGTTCCGGACAGTTCTCCGGACATCTTCGGTTCTGTCTTGGCTCCCAGCTTAAAACAGTCTGCCGCCAGAATCTCCACCTGAGTCTGCCCTCTTACAGGCCCCAGAATGCGGACCTTTTCAATGGCTCCCTTGGGGCCGCAAAGGGTTACGGTTTCCTTGCATGCGTACTGGCCGGGCTGGGATAAGTCCTTCATCCTGGTCAGCTCATATCCCTTTCCGAAAAGGGCGTCCAGATCCTCACGGGATAAATGCACATGGCGGTTGGAAACGCCTACCGGCACTCTCTGCTCTTCCTTTTGGGATTCCGCTTTTACAGCTTCCAGAAAAAGCTTCATGACCGCTTCATATTTATCCATTTCCCTTCTCCTCTCCGCCTGTGCTCACTGGCCCTTCA
Source organism: Lacrimispora sp. (assembly GCF_047605665.1). Lineage (GTDB taxonomy): Bacteria > Bacillota > Clostridia > Lachnospirales > Lachnospiraceae > Lacrimispora. The sequence goes on along the minus strand of NZ_JASGFH010000019.1, from coordinate 65,788 downwards.
TTGCCAGCACGATTTCCCTCACAAGGGCTGCCAGCTTATCGCTGTCACCGCCGCTTTCCGGGCTGGAAGAAGCTTTCCCGGACGTTTCCTTCCACAGGAAAGAAGCGTCTTCTTCTGCGAGGGTATCGCAGTCCTTTATTCCAAAGGCCACCTTTTTCACGTTGAGAAGGTGTTTGGGGCTCACATTTTCAGAAACAGAGCTTCCGCCGCAGGTTCCGCATCCCAGTGTGAAGGAAATGGGAAGGCCTGTGCTGATTCCTGTTCCGCCCTGGCTTCCTCCTGTGTTTACAAGGATTCTGGAAGCCGGCTTTGCTGCGAATTTGAGAACCTTATCCCGGTCCTGGGTGTGGATGCTCATGGTGTGGCCGATGCCGTTTTGCAAAAGGCGGATGCTTAAGCCGCAGGCTTCTTCCCAGTCCTTTACGGTGTAAAAGCCGAGAACAGTCGTCAGCTTCTCATAGGATAAAGGATAGCCCTCACCTACGCCCTCCTGCTTTCCGATGAGAACCTTAGTTCCCTCCGGAATCTGGATTCCTGCTGCCTGGGCGATGATCTGAGGGGAACGGCCTACAAATTTAGCATTCATGCTGTGGCCGTTTTTAAATAACAGAGCGCAGACTTTATCAGTTTCTTCCTTTGTCATAAAGTATCCGCCCTGTTTCTTAAACTCAGCCACCACCTCTGCGTGATTGCTTTCCTCGCAGATAATGGATTGTTCAGAGGCGCAGATCGTTCCGTAGTCAAAGGTCTTGCTGGCCAGAATGGTCTTTACCGCCTGTTTGACGTCAGCCGTCTTTTCTATGTAGGCCGGGGAGTTTCCTGCTCCCACTCCGATAGCCGGCTTTCCCGCGCTGTAGGCGGCTTTTACCATGGCCGGGCCTCCGGTTGCAATGATGACGGAAACTTCCCTGCACTTCATCAGCTCATTGGTAGAGCCCATGGAAGGCATGGATACGCAGCCGATCACTCCTTCCGGCGCTCCCGCTGCAACTGCGGCATCCCGCATCACCTCAGCCGCCTTTAAGGTGCATTTTGCAGCGGAAGGATGGGGGGAGAATACGATGGCATTTCCTGATTTCAAGGCGATCATGGACTTGAAAAATACGGTGGAAGTGGGGTTGGTGGAAGGGATGATTCCCATGACCAGACCTACCGGCTCCGCCACGTCAATGGTTTTGCTGACCGTATCTTCATCGAGAATTCCTCTCGTTTTCATGTCCTTTATTTCTTCGTATAAGAGAGTGGAAGCGGCGTGATTTTTATAAGCCTTATCCATGGCCTTTCCGAATCCAGTCTCTTCCGCCGCCATTTCTGCCAGACAAAGGGCGTGTTCCTCTCCTGCCTTTGCCATGGCTTTTAAAATGACGTCGATCTGCTCTGCCGTAAGCCCTGCCATCTTCTTTGCGGCGGCCTCACCTCTCCGGGCCAGGTCCCTTGCTTCCTGGATGGAGCGCAAATCATAATCAAAATTTTCCATGTTCTGGTTCTCCTTTTCTAATGATCTCAATCATTGGAGCTGTAATATTTCCTGAACTCTTCTAACAGCAGGGTCTTGTTCGCCTTTGAAATTTCCCGTCCGGCTATGGCAAGCTCCGGATACTCACGGGCAAGGGTCCGAAGCTCCGTCACCTTCATCTCTTCCAGCACTTTTAAGGTTTCTTCCAGGCCATCCTGCTCTATCCACAGATCGAGAGTTTCTCTTTTTATGGTGTCCACGGTTTCTGAGGCCGGGAAGGATTCATCTTCCATGATTTCAGAAATAGCTTTGGGCGGCACTTCTGCTGCATCAGTTAAATCCGGTTCTCTTTTCAGTTGATCGTCAATTTCCGTACTGTTGGAAGTTTCCAGATCATCGGAACCTCCAGGGCTATCCGGCCTGCCGGGCCCTCTGCCCACCACTGCCGCCAGCTCCTCATGGGGTCTGGGGATCACGTGGCAGGTCACCAGGGCATTTTCATGGATTCTCCCTGCCGCTGCTGCTCCGGCATCCACTGCCGCTTTCACAGCCGCCACATCGCCGGTCACTGCCACAGTGATCAGGCCGCCGCCCACCCTGGTCTTTTCCACAAGAGATACGTCTGCCGCTTTCAGCATGGCATCGGCGGCCTCAATGGCTGCTATCATGCCCTTTGTTTCTATAAAGCCAAGTGCCTGCATCCTCTACCTCCTTAAACCAGATCAGCCCAGTTTGCCGGATAGGTTGCATAAAATATTCTGGCTTTGTCCGGAGAACCCCATACCACTTTGGAGCCCGAAGGCACAAAGACCACATCTCCGGCCCTGGCTGTGTAGGTTTTTCCGTCAATGGAAACCGTAAGCGTTCCCTCAATTACGTAATCAATTTCTTCATAGGTCAGCTCCCATTCAAAACTGGAATGGTCGATGACCAGAAATCCGGCGCTGATATGGGATTCATCCTTGCTTATCAGCTCCTGGTAATAGGCTTTTGCGGAAGGGTTTCCTGTCTCAAATACATCCATTTTCACGGAATTTCCCCTCACCACCTTTAAGCCGTTTCCATGGCTTTCCGCTTCATAGGGCTTTAATATGTCATTTAACAGCCCTTTCTCCATCAAAGCCTTTAAAACCGTATAGATTTTCTCACTGTCCATTCCCTCAAAAACCGGAACAGTCGGAGAGATTTCCTCTTCCTTTTTGCAAAATGCGATTCCGCGCGCTTCTGCTGCATCCTTTGCAGACGGCGTGATGATGCTTCCGTCTTCTATATAAAATACCTTTTTGCCCTCTGCACTCACCGCCTCTATATCCTTTGCACAAACCAACTGCTTCATGCCATCACTCCCTTCTATCTAAATTGGCAGTCTTCATCAATGATTCCAATGACAACTGCATCCACGGGAACCTCATCGCTTCCCAGCATCCGTCTGGCAGAAGAGCCGGTGGAGATGATCACACGGTCCCCGATTCCCGCGCTGATAATGTCCGCCACGATCAGCCGTTCCCCTTCCCGTGTGCCTCCGATGATCTCAGCAAGCATGAATTTATATCCGTTTAAAGAATCCGCTTTTCTGGTCGCCCAGATGGTATCAATCAGTCTTGCCGCTACCATTCCTTTGCTCCTTCCTTTTCTCTCCGCCTGATTTCTTCCATGGCCGCCTCCACAGACGCTGTGTCTCCTAAGATTGCCAGCATGATCATATTCTGGGGACAGCTTCCCCTGATATCTTCCACTGTAACTCCCACAGCCTTTTCCGCCGCGTCGGCAGCGCAAACCATTTCAATGATCCTGCCCTGAATCAGTCCCACAGCATCGGCCTCTATGATGGGAGAGGAGGTCCCGGAACCCTTTCTTCGGTTTAAAATGTCCAGAGTCCCCTTTGACGGTGATTTAATAATCCGGTATTCCATACGTCCACTTCCTTTATGCCATCTCTTCCTGATTACAGGAAAATGCGATTCCAAGAGGGGTTACAAACATGGGGTTTTGGGGCTTCCTGGTTCTGACACCCGTCTGCTTTTCAATGATTTGTTCTATTCCAGCCAGACAGCAGGTTCCGCCTACCAGATAGATTTCCTCCACATCGTAGCACTTAATATGGCGGCTTATGATGGAGGCCACCTTTTCCACCACCGGCTTTAAAACCGGAAGCAGCTCCCTGTGATTTTCCTCTTTCCGCTTATAGGCTTCCGCCTCAGCAAAAGGCATGTGGTACGCCCCGGAAACCACCAGGGAAAAATGGGTTCCTCCCGTAGGCTCGTCAGCCACATACACCACCTTCCCATCCTTTAAAATGGAAATTCCCGTGGTGCCGCCTCCGATGTCCACAACCGCACCGTTTTTTATTTTCAGCACAGCGTTGGCTGCGGTAGGTTCATCCAGAAGGGCGGTGATCTCAAATCCGGCTCCCTGAACCACATTTTTAATGGCTCCTCCGTCCAGGGAATCCGTTCCCGGAGGGATTGCCGCAGAGGCGTAAATCAGCTCTGTGCCCAGCTTTTCCTCCAGCTCCTCCTTTAACTCCCTGACAATCCGGATGGCGCCGATGTAGTCCACCACCATCCCGTCACGGACCACGTCCGCATAACGGTAAGCCCCTGCTGCCGGTTTGTAATTCTCATCCAGCACCGCCAATACCACACACGCTGTTCCTAAGTCCACGCCCGTATAATAAACAGAGGATTTTTCTGTCACCGGCTTATGGATCACCGATTCAAAACGGCTCACCAGTTCATTGCAGCCGTCAAAGGTTATTTCTTCTTTTGACATACGCTTCCTCCATATTCCAGACATATCATCTGCGACAAACGGTTGATGACAGGGTTTAAATTCTCTTCTGAGGCCTCTGCCTGAAGCTCTCTCGTTTTACAGCGCAGGCGGTGAAGGATCAGGATTTCTTTTCCCTTTGGAGACTGGGCATGAAAGCCGGTGATCTCAAAACAGTCTTCTGAGGGACCCTCAAAGCTTTCCCTGTCAAAGCCGGTACAGCCATGAAAAGGGACTCCCTGCTTAAAAAGCCATCGTTCCAAGTCAAACACCTGCTCTGCCAGCAGCACATTCCTCTCCATCAGTTCCAGTCCTGCTTCCAGAAATTCCGCCTGAAGGGTTTTTATTTTCAGCATATATAGTTTATTTTCTCGAAGTATTCCAGCCGCATTTTCATCTTCCGCTGTCTTGCCGGGTTTTTCTTTTTCCTCCCTGCTTCCCTCCTGAATCATCACCTTATGATCCATCAGAAACTGCCGGGCTCCGGGAGTCAGCCTTGTTCCCTCCAAAATATCAAAGGAAGCAAAAGGCTCCTTGCGGAAAACAATCCTCAAATCGTCTTCTGTGATAAATTTCATGGGCAGCCTCCCTTGCACAGTTGACCGTAGATCGCTTCAATTTCCTCCAGCCTGGGCTTTCTTGGGTTGGTCACCGTACAGTTATCGGCTAAAGCCTTCTCTGCCATCTCTCTGACGGCCTGTTCATATTCGTCCTTATCTATCTTTAAATCCGTAATGTACCGGGGGATTTTGATCCGGTTCATCAGGTTTCTGATATGGCGGACCAGTCCGTGCACTGTGGCTTTATCCGTCCCTGCCGCAATTCCTGCCATGGCCGCTATGGCCCCGTACTTTTTGCAGGCTTCCTGTTCCGTTAAGTCCAAAAGCCCGGCATTGTAGCTGATGATGTGAGGCAGTAATATGGCATTGCTTCTTCCGTGAGGAATGTGAAACCTGGCTCCCAAAGCGTGGGCCATGCTGTGGCAGAGCCCCAGGGACGCCCCGTTAAAAGCGATTCCCGCCAGACAGGAGGCGTTGTGCATATGGGTTCTGGCTTCCATATCGCTTCCGTCTTCAACAGTCCTGCCCAGATGGTTCCATACAAGCCTGACAGCTTTTTCTGCACAGGCATCGGTAAAATCACTGGCACTGACCGACACGTAAGCTTCCAAAGCGTGAGTCAGCACATCCATTCCGGTATCAGCCGTAATATGGGGCGGAACCGACACGGTAAACCGCGGGTCCAAAAAGGCCGCATCAGGCATCATATCGTCAGACCGAAGGGGATACTTTGCCTGGGCCTTTGGGTCGGAAATCACGGAAAAATTCGTCACTTCGCTTCCCGTTCCGCTGGTGGTGGGGACTGCCGCAAGATACAGGCGTTCATTTTCCAGCCTGGTGTAAATATGGCTGGCCGCCTTTGCCGTATCAATGGCAGAACCGCCTCCCAGGGCGATCACCCCGTCAGGTCCAAAGGCCTTCATCTTTTCGATTGCCTTTGAAACCACTTCAATGGAGGGGTCCGGCACCACTTCAGAAAAGACTTCATAGCTGCTGCCCATCTCTTTTAAAAGCTCTGTAATCCAGTCAGACCTTCCCGACTGGACCATAAAAGGATCGCAGATGAGAAACGCCCTTTTTACAGGCATATCCTTCAGCCCTTCCAGACAGGAAGGTCCCATATAAATCTTTGTTTTCATTGCAAATTGCTCCACTTCTCATTTCCCTCCTTTCCCTCTGTTTTAAGGGCCTCCATCAGCTCATCAATTCCGGCTCCCGACTCCGGATCAATGCGGTAATAAGGCTCTTTGACTCCGGTCCTCCTCAACTGGCGGGCACAGAAGCTATCCCGCTCCCGGTTTTCCTCCCCGCCTGTGATCACACCGATGACAGGAACCCGGAAAGCCTTTGCAAAGCCCGGCGGGTAGATTTCCCGGTTCAAAGACCGGTCTGCCACCATCAGCACATGGGACGCATCCTGGGCAGCCGCAATGATGTGCTTGTGCATCCAGGGGCTTTCTAAGTAAACGCCCGGCACATCCAGGGTCTTTTCCCCGTATACCATGTTCTGAGTCCGCTTTGCCGGGCCGCTTTTGCCGTTGATGGCATGGGCCAGCAGGGTCTTTTTGCTTCCGGAAGGGCCGATAATCATAATTCTCTTTTTTCTCATGTCCTCGTTACCGCCGGAACCATATAGCCAAGCCCCCGGCTTAAAGTATCGCAGACAGCCTTTAAAGCCGTTTCCACACTGTCCACATCTCCTGCAATGATGACCGAACCGGTGAACCGGTCTAAAAAGCCCACTTCCACGTCAGCCGCCTTTGCCGCAATATCCGCTGCAATGATGGAGGTTTCAAAGGGTGAAAGGGTGAGAATCCCGATAGCCCCCAGCTCATCGATGCCGAGGCACTCATACACCTCAGGTATGGGCGATGCGATCACATGGGCGATGGTGACCTGTTTTCCCGGCACCGATTCCTCTATGACACGCTGCATTTCCACCATGACTTCTCCCCTTTCTCAGTGTTTCACCACAGTAACAGGAAATTGATACTCCTTCATCCACCCTTCGATCCGGTCTAAATCCTCGGAACTCAAGCTGGGGTCCCCTTCCAGGGGGTATTCCATCTGAAGCTGGTTGTATTTATTGACTCCCAGTTTGTGATAAGGAAGCAGGTCAATTCCCTTAAAATTCTTATGATCCTTATAAGGCATCAGAAACCGGATTACCTGGTCAATCTCCTGTCTGCTGTCATTGATTCCTTTTAACATGGGCATGCGGACCTTGACGTTATAACGGCGGTGAAGCAGTTCCCGTAAATTGGTGAGAATCCGCTCGTTATTGACTCCCGTCAGCTCATTGTGCCGCACTGGGTCCATGTGCTTGATATCAAACAGGAACAAATCCACATATTCCCCGATCTTTAAAATGGTTTCCGTCTTCGTATAGCCGCAGGTTTCAATGGCCGTATTGATTCCTTCCCGTTTACAGGCCATCAAAAGGGTCAGGGCGGCCTCAGGCTGGGAGGTCACTTCACCGCCTCCAAGGGTCACCCCTCCGCCTGAAATATCGTAAAAGCCGGCATCTTCTTCCACTAGCTTTAACAGTTCAGAAATGGTCTTTACCTCTCCGGCAATGGTCAGGGCGCTGTTAGGGCAGATGTTTTTGCATTTCATACAGCCGATGCAGTCTTTATCCCGCCTGATTTCATGTTCACCCGTCCCGGACATCACATGGATTCCCACGGGGCACACCTCCTGGCAGGCCCCGCAGTTCACACAGGAATTTTGCTTATACATCACCTGGAATTTCCGTTCCAGCCCTTCCGGGTTAGAACACCACTTGCACCGGAGAGGACAGCCTTTAAAGAACACCATGGTTCTGATTCCCGGCCCATCGTACATGTTGTATTTCTGCACGTTGAAGATAAACGCCTTGCGCTCGATCTCCCCTGTATTTCCATGGTCCATTGTGATTGTTCTCCCTTTCCCTTTAGAAATGGGTCAGCATGGTTCTGCTGATGATCTCATCCTGCACATCCTTGCACAGCTCCACAAAGAATGCGCTGTAGCCTGCCACCCGGACGATCAAGTCGCGGTAGAGCTCCGGATGCTTTTGAGCCTCGATCAGAGTATCGTTATCCAGGTAGTTAAACTGCATCTCTCCGTTTCCGAACATGCAGGCAGTCCGAAGAAGGGTAATCAGGCTTTCCTCTCCTTCCGGTGTATCCAGCATTCCGGCCATGATCTTAAAGTTGTGAACCATACCGATGTTCATGCTGTCATTGGACATCTTGGATACAGACTTAATAATGGCTGTCGGGCCCTTAAAGTCCGCACCCTGAGAGGGGCTGATGCCGTCGGAAAGGGGCTGCCACGCATTGCGGCCATTGGCAGAAGCGCCTGTCAGCTGCCCGAATGGGGTGTTGTTGGAAATGGACAGGGTTCCGTGGCTCAATACGGAATACAGGGTTTTGTATTTTCTGTGCTCATGCTCTGTGAAATCCACCAGATCAGCGGCAATCAAGTCGGCATAATCGTCGTCATTTCCGTACTTGGGAGCGTTGAGGCAGTCGGTTCGAATCTGGTCATAGCCGATGAAATCCGCCTTTAATGCCTGGTTTAACTGCTCCAGAGTGTATTTCTTATCGTCAAATACCAGCTTTTTAATGGCTGCCATGGAGTCCGCATACGTTGCAAGGCCGGACCAGATGACACCGGGGCCGAAGTTATACATGGCTCCGCCTGAGGATACGTCTTTTCCCTTTTCCATACAGCCCTCGTACATGATGGACATGAGAGGCTTTGGAGCCAGGTCCCTGTGGACTCTCTGGGAAATCACAGTGGCGACGCTGGTCCACTTGGTTATGTATCTGATCTGTTCCTTTACCGCTGCCTCAAACTCTTCATACGTCTTAAAGCTGCTTAAATCTCCCATATCCGGGCACACCTGCTTGCCGTAGGAAAGAGGAACGCCCTGGTTTAACACCAGCTCAATGCAGATAGGCCACTGGGTATAGCCGGTTGAAGTCCACTGATAGAGGCGGCCTGACTTCTGAGGTTCTACACAGCCCATGAGGCAGTAGTCACGGGCATCCTCAATGGAAACGCCTTTTGCCAGCATCATCTTGATGTGGGCATCGTCAAAGTGGCAGGCAGGAAAGCCCATACCGGAGCGCACCACATCCACGATTTTCTTTAAGTATTTTTTCGGAGACTTGTTGTGGATACGGCAGGCGAGGGAAGGCTGGTAAATCTTCACGTGGCGGACTGCATCCATTAATAAGTAGGTTAAGTCATTGGTGGCATCGTGGCCGCTTCTGGTCACACCGCCCACGCACATATTGACAAATGGCTGATAGCCTGCAAAGAACTTGGAGCCGCCTTCGCTGGTGATCCACATCATTTCAGACATCTTGATCAGCATACAGCCTGCCAGCTCAAAGGCCTGATAATCGTTCATGCGTCCGGATTCCATGTCATCTTTATAGAAAGGATACATGTACTGGTCCACACGTCCGATGGACATGCCGGTCTGGTTTTCTTCCACCACCAGAAGGGATTCAATGGTCCATACGGCCTGAACAGCCTCCCAGAAGGTCCTTGGCTTGTGAGCCGGAACGTAGGCATTTACTTCGGAAATCTTTAACAGCTCTGCTTTGCGCTTTGGATCGGCTTCTTTGTCAGCCAGCTCTTTCGCGTACTCAGAAAGCCTTTTCGCATAAATCATAACGCCTTCTGTGGTGTCGATGATGGATTTATAGAAGTAAATCTTTTTGATATCATCGGGATTTTCATATTTTAACTCTTCCAGATGCTCTCTGGCTTCCTGCTGGATATCCAGCATGCCCTTTTTCATGAGGATCACGTCATAACCGGGATTGGAGTCTCCGCCGCCGTTTAATGCGTGATAGGAGCAGTCTGATACAAAGGATTCACCGGACAGTTCCCACACTCCGGCTTCCCGGTACTGGTCTTCACAGTATTCGTCAACGGATTTGCCGTACCAGTATGGGAAGAGCTCTTCCTTCATGATCTTCTTATCTTCATCAGAAATATAGAAGGGGTCCTGAGGGCGGCTTCCGATGGTATCGATCTCATCCATCATCCATCTCCAGGCAATATCAGGGGAAAATGCACCTGCACGGGGGGCGCCGCAGGGTGCGCCTACGATCAGCTCATTGTCCTGAATCACCAGGGGAGCCGTCTCGCAGCAGTAACGGAAGCATTTTGCGCGGAGCATGACTTTGGGCATACCGGGATTTTCTCTGGCAATCTTGGTGATGGCGCGGGCGCGGTAAGTCGTGATGGAAGGCTTATGAGTCAGGTACTTTTCTTTCAGCTTCTGAAGCCTTGGGGTGATTCCTTCCGGTATTTCTGTACCGCCCTCGCTGCATACGGCTGTTCCCAAAGGCGCTGCTTCTTTTTTATTGATCTCGTCAGAAACGGTTTCAAACATCTTCATCAGGGCAGATCTCTCTTCCGGTGTCATGTTCCTGGTCGCTTCTGCAAATTTATTTGAAAATTCACGAATATCCAATATAGTTTCCCTCTCTTTCAATGATTCTCAGTCCAGTTCCCTGGACAGAGTTTCTAATATCTGTTTCAAAAGCTGTTTCACATCCTCTTCCTCTTCCTCAGAAGGAGGGTTCCGAAAGCCCTTAAGAAACTCTCCGGCTTCCCGGACTCCGTATCCTACCTTTCTCCGGTAGATGAAGTTCATGGGAGAGACGTTATCCGCCGTGATTCCAGCCCCTGCCGTAATGCCTCCCAGGGTCATGGCAGGAAACAGGTTGGTGGTGGCTCCCATGCTTCCCAAGGTTGCAGGGGTGTTCACCAGAACCCTTCCCACAGGCTTCTTTAATGCGAACTGGCGGATCACTTCTTCGTCTTTCGAATGGATGACAAGGGTGTGTCCATGGCTTTTGACCAGCAGGCTCATGCACTTTTCACAGGCATGGAGCCAGTCGTTTTCTATGTAGTAGGCCAGAACAGGGCAGAGAAACTCCGTTGCAAAGGGGTTCTGGTCAGAGATGTATTTCTGCTGGGAAACCAATACCCTGACAGAATCCGGCAAGTCAAATCCAGCCCAGCGGGCAAGATGGAGGGCTGATTTTCCCATGACCTCCATATCCGCCTTTCCTTTTTCCGGGCAGAGGAGGTTCACCAGCTTTTTCTCTTCCTCTTCGCTCATGAAGTGAGCTCCGTTTTTCACCATTTCAGCTCTTACTTCCTCTGCAATCAGACTGTCCGCCACCACATACTGCTCTGCCGCGGGTACAATTCCGTGGTCAAAGGTTCTGCTGGCAATGATGTCGCAAACTGCCTGCCTCACATCGGCTGTCCGTTCAATAAAGACCGGGCTGTTTCCCGTTCCTCCGTAGATATAGGGCTTTCCGCTTTCTGCTCCCTCCCGGCACAGGTCCGAAACTCCGGTGTTGATGACCATGGCCGCTGCCGGGTGGCCGATCAGCTCCCTGATTCCGGATTTTGTCACTGTCTTTAAACAGCTTATGGCTCCCTCCGGAAGAGCGCAGTCCCTTGCCGCTTCTGCCAGCCTGTCAATGAGGCGGGCCGTCACTTTAGAAGCCCTCTCATGAGGGGCAATGACAATGGGATTTCCTGATTTTACGGCAGTCAGCACCTGATAAATGGCGGTGGAAACCGGGCTGTAGGCCGGAGTCAGTGAGACAAGAACTCCCACCGGAACGCCGATATCCATGGTCCTTTCCCTGGCATCTTCATGCAGGATTCCCACGCATTTCATGGACCTTAACCGCCCAGGCAGGGTATCGCAGATGAACCTGTTCTTTAAAACCTTATCCTGCTGCCTCCCGTATCCCGTCTCTTCCGCTGATAAGGCCGCCAGCTCTTCTGCCAGCTCTTTCGCTGCGGCTGCAAGGCATTCCACCGCAGAATCCAGCCTTTCCTGGGAAAAGGTGAGCATGGCTTCTCTGGCTTCCCGCGCCTCTTCCATTAAAACCCTGGCCTCCTGTATGGAGAGCAGGTCTTTGTCTACAAAATTCATTTACATTTCTCCCTCCATTCGGGATTTCACCGCTTCCGTTACGGTGCAGCCGGTAAGGCATAGCGCCTGGCGATCTTTTCCAAGTCCGGATGGGGTCTTGGAATGACCACAGAGCTGTAAACCTCAGCCCCCATGTCCTTTACCGCCTTAACTCCCGCCTCCACAGCAGTCTTGCAGGCTCCCACATCGCCCTGTACCAGGACGGAAATATAACCGGAAGCTACATTTTCATAGCCGATCAGTTGCACATCCGCTGCTTTGCACATGGCATCAGCGGCCTCCAGAACAAATACCAGGCCGAAGGTTTCGATTGCGCCTATGGCTTCATATCTTTCCATATATGGTTTTCCTCTCTTTATGCGTCAATATCGTGGACGGATACAATGTCGCCCACTTCCTTGATGGGTCTTGGCATCACATTCTTTGCAGTCAGCTTGCCGATGGCTGCCGCTGCTTCTGCTCCCGCTTCCACGGAGGAGCGGACTGCCGCCACATCGCCCTTGACCATAATGGTCACCAGGGTGGAGCCTACGTTTTCATAGGAAATCAATTCCACATCTGCCGCCTTAAGCATCTTATCCGCCGCTTCTAAGGCAGGAACCAGGCCCAAGGTTTCCACCAGGCCCAAAGCTTCTTCTCCGTAATATCTCACCTTTGCAAACCTCCTTCATTTTTACTGGCTGCGGTATTTCTTATCCACATATTTTTCAACGGAGTTTTTTCCGTCTTCGTTGATTTCATAGCACATGCGCAAATCCCCGTCTTCATCCAGATCATAGCCGCATAAGGATACTAACCCGTTCGCTTCCAGCGTCATGACATGGTCCAGATAGCGGGCTTTGGTGAATTGGAGTTCTCCGCCGTAAATGGGCTTTAATGCCTCCATAATCTGAGTGACATTTGCATTTTTAACCCCGTACAAATAATTTAAAACTGCTGTTCTCGCAGGTAATAACATGGTTTTATTCCCCTTTCTTAAATAAATCCAGCGGATTCATGGTCACCAGGATTGCACCTGCCACGATGACGATGGAACCGGTGACGATTGTAGGGGTCACTGCCTGCCCCAGGAACAGGATGCAGAAGAATACGCCCCAGAATGCATACGTCACGTTTAAGGACATACCTACCGCACAGCCTACTGTCGAATTGCTCTTATACCAGCACAAGTAGGATACTGCCGCACTTAAACCGGAAAATACCAGCCAGATGACAGGAATTCCTGCAAAAAGGGTTCCGCTTAACAGGCCCATGCCTCCCACGATGGGAAGGATTACGAATAAGTCCACAACTCCGGAAATCAACTGGCGTAAATTAATCGCCACATCCGTATCGATCATGGCACCGCCGTAAGCGGAGAAAACGCCCTCCAGGCCCCAGCAGATAGCCGCCACAAATGCAAAAATAATGCCAAGGGTGAAATTGCTGCTCCCCTCCGGCTTGGACCAGTTGATGATAATGGCTCCGGCCACACATACCAGCATGCCTGCCATCACTCGTTTTGTGATCTTCTGGTTTAAGAAAATCCTTGCAAAAACAGCTCCGAACAGAGCGCACATGGCGGAAATGGGGATGGCATAAGCGCCTGCCATGGAAAGTCCGATGAGGTAAGCGCCGTTTGCTATGGGACCGCCAAGGAGAGAGCCAATGACGATCATCTTTCCCGGAAATGTGTTTAAGCTTCGTCCCATCTCACGGAGGCGTCCGCTTTTGGCATTGTAGATGGTCAGCCAGACTCCTGCAAAAAGGTCATTTAAGCCGGAGCATACGTAAGGGCCGGCCAAAAGTCCCGCTGCGCTCACAAGAGGTTCATAATATCCTGCCACCATTACAAGAACGGTATAAATGCCGTATGTAAGGCCGGAAATCGCGCCGGTGGACAATCCGGTTCTGCGGAATTTTTTATTGACAGCCGCCATCTTTTCACTTGCAGATACAGGCGCCATTTTTGCAGATACAGTGTTTACCTGAGTACTCATTCTTTACTCTCCTTTTTTCTCTTTTGGAAGAATGGTTTCCACCTCGCCGTGAGGACGGGGGATCACATGAACAGAAACCAGCTCCCCTACTCTCTGGGCCGCAGCAGCGCCTGCGTCAGTAGCTGCCTTGACTGCACCCACATCACCTCTTACCATAACGGTAACAAGGCCGCCGCCTACAAATTCTTTTCCTAAAAGTGTGACGTTGGCCGCCTTAACCATTGCATCTGCGGCTTCGATGGAGCCGATCAGTCCCTTTGTCTCAATCATTCCCAATGCGTCATATTTCATGTTTTGTTTCCTCCTTAATTGAATACTGCACAAAATTCAGGTTTTTTATTTCTCTTTTCTTTCTCTACGTTCAGCTGAAACGTTTAGAAGACAGGGCGCCCTTTCAAATATCACTAATTTTATTTTTCGAGCCCGCGGTTTTCTATGCATTTAGTATAGAACCTCCCCCTATGGGGAATGTCAATACATATTTAAACTTTTATTTTTCCCTGAAACGCAAAAAAACAGGGAAGGTTTTTTCCTTCCCTGCTCCCTATTCTCTGTATATGGGCACCATCACTTCCGAGACGAATTCTGCCGGGTTTCTGGTTGTCCAGTAATCCACCACATACCGCTCAAAGCTTTCCTTACCGCACCGGTACCCCCTCTTTTCCACCCAGTCCAATATCTTTTCATATTCCTCATCAATGGTTTCATGCTCCCCGATATGGTACACGGAGGCGGCCATGAACCCGCCGTAATCCTGGCGGTTTAAGCAGTCCTTGCACGGATGAATGGGCTTTTGTATGATTTTGGCCCGTTTGCATTTTCCCGCCATCTTTTCTTCAAAGGAGTCAAACCGTAAAATCACAGGCCCTGTAATCTCATTTTCAGCCGATTCCAGATGATTGGTCCATTCGATGTTGATAATGGATTCCATGTAATTATAGTCAAAGTCCTGTTCCATACCGCAGTAGGTGACCGGCTGAACGTATTTTACGGAAACGTCGTGAACGTCGTGCTCAAGGACCATCTTGGCTTCCTGAATCAGTTCATACCAGTCCTTAATGGAAACATAGCTGTTGTGAATCTGCTGTTCCTGGATGCGAAGCTGATCGATCTTGCTGCGGAAGTTCTGTTCCACGCAGTAATATGTATTTCCTTCCACCAGCCCCTGCATTTCCTCCAGCTTAAACCCCATCTGCTTGTAATACTTGACGATCGGCACCGTCAGAAGGGTTTCCTTGTTATAATACCGGTAGCTGTTCTCTTTGCATATCATATCCGGAGGTATGATCCCTATCTTGTCGTAAAAGCGCAGGGCCTTCGTCGAAATTTTGCAGATTTTACTGACTTCCCCGATTGAATATTTTTTACCTTCCATGATAACCCCTTATAAGTATGTTACCTGACTAAGAGTTCCCCGTGCCCTCTGATCACCTGACTTCTTCATTTCCCCGTTTGTAAGTCCAGTATAACCCTTCCCGTATAGGGGAATGTCAAGACTAACTTATGCAATCTATTGTAAACGAAAACAGCTTGGGCAGGAAGCAGAAAAATCTGTAAAAAAACAGGCCCTCCGGTTAGGCGGAAAGGCCTGCAGCTTACGAAACAATCATTATCTTAACCGTTCAATCATCTCCAGAACTTCTTTCTTAGGCTTCACTCCCACAGAAGTGGTCTGTGCTTTTCCATCTTTGAAAATGACAACAGTAGGAATGGTCATGACCCTGAACTGTCTTGCCAGCTCAGGCTGCTCATCCACGTTCACTTTGCCCACCTTTACATCAGGAAGGTTCGCTTCTGCAATTTCATCCAAAACAGGGGCAAACATCTTGCAAGGACCGCACCATGCTGCCCAAAAATCTACGACTGCAATGCCGCTGCTGATTTCGCTTTCAAAATTTTCCTCTGTTAATGTAATTACTGCCATATTATATTCCTCCTTCTAAGTCTGACTTTCTTATATCTGTCTTTTATAGTTTTATCATAATCTGAAACTCTCATAACAACCTTACTGTTATTATAAAAGTTACAGTTCTATTTGTCAATATCTTTTTTTCGTTCCCTTCCGAAATCAAAGCCCAGTTGTCCGGCTTTTTTGAGAAATCCTTCTTTTTCTTCCTGCAATCTCCCATCATCCCATTCTTCTTCCGCAGAAGACAGTTTTTTGCAGTCCAATTCCTCTTTTCCGACCCTTCCGCCCTCATATCCTCCGCTCAGCTTCAGGTCAATGCGGACATTTTCTTTTTTATAAGCAAGGTTTAATGACGGTATATCAAATACCCGCCTGCCCTTTTGTCCTGAGCCGGAATAGACCACGGTTTCCAGGTCCGCTTCCCTGTCTCCGATGCCGATTCTCCCCTTGATGGAAGCGCTCCTGTTAATTTCCAGGAGAAGGCTTACATCAGCCAGTCCCTCCACCTGAATGGAACTGATATTCAGCTTTTTATCAATGGTAAATAAGACCTCCTGAACCTCTTTTCCGGTTTTCCGCTCCGTCAAAAGCCTGCCCCATTCCTTTATATCCCTTAAAGCCTCTTCCTCCAAAAATCCTCCCACCTGACCGAGATACTGCTCAAAGACAGAGGCTGGAATGACGGCTTTCAGCCTTATTCCCTCTTCATCCCTTCCGTCAAACTGTATTTCGCTCTGGTTCATCATGGTGACGGCGCCTTCCTTTAAGGCTTCAAACTTCTGCCTGGGACCGTTTTCCTTCTGGGGAATGAGGGAAAAGCCTACAACCTGCTTTATGGCTTCCTGACTCGTCTTCACGGAGAATCCGCCTGCTCCGGGAAGACAGAGCAGGACGTTTTCCTCATCAGCCCAGTAATCCAGCCCTTCCCCTGGTTTTTCCAGAAAATATACCTTAAGGTTTCCCTGGGCAAAGGTGTTGTCTTCATTTTTTATATGCCTCCAGGAAACCCCAAGGCCGCCGGAAATCACGGGAACCGAAAGGCCGTTCCATCTGGCCTCCTCTGCTTTCAGCTCCAGAAGGCTTTCTCTGGCTTCCCTCATATTTCCCCGCTCTCTTCCCCATAGGTCCAGAAGCCTTCCTCTGGTCTGAAGCACAGAACGGGTTAAGTAAAACCTGGCATAATACTTTGGAATGTAGTGCCTTTCCGCAGCCACAAAAGCGCCCAGCATAAATGCGATCACTCCGATCCATGCCAGCCACAGATGGATTTCCGGGATCTTGCCTTTCCCGTCATTTTTATATGATTCCTGTTTGACTGAGTTTTTCTTCCAGAGGTTCATTCGGCTCAAGCACCTTTCTTTGCAGTACAATTCCAATTATCAGGGGTATCAAATATCAGCAGTATTCCTTGTTCTATTATTTGATATTATAGCCGTTTCTCCCCTTAAATGCAATGTTCTGCTTCTATATCAGGCGCTGCTTTGTCAGGTTATTGCCACCTTTTATGCCATCTGGAAAGAATCTGTTCCAGGGACTCCGTCATTTGCGTCATGAAAGGATGACCCGTTTTTTGCTTATAAAAAGCCTGGGCATAGTTTTGAGCCCTTTCCTTTTCCGACGGATGGTAATACCGCTCTGCCCGGCTTTGAAACATCTCTTCCAGCTCTTCATCGTCAAGAGCATGATAAGTCTCTTCAAATACCACAAAGCGTTTCTCAAACCGGGGCATGTGGACCCGCTTGAAGTTTTCGGGATAATAGCCCATAGGAAGGACCATCAGAGGCACCACATGAGGCGGCAGGTTGAGAAGCTCAGAAAGCTCCCTGTCACTGACCAGAGTGGAACCGATGTAACAGCTCCCGATCCCAAGGCTTTCCGCTGCGATGACTGCGCTGTGGGCAGCGATCATGGTGTCCTCAAAGGCCAGCAATAAGTCTGAAAGGTCCGGCTGGCGAAAGCCGATCCCTTCTGCCATGGCATACTGCTCCACTCCCTTTAACTGGTTATATCTGGTCCATTTATACTGGTCCGCCAGAAAAACCAGAATTACAGGGGCAGTTGCGATAAACTTCTGGTGATTGCACAGTTGCGCAATCTGTTCCTTTCTCTTCTCATCCTCGATCTTTAAGATAGAGTAATGCATCTGGTTGCATGCGGAAGGGGAACTTAAAGCTGCGTTTAGGATCACTTCCATATCTTCTTCCCGGATGGCCTTTTTCTCATAACGCCGTAAGGACACCCGTTCCTTTAATAACTGACTGATACTATTCATTTTTATACTCACTCCTTTCGCGCTGCTCAAGGCACAAAACGTTATAAAAGCGTTGTCTTTGGCAGCCCTCTTTTCTATAATTAAGTTGCTGACTCCTTAGTAAAAAGTGAAATGTATCCGGAAATCCACAACCGGTATCTTCGCTTGAGAAAGCGGCACGGCCACAAGAAGGCTATCATTGCAATAGCAAGAATGCTTCTAACAGCATTATATAACATGTTGAGAAATAAAAAACCCTATAATACAGAACTTTACTTAAAATCGGATATTCCTCCCGCCAGGGCGGACCAGGGGCTTTCCCCCATTAAAACGTGGGACTGGCGGATGCACAACAAAAAAAGACCTCACACTCTCATGCGAAGTCTTTTTCACCACCATGTCCAATTTTCAATTACAGTATAAATGGAAGATATTATTTATTCACTCTATTTCTTATAAAACTCATCCTGATAAGTATCAATATTATCCTTAGTGATTAATACAGTTCCTGAATCCACTATGGAATCTACCTTTTTGCCTTCCAGATAATCCCTGGCGAATTCACCGGCCGTATATCCCATTTTATAAAAGTTCTGAGCCATGGTTCCCCATACCTTACCGTCTCTGATGTACTGCAGAGTATCCTCATTATCATCAATAGCCAATATAGTAATATCCTTCATTCCAAGCTCTTCAATTGCATTTGCTGCCGAAACCCCTCCGATTGCTTCCAGGCAAAGGATAGTATCAATTTCCGGATGGGCCTTTAGATTATCCTGAAATTTCTGTAATGCCGTTACACTATCGCCCTTATCTTCATCAGTGAGAACTACATTTATACCAGGGTATTCCTTTTTGCACTTTTCCTCAAATGCAGTCTTTTGTTCCAGCTGGTTACTGGTATCCAAATTCGCCATCATAATCATAACATTTGCTTTTCCATTTTTCTCTTCATTAATATAGTCTGCTGCTAATTGACCATAGGCAGTATTATCTGTCCCGATAAAACTCACTCTTCCAGCCTCATCAGAATCTGAACTGATATTAATAATAGGGATGCCCTTTTCCTTCGCCTCTGTATAAAGCCCCTGGACTGCGGAAAAATTATAAGGCGTTGTCACAACCAAATCCGGATTTTCTACCAGTGCATTCTGTAAAGCTTCATACATCTGGGTATCATCCAGTACTGACGGTCCAATGATTTTAAGCTTAAAACCAAATTCTTTCGATGCATCTTTGATTCCATTATCTGCACTTGTAAATACAGCACTTCCAACCAGAGGATTTACCCAAATAACATACGGTTCCTTGCCCGGCGTCTGCTCACCCACTGCCGCATCAGACTTTTTCCCTTGTTCCCCTTCGCTCTTTGCAGCCGAACCGCATGCCACCAATGATAATGCTGCAACACCTGCTAAAATCATAGCAATTATTTTTCTTCTCATACATTTTCCTCTACTTTCTTAAGATTAATCAGTTGTTATTGTTAAACCCAGATTTCCTTTTGTGCCTCCTTTTCCTGTAAAATTGAATATGCGCATTTATCCAGAGTCCGGTTCACCTCATACTCCATATGTTTCCAGACAAGCTGCTGCTTTCATAATCAACTCCTGAGAAAACTTTTCTCTGGGAATATTCGCATACACCTTTCCTCTTCCTAATACAATGATCCTGTCACACATCCCCATCAGCTCCGGCATCTCAGAAGAAACAACGATGACGGCAACTCCTTTTTTTGCCAGTTCAGTGATAACATTATAGATTTCAACTTTGGCTCCAACATCCACTCCACGCGTTGGTTCATCAAGAATCAGCACCTTTAAATCTCTCATCAGCCATTTTGATAATACGATCTTTTGCTGGTTTCCGCCGGAAAGATTCATTATATTATCTTCGATTCCTTGTGCTTTGACTGCTAATATACGGTAATATTTCTCCGCAATACTTCTTTCCTTTTCACGGTCTATCACACCTCGTCCGGCTATCTCCTTAAGGCTGGCAATGGTCATATTTTCACGCAAGCTCATTGGAGCAATGATACCGGATCTTTTCCGGTCTTCCGTTACCAGGCCCATTCCTTTTTTAATTGCATCACTCTGATTTTTGATCTGCAGCTCTTTGCCTTCCAGATATACTGTTCCGGCAGATTTCTTTAAGCTTCCGTAAATCGCATTCATCGTCTCGCTTCTGCCGCTTCCCACTAAGCCTGAGAATCCAAGAATTTCACCTTTCGCTACCGAAAAGCTGACATTCTCTACAACATTTTTATTTTTTATATAGAAATGAGGTACTGTAATTCCTTTTGCTTCTAAAACAGTCTCACCAATTGGAATGTCTTTTTTGGGATACATTTCTTCCACTTTTCTTCCAACCATGCGCTCAATGACTTTATCTACTGTAATTTCATCTTTTTTATCAATTGATATGAGACTGCCATCCCGTAAGACTGCAATTCTATCTGCAAGAGCAAATACTTCTTCCATTTTATGAGAAATGTAAATACAGGAAATTCCTGTCCTTGCCAAATCTTTAATAATGGCCAGAAGATTAGACACATCATGTTCCGTCAAAGCTGAAGTCGGCTCATCAAACAATAAAATCCTGGGGTTTCCGGCTAGGGCTTTCGCAATAGACAAAAGCTGCTGTTGGCTGGTGCTCAGGTTATATACCATTATTTTCGGGCTCACATCCAGATGTACCCTTTTCAGATACTGTTCTGCTTGTGTGTACATCTCATTCCAGCTAATCACGCCTTTTTTGCTTTTCCAATTGCCCATAAAGATATTTTCAGCCACTGTTAAATCTGAATGTAAGCTGATTTCCTGGTGAATCATTTCAATTCCAACTGCACGGGAATCATTGGCATTTTTGAATTCACATACTTTCTCTTCGACAATTATTTGTCCATCATATTCTCCATACGGATAAATTCCGCCTAAGACATTCATCATTGTAGATTTTCCAGCGCCATTCTCCCCTGATAAAGCTAATATCTCGCCGCGGTACAAATCTAAATTTACATTTTTAAATACCGTTACCTTTCCAAATGACTTAGATACTTCTTTCATTTCTAATATTTTTTCCATATTGTTGTCTCCTACGCCCGGCGCTTGCTGCGTTGATACTGATCAAATCCTACCGCTATGATAATAATCAGTCCCATGACAAACTTTTGCCAATATGCCGATACCCCTACGAGATTCATTCCGCTTGACAACACATTCATTAGAAGAGTTCCAAAAACAGTACCCAAAATAGTACCTGCACCACCATTCAGACTGGTTCCTCCAATAATAACTGCCGTAATAACCATCATTTCAATCCCATCACCTACACTTGGCTGACCCGATCCCATCCTCGCCGCCGTCATGATGCCCGATAATGCGGCCATTACGCCGCTTATTATGTATACACTGATTTGTATTTTTGAAACACTGATTCCAGCAAATCCTGCTGTCTCCGGATTGCCCCCAATGGCATATACTTTCCTTCCATAAGTCGTGCGGGATAAAACAAAATGAGCGATAACCGCCAATATAAACGCCAAAATTACAACATTGGGAACTCCTAACAAATTTCCTTTTCCAAAAGAAGTAAAAGAATCTGGTAAAGGATAAACTGCTTGTCCCTTTGTGATGACCAGTACCAAACCTCTTCCCATGTACATAGCACCTAAGGTCGCTATCATTGCCGGGATTTTAAGCTTCACAATACCAAACGCATTAATTCCTCCGAATACGGCTCCGCAAAACAATCCCAAAAGAATAGACACGATGACCGGGACTCCTCTTTGCATGCATAAAGCCGCAGACAATCCACAAAAGGCCACCAAAGAACCTACTGACAAATCCAACCCTCTGATAATCAATACAAATGTCATCCCAATTGCAATAATTAATGTATAAGAGGTATTTCTTAGAATATCCATGATATTTCCAAATGTAAAAAAGATTGGATTATTCATTTGAATCAAAACTGACAGCACAATCAAAATCAAAAAAATACCTGTTTCTTTGGATTTTAACAAACTCTTCATAAATATCTTTGCATTATTTCCCATAGTCCTGCTCCTTTAAACAAATTCAATGAAGGCCTTTAATAAATTTTGAGCCAACAGTTTCTGTCCGGTTCTGTTAAGGTGAAGTCCATCTTCAAGCAATATTTCCTGAGGTAAATACCGTTCATATTCCGGCCCCATATCATTCAATTTAACTTGATATCTTTCTGCAATATCTGCAATAATTTTATTAACCTCTGAAATATTTCGGGTATCATATATCCAATAATCATCTGGAAAGCGTTTTCTTAACCCCCGGTTATCGACTGGAGGAATCGTAGATAATATGATATCCACATTCTCAGACTTTAGTCTGCTCACCATATATTCCAAATTCCTTTGATAGTCCTGAAGGCTTACCGAAGGTTCGCCATCTATGTCCGCATTTTGCCTCATGTCATTTGTTCCCAGAAGAATATGAACTATATCCGGCTTATGATTCATTACGCGAAAATAAAACTTCATCCTCGCATCGTCACTCTTGTCTCCGGATATGGCAGCGTCAACAATCTTTATTTCCGGTTGCCCTTTAAAATATTCTTTTAAGATATTCAGATAACCTTCCCTGTCACTGGTAATGGAATCTCCTACGAATGCAAATGTTTTTATCTTTTTTATGTCCGGAATTTGTACCGTCTTCTTTAATTCTTCTGCTTCTTCTGTACATGTGCAATGAAACTCATCTAAGAATTGTTTCACCTTTTTCTCATCCGCTCCAAATATTGCTGCTAACCTGATGTAATTGTCTTCTGCTAAATTCAGAATCAGCTTATGCATGTTAAACTTTAAGTTATTATATAATTCTGATGATAAGGTTAAATCCATTTGTCTCTCCTCCTTTGCAAGCGCTTTCTAGCCATTAGGTTAAACCTTTTATTATATTTTGTCAATATGCTCTATATATTTCAGCTTATTTTTGTACATATTGTATTATTTTTGAATTTTTATTTGTGAATACGAAATATATTTTGCATTGATTTTGCATTGATTTTTTCTATTTTTGCATTAATGCAAATTTATCTTGATTTTTGCATTAAGTATGCTATGCTATTCTTGTAAGAACTCATTCGACAAATGATATTTTCACGTGAACAGGAGGCATCTACATGGCAACATTAAAAGATGTGGCCGAAAAGGCTAAAGTCAGCATTTCCACCGCTTCCCGCGCTTTAAATGGAAGCCCCAATATATCCGAGCAAACTACAATTCTCATTAAAAAAATTGCTGAAGAACTTAACTACATTCCTAATACGACCGCACAGGTATTGGCAGGAAAACGCTCTAATATCGTTGGTATTATCGTTCCTGAAATAAACAGTGATTACTTTTCCAAAATGATTGAATCAATTGAAACCGAATTGCAAAAAAACCGGTACTCTCTGCTTATCGCAAACACGTATTATGATTCAGATAAAGAAGCTTCTGCCCTTGATAATTTTATAAATCACAATATTGACGGCATTTTTCTGGCTTGCTCCATAAACAATAAGGATCTGAAGCATTATAACCGGAAACTCTCCCTTCACGGTATCCCTTTAATAGCTTTAGACACGAGACTGGAAGGGGCGGACTGCAATCAAATTCGTGTTGATGATACTTTAGGTATGTCAATGGCCGTCTACCATCTATTGGAACGCGGGCATAAACGTATTGGATTTATATCAGACTATATTAATGACAAACAGCTGCGTCCAGATATGTTTCGGCAGGCGCTGATCAATAATCAGTTAAATCCGGCAAAAAGCCAAGTCATTTCTCATCAAACCTGCCGGTTTGAGCAAGCCGGTTATGAAGTCATGAAAATTTTTCTCTCTCAGCCTTCCTATCCCACCGCTTATATTGCCGGATATGATGACATTGCAATCGGTGCAATGCGGGCTATAACAGAAAGCGGCCTTCGGATTCCGGAAGATATTGCAATCATTGGAAATGACAACGGGCGTGCCGGAGAATATCTTCACAAGAAGTTGACCACCCTATCTCCGCCAGTAGAAAAAATGGCACAAGTGGGTGTGGATATGATGCTAAAACTTATCTCCGGAGAAGAAAAGAATATGATACATCACATTTCTTTAATACCAGAGCTATTGGAGCGTGAGACAACATAAAAGTAAAGGAACGCCATTTTTTCCTGACATATAGCGGTTCTTTTGATCAGATAAATAGAAAAAGACATCATATGCTCATATTGCATCTGATGTCTTTGCTTTTAAGGATTTATCTTGCCGCTTTATCTTTAGAACTTTTAACTTTACTATAGTCATTTTATCCATATCACTATTGTATTTTAACAGCAAGAATGCTTCTGACAGCTTTATACAACCTCCTTTAGTTTCAAGGTTATAAAGTTAAGTCAGATGCTGAATAAATCTTAACGTTGTTACATATTCAATTACCACCGAAAAACAGCTTGTTTGCGATACCCTTTAGTTAATGGATACCCTCTATTCTTTTTCAATTTTATCACCATCTAAGGGAACCATAAACACCCGCAGAGCCCGGAATGCCCTGCCACTGCTGAGTCCCCCTCCATAAACGCGGCCTCCTGCGACTGCGCAGGAAGCGTGGATGTGCACAAATAGAGGACTGTCTTTATCCGGATAAATGTCCTCCAAATCCGGGTCCATATCTTCAATGGGCATCACTTCCCCGGTCATGCTGAGAATTTCAGCCGCCCCGCTGACAGGAGTCTTCCCGCAGCGCAGGGGAAGGTGGTTCTGAATCGGAGTGGTGAACACCATATCAATGACGCTTCCCACTGCCCCCATGATATAAACATTTTTCCAATTGTGGTCCAGGATAAAGCCGGTAATGACGGCTTTGATATCCTCTCCCCGGCCCACCGTAACCTCAAATATGGTATATTCCATTTTGCTTTTCACCTTTTCAGCCATATATATTCTCTTTTATCCCAAAAAAGTCCAGGGCAATCCCGCTCAGGGTCTGGATTCCTGTGGTCAGGGCCTTTCGGTCCACGGTAAATCTGCTGCTGTGAATGGGGGTGAATTCCTTTCCTGGTGTTCTGCATCCGATTCTCACAAAGACGCCCGGATACCGGTCCTTGATAAAGGCAAAATCCTCTGCTCCCATGGTGACGATATCCAGCATTTTTACGTGCTCTTCTCCCAACAGCTTTTCCATCACACGCTTTGTCCGTTCCACCCACTGCTCATCGTTGTAAAAAGGCGGCGGCCCTTCCTGAAATATCACCTCAGCCTCTCCTCTTCCGGCTTTTGCAACATTACGGCACACCTCCGTAATCCTTCCGGTGAGATATTCTCTGGTTTCTTTTTTCAAGGCCCTTAAAGTTCCTTTCATCCGGACCTTATCCGGGATCACGTTAAAGGCATCCCCGTCGCTGTGAATGCTGCATACGGAAATGACTGCGCTGTCCAGGGCACTGACCTCTCTTGCCGCCAGGTTCTGAAGCTGAACCACAATATCGGACGCGATAACAATGGAGTCCACAGTTGTATAAGGATGGGCTCCATGGCCTCCCTTTCCTCTTACCATAACTTCAAACTGGTCGGCGCTGGCAAGCATGATGCCTGATTTTAAGCCGATATCTCCAGCGTACAGGTCCGGCATCACATGACAGGCCGCCACCCCTTCAATTTTCTCCAGATCAATTTCTTTTGTTTCCAAAAGCAGCTTTGCCCCGCTGAGGGTTTCCTCGGCAGGCTGGAAAAAGAAATAGAGGTTTCCGGAAAAATGCTTTTTATAATTTTTTAACACACGCAGTGCTCCCAGCAAAATGGCCGTGTGGACATCGTGGCCGCAGGCATGCATGACTCCGTCTTTTTTGCTTTTAGGATCGTGGGAAGGGTCTTCCCGGACAGGAAGGGCATCCATATCCCCTCTTAACAGGAAGTGATGTTCAGGGCCTTCCATTTCCCCTTTTAAAATCGCTATCAGCCCTGTGCTGCCGATGGATTTGATCTCATCACAGTCTGAATGATTTAAAAGCTCTTCTCTGATGAGGCGGCTGGTATTATATTCCTCCATCCCCAGCTCTGGGTTTTCATGGATGTGCTTATACACCTCATAAACAGCCCCTTCCATGTCTGCCATCAATTCTGTTATATTCATTTTTTCTCCTCATGTTCAAGAAAAGCGGACTCTTAAAGAATCCGCTCTTCACCAAAAGCTTCTTATTGTAAGTAGTCCGGCAGAATCCAGAAGGAGCTTTCTCCCTTCATAAATTCCTTGAACTCTTCTGATTTGTATGCTGCAATGACATCCTGAACCCAGGTTTCATCCTTGTGTTTGCCATTTACTACAAGCTGCATCCGGTTATCGGGAAGAATGTCTTTCTGGGACTCCGCTGCCAGAGCTGTTCCAAAATCAATTCCTGCATTGTAAGCGTCGGACCCTCTTAAGATGATGTAGGCGAAGTCTGTTCTCACGCCTGCAATGGTTCCGCCCTTCATTTCCACGAATTCCAGGTTGTGGGGATTTTCCTTTACATCGGCAGTGGTGTACTGAGTGGGTTCCACACCTTCGTTCATGACAATAAATCCGATCTCGCTTAAGAGCTGTAATGAACGGGCTTCGTTGGAAGCATCATTTGGAAAAGCGATCTTGTCTCCATCGGCAACGGCTTCAAGGGAGTCCTTTGTGCCGCTGTAAATGCCTGTAGGCACCGTAGGAATAGCCAGCACCGGAGCCAGCTCTGTTCCCTGGTCCTTGTTAAAGCTCTCCACAAAAGCGGTGTGGGAATCTATGTGCATATCAATTTCATCCTCACTTAAAGCGATTTCTCTCTGAACGGAATCTGTGATCTCCACAGGGGTAAAGGTATATCCCACTTTTTCCAGAATGGGAATGATTCCCGCTTCAAAAAGGTCGCTGGTAGCCGTTGGCATACGTCTGTATTTGATTTCCGGATGGTCCTTGGCTCCGCTTGTGGCCCCTGAAGCTCCGTCTGCCTGGGCGGACTGGGCTGCTGTGGTGCCTTCTGCTGTGGCGGTTCCTGCTGTGGTGGTGTCTGCGGCCGCAGGCTTTGCGCTGTCAGAAGAGCATCCGGTTAAAGAGGCTGCAAAAATGGCTCCTGTTGCGATGGCAAGTATTGCTTTTTGTATTCTTTTCATATGTTTTCTCCTCATTTTGAACTTGAATTTTAGATTTATATGTGTCTCAGCTTGCGGGCTGCTGCATTTCCCAGGGTCTGAATCAGTTGGACCAGAACCACCAGAATGATGACCGTCACCGCCATCAAAGGCATGTTAAGCCTTTCATAACCATAGACAAGGGCTAAGTTTCCCACGCCTCCGGCGCCGATGGCTCCGGCCATTGCCGTGGCTCCTAAAAGTCCGATGGTGCCCGTTGTCAGGGCCAGCACCAGGGAGGCCCGTGCTTCCGGTATTAAGAAATACCAGATCACCTGGGCCGTACTGGCTCCCATGGACTGGGCGGCTTCGATGATTCCTGTATTCACCTCCAATAAGGAACCTTCAAAAAGCCGGGCCAGGTAAGGGGCCACGTGGACGATTAAGGGAATTAATGCCGCTACAGTTCCCACTCTGGTGCCTACCACCGCCTTTGTCAGAGGCATGATCGCAACCATCATGATGATAAAGGGAACGCTGCGCACAATGTTGACCGTTGTGCTGGTGATGAAAAATACAGCTCCGTTTTCCAGAAGCCCATCAGGCCTTGTAAGGACCAGGACAATGGCAAGAAGCATTCCCAAAAGGGCTCCTGCCACCAGGGACCAGCCTACCATATATAAGGTCTGGGAAGCCGCAAGGGCAAGTGTGGAGCCCGGCACTCTCAAATAACTTTCAATCATACTGCCACCTCCTCAGACTCAAAATTCGCTTTTAAATACTGTTCCACCTGGCTGATCTCTTCTTTGCTTCCCTTTACGTGAAGCCCGATAATGGTCAGCACAGAGCCCTGCATTTCATTGACTGACATAAACAGGGTTCTGATCTCAGCCGTAAAACGGTTTCTCAAGTCAGGGGTAAAGGTATCACAGACATTTCCATTGAGGCACCGGACCCTGAAGATTCTGGAGTTCTGCTTCTCTGCCGCTGCCGCCGCAAAAATGGTTTCCGGAATGGACTGGTCCACAACTGTATCCACAAATGCCTTGGTAATGGGCTGTACGGGCCTTGCAAAGACTTCTTTTACATTTCCCATTTCAACCACATAGCCGTCTTCCATCACCGCCACTTTGTTGCATATCTTCTGGACAATGTTGATCTGGTGGGTGATGATCATAATGGTGATATTCAGCTCCCGGTTGACTTTTTGCAAAAGGTTTAAGATGGAATCTGTTGTCTTGGGGTCCAAGGCGCTGGTGGGCTCATCGCAGAGCAGGATGCTGGGGTTGGTGGTCAAAGCTCTGGCAATTCCGACTCTCTGCTTCTGGCCTCCCGACAGCTTTCCGGGGTATGTATCCGCCTTATCGGACAATTCGACGAATTCCAGGATTTCATTGACCCGCCTTTTGATTTCGTCCTTTGGGGTGTGGTTTAAGATCAGGGGCATTGCCACATTTTCAAAAACGGTTTTGGCTTCCAGCAGATTGAACTGCTGGAAGATCATGGAAATGTCTTTTCTGGCTTTTCGCAGGACATTTCCCTTTAATTCATTGATCACAACACCATTTACGATCACCCGTCCGGAGGTGGGCCGCTCCAGGGCGTTCACCATCCGGATCAGGGTGGATTTTCCTGCGCCGCTGTAACCAACCACTCCGAAAATGTCCCCTTTGTCCACGGTTAAGTTTATGTCCTTGCAGGCATGCACCTGCATCTTTTTGCTGTTAAAGGTTTTCTCTACGCTTTCAAATTGAATGATCATCAGATCGCCGCCCTTCATCGGTGGATTCAGCGTTTTACGCCGTATTTGTCAATAACTCCCATCTCTCCCATGAGCTTTTCCAGCTCCAGCAGCTTGCTCCCTTCAAAGTCCTGGTAGGGCTTGCGCAGATGGCCGCCCGGAAGGCCCAGGATGTTTAAAGCGGCCTTAATGACAATGGGGTTGGAAAATGTGTAGAGAGCCTGAAGAAGGGGGAACCATTTAAAATATTCCGCTCTGCCCTCTTCTACTATATCCATGGAAGTCCATGGTCTGGAATAAAGTGCGGCTTCCTCCGGTATGATGTTGCCTCCGATGTTGGCGGTTCCTGTTCCTCCTACGCCAAGGGTAGGAATGACAATGGAGTACTTGGGGAAATCGCAGCACATGATTTTAATTTTTCCTTCACAAAGCCTCTGAACCTGAACCAGTTGTTCCACGCTGGAGGTGGCCTCTTTATCCACTACGAAATGGGGGTGTTTATCGGATAAGGTCTTTACGGTTTCAGGAGTTACTAAAACTCCAAGCCTTGAGGGGTTGTTATAGATTCCGCAGGGAATGTCAACAGCGCTCATACATTCATCTAAGTGGGCAAGGGCGGCTGACTGGGGAACCAGTACATAGGGCGGTACGGTGAAAATGACGCCGTCTGCTCCTTCTGCCTGACAGTATTTTGCAAAGTCCACGCTGGCCTCGGTTGTTAAGGCGGAAGCGGAGAAGAATACCGGAATCCTGCCCTTTGTCATTTTTATGACCTCATGTACGATTTCTTTTTTCTCTTCCAGTGATAAAAGAGTTACCTCACCGGCGGAGCCGAGGACGAAGAGCTGGGAGGTTCCGTATTTAATCTGGCGTTCGATTAATGTTTCAAATGCTTTGTAATCAATTTTATTATCTTCTGTAAATGGCGTTGGCATAGCAACCCATGAGCCTGTTAAATTTATCATGTTTTATTCCTCCTGCCTGTGTAAAAACGTTTTGTTGTATATTAGCATACCATTCCTGTATGTTTCTGTATAATAGGTAAAAAATACAACTGGTCATAAAGTCAGCTTATAGCCAGAGATAGAAAAGGCACCAGCGGAAAGTGACTTTCTTCCGTTGGCGCCTTATTGATATGGTGGTCTTTTTTCTATTTTAATAATCTGTAAATTCTATCCAGAATCACTATTTTCAGTGCTGTTGTTTTAACTGTTAATGATTGTCTTTTCGTCTGATCGTATCATAAGGCGTGTCGAGAAATGCAGCCATGGAGAAAGCTGATGGGATTAATTTTCCAACAGTTTAAACTTTAAAACTTCCTGATTTAATATCTGAGCCTGAGCGGACAGTTCCTCGCTGGAGGAGGAGCTTTCCTGGGCTGTTGCTGCATTGGATTGAACCACGGCTGATACCTGGGACACTCCTTCCCGGATCTGCTCCATTGCCTGCGCCTGTTCCAGGGAAGCGGCTTGAATTTTTCCAATCACCTGCTCCAAAAGACTGGACTTTTCAGCTATCTCCTTTAAGATTTCTGCTGTCTCCTCCGTCTGCTTCCTTCCCTCTGAAACTGACTCTACTGTATGCCCGATAAGCAGGGCAGTCTCTTTTGCCGCCTCGGCGGATTTTGCGGATAGACTGCGTACCTCTCCGGCCACCACAGCAAAGCCCTGGCCTGCGTCACCGGCACGGGCAGCCTCAACCGCTGCATTTAAAGCCAGAATATTGGTCTGAAATGCAATATCCTCAATGATTTTTGTGATTCCCGATATTTTTTCAGAAAACCGGCTCACTTCCTTCATGGCTGCATTCAGGCTTTCCATGTGCTTGTTGCCGTCACTGACTTTTTCATTGGATTGATTTACATAATCAGAGGCTGTCTTTACGTATTCTGTATTTTTCGCGGCCTTTTCAGAAACGTGTTCAATGGAGCCATTTAACCGGTCTACGGTTTCTGCCTGTGTGGCCGAACCGGTGGCAAGGGTCTGGGCAACACCGGAAACCTGGCCTGCACCGTAGCTGACTTCCTGGGCGGAGGAATGAATATTTAAGATGGTATCATTTAAGCGGGAAGCGATCATTTCCATAGAAGTGCGTATGCCGTTAAACTCACCGGGGTATTCACAATCACTTTGAGCTGTGAGATTTCCGCTGGATATCTCCTGTAAAAAAGAGGAAATGTCATAAATGATATCCCTGTATTTTCTCGCCATTTCATTGACTTTTTCTCCGATTCCCCCTATTTCATCCCGGCGTTTTATTTGAAGCTCAATATCCAGATTACCGGCAGACAGCTTGTCAATAGCATCAACCACCTGGTCGATGGGCTTTGTGATATGGCTGGTGATTCGGAGCATGGCTAAAACTGCAAGGGTCATGGAAACGAATCCTAAAATGACGGCATTTAATATGGAGCGGTTGACACCGGACATAAATTCTGATTGAGAAGCTGTCACATTTACTGACCAGCCGTTGGTGTCTTTCACTGGGGCATAGGAGCCGAACTTCTTTTCTCCCTTCCATTGATAAAATTCAAAGCCTGTTTCACCGCTGGTCATTGCGGTTTCCAGCTTTGCAATTTCCCCATATGCTGCCTGATCGGTCTTTGCAGCTTCTATATTATTTTGCTGCGATAGGACTAAGGAAAAATCTTCATGAGCCACTTTTGTGCCTTCACGGTTCAGGATGTAGGTGCTTCCCGTATCTCCGATCTTTGTATCCGCAATCATGGTTTCAAAAACAGAGTAAGGAAATTCCAGCATAATGACCAGGTCGTCATAGGGGTATGCGTATTCAAAGGTTACGGAATCTTTTTGAATCAAAGGCTCTGATAAAGAAGGGGCTTTGCTTTTTGCCTGAAGGTATGGGCTGTTCTCTTTATAAGATTTTCCGTTTACAATGGACAGGCCATCGGAGGAAATGATATCAATATTTTTAAGGCCATATTGAGAACATAAGATTCTTAAGAATATGTTGATGTTGCCTTCTTTTTGCACATTTCCCTTCATGTAAAGGGCAATGGACTCAGATATGATGGAATACTCCTTTAGCTGCTGGGTTATCTTTTCGGATACCAGCTCCGAAGTTTCTTTTAAACTCTTTTCCAGAGACTTTCTTGTGGTTTCATAAGTCAGGTAAATGGAACCTGCGGACAGCACGAATACAATAGAAATGATACACGCCATCGTAAATGTCACCAGTTCTTTTCTTATGCCCTTGCGTTTCCTTTTCATTTTCGTTATCCTCCGATATCCTGTTTGTACTCATGCTGTTGAATTTACAGCAGTTCAATGTGTATATCGGTTAGTTTTTAGATAACTATATCCATTTTACCAATGTTTTACAATAACTTGTTTAATATTTTACAAATAGGAACAGGACACTGGGGATGTGTCCAGTGTCCTGCTTAAGGTAGACTTTTAGATTATTGCATTTCTTATCCGATTATGTTATATTATAACCATAAAGAAATAACCGCCCCTCTACAAGGGGTTGGCCTATTAAAGAATAGAAATTCCATCCTTCAACTGTCCAAAGTTTACAAGGATGGTTTTTCTTTTTCCCATTTACGGGACTTTATACCCTTTGAGGGTATTGAAAAACCTAATTACTTACGATTATCAAACATAAAAGTAAGCAGTGCGAGTATGAACATGCCAAAGGCCATAAGGTCTTTAAAGTCTAAATTCATCTGCTCACCTCCCATCTTAGACGGAAGGCGATGCCCTCCATCTCTATGTACGGAGGCCAACTTCCTTGCAGTGACACGGTTATTTCCTGCCTATAATTATACCATATCCTTATCTGGCAAACAATCTGTTTTTCGTATTATGCATTTCTATAAAACACACCATACTCAATGAAAGATGGAAATAAGTCTATTCAAAAACTTTACTTGATATGATGTTGACTTCCAAAGAATTATCTTTATATTTCCACATTTGATAATTGAAAAATAAAATTCTTAACGAAATCTTGTCTAACTCTTTCTACCCTCAAAAAAGTATTTTGCAGCACAAAAAAACAGCCAAACCCCTGATAAATACCAGGTTTCCGCTGTAAATAAAAAGAGCGAGAGACGGGACTGGAACATTATCGCCGTCCGCAAGTCCGCATAAAATAAGGAGAAACGCACACTGTCTATCAGGTGTCCACAACATTATTTTCTTTCCAGGTTTTATATTAGGATAGGTCAAGGGCTATGCAAAAAGAGGTTGCTCTTGACCTATTCATCAAAAACTTATTTTATCCCAAACAGAAATACTAAAACAAAATATTTATCATTAAATAAACATAATGAGAAGTTTATTACCACCTAAAAATCAATGGCAAA
Source organism: Lacrimispora sp. (assembly GCF_047605665.1). Taxonomy (GTDB): domain Bacteria; phylum Bacillota; class Clostridia; order Lachnospirales; family Lachnospiraceae; genus Lacrimispora. The sequence goes on along the minus strand of NZ_JASGFH010000019.1, from coordinate 32,721 downwards.
CCAGGTCTAAAATCTCTTAATTGATTTGACTGGCCATTATCAAACTCTAGCTCAAGGAGATGTTCCTGACTCTTAATAACTGCAATGTTCTGAATCTTATTAAGAACAACAGCTGCACTGGATAATGCAATATCTTGATTTACATATATTTTTATTGATGTTATTTCTCTTAAAGGTACTTTATGTTCCATCGGTTCTTTATTTTCATCAGAAACACTATCCTGCCTCTTAGCAAAAGAAAGATAAAAATACATTGGTTCACTCAATGGTGTGTTATCAGCTACCTGGATTTTTAGAAAATCTGGCAGATATATTGGCTGGTAATTCCATACTTGAAATGGTAATATTTCATTTTTATCAGCAGTAGGTCGAAATGCCATGCCAAATGGTGAATTTGCATTTTCTTCTAACTCACAACGTTCAAATAGCCTCATTGGTTTGGTGCGTTCATTTTGCACTTCTTCACTATCCTCTACCCATAGAAGTTCTAACATTAAATTATGAAAATAAAATCTTCTATTAGCTGTTCCTTGCCCTGGATGTGTATTTGATGAACCTTCCAATAATCCGAATTCTACTAATAAATCTCCTGCAGGGGCATTCTTTTCTGTACATATATAAATATGATCTATTTCCATAAAATTCACCTCTCTAAACATTATAATATTGCAATAATATTTCAAAAAATATTAACCTTTTGATTTCACTATTATTTCTATTATTCATTTCTATTCCTTCATAACTGTAATCTATGTAACTTCTCATTATTCCGCTTACATGATTATGTTATACAATGTGAATTGGGCAATACTCCTGAAAAAAGGAATTGATTACATGCAATCAGACAAATCATGTAAATTAGTTGAACAGTCTTTAGCGTATCTCGTAACAATTAAAGGTCGTAGCAAAAACACCATACTAGAATATCGTTTGGATCACTCAGTTTCCTATTATTGTTATAATTAGATTTCAAATCGAATAATAAAATTATTTTATCATACTAATATTTGAATATCCATACTGTTATATGAATCTATTAATAACTTGTATAAGAAAACAAACTGTAAAAAAGATAACTCTTTACAATTTCTATAAGGTCGTGGAGTATACTAAAGCAAACCGAAATGGGTTCGTTGCCCTAGTACGAAAGACAACTGATATTCTGAAAAAAGATTGACTGCCAAAGAGATTTTATTTTTATGAGAAATAGTAACCGGATTACATCAGGGCAAATTGTCTATGTTTTTGAAAAGTATGCAGAACGTTAGAGATACTCCAAGAAGTTAACATACATGGTAAGAAAAAAACTTTTCTAGCAGTCAAAACACTGATAATGTACCTTAGCTGTCTACAGCATGAAAAACAAAAAAACAGCCAAACCCCTGATAAATACCAGGTTTCCGCTGTAAATAAAAAGAGCGCGAGACGGGACTCGAACCCGCGACCCCGACCTTGGCAAGGTCGTACTCCACCAACTGAGCCACTCGCGCATAATCAATATTGTGTTGTTTTCCCATTTCTGAGAACACGAAAATTATAGCACACGTTTAAAAAAAATGCAAGAGGTTTTAAAAAATTCTCACCTATTTCCTCCACCCGTATTTCCCAAATTCGTTCTCTATTTCAATCCCTCACCACAGCAGCATCCACCCTCTTATTCCCCCATCCCTCCCCCTCAATCTTTATTATTTTTCCTTTTTTCCTACATTTAAAATGTATTTCCCCTCCAATACAAGGCCCTCACCTAACATTCTCAATTCTTTCGGTTTATGGTTTGACACCCCCTCCCCCCTTCCGTATAATACAAAGAAATTTCAGCAAGGCATTTGAAAAGATGGGAGAAATTTATGAAAGAACTGCTCAAAATGGAACACATTACCAAGTGCTTCGGCGATATGTATGCCAACCGGAATATCAATCTTTCCTTACTGGAAGGAGAGGTACATACCCTTTTAGGGGAAAATGGAGCCGGAAAAAGCACCCTGATGAACATTCTCATCGGTTTATACCAGCCTACAAGCGGACAGATCTTTCTTCGGGGAGAAAATGTCAAAATTGAATCCCCTAAAAATGCCGTCCGCCTGGGAATCGGCATGGTCCATCAGCATTTCATGCTGGTAGAGGCCATGACCGTCTTTGAAAACATCATCCTGGGCCTTAAAAAGGATTCTTCTGTTTTCATAAAAAAGGAACAGCTTAAGAAAGAAATCCTGGACCTTTCCGAGAAATACGGCCTGAATGTGGAACTGGACAGGCTGATTACAGACATTTCCGTAGGGGCCCAGCAAAGGGTTGAAATCTTAAAGGCCCTGTACCGCGGGGCCGAGCTTCTCATATTAGACGAGCCCACCGCAGCCCTGACCGACCAGGAGACAGAAGGACTGTTTGCTATCATCCGCAAACTGACAGGGGAAAATAAATCCGTTATCTTCATTTCCCACAAAATGCGGGAAGTCCTTGCCATCAGTGACCGCATCACCATTTTGCGGGCAGGGGAAACCGTTGCCACCTTGGATAAGGACAAAACAGACGGCTCAGAGCTTGCCAGCCTGATGATCGGCAGAGAAATGGCTCCCAGCCAATACAAAAAGGTCACCTCCCCCGGAGAAGAAGTGCTCCGTTTGGAACATGTTGACTATCAAAAAGAACACAGACACAGCGGCTTAAATGACATAAGCCTTACGGTTGGAAAGAGAGAAATCCTGGGAATCGCCGGAGTGGATGGAAACGGCCAGTCCCAGCTTGCACAGCTTGCCTCCGGAGTCATTTCCCCAGACAGCGGAACCCTGGCATTAAAAACCAGCCGCATATCCCGTTTCGCCCCCAACGGCTTCATCCTTTCCCACGTTTCCCATGTGCCGGAGGACCGGAACAAGATGGGTCTCATCGGAAATATGACTGTCCGGGAAAATCTGGTCTTAAAATCCACGGAAGAAAAGAGATTTTCTTACGGCAGGGGCGCTCTCTTAAAGAGAAAGGCCATCACCGCCTTTGCCCTGGACATGCAGGAGAAAAATGATATCCGCTGTTCTTCCATTGATCAGGAAGTCCGCAACTTGTCAGGAGGAAACCAGCAGAAAATCATCCTTGCAAGGGAAATGGAAAGTAAGCCGGATCTTTTGATAGCGGTCCATCCCACCAGAGGGCTGGACATGGGCGCCGCCCGGTACATTCACGACACCATGATAAAGGCCAGGGACGGAGGCTGCGGCATTCTCTTAATCAGCGCAGACTTTGACGAAATCCTCAAGCTTTCTGACCGGATCATCGTGATGTTTGAAGGGAAGATCATGGGAATTTATCCCGGAGAAAATCCGCCCATCGGGCAGATCTCCCTGGCAATGGCCGGAAAGGGGAATTAACATATGAAGCAAAAAGAAAACCTGACTAAAATCATCGTGCCTGTCATTTCCATTCTGGTGGCATTTATCATGGGAGGCATCATCATCATCTGCCTGGGGAAAAATCCCTTTCAGGCTTACGGATTCTTATTTTCCGGGGCATTTGGAAGCAGCAGAAAGCTGGCCCAGACTCTGGTCATTGCCTGCCCTCTGATTTTCACCGGCTTGAACGCCTCCTTTTCTTATAAATGCGGAGTTTTTAACCTGGGAGGAGAAGGGCAGTTCATTATGGGAGCTGTCGCCAGCATCTTTTTTGTCACCAAAACAGGAGTCCAGGGTGTGCCGGGAATCCTGTTAAGCCTTGGTATGGGTATGATCTGCGGCGCACTTTGGGGAGCTATTCCCGGAATTTTAAAAATCGTTCGGGGATTAAATGAAATGATTGTCAGCATCATGCTCAACTACATAGCCACCCTGTTTATGGGCTACGTCTACACCACCCTTTTGCGGGATGGAAGCGTTCCTCAGACCTTTGCCATTCCCGATACCACGAAAATCCCGGTCATATCCAAGGGCTTTCCCGTTCATTGGGGAATCGCAGCCGCAGTTTTTCTGGCTTTTGCAGGATATTACTTCCTCTTTTGGACCTCCAAAGGCTTTAAGTTAAGAGCCGTAGGGTTAAATGCCACCGCCGCATTTTTTAACGGTTTTCCCGTCAACCGGTATGTGCTGTTTTCCTTTATCGCTTCCGGAGCCGTGGCAGGCCTTGGAGGGAGCGTGGAGCTTCACGGAAAGCAGCTCCGGCTTATGAGCGGCTTTGGGCAGGGCTTTGGATTTGACGGCGTAGCTATCGCCCTCATTGCCCAGCTAAATCCCATAGGAACTGCAATCGTGGCATTTATCTTTGCCGTCTTGAGAAAAGGTGCCAGCACCCTGCAGACGGGAATGCAGATTCCCACTTCAGTGGTGGATATCATTCAGGCCCTGGTCATCATATTTGCCGTTGCAGGCACCGCACTGTTAAGGCTGCCGGAAATCAGACAGTATTTAAACCGGATATCCGGAAAAAAGAAGGAGTGAACCAATGGACGCATTTTTTAACTTGAATTTTTTCGTGGAACTTTTGCTGTCAACCGTGCGCATGGCAACGCCCCTGTTATTGGCCGCTCTGGCAGAAACCTATTCAGAACGGGCCGGACTGGTCAATATCGGCCTGGATGGAATCATGTCCTTTGGGGCATTGGCAGGCTTTCTCATAGGTTTTAAAACGGGAAGTCCCATAGCAGGTATCGCCTTTGGGGCATTGTCCGGAGTGATGATCAATATGATTTACGCCTTCTGCACCATCAGGCTGTGTGCACCCCAGATCGTATACGGTATGGCAATCAACATTTTTGCACCAGCCCTGGCCTCTTTTATTTACCGGCTGTCCTTTTCCGACACCTCCACCCTGATTCAGGGAGTGTCCATGAAGACCATGCCCATTCCGGTCCTCAGCCAGATTCCAATTCTCGGCCCTGTTCTTTTCAACCACCTTCCATTGGTATATGTTTCCTATCTTCTGGTTCCCATCACTGCCATCTTCTTAAATAAGACAAAGGCTGGGCTTAACTTCAAGGCTGTGGGAGAGTTTCCCAAGGCAGCGGAAACCCTGGGAATCAATGTGACCCTTCAAAAGTACATTGCCTGCATCATCTGCGGGGCCCTGGCAGGCACGGGAGGCGCTTATCTGACCATTTGCTACACCAGCACCTATTCCGAGGGAATCGTTTCCGGGCGGGGCTTTATCGCTTTGTCAGCCGTCATCTTCGGGCGCTGGATGCCAACCGGAGTCCTGTTTGCCTGCCTGCTCTTTGGCTTTTGCGACGCCCTGCAGATCCGTTTCCAGCTTTTAAGCCCTTCCACTCCCTACCAGATTCTTCAGATGATGCCTTACATTTTCACTCTGCTGGTCCTGGCTTTCTTTGGAATCAAAAAAAGCGGCCCAAAAGCAAACGGCCAGCCTTACTACCGGGAAGAGCGTTAACGGTAATTCCAGGATATATCCTGAGATTATAAATGATTTTCAACACAGACAAGGAGGATTTAATTATGAAAAAACTACGAACCCCCGCTGCCCTCTTGATGGCTGCCCTTCTGGCTGCCGCGAGCTTATCAGCCTGCTCTGGGCCATCTTCATCCCCATCTGCCCCAACCACGGCTGCCTCTTCCGATGCCGGTTCCTCTGCCCCAGGAACCACGGCTCCCGGCACTTCTGCCGCTGAAACCGCCGCAGACAAGTCCTATAAGATTGCCATGGTGTTAGACTCTTCCATCTCAGACGGAGGCTGGGGCGCAAGCTGTTATCAGGCTATGGTGAATGCCGCCTCTGAATCCGGCTGGGAAACCGTTTACACCGATAATGTGGCAACCGCAGACTATGCCACCGTTATGACCGACTACGCGGAATTGGGCTACGACCTGATCTTTGCCCCCGGAAACCAGTATACCGACGCAGTAAAACAGGTAGCAGGGGAATACCCTGAGATCAAATTTATTCTCTTAAACGGAACAGTAGAAACAGAAAACATCACCTCCGTTCTTCCCGATGCCAAACAGATCGGCTACATGGCCGGCGCTCTGGCAGGCCTTATGAGTAAAACTGGAAATATCGGCTTTATCGGAGGCATGGAGTTAGACACCACAAAAGCCAAGCTGGAGTGCTATGAAAAGGCAGCCCAGAAGATAAACCCTGACATCAAGGTATCCTCCGCCTACGCCGGCTCCTTCAGCGATACGGCAAAGGGCAAGGAAATCGCTTCCTCCATGATCTCCACCTATGACGTGGACATTATGTTCGGCGATGCCTCTGCCGTGGATACGGGCGCAAGGGAAGCCCTGGCAGGCCAGGAGGGCCGGTATGACATCGGTCAGCCAGGTGATCTCGGATCAGCCGATAACAAGGTCATCATCTGCTCCGTTGTGACTGACAATGCAGCTTTGGTGAAAGCCTGCATGGAAGACATGGAAAAGGGCACCTTTGGAGGCCGTACCATTTTCGGGGATTTGAGCAACGGCTGTCTCAGTGTGGGAACATTTTCCAGTCAGGTTCCAAAGGACATTCAGGATGAATATTTGAAAATTGTAGAGGAAATTGAAGCAGGAATCTTTATTCAGTAACCGCGGTAAAATGATGGCAAAGGCTCGCAAAACACTGGTCCGGGGTGATTTGCGGGCCTTTGTTCTGCTTTTTCAAATCCGGTAGATTTTTTTGCTGAAAAATGATAAAATAAGTAAAAACAGCTATGCCGCCCAAAACGGCAGAACGGAGCTTTACATGTCACTCATACCGTTTCAGAAATTGCCGCCCCGAAGACGTACGGAGGATGCGCGTCAATATGCATACCGGATCATACGTCATTTTATTTTAAATCTCCAATTGCCTCCAGGCAGGAAGATGAACGAGGTGGAACTTGCCGAGGCGCTTAATATCAGCCGGACTCCGGTTCACGATACTCTCTATAAGCTTTCCCGAAAGAATCTGGTGGATATCGTTCCTCAGAAGGGGGCCTTTGTATCCGGAATCTCCGTCCATCGAATTGAGCAGACCCTTTGGCTTCACAAACATCTTGGAACGGCAATGCTTCAGAATATTTTTATCCGAAACGTAAAGCAGACTCAGTTCGACATCCTCTACCACACTCTGCACCAGCTTGAAGATTATCTGGCTCAGGAGGATTTCACCCAGCCTGCTCTTTTAATTAACGATTACTACCGCCTTCTCTATGAACTGGCAGGCAAGATGGAACACGTCTGGGAGCCCATCCAGAAGGTAGGCATGGATTTACAGCGTCTTTTATTTTTGTCCACCATGGACCCCTCTGTGACGAGGGATTTTTTAAGGGATTTAACTGCCCTGACCGATGCCCTTGTAAAAAGGGATACGGACCGGGCATGCACCATTTACCACCATCATTTGTCCCGGATACTGCTGCTGGTACAGCCTTTAAGGGACAGCTATCCCAGCTACTTTATTGACGGCAATACTGAACAGAAAGGATTTCTTAACGATGAATGAATTTCAGAAGAACCCATTTGCGCTGACAGGGAAAAAAGCCCTGATTTCCGGAGGAACCGGGGGCCTGGGAAGCGCCATTGCCAGAGCATTTTTACAAAATGGAGCCGATGTGACCGTATGCGGCGGACATCCGGAAAAGGCGGCAGCCCTGGCAGAAGAAGCGAAAGAGGCCGGACGCAGCTTTCTGGCTTTAAGCTGTGACATCAGAAACCCCAAAGAGGTGAGCAGGATGCTGGATGAAGTGGACAAGGCTTTTGGTACCGTGGATATCCTGGTAAACAGCGCCGGAATGAACCGCCTTCTTCCTGCAGAAGATTACGACGAGGACACCTTTGACCTTGTGATGGATTTAAATGTAAAAGGGGTCCATACCGTGACCAGGGCCGTAGGAAAGCGGTTTATGATTCCCAGACAGTATGGCCGCATCGTCAATCTTTCTTCTGTAAAGGGCTTCATTGGAACCAAGCAGGACTACATCGCCTACTGCGCCAGCAAAGGGGCGGTCAATATGTATACGAAACAGCTTGCCTGTGAATGGGGAAAATACGGAATCACCTGCAATGCCATTGCCCCTACCTTTGTCAGAACCCCCATCAACTCCTTTCAGCTTGATGATCCGGTGTTCTTTAAAACCCTGACAGACCGTATCCCACTAGGACGTATCGGCAAGGAAGAGGATATCGCTGCTGCGGCACTGTACTTATCCAGCGATGGAGCGTCTTTTGTCAGCGGGCAGATTCTTGGCGTGGACGGCGGTCTGACAGCCATGCAGTAATCGTATTGATATCAAATTAATCAATCAGGAGGACTTACTATGATTTACGGAAATATTCACAATCCCATGCTGGAGCAGCAGATCGCCATATTGCCGGAGCCTCTTGGCCGGGCGCTCCGCTTTCTAAAAAATCACGATATGGCAGCCCATGAGCCGGGCGTATTCAATATAGAACTGGGCGGTGTGCCTGTCATTTTGCAGGTTCTCGATTTAAATACCTCTGACCGGGAAAGCTTAAGACCGGAAATTCACAAAAAGATCATTGACGTGCAGTTCCTGGCTTCCGGCGGACCGGAAGGGGCCGGATTTTACAATAACGACGGAACGGGAGAAATCCAGGAAGACCTTTTTTCCACTCCAAGGGATATCGGATTTTTCTTCAATGATCCGGCAGCTCCCGAAGGCCGTATTCACATGGTTCCGGGCACTTATGCCATGTATTTCCCCTGGGATATTCATATTCCTGCTATTCAAATAGGGGAAAGCTCTGCTCCTATCCGTAAAATCGTTATTAAGGTTCCTCTGGAGAGCTGTCTTCCAAAAGAGAGCACAAAGGGAGAAGCGTAATGAACATAAGCCGTCACTTAACCAGACTTTCCCAAAAAGACCCCCTCCAGCGCCGTCAGGCCCTGGAAGAGGTCTTAAAGGAGGAAGGTTTATCCTTTATAAGGCAGGAGCAGGAGCCTTCTGTCAAGGCTCCCGGAGGCATCCTCAACTATCTGCTGAACCCCTGGAACGAAAAGGCCGGCCTCTTGTTCTGTGCCCACTACGATTCCGTTCCCGGAAGCTTTGGGGCCAACGACAATGCCGCCGCCCTTTGCATCCTGATTGATCTGGCAAAAAAACTTTCCTCGGAGAATTTTCCCGCCCATTTTGCCTTTTTTGACGGAGAAGAGTCAGGGAATGCAGGAAGCCGCTTTTATGTATCCCAGATGGACCGTAAGTCGATTACAGGCGTGGTGAATTTAGATGTCTGCGGCTACGGAGACACGGTGGCTGTATATGACAGAGGGTATAAAAGAAAACCTTCCGTGGCCAATTTCTGCAAGCGAAAGGTTTTAGAGGCCCACAATGGGCTTTTGGTGAAATATCTGCCAAAAAGTGACGAGGCTTCTTTTTCAGGGACTGCAATCCCCGCTATCAGCATCGCTTCCCTTCCGCGCTGGGATATCCAGTATTTGAAGGTGCTTTCCGGCATGGGCGCCGGACTCCTTGGACGTCCTCCGGAATTTGACATGATTCTGGAACAAATGGAAATCACCAGCACCATGCATGGTGGCTATCGGGATACTCCTGAATGGGTGGAACCGGAGGCCATGGAACGTATTTATGATTATCTGGTGGATGCACTTGAAATATATAAATCATGAGTAGGGGGCGTTACAAAACAGATGAAAAATCATCTGTGGAGTAACGCTCCTTTTTTACTCTGAAATGCAGCCTAAGATCTTTTACACGTTTCTTCCAAAGTCTTTATTTCTTCCTCTGTAAGCTTTGTATATTTCATAATCTTTTCAAGCGGCTCACCGTCACGCAGCATTTCCAAAGCTATAAGTTGGAAACTCTGTTGCCATCCTTGTTGTACGCCCTCTTCCCTGCCTCGCTCTATTCCTTTCCCGTAAATACTCATATTCACAACCTCCCATTCCTCTGATTGCTTTACCTCATTGACAATTGTATCCAGCTTTACGATTCGCTCATCCTGTACCATAATATCCGGGTTATTTAAATTTGATTGTTTCATATATTGGAGCAGACTGATTAATTCCGGCTCACCATTCTTGCTTTTCATATTGAGAAATATCTTTTTCGTTCCATCCTCTAATTCCAGGTCCTGTATTTCTTTGCACCGTTCTGTAAATGTATATTTTGCCAGGTCCTTTCCGAAAATGTCTTCCTGGGTTATGAATATGATGACAGATGATGGCAGGTATTTATAAATACAGGAGAATCCAAAAGGCCCTGATAAAATCTGGCACGTTTTCTCACATCATCAGAACTGGTGTCATTCTGCATCTCTGTCACGAACTGACGGTCATCTGTTGCGACCGCCCAGGCATCCATTCGTATTGCCCTCTTTCCTAACCGGTTCAGAACCACCTGTTCCACTTTTACCTCTGTCAGTTTTAAATCCGGCTCATTCATAATAATACTCAAGGTGCATTCATATGCCTCTCTGTTTTTCATGACCGACAGAAACAGGGCAAAATCACTTAAGTTTAAGTCATCATTTTCCGGCAGAACATCACTGCGGTTCTCGTTTTCGTATTCCATATTCGTTCTTCCTTTCGTTTTTTATCCAGGAAGAACCTTCCGCTCTCCCTGCTGTTTTTAAGGGTATAAGCAAGGAGTTTCTGAATGTTACAGACTGCTGAAGACCAGCATAAATGAGAATATTAGATGTATTGATTTAGAAATCATTGCTTGTAAATAGTATAGCATAATGCAGATCGTGATACAACGGGCTTATGGCCTAATCCAGCAATATTCCGGAATGCGTATGAGACAGATTTATCGCGCAAAAACTCCCCAGACAGTCAAGTGCCTGGGGAGCGGTTGCGTTATTTATTCTGTTGTAATATTTCCTGAAACATTCACATGATTCCAATACCTAACGAAACATTTTATTTATAATTACTCATGCAATTTACTGAATCCATGCACCGTCATCCCCCACCTTGTATCCGTCAGGTGTTACTGTATTTGCAGCCATCTTTCCATCCGCATTCAGATAATACCACTTTCCGTTTACTAATGCCCAACCGGTGTTCATGGCACCTGATTGCTCCAGATAGTACCAGTTGTTGTTATCGAAAAGCCAGCCGGTCTTCATTTCACCTGATACCGGATTTAAATAATACGTTTTGCCGTCAATGGTATTCCAGCCTTGCAGCATATAACCGTCGCCGCCCATTCTGTACCAGTTGTTCTTTACATAAGCCCATTCATTCACATAATCAGTTCCATTTGATTTTGCGAATTTCCAGCCCTTTTGATCCTGATTCCAGGTTCCGGGAGTCTCCGGGGTTGTAGAACGTGTTCCTTCGGTAGCTTTGGAAGAACGGAAACCACCGCCTCCCCCTCCGCTTCCACCGCTGCTGCTTCCGCCACCATCGCTGTTTCGGGTTGGCTGTATCCGCACATATTTGCTCTCTGTAAATGTTTCTGCGACAGGATTTCTTACTTCTTTAGCCAGGTTTGCATTTTCTCCGGCAAATACCCGGTGTGCATAGGAGCTGCCAAAGGAGGGCGCTGTACTAAATGCAAATAGAGTGCTGTCTGTATCAGTCCGAGCCGTGACAGATCCGCCGTTAATTACGATACTGCTGCCCCTCAAACCATTAGATATGATAGAACTCAAGTTCAAGGTTCCCCTTTTTATCGTGAGTACACCTTCCGTTTTTAAACAACAGGCTTTTCCCTGCTCGCCGACTTCTACTACAATCAGGCTGCCCCCAATATCCACGGTGAGGCTTTCAACTCCCCAAATGCCTGTGACAGCGTCATATACGGTCAGGCTGCCTTCGCCTGTAAGAGAAAGGGATTTTTCGCTCTTAACGCCCTCGTTCACAGTATAATGCTCCCGAACATCCTGTTTTATTGGTGCCTTACCTATCCGATTCTGTCCTACAAGCTTAATCGTTAAGTCATCCTCTGTATATATGCCATAATCAGCCTGGATATCGGAAGTGATAACCGCATTATTCAAGGTCAATGTCTTGGTGGCCGGGTCGTAACTCACCTGGCCGCTGATGCCCGGTCCGGTAATGCTGCCTTTATTGGCATCAGTAACGGGAATATTAAGCACATAAAGCAAAACTCCCTCCATGCTTCTTGCGCGGCTGAACAGACCGAGATTCTCGTTCCAGATATAGTGGCCTGCCGCAATACCGTCCGGGGAGGGCGGTGTATCCTCCGCACTCACTGTGAGGAGATCATTGGCTGTACACTTAACGCCCTTATTGCTGAACCGGTTGCCTGCCCCCTGCAAGGCAGCACCTTCGGTCAATATAAATTTTCCGCCGGATTGTCCATAGGCAGTACTATCCTCACCGAAATAAACCCCTGTACCGCCGGTGTTGCCTACAGTAACAATTGATGTATCATCCACTATCATATCGCCATAGAGACTCAACCCTTCGCCCCGGATATTTTCCAGCTTCAGCTCACTTTGTTCATCCAGATACAGAAATTTCTTCCCACTGATATGGATTCCGCTCGCGCCTGAGCTTTTCACAATAACATCGGCGTCATTCACTAAGAGGGAACCGGAAAAACCCTTATTTTTAGTATTTTCAATGTTTAAAATGCTTCCGCTTTCAATAAAAGCAGTTCCGTCAATTCCAAAGCTATCCTCCCCACTGTTATTTACAGTAATTTCACAGCCAAAGGCAGCTGTCAAATTGATATCGGAAATACCTGTGCTGGAATCTCCAGCATTGGAGACTGTCAAGGTTCCACCGTTTAAGATCACATCGCTGACAGCCGTACCTAGGCCACTTATGCCTGTACTGTTAACCCCTCCGTTTTTCAGGGTTATGTTTCCGCCCTCACTTTCCAGCTTACCTGGACCATCAGCGTTACCAAGGGTGATGGCGGCGGCGGAACCATTGCTCTCAACCAGAAGCTTGCTGTCCCCCTCCAGAAACAGTGTTCCTAAAACAGAAAGTTTGGTTATATAGCCTACATTTCTAACCACGAAGGTACCATCCCCTTCGAGGGTCAGAGTTTTACCGGAGAGAATTGTAACTACATCGGTATTATTGCTGGTATAAACATGCTTACCCTCCTCAATTTTCAGATTGTGGTCTGCATTAATGTCAATATTGTCGTATAATATGAGGTCTGCTTTCACACTGATGATAGCAGGGTCAGTTGACTTCAGCGCGTTTACCAGATCAGCAGCGTTAAAAACATTTACTTCTCTTTTTTCACTAAATGCCCCCCGCATCAAAAGTCTGGCAGTCACTGTCACTGTAATTTGCGGCGCAGTTACCCCCTCCGCCATATCCAGATCATCCGCCAAATCCAGCACCGGTGTAAAGACATAATCTCCTGCCTCATCCCCATCATAGACCGGATCGGCAGTCCAGCCTGACACCTCTACCGTAGTTTCGATTCCCATTTTCTCTGCATCGCTGCCCGAAGCCACCGTATCACGGTCTTCACTGACTATAACCACCAGAGTATCCGGAAGATCCAACTCATCCTCCGGTGTGCCTGCCTCAACGGTCTGTTCTGATACATCAGTATCCAGGTCCGCAAAAGCGGTGATGATTCCCTTTGAATTCAAAGAATCATTAGAACTTCCTGCATCTGTTTCGGCAATAGCAGCCATTGGCACCATGGTTATTACCATGCATGCCGCCAAAATCGCACTGCTTACTCTTTTCCACATTCGTTTCATCTTAATAAATCCCTCCTGTCAATCTAAACTCTTTACTCATGGTTATCCTTATATCATCGCTGCATCCATGCTCCATCAGCACCAAGCGAGCCATCGTGAATGGTGGCAGGCGCAAAAATGCACCCTATATTTTTATTATAGGGTGCAGAATAAATATTTTATATTGGACAGTGTACATTTATTTTTTTATTTCTGTATTGTTGTATAGTTCCTGTATTTCTTCCTCTGTCAGTTTTGTATACTTCATAATCTTTTCAAGCGGCTCACCGTCACGCAGCATTTCCAAAGCTATGAGTTGGAAACTCTGTTTCTGTCCTTGTTGTATGCCTTGTTGTACGCCCTGTTGCAGGCCCTCTTCCCTGCCTCGCTCTATTCCTTTCCCGTAAATACTCATATTCACAACCTCCCATTCCTCTGATTGCTTTACCTCATTGACAATTGTATCCAGCTTTACGATTCGCTCATCCTGTACCATAATATCCGGGTTATTTAAATTTGATTGTTTCATATATTGGAGCAGACTGATTAATTCCGGCTCACCATTCTTGCTTTTCATATTGAGAAATATCTTTTTCGTTCCATCTTCTAATTCCAGGTCCTGTATTTCTTTGCATCGTTCTGTAAATGTATATTTTGCCAGGTCATTTCCAAAAATATCTTCCTGGGTTATGAATATAATGACAGATGATGGCAGGTATTTATACCTCGTTCTTTTTCCTGATTTTAATACAGGAGAATCCAAAAGGCCCTGATAAAACCTGGCACGTTTTCTTACATCATCGGAACTGGTGTCGTTCTGCATTTCTGTCACGAACTGACGGTCATCCGCTGCAACTGCCCAGGCATCCATCCGTATGGCCCGCTTTCCTAACCGGTTTAAAACTACCTGTTCTACTTTTACCTCTGTCAGTTTTAAATCAGGCTCATTCATAATAATACTTAAGGTACATTCATATGCCTCTCTGTTTTTCATCACTGACAGAAACAGGGCAAAATCACTTAAGTTTAAGTCATCATTTTCCGGCAAAATATCACTGCGGCTCTCTTTTTCGTATTCCAAATTTGTTCTTCCTTTCGTTTTTTTATCCAGGAAGAACTATTCACTCTCCCTGCTGTCTTTTTGGTGTATAAGCAAGGAGTTTCTGAATGTTACAGACTGCTGAAGACCAGCATAAGTGAGGATATTAGACGTATTGATTTAGAAATCGTTGCTTGTAAATAGTATAACATAATGCAATCTATGATACAACGGGGCTGCAACCTAATTCAGAAATATCTTGAATAAGTATATATCACTACAAAAACTCCCCAGGCAGCCAAGTGCCTGAGGAGCGGTTTGACTAAATATTTATTTATAATTACTCATATACGGTTACTGTAACCAAGAACCGTCCTCGCCTACTTTGTATCCGTCAGGCGTTACTGTATTTGCAGCCATCTTTCCATCTGCATTCAGATAATACCACTTTCCGTTTACTAATGCCCAGCCGGTGTTCATGGCACCTGACTGCTCCAGGTAGTACCAACTGTTATTATCGAAAAGCCAGCCGGTCTCCATTTCGCCTGATACCGGATTTAAATAATACGTTTTGCCGTCAATGGTATTCCAGCCTTGCAGCATATAGCCATCGGCACCCATTCTATACCAGCAGTTTTTCACAAAAGCCCATTCATTCACGTAATTGGTTCCATCCGGTTTTGCGAGTTTCCAGCCTCTCTGATCCTGATTCCAGGTTCCGGGAGTCTCTGGGGTTGCAGCGCTTGCTGAAGACGATCCTTTTGCAGAGCGAGAACCGCCTCCGCCATTGCCTCCGCTGCTGCCTCCGCCGTTACCGCTACTGTTACCGCCGTCATTGCCGTCATCTCCATTAATCGGCGCAGCAGAAATCACGATGGAAAGTGCTTTTATTGCATCAGGAGCTATTCCGTTCTCCGCCTTAACGGTAAAGGTGAACGTGCCTTTTGCTGCCGGTGTACCGGAAATGATGCCGTTTGCCGTGAGAGCCAAACCACTGGGCAGGCTTCCGTCAGCAATCGTCCATTTAAGAGTCCCTGTGCCTGTAGCTTTCAGGTCCCGATTGTACACCGTACCCACTTGACCGCCCGGAAGGGATGTGGTGGTGATGGCCGGTGCATTTCCCTTAGGCGGCTCTGCTGCAATCACAATAGAAAATGCCTTTGTTGCATCGGGAGCTACTCCATTTTCTGCTTTAACGGTAAAGTTGAACGTGCCCTCTGCTGTCGGTTTACCGGAAATGATGCCGCTTTCTGAAAGAACCAAACCACCCGGCAGGCTTCCGTCAGCAATCGTCCATTTCATAGTTCCTGTGCCTGCAGCAGTAAGAGTTTGACTGTACGCTGTTCCCATCTGACCGTTTGGAAGTGCTGCTGTGGTGATGGTAGGCTCCACAGCACCTACTATGACAGTTACGTCTCTGCTATACACGAAATCACACCCTTCTGCACTGAGTTCACAATAGTAGCGATGTTCTCCCTCTGGCAAATTGTTAGGAATCGTAAGCGTACTGTCTGTAGCACCAGATATCGACTCAGACCAGCCCGGATCGTCAATACTGTATTTATACCACTTATAGCTTACATTCTTACTGTTGGTAGCCGTGGCTGTTATTGACAGGGTACCGCTCTGTCCCATACCCAAAGACTTATCACTTGGCTGCTGACTGATCAAAATCCCATGCTTCTCGAATTTATCACCAGTCCAGTAATAAAGTCCTGCTGTCAATCCGGTTGTAGAAGAGGTAATATCGCTACCGCCAACAATAAACTCCCCATTTGCATTCAATAGGTTGCCTCGGTCAGCAAACAGCCCCTTTACTCCCTCAAGCTTAACACCTTCACAAAGCTCAATTATTCCGCCAGGTGTACCATTTAACGTACCTCCATCGGTAATTTTCAGTACGGTTGGACTCTCTGTGCTTTCTGATACCATTTTAATACCCCTGAAACCCGAAGAATTACCTACCGTTACAGTTCCTCCGGCTATATGCAGGGTACCCTTATCTACCTCCACACCCTCATGGGAGTCGCCTATAATATCAATTTTTCCCCCGCTTTTTACAGTACAGATTGCGTTGGTGGGCACTAATAACGGCCTATTGCTGTTTGCATCAATCGTGACCGTTGCTCCGTCATCAATATTCAATGTACTTACCCGAATGCCGCGATTCGTTATGGTTACGTTGATATTCTCAAGGTTCACTGTACCATAATATTCGTTTGAGCCTCCACCAATGCCATATTTGTCTGTACTTCCGATGTTGAGAGTACCGCCGCCTGTAATCTTCAAACTGAAACCCTCATCAAATCCAAATGTCCCCTTCGCTGCCTGCGTAAACGTTCTCCCTGTCGGAATATTCAGTATGATGTTACCCCTTACCAATCTATCGTAGTTGTTGGTCGTATCGCCCGTCAAATTGAAGGTCAGTGGGTTGTTAAGCAACCTTATGCCATCAGCCCAATTAGAAGAAGTAGTGTTAAGCGTAAAAGCACCCGGACGATTCATTGTGGAATAATCAAACAATTCGCCAGACCATTCAGACCAGTCGCTCATATTATTATCAGACCCGGACCGGGGATCAGTGCTCTCATTCCTAAGCGCCCTAACGCTAAACTTCCATTTGTCTCCCAAGCCACTAATATAAATTAGATGACGAAAGTCTTTTTCCTGACCAGTGACTATTTCAACGTAACCAGATGTTTCATGTTCTCTTGCATACTGCACTGCATAGGCTCCGGCACCATCAACCGCATCCCAAGTCGCCACCCACGGTATTGTATCGTCCCACTTCAGATTGGTGGGTTTTTCGAATCCAAAGTATCCCTCGGCATAGGGCATTATACCTCCCTTGCCTGCAACGCTTCCGGTCTGCATTTCAGGCATTGTAACCGTTACAGTAATAATTGGCATATTCACATTATCTGCTATCATTAATCCCTCCGGCAAATCCAGCGCAGGGGTAAAGATATAATCCCCCTCTGTATCACCGTCATAAATAGGATCAGCCGTCCACTCAGATACGTCCACTGTAGTTTCATGTTCCGGTTTTTCCGCCTCACTTCCTGAAGCTACAGTATTGCCGCTTTCGCCAACCATAACCACCAGGGCATCCGGAAACTCCAGTTCATCTTTCGTTGTACCTGTTTCAACAGTCTGCCAGGCCACGTCAGTGTCCAGTTCCTCAAAGGCGGTGATAATTCCGCCAGAGCTTAAGTAGCCCCCCAAATCCAATGTTTCTATTTCGGCAGTGGCATTCATTGGCAGTATCGTGATCACCATACACGCTGCCAAAAACAGGCTGCCTGCTTTTTTCCACATTTTCTTCATGTTAATAAATCCCTCCTATCTACTAATCCAGGTTCTTCTTTTAAAACCTGCTTCGCCCGTCTGCATATCGGTAAAATTACGAAAGCTCTGAATCCTGATTTCCACTTCATACGGCGCTCTCCTCAACCGGAGGCGGAACCATCAGGGTCAGGCGGACCAATTCTTCCTCTTCAATTTTGAGTACATCACTAAAAATCAAATGTTCTCCGTCTGTGCTTATGGACTGTAAAACCTCAGGCTTTTTCAGCGGACTGTAGCGGTTGGTGCCCAGCCAGCCGTTCAAGTTCAGCGCAAGAATACTTCCGCTTTTCATCTCCAGCCAAATCCGGCCGGATTCCAAAAGCTTAGTCTGCAGAATGCCCATGACTTCACCCGGTGACTTCATGGCCAGTCTTACCGCTTCCCTTGGAAAAATTTCCAACTCAAGATTCGTACCTGTATGGAACATGATCTTTACTCCATCCGTTGAGGCGGAACGGAATACCTCATCGCTGTTTAAATCATAGTACCGGGTGGTACGCAGTCGGTTTTCCATATTCAGTTCCAGAACATTTCCGCTTCCAAATTCGATATGCAAGCGGTGATGGTCAAGGGGCATTACTGCCCGAATCATGGGGGTATTCTTTTTCTGCCGTATATTTTTATCCCCCATAGACCTTCCTCCTTTCCATATTTACCGGTGCGCAGACATAAAAAATGCATCCTACAGCTTTATTGTAGGATGCAGAATAAATTTTTCATATTGGACGGTGTACATTTATTTTTAATTCCGGCATCTTCCAGCCCCATTTAGAAGCATCACCGTCATATACTTCACGCGCCGGGTATTTCATTAAAATGATAGTTAACAAATTGCTGGGCGCTTAATATGCCAACACTCCTGATATCTCCCTTGATTTTATTCCCATACGTTCCCATATCTAAAATATAAAAGCCTCCGGGAACATCAGGAAAGGTTGAAGTATTGTTGAGTCCGGAAAGAGTATGATCATCGACAGCAATCATCACATGTGACATTCTGTCACGATTGACGTCACCGGTGACTACGTCTGTCTTATAAAAAGCCACAACATCACCTTTATGAAATACAGTGCTGCTTATGTCAAGGCTCCCGCCAACACGATTGATTTGTGTTCCATGCATCACTTGAATCGCTCTTATAGGAAGAGCGCTGTCACTCACTGTAACCGCATCCATCTCGGCTCCGCAAAACTTAAAAATCTCATAGACAAGCTTGTTGCAAACTCCGTTAAATCCGGCTATCTTCATGATTTTTTTCCAATTTTGTCCAGCTTGGACAGCCACATCATCTGCTTGAATAATTGGTGCAGGCATCAGCATTACCTCCTTCATTTACTTAATTTATCGGGAACAGACTTTCCTGTTCCGTTTCCATAGCTAACTGACTAACAGTTTTACTTCGTTTATCGTTTTTTCAGGCAGCTCAGACGAATATTCATCCAGCTTTTTTTGCAGTACATCGCTGAATGCCGAAACTTTTGTTAAGGCTGTATCAATAAGCACTTGTGCTTCCGCAGCAGTTTTAAGAAACGTGAGCTCTAGATCGTGCTCAACAGAGCTTATTCCTATCAAAAAGTTGTTCAGTTCAACCGTTAAAGTGCTCAGTATTGTCAATAACTCACACACCTTACCGCCTTCCTCCTGCAGCTTATCGTTTATCCTTTTCAACTCTTCAATCTGGATTTTCACCTCAGGAAGCTGTGTTTTCCGGTCATCCCACTGCTGATGGTTTTCGCCCAGCCACTTGCGCAGCACAGTCTGAGCGCTCAAATCACTCTTATATTTTTGTACCATTTTATTGGTATCACAAGCATATATAATGCCATAAACAGGAACATAATTATTGGCGCTGTTGTTGCGGTTCTTGATTTCAGCGGCACATTTATTGAGTGATATGTTTTGGGCTCTCAACGTCCTATCCTTCTCTTCGTATTCTTTTATCCATAATTCAAGCCCTTTGACCGTTTGCTCAAGACCGGCTTTTTTCTCCGTATTGCTTTGCAGCATATCGGCAATCATGCTTTTGTTTCCCGGCATTTGCTCTGCAGCCTCCCGAATGATTGCTTCCGCCTTCGTATGTGATTCAATTAATTCACTGCATCCAATCCTGATATGGCTGATTTGTGTGCGAAGTGATGACATGTCTTTAGGAGGGCCTGACGCTCCCGGCGCGCTGCTGCCTCCGCCCTGGGAGCTTTTAAGCATGGGTTTTTCGCCTTGTGAGCCCGTCATATTAATTGAGACCTTAAGATCAGCAACATCGCTGAGAAAGTTAGATATCTTCATCAATATTCTCTCCTTTGGTCAATCCCGGTACAAATCATACAGGCAATGCATCAAGAAGCATTTTATCCCTCTCCTGTTTTGCATACTCCATGCGCTTTTTAAATGCTTCATCCTTACTTTGTGCACAGCGCAGTGTCACATTCAGCTTTGCTTCTAAACTCTCTGCCATCTGCTGTGCAAGCTGCCAGTGTTTATATCTGTCGGTCTCTGCGCGCCGAAGCGAATGATCCAGTATATTCTTTGCCTGAGTACAGGACGCATGGTAGCCATTGCAAACGAGATATAATGCATGCCATTGGCATTCCATAATAAACCATTTCCTGCCAAATGTTTTGTTGGTAGTTGCATACTTAACCAGGCTCTCCAGATTGCCCTCTTTGCTGTTGATCGTATTTTTTAACGTCTCAATGGTGTCATTATCGGCAAGATTGGCGCAAGCTGCCTCCAGCGTCTTCCAGAACAGTGAGACGGTGGCAAGTGTTGACCCTACTGTTGATAAGCATGTTACGGCCAATTGCAGGGAATTAATTATGGTGGAGGTATCAATGACATCGATATTTCCATTTTTAATTCTCTGGGTAAACTCCGCAATCCTTGTAAGGTTCTCTGTGTTTTTTGCTTCGAGTTCAAATTGCATCCGAAGCATTTCCTGGGCCAGCTTGTCCTTTGCCGCAGCCGCACTCCTGGCATTATTGCCAATGTTATCAAATTTCTTTTCCAGTTCCTTTGATGCTTCAGCCACTGTTGTACCCAAGGCTGACGCTAATTTTGCATTTAAATACGATTCATCCGTTCCTATCTGTGATTCAAGGAAGAGTTTGCGCTTGGAGTCTTCACTTTGCCTGTTTTTGACACTGGCAATTTCAGCATCGATATCGCTGTCCTGGCGTTTTTTATCAGGTGACTGTTTTTCTTTCTCAAGAGCCTCCAGCTTAACTGCATAGTCAGGCAGCCGGGCTTCAATCAGCGCGAGTTCCGCTTTATTTGAACCAAGCTGTGTCTTTCGGGCGGCAACATCGGCTGTGTCTTCTCTTGTGGGAGCCGAAGTGCCGGTATTGGCGGCAGGTCTGGGAAGAGAAGCTGTGCTGCCCGGATTCTGAGGTGTTGTCTGCGATGGTGTCTGCGGCGTTGTCTGCTGCTGGTTCTGGGCTGGGTTGATATTTATCTTTGGCACAGTTGATCCGTAATATCCGGCAACAGCGGTGGATACGCAGCCTGCAATCTGCCCGATTCCTCCAACAACAACGCTCACGATCTCAAGTGTATCAGCTTTGCTGTTGAGCTCCTGGGCCTCCATGTCATATTTGGCATACAACTCCCTGGCATGCTTGATTTGTTTTTCAATCTCCCCTTTTGATGCATGAAAAGCGTCAAGCTGAGCCTTGAAATCGGCAAGCTGTTTTTGTAATTCCTCTCTCTGTTTGATGTTTGTTCCCTCAAGAACGACGATATTTTTGCCTTCATTGAGTGTCCTTTTTTCAAGCTCCACGAATCTTCTTGCCATTTCATCTGCTTTTTCCGCCATGCCCTTAGCAGCTCCCGTAACATAGGATAAATATGTACGGACATTGTCAATATCACAGTTATCAACCGATGACAGAGTCTCATATACACTCAGCAGCGCTCTGACAGCATTGTTTGACGACTTGCTGAACCTGCCGGACATATCTACGGAATCCACAACTGCATCGTAAACATCTGTGCGAAGCTGATATAAATTCTCGTGTGCACCGCCTATTCCGTTGCAGGCGTTGTAAGCAACGTCAATCAATGCAGCGGAAGCCTCTAAATTCGTACAAAGCTTTTGCAAGTCAATTTGACCAAGAATATCGAGCACGGCACGGCGGACGGTGAGACAGTCATCGGGGGGCGCCTGTCTCAGCAAAAACGGGCCGTCATTTACATCGTCATAGCTTAATATGATACGGGTATCTTCATCTTGGGGTATCATCTGCGCATTTGCCCGCAGTAAATTTACTTTTTCAATATGATCAACTTGAACCGCTGATTCTGTTAATTCTGCCAATAAATCTTTTACATTGGTCTCCATTTGTTTCTCCCTCCACTTTTAAATTGCATATAGACGTGTAGATCAACAAGGCTGCAAAACATATAAAACCATCTGGCAAAAGCCATGATTACATATGAGCCCCTCCTTTCCGCATGGAATGATCTGCTTATAAAAAAATACACCTTACAGTTTTATTGTAAGGTGTAAAATAATCTTTTCATATTGGACGGCGTCCATTTATCTTTTCGTTTCTGTGCTTTTTAAAAGTTCACGGGAGGAAACGCCCCGTTTATTTAAGATGCTGCTGACGGTGGCTCTTGCAGTGGAAAAGGATACATTTAACTTATCGGCAATCTCCTGATTGCTCAAACCGTCTTGCAGCAGCAGCAAAACCTCTTTCTCACGGGGAGACAAAGGGACTTTCCCGCAGATCACCGCCAGCCCGTTCTCCAGCTTCTCGGCAATCAGCCTGATGTCCTCCCGGTCCCTGCCGCCGCATCCGCTGTCAGGCAGAAGGCGTTTGATCCCTTCATAATTTTCAGCAAACGGCATCAAAATACCATCGGGCAGCGCCATAGTCAGGACCTTGTTAAGAGCCTCCAGAGCCTGAGAGCGTTTTCCCAGCCTTTCAAATGCCTGGGCCCGGTAAAGGTGTATGTATATCTGCGGCAATAAGTTGGGGAAGATGGAAGACAGCCCCAAGCCAAATTCACTGACTCCCAGCAGTTTTTGATACTCTCCCCGCTCCAGCAAAAACCTGCCGTAAATGATGTGGGCGAAAGGCTGGGTCATGATGACCAGCCGCTTATCATTGATTTCACCGGTCGCAAGCCATGGAGAAATCTCATCCTTTCGCTCCAGCAGCATATACAAAAAGCCGAGAGCCAGGTCCTGGGTGTACCGGCATAAATCCTCCGTGTTCTGCCGGGAGCGTTCCGCAAGAGATTGCAGAGCGCTTTGCAGCATTGCCTCGTTTCCAGTGAGGAGAGCGATACGTGCCAGCAGAAACAGGCCGCATTGGACAATGCTGTTCTGCCTCTTGCTGTCGGCTGTGAAAATGGCCTTATGGCAGAGGATTTCCGCTTCCTCCGGCTCTCCCCGCATGAAATGTGCCTCAGCCCGCATGATAAATTCCGCGCCGCTTCCATGCCCGGCTGTCAGGTCATAGTAGAAAGGCATGCACTCATCCATCTGTTCCAGCTCTTCATCCAGCTTTCCGCTTTCCCGGTAAAACATATACAGCACTGATGGGGAGCCAAAGGTCCATGTGCTTTTGACATTGATGAGGGTGGCCGGGCCACCAAGCAGTTCCAGCGCTTTGCGGTGCCGGATGCTCATGGCATCAATGCGGTTATATTCCAGAAAAGAAAGCAGCAGCTCCATTTCTCCGGACAGGGAATTCTTGGCGGTCTCAGGGAGATCGCTCTGAGTGATGACCGCGTGGATTTCCTCCCTGATTGCAAGAAGCTTCTGGGTTTCATGGAGGAAGAACAGGGTAAATGCCAGCGGCACCATGGCGCCTGGGTATTTCCTCTTGATTTCAAAAGGCGTGTTCTCGATGACGTCCAGTATCATAGGCCTTGTGCTTTCGTCCACGATATCGGCAATCTCAAAGCTGGTCAGCGGCAGAGCCAAAAACCGCTCCCAATCCCCGGAGTGGTAATAAAAGCGCAGGGTATTCACCCGGTCTCCCGCCTGTTCCGACAAATCGCCTCCAATGAGATATACAGCCTTTTGTTTCTCTTCCGGCAGCAGCTCAAACTGCCTGGTCAGGAAATTTTGAAACAGGGTATGCAGATAAAACCTCCGGGTTTCCCGGTCAAAATGGACGAACACCCTCTTTTCCCTTAAGAGGCTTTCCGTTTTTTCAGCGCTCATGCCGGATAAGGCTGTTGCCTGGGCCAGGGAGAAGCGGGGAAAGATGGAAACCACAGTCAGAAACTCCCGCTCAAAGGCAGGAAGATGGCTCCACAGTACATTGCGAATCATGTTTTGTATGTTTCCGTCTTCGAATTGGCCTCTTTCAATAAAGGACAGAAGCTGGAGATATAACGCCATGACCCAGCCCTCGGTGATCCGCTGCACTTCTTCAAGCTGCATTGCCGTCAGGGAAATTCCTGCTTGCCGGTAATAGGCGTCGATATCCCCGGCGGAAAAAGCGAGGACAGATTCCCGCAGGATGAAAAAGCGGTTGTTTTCCACGATGGAGCTCTGTGCCTGTTCCGGCAGAGGCTGGGAAGCGGCCACCACATGAAGCTCTTTGCCGCCATGCTTTGAAAGCGCCATCAGAAACTGTCCCACACAGGGCAGCTTCCATGCGGCGAGGTCATCCAGCACAAGATAGGTTTCCTCCGAACAGTGAAGACTTTGGAAAATGCGCTCAATTTCCGGCAGCGTATCTTCATCCGGTGCACCTGCCACTGCCAGCTTCTCTTCACTTTCCTGATCGAACTGCCCGATCAGAGAGCAGAAGGTTTTCCACGAAGAGCCCGGCTGCTGCACAGTAAAGGTATGCCAGATAACCTGTGCCGTTTTGGAAACGTGTGAATCGAAAAAATGGCGCAATGCCGTAGTCTTTCCAAAGCCCGACGGCGCCTCCACCAGGGTCAGCGGATACGCCTTGATGGAGTTCAAATGCTCCGTAAGCTTTCTGGGGAAAAAAAGTGTTTCCGGTTTAATTTGCCTGGTTCGTGCCATATCCATCCCTCCCTTGCCTCATTCCCTGATACAAGCCTTCATCCGCTGTCTTTTGCCTGTACTCCTGTCATTTATCGCCCCTGGAAATCAGCAACACACCTGCCATTTTTGACTGTCTTTGATACGGTCACTGGTACAGCAGGAATTTTCTTTTTTCTTATTATATTTCCTGTGAAAGAAACATTCAAGTAAAAAATCATCTGTAGAGCAATACTCTTTTGTTCTAAAATGGAAATGGCAGGTTCCAGAGAACCTGCCACTCACGGTATATGACAAACTGAAATACACTATTCCATAGAAAGAATGATCTTGCGCACAGTGTCTGTGTTTTTCTCCGCATAATCAAAGGCTTCATGCATTTGATCAAAGGAAAATTCTGCATTGGCAAAGCCCTCTAACGGAAGCTTGCCCTGCTTTAAATACTCGATGACCACCGGGAAGCGGCCTGTCTGGTGGCGGGAACCCATAATGGTCATCTCGCCCTTTGCCAGCTTAACGGGAGCGATCTCACTGGGAGTGGTGTTAAAGCTCATTTCCACCACCCGTCCGGCAGTGCTCGTCACATCGATGGCCTGTTCAAAGCTTTCCTTTGAGCAGACCGCATCCACTGTTACGTTGGCACCCATGCCCTCTGTAATTTCAAGCACCTTTTTCACCACATCCACTTCTTTGGCATTGAGGATGTAATCCGCGCCCAGTTCCTTTGCGTATTCCAGCTTTCCATCCACAATGTCGGAAATAATAACCGTTGCACCCAGAATCTTTGCATTTACCATAATGGTCAGGCCGATGGTGCCTGCTCCCATGATAAATACAACGTCTCCCGCCTGCACATTTCCGCGGTAGCAGGCCTGGGCGCCGATGGTGAAGGGCTCAATTAAAACAGCCTGGCTCCACGGCAGGTCAGAGGGGATGATGTGGGCATTTTTCTCCGGAATGACAACGTATTCCTGAGCTCCGCCTTCTACGTGGACGCCGAAGACCTTTAAGGTCTGGCAGGCATTTCTACGGCCCTGGCGGCAGGCATAGCATTCGCCGCAGGAAAGGATGGGCTCTGCAACAACGTGATCTCCGGCCTTTACCGAGGTAACGGCAGAGCCTGTTTCTGCCACTTCCCCCACAAACTCATGGCCCCAGACACGGGGATACGTAACAAATGCATTTTTTCCGTGGTAAATGTGCATATCGGAACCGCAGATGCCGACCCGTTTGATCTTCACCAGGACATCCGTATCCTTTTCAAGTTTGGGAATGTCACGTTCTACCATTTTAAGCACTCCAGGCGCTTCGATTAATCCAGCTTTCATATGAAACCTCCTTGTATGATTGTCCATTTATCTGTTTTACCGTTATTTTTGCCTTTAACAAATTTCCAAGTACTGTTCCAATACCTGATCCATCTCAGCCTTCTGATCTTCTGTCAGAGGCAGCAGAGGCTTTCTCACATCTCCCGCCCAAATTCCCTGTCTGGATACAACATGCTTTAAGTTGGCGCAAAGGCCGTTCTTTAACAGCACATCCAGAATGTTATTGCTCTTGGACTGAAGGACTCTGGCTTCTTCCCCCCTGCCCTCCAGATACAGTTCCATGACTCTTTTATACTGAGGAAGCATAAAGTTAAAGCTGCTTCCGATAAATCCCTCACATCCAAAGGCCAGAAATGCCACCATGCAGCTTTCAAAGCCGCCGTAGCATACGATGTCAGGATTGATGTTGTGCATCCGCTCCATTTGAAGCAGGTCTAAATTGGTATGCTTTACCGACCCCACTGCCCCGGATTTTAACAGAGCCTGAATCTCCGGGCTGGATAAGTTTAAATACTTATGAGTGCTGGAGGGGATGTTATAGTAGAGAACGGAATGGCCCACAGCCTCCGCAATATCGTAATAATATCCTGCAATCTCTTTTTCGGAAAATCCGAAATAAATGGGAGGAGTGGCCGCAATGTGCGGAATGCCCATTTCCTTTGCCTCTTTGGCATAAAAAACAGCTTCCTCCGTACTGATTGCGCCTACATGGGCGAATATATCCGTCCTGTCCTTATATTCTGAAGCCAGTTCAAAGGAACGGACTCTCTCTTCCCTTGTCAGCAGAAAGCACTCTCCTGAGCTTCCTCCGATGAAGAAGCCATCGGCTCCCTGGGAAATGTTCTTTTCCCAAAGCTGCCTGATGGCAGCCTCGTTAATCTTCCCCTCCCGGTCAAAAGGAGTGATAGAAGCAACGTATAATTTTTTCACGGCAATAGCCTCCTTAAATGAAGTCCCGCGGAAATGAGTAAAAAAGCCGGCCCCTGAATCAGGAACCAGCCTCTTTCTATTTCTTCTACCGGCTCTTGTCTTCCATTGCGTGTATCATTTCTACTACAAACTCATGAGTTGGAACAGGAACGCCGCATTTCTTTGCAGCTCTTACGACAGAGCCGCTTATGGTGTTCACCTCAGTTTTTCTTCCGTTCTCCAAATCTACCCGAATGGAGGTACGGCCATTTGGAGATCCTTCTGAGGTTTTTCTTACTTTTTCTGTGATGGCGGCTTCATCAGCCTCCAGTCCCAGGCCTTTGGCAACAGCACCCGCCTCATGAATCAGACGGGTGGTCATATTCCATGCGTGCTCATTGGCTGCAATATAGCCGATATCCACCTGAAGGATGCCTGTTACCACGCTTAATGAAACATTGGTAAAAAGCTTATCCCAGATCAACTGCTGGATATTGGCGTGAACATGAACCGTAAAACCGCAGGATTCAAACGAATCTTTCAGCTTCGGAAGAAATCCGGCCTTGTCCTCCACCAGCATTCCCACATTGGTATTGCCCTTTCCGCCTCTTTTGACGCATCCAGGGCACAGCACTGCGCCGTTGTCCTCTGTGGTTCCAATGATGATGTGTTCTCTATCTACAAACTCCCCCAAAATATCCTCATGGCCCGAACCGTTTTGCAGGGTCAGCACATAAGTATCAGGACCGATCAGGCATTTATTTCCGCCCAGAGCGGCTTTGGAAAACAGGGACTTGACGAAAAGAATCACCAAATCCACCGGCTCCATGCCTTCTGTACAGGTCACTGCATGAGGACGGTAAACATTTTCCGTACCATCCTCCTGAAGCTTAATGCCTTCTGCTTCAATGTGGTCCACAGTAGCGGCAGACGTATCCACCATGTATACTTCATTGTTCAGGGATAAGTGGGCTCCATAGATGGAACCCATAGCCCCTGCTCCGATTACGGCAATTTTCATAGATTTCCCCTTTATTATTTAGAAAACTCTGCCAGCCCTTCAATTGCATAAGCGCGGATTGGGCAGGAATCCAGTCCCTTGATCGGAAGGGGAGTGTAGGACATGAAGAAGGTATCGGTAGAGAGCTCCTCCAGGTTCTTTAATACCTCCAGGAATACGACGTCCACTTCCATCAATACATCGTGGAATGCGCTCACGTCTTCGTTGTTGCTCTCGATGGAAACGCCGTCGCCGAAGCCAACGCATTTCACCTTCTTCTCTTTTAACCACTCAGCGGTTTCACGGCAGATGAAGAGACGCTTGTCTTCTTCTGTGTTGGAAGCCGGAGTAAACGGAGGAAGCTTCATATCGGAATCCAGGATTACGATATCGCCTTCCTTGATGCGGTCGCCGCAGGCTTTCTCTAAATCTTCGCCCTTGATCTTTCCGTTAGGCTCCATATGAGTGATATTTACATGGATGGCACGTCCCATAAATGTACTGATCGGAAGGCCCTGTACATCGGTCCAGTTGTCATTGTGATGATAAGGACACTCAACATGGGTTCCCAAATGGCTGGTCAAGTCCATGATGGTATGGAAATCCGGAATAGGACCGCCTGTGTTGAAACGGAATAACCGGCATCTTCTGGACTCTGTCTCAGGGTCCAGCACCTTTGTTAAATCAATTACTCTCAAACCATTTCCTAAATCGAATGCATTCATTGTATAATACCTCCTATATATAATTATTTTAAATATTCTTCCTTCATTATACCCGTATACCGGTATACCGGTCAATGCTTTTTTTGTTGACTTCATAAATTTTCTGGGGTATGATATCTTCCATAATATGAAGATAGGAGTTTTCCATGAACGACACCGGTTCCCTGCAATATCAGGCTTATCATACCATAAAAGAACAGATTCTTTCCAAGGCTCTTGACTCAGAGATTCTCTATTCTGAAACCAGACTGGCAAAGGAGCTGGGCATTTCCCGGACGCCTTTGAGGGAGGCCCTTCAATACCTTTCCCAGGAAGGCTACATCACCATCATTCCCAGCCGTGGATTTAAAATCCGCCGCCTGGACAGGGAAACCATGAGGGAATCCATTGAGGCCCGATGCGCCATCGAAGGCTTTTGCGTCCATTTAGCCGTCCAGTGCCAGGATGAAGAGCGGTATCAGAAGCTGCTGGCGGATATGAAGGAATCCTTAAGGCTTCAAAAGGCTGCTCTGGCCTCCGGAAGCTTTTCCACTTCCTTTACAGAAGCTGACCACCAGTTCCATCTGCTTCTGGTCCATTTTGCCCAGAACAGTGAATTCGAGCACCTCTTCCAGCGGCTTTTATACACCATTCACTTGACCACTTCCAATGCCCTTGCCATTACGGGACGGGCTCAGAAGACTTATGAAGAACATCTGGAATTTTACAGGCATCTGGAAAACAGGGACAGCCTCCAGGCTTACCAGACTCTCATCGCCCATCTGATGATGCCTCTCAAGCTGAACTTGATTTAATGCCTGTAAGACTGCTGCAAAAAGCGCTTCCGCTTTGCAGCAGCCTTTTTTATTATAAAAACAACGTTTAAACAGCTACCTTTACAACTACCTTCTTCACTTCACAAGGCGTTCCTGCCGCGCAGCGGGGCTTATGGGCATCCTCAGGAGCTACCACGATCAAATCGCCTTCCTCCAGGATCACATAACCGGAAAATTCCGGCTCCTCATAAAAGATCACATCATTTTCCGGAATGCGCTCTTTTTCCTTTAAAGCGTCGCGCTTGCATACTCCGAACTGCTCAATTCCCGTAACCACATACTGAATATCAAAATATTTCTCATGGGTCTCAAAAGAGCCCTGCTCTGCCGCAAATGTGGTGTACTCCTGAATATTGGCGATCACAGTATCTCCCATAATGGGATAGCTTCCCACGGGAAGAGCCTTGATATCGGTTTCCTTCAGCCATTTGTAGGCTGCCTGGAATTTATCTTCCAGATAATTATATTTTTCTGCAATGGAACTGTTGGCAAAAAGCATAGGTGCCTCCTTTTTATTATTTGCTTGCAATGTCCTCTGTATCCAGGTTGCCTTCTGAAATGGCAACGACCTGGCTCCAGACCTGCTCGTCCACGGATACGCCGTCCTTCATGCTCTTTTCCCTTGTGGCAATGGTGCGCTCGCCTGGGCATGTGACCGGGCTGCCTTCCCGTTCCGGATGGCTGGCATCTGCTGCCGCAACCCGGCGGTTGAGCATTGCCTGAATCTCTTCTCTGCTTCCGAATAAGTAAGGATCATAAGCGATGAAAATCTGGCTGCATCCGGTACAGCTTCCGTTATTGGCCTCATCCATATCGGAACCGCAGTTTCCGTTTGACATGAGAGCTGCCGCCAAATCCAGGGCAATGGCCATGCCGCTGCCTTTCCAGTAACCGGTAGGCAGAATTCTTCTGCTCTCTTCAATGGCTCCCGGATCATCGGTTAAATTGCCGTCCTTGTCAAAACCTCCGGGGAAAGGAAGCTTCTTGCCTGCCAGACGGTAAACGCCCAGTTTTCCGTAAGCATACTGGCTCATAGCCATATCAAGGACAATGGGACCGTCTTCACGGGGAATGGCGATGCAGAAGGGATTGTTACCCACTCCCGGCTCGTCGCTGCCCCATAAAGGCATACAGCTTTCTGTATTGATCCAGCTCATTCCCATAAAGCCCGCCTCTGCCATTTTCCAGGCATAGGTGCCGCCTCTCATCCAGTGAGTCGTGTTCTTTAAGGCAACGCAGCCGATTCCGTGCTCTTTGGCAAGGGCCATGGCACGGTCCGCACAAAAGAGAGCGTTGGTGATGCCGA
The DNA here is from genome assembly GCF_047605665.1 of Lacrimispora sp. GTDB lineage: Bacteria > Bacillota > Clostridia > Lachnospirales > Lachnospiraceae > Lacrimispora. Next base: position 1,719 of record NZ_JASGFH010000019.1, on the reverse strand, counting down.
TGCCCAAATGTCCGTCATAATTTTCAACAGCGCCTTTTCCGCCCACAAGCTCCGGTTCACCGTTTGGGTCAACCCAGCCCTTTTGAACGTATTCCACAAAACGGGGAACCCGGTTCAGTCCGTGGCTCTCCACTCCGTCCGCACTGGACTGGGCGTGAATGGTGGCACATACCTTTGCCTTCTCCTCGGAAAGTCCAGCGTTTAACAATGCTTTTTCCACTGTTTCCAAAACAGTGCTGTAGGGAATTTTTAAACTCATAGGGTCTCCTTCTTTCTTAAATCCTTGTCTCTATGCATCTTTTTCTTCACCGGTTTTGACGGGCAAAACGGGTCTGCCTGCCAGCTCCATCATCTCTTCATACAAGCCGCTGGCTTCCTCCGGTGAGTAGCCGTATACCAAAAACACATCCATTAAATAAGGGGAATAGCTGATTCCCATGATTTCCTGGGCAAAGCCCATGGCTGCGATCTCGCCCAGGGCGATGATATTGGAATCGTTGTGGAGAAATCCCAGGGACCACAGCCTGATCTTTTCGGTTTTCGTAAATATCTCCTCATGGTACTGCTCTTCCATACAGTGAAACAGCTCATGGGACAGAAGGAGCCCGCTGACATCCAGCTCCTTCGTGAGAACTTCCGAAACTCCAGGCCTTTCAAACAGCTTTTCCGCCTTTTTCACCGCATCCATGTAAATACAGATTTTATTGGGCACACGGAACTCCGCAAAGAGCACCCGGTCCGTCTTTTCCGGAAACTCTGGGAAAGAGACATCCATGCCCATGGCCTTTGCCACTTCCCTTGGATCATCCGTCTGATACTTGTCACAGATCTTTTTTGCATACTCCCTGCCGCAGGCCAAGGCCTTTTCCATCCACACTCTGCGCTGTTCGTCTGTAAACTTTCCGTTTAAGGGCTCTCTGGAAAATGCATATCCATACCATTCCTCCGGCCTGATCTCGGCTAAGTCTGCCAGCATATCCCCTAAGGGGCGCACATCAAAGTGTGGGCGTTCATATACTCTTCTCCCCTGCTTTCCGAAAAGTCCGTCTGCAATGGGCTTTAAAGCTGTTTGAAGTTCTTCTTTTTTCATGATAGCTTAAATCTCCCTATGGGATGCGATGATCAGGATATCCTCATCCGGTTCCCTGTCTCCTAAATCCAGATTCATAAGAAGCAGTACCTGCTCTAAGTCAATGGCACTGTAATCCGTCACCCTCGGTCCAAAGCATACGAAGAAGTCAGGGCGGAGAACGGAGTCTGTCTTAAATACGGCGTTTTCCTTCCAAAGCTTTTCCACCACCTCTTCATAATCCTTTGCCTTGCATTTTTCTACGGCACCGTCTGAACACTGTACCTTGATAAAGCCTTTGGTATCCACGATTCGAAGGGGTGTCTTTCCATCCTTTTCGCCCCTGTATACATAGAACTTATCCGTCTGCTCTGCCAGCTTGACATTGGTAATCTTGGGACCAAAGTCTTCTAATGCCAGTTCGCAGGCTTCCGGCTCTTCGCAGGCCTTTAATAAGTCCGTGGTCTTTACCTCTGTAGAACCGGTTGCAATGGCGGTTACCTTACCGGTCTGGTTGTCGATCTCGATGTGGATTTCAATGGTATCCGGGGAAGCTCCTGAGCTGACCGCTAAGTCTGCCGCCTCTTTTTTCAGTTCCCTGATGTCTTCCTGAGAAGGATTTGGGATAACACGCTCTACCACGTCACGAA
>NZ_JASGFH010000018.1:0-102454 GCF_047605665.1 Lacrimispora sp. | reverse complement strand
CCTGAGCGCCGGTAGCACCGGTTGCGCCAGTAGGTCCGGTTGGTCCCTGAGGTCCGGCAGGTCCCTGAGCGCCGGTAGCGCCAGTTGCGCCAGTAGGTCCGGTCGGTCCCTGAGGTCCGGCAGGTCCCTGAGCGCCAGTTGCGCCAGTAGGTCCGGTTGGTCCCTGAGGTCCAGCAGGTCCCTGAGCGCCGGTAGCACCGGTAGCGCCAGTAGGTCCAGTTGGTCCCTGAGCGCCGGTAGCACCGGTAGCGCCAGTAGGTCCGGTCGGTCCCTGAGCGCCGGTAGCACCAGTAGCACCGGTTGCGCCAGTAGGTCCGGTCGGTCCCTGAGGTCCGGCAGGTCCCTGAGCGCCGGTAGCGCCAGTAGCACCAGTTGCGCCGGTAGGTCCAGTCGGTCCCTGAGCGCCGGTAGCACCAGTTGCGCCAGTTGGTCCGGTAGGTCCAACGGGTCCCTGAGGTCCAATTTCACCGCTAGGTCCGGCTGGCCCAGTTGGTCCCTGAGCGCCGGTAGCACCAGTTGCGCCAGTTGGTCCAATTGGTCCCTGAGCACCGGTAGCACCAGTTGCGCCGGTTGGCCCAATTGGTCCCTGAGCGCCGGTAGCGCCAGTTGCGCCGGTAGGTCCAGTCGGTCCCTGAACGCCCTGAGGTCCAGCGGGTCCTACAGGTCCCTGAGCGCCAGCAGGCCCCTGAGGTCCCTGAGGCCCCTGAGGTCCGGTAGGTCCAGTTGGTCCCAAAAATCCTCTTGGTCCCTGAGGTCCTGTTGGTCCAGCGAATCCCCTTGGTCCCTGAGGTCCGGTTGGTCCTATGCAGCCTCTGGGCCCTTGGGGACCGGGACAGCCTCTAGGCCCCTGAGGTCCTGTTGGGCCGCAGCAACCGCAGTTGCGGTTATCGTCCCAATTTCTACAATTACTCATTAGAGTTCCCTCCTGTCAAGGTTTAATATTGTGATTTTCTTATCCGCGTGGTGAGCTGTAGAGCGGAAATCATAATATAAAGGGTTCTTGCAATCCTTTATAGTTTATGATATGTGGTTTATATCAAGTTTGTTAGAAAGTAAATAATCATGATGGTGCTTAAATATTCGCATAAAAAAGCCGCTCCGCTGATTCCAATCAGCAGGGCAGCCTTATGGTACCTTAAAAGCTGCACTCCCGCAGCGTACTCTATCCGCCATGATCAATAGACGCTGCTCTTGATGGCGCCAATCAATGCATTAAGCCCCAGTTCATTGCAATCGTTGATCAGCCCCATAACAATAAATTTGCTCAGGGATTTTTTTGTCTCTGCAAGATCGTTGAGGCTAAACTGCCGGATCGTTTCTTCAATGAGTTCTGCAATTTCTTTGTTCGCTTCATTTTTATGGGTGAAGCTTACAAATAATTTCTGCAGTTCCTTGATCACCTGTTCGTTTGCTCCTCTTGCCACTACATTGAGCACCTGTATTTCTTCTCTGACTTCCTTTGGCGGTTCTTCGCTGATGACCTTTCCGTCACCTGCAAAGCTGAGCTGAAGATTTGCATCCCCTCTGCCCCCTGCGATGGTTTCACTGATCAGTTCATAAGCCTGGAGGGTAAATCCGTCATTTTCTGAAAGAAAGGTGTAGACCTTTCCGGAATAGCTCTCAAAATGAATGCCTTTAGTACTCTTCTTTTTTCCATTCCGGTAAGACCAGGATGCCAGGTATAGAGCAAGAACAGCCAGCATACCAATGATACTGACGGGATTGGAGCCGGATAGGGCTATGAAGAGCAGGAGCAGCGAAAGACGGACCGGAAAGCTTTCCTTTTGCCCATTTCCCATCCATACCTGAGAAATGGTCGAGGTCTTCAGCATGTGATTTTCCCATCTGACGGTATTTCCTTCGATAACCATAGTAGAATCCTTAAATACCATATTCTTTTGACTTGTCATGAGATTCCCCCTTATATTATTTCACTGTTCATTTTCTATAATAAATGCAGCAAGGACGGGATTTGTAATCATCACAGTGCCTACCGTGTCAAATCCCATGACTTCTATGCGTATGCTGTAGTTGCAGCATTCAGACGTCATCGAGTCTAAGTCCCAGGCTGTTAATGAAAACGGGTTGGTTTCAGTGCTTTCTTCATTTCTTGTGAAGATGAAGCCAGAGCCAACGGGAAACGGATTGGTCTGATTTTTTTCTTGTTTAAATAACTGGAATTTTAGATGCAGCCTTGCCCCGGTTGCAGCAACGCTGCAGGAAAAGTTAAAATGCATGATAAAGTTCTTATATTCAGAGGTATCAAGGTTGATGGAAGCTACCGTGTAAACCGCATTTTTATCTGTATTTTCCGGCAGAAAAATACCTCCGGAAGAAGAACCCTTTAACATCATCTTGTTTGGAGCAGAAACAACCTCCAGGCTTTCAGGAAGACTTTGTACCATCAGCTTTTGGTCGAACTGTCTGGCCGGAACAGGGTGGTGGGTCCGGTTGAACGTGTTGCGATATGGGACATTCCTGGGATAAGGCATACCAAATAAGCAATGATTCATGTCCACAGCTCCTTAAATGAAAGCTCATAGATAGAGCATTCAGTAAAATCACCAAATACCCTATCTATGAAAGAAGTTAGTTTATGCAGCTATTTGTATCAAAGGCTCCAATTAATAGCAATCTGTGTTATCTACAACGATTGCAGAAAGAGTAGCGTTATTGATAGCAGTAACACCAACAGTAGCAACACCGGCAACCGTAGCGACTACGCTGTAGGTGCAGCACTCTTCGTCACAGATATCGCAATCGCAGACGAAGAAGGAGAAGCTATTGCTGTCCGTAACGGCTACAAGGCGGGCAAATGTCCAGATCGGTCCTACTGGAATAGGAGTGAGCTGGCCTTTACACTGTTTGAACACCTGGAAGTTAAGAGAAATAACTGCTGCGGTGGTTACAACGTTACTGGCGAATTCAAACTTGATACATGGGTTCTTTAAGCCCCTGGTATCTACGGTTACAGTAGATAAAGTAAAGGCAGCGCCTGCAATAGTAGCTAATGGGAGAGTTACGGCTCCCTGGCTTCCGCATTTTAACATTGATCTGTTTGGCTTGGGGTATTTCTTTTTGCGCTCACATGTGCAGCTGCAGTTGCATGTGCAATCCTGCTGACACTCGTCACAATCGCATTCGCACATTCTCATATCTTGATCCATCATGATGTGACCTCCATTTTGCTTAATAAGTTAGGTTGTTTAATTATACCTTCTTGGTATACTATATTATATTAAGGAGAAAAGATTGTGCTACAACCCAGTTTCAATATTACACCGGCAGGGCAGGAGGGGATGGGGGGATTAAAAAATCACCTCCCTTTTTTAAAGGGAAGTGATGGAAACTGCAGAACTGAAATAAAGAATAATAAAAAATATCAGATTGAGCAAAGTAAAAGTTGTCAGATAAGAGCGCATATTAAAAGGCATTTCCTTCATATAGAATTTCAGAGAAATCAGGCTCGCCAGAGATGCGATGGGAGTGCCTAAGCCTCCTAAATTGGTTCCTACAAGCAGGGCTTTCCAGTTCTCCGTAAAGCCGGAGAGAAGGACGGCAGCCGGAACATTGCTGATGAACTGGCTGGCGGCAGCGGAAAACAGGACAGGGTTTATCTTTAACATGCTTCCAAGGATACGCTTCATTCCTTCCATCTGCCCCATATTGCCTGCAAATATGAAAAATGCCACAAAAGTCAGTAAAAGCAGGTAATCGGCGGCCAAAAACAGATGGCGGTCAAAGATGAAAAGACTTAAAATCACGGCTCCCAGGACGATTTCATAAGGAAGGACCCGGAATACGGACAATAAGCATAACAGAAAAAGAAAAGCAAAGAGCAGAAGCTTTCCGGAAGATGGCAGAGAATTTCCGGTTTCTTCAAAATGAATTTCCATGGACTTTTTGGGAAGCCCTAAAACCGACAGAGTCAAAAGCAGAAAGCTTAAACCGGTGAGGGGCAGCAGCAGGGCGAAAAAGCTGCCCGCCGAAATAGCATACTTTCCATAGAGAAACAGGTTCTGCGGATTGCCTATGGGAGTTGTCATGCTGCCTAAATTGGCCCCAATGGTCTGAAGCACCACGATCTGAGCCAGGTGTTCTTTTTGTCCCGTCATTTTCAATATGAGAATGGCAAAGGGAACAAAGGTGATGAGAGAAACGTCATTGGTGATCACCATGGAACTGAAAAACGGCAGCATAATCAGCATCCAGGCAAGAAGGCGCAAGTTGTTGTTTCCGGAAAGAAGCTTTCTCGCCGCAAAAACAAAAAGGCCGCATTCCTGAAAGCCTGCAACCACTGCCATAAGGCAGAACAAAAGGGCCAGAACCTTGAAATCAATATAATCAATATAGTCTCTTGATGGGGGAACGAAGATCATGGACAACAGGGCGCAGATGGTGGAAACGGATAAAATGGCATCTTTTCTGATCCACCCTTTAAGCAGTGTTCCCATACGGGCAAAGCGGTATATCATATGTAAATCTCCTTCTGAGTGTGAGTGACGAAATAGCCGGGGCTAAATCCAAATACAAAGGTAGCTTATTTCTTATAAAATGTCAATAAGAAAGCGGAAGCTGTTTTTCCGGATATTTCAGCGGCTGTTGATAAAAATAATCAGGAAATTTGACCCATATTGTACTATAATATGATTTGACCGGAAGAAAACCAATTGATCAAGCATGAGCAGAAATGGAGGATACAGAAATGTCAACTGCAATTATTTGTATTATTTTAGCTGTACTTTGTTTTTTCGGAGTGAGAAGCACCATAAAAAGGACGAAATACGGATGCTGCGGAGGCAGCGGCGGCGGTGAAGAGAAGAAGGTTAAGGTAGCAGATAAAGATATTTCCCATTACCCCTATTCAAGCACCGTAGAGGTGGATGGAATGACCTGCGGAAAATGTCAAAACAGAGTGGAGAACGCTTTTAACAGCCAGGATGGAGTCTATGCTTCGGTGGATTTGGATAAAAGGCAGGCAGTGGTCCGCATGAAAAATCAGATGTCTGAGGACGAACTGAAAGAGATCGTAAGAAAGGCTGGCTACATGCCGGGAGCCGTAAAATAAATGAAACGGGCAGAGATAGAACCGCGGCTTTGACGGGCTGCGGTTAGATGGGAAACATTTAATGAGAAAGCCGGTATAGCACATTAAGTTATGCCGGCTTTCTCTCTTTTGGTGTTTCGCAAATTTTGGTTTACTTACGCCGTCTTACAAAAGTGACAACGCCGATAACGGCAGCGGCCACGATAGCGGCAACAGTGATAACAGCAGGGTTCATGGTGACTCCTCCTTTCGTATTTTTGCAGCTTTATTTGGAAAGCAGACCGTTTGCTTTTTCACAAATCTCGTAAATCTCGTCATACTTTCCGTCAATCAAAGGCGTTACTTTCTCCGCCTTTTTCTTGCTGATATGGACATAGCATAAATAAGGGATGATCCAGCCGACAAAGCCGGGAATTGCCAGAATGACCATCAAAGGAAGCATATCTGCTAAATATGCAAATACCGAACCGGCCATGAAAGCAGTGCCGATTACGCCCGTCACATAAGCCACCGTGGCGGCGGCAATGACCTTTGAATTTTCCAGCGCAATGATTTCATTTACGCAAGCGTCAAACTGCCGCTGCAGGCGGGTCAGTTCCGCTTTATTGCGGATTTTGCGGTCACGTTTTAATTTCAGGGTAACCGCACCGACCTTTTGTACAGGGTGAGAAGTCCCTTCCAAAACCCAGCCAAAGTTGGTATATCCGTCTGTGTATACGGAAACCATGTCATCTTTAACTGTCACATCTTTATATTCATAGCCGATAAAAGCGTTATCGCCCATAAATGCTTCATTCACCATAATCACTCCTGTTCATCGTCATCGCTGCTTTGCGTCCCGGTTTCGGGGCCGCTCTCGTCCGGCGTCAAAAAAGCATCAACAAATTCATTTTCGATTTTTTTATATTTCGTTACAACGGTATCTTCAATTTTCTGATAGCCGGACACCACGCTGTTTTCAATTGCTTTATAACCGCCAACCACAGCTTTTTCGATTTTCTTTTGAGTTCTCATTATTTTATTCATAAAACCACCTCCTGTTTAAACTGTTTTAATTCCTTTGATAAGCGGAATAAGTGAAAGTAACGCGATAATACCGACGATACCAACGACGATACCCAGGACCATCTTTCCCCACACCATTGCAAGGCACATGCCAACACCCAGTACGAGTGCACCTGTCACACCGAGAATGCCGGCCAGAATTGTTTTTCCGTTTAAGCGTATTGGGGATTTGTGTTCCATCCTGCGCCATGTGGTCACTGCCGCAAGCAGTACAGCCAGTCCGGCACACCCTATCACCACCCCTGGCTTAAATGCATTCCATTCAGGCAGTAAGCTCATGCACATGCCGATGGCAGTTAAAATACCGCCGATTGTTCCCATAATCATTGCTATAAAGCTGCTTTTTTTCATTTCTTTCATCTCCTCATTTGGTTTTGATACCCATACTTTACCTCGCTGTTGTTTGCGAGATAATGAAATATTGTTTGCAAAATATTAAAATGAAAAACCGGCGGTCACTCCCAAAGGAAATGAACGCCGGTTTCTTCTGAATATGATGTCAATAATTTAAAGGGATTGTCACCGTGAATGTACTGCCTTTTCCTGGTTCACTGGTAACGTTCAACTGTCCCCCTGATTTCTCAATCACCCTGTATGCGAGGGCGAGCCCCAGGCCGTTGCCCTCGCTGGAATGGGAAGTATCGCCCTGGTAAAATTTGTCGAAAATATGCCGCATGGTATCTTTGCTCATGCCGCAGCCTGTATCAGAAACGGAAACAGTTATGGTGTCATGGTCAGAGGTTTGCACCAAAGAAATCCTGCCTCCCGTTTCCGTGAATTTAAGGGCATTGGAAAGCAGGTTCTGCCATACAATTTCCAGCATGCCTGCGTCTGCCCGTATCATAGCCTTATCCTCAATATCAGCGGTAAAATCAATGTCTTTTTCTTCCCATAGATTTTCAAGCTGCAAGGCACAGTCACATAATTGCTTGCATACGTCGTAAGGCTCTTCCGGCAAGGTGATATTCTGATTGTCCAGCTTATTAAGGCGCAGGATGTTTATAACGAGAGTATTCAGCTTCTGAGAAGCGGTAATAATGGTATTGCTATAGTCTTTTCGCACTTCCTCCGGCAGACTGTCATTTTGCAGGGCAGCGGCGTAATTCTGAATGATGGACAAGGGCGTTTTGATTTCATGGGAAACATTCGCAATAAAATCATTGGTCAGGGTTTCTATGCTTCCAAGCTCTTCAACCATTTTGTTAAAGTCCGTATACATGACATCTACATAGTCGTATTGATCCGAAGTGTGAATCGGCTCCAAGTATACAGAAAAATCACCTTCGGCCACTTCTTTTGCTGCTTTGCTTATTTTCCGCATGGGTGCGTCAAACTTGATGCGTATCTGTCTGTGGGTGATCAGGATAAAGGAAGCGGACACAAGCCCCCAATAGCCCAGCATGCCAAAAATATATTCCATGGGCATTGTTCCAAAGTCTATATATTCAGCATAAATCAGCCATTGACCGGCTGAAAGGACGAGCAGAACAAAATAGGTTATCAGATAGGCTTTTAAGGAAAAATGTATGGATTTAATGCGTTCATCCGGACGTTCTTTCACTTTCTTCATTTGAGCACCGCCTTATATCCAAGCCCGTGAACCGTAACAATCTGAAAATCCTCACAAACCGAAAACTTATCCCTCAACTTGGTAATATAAACATCGACGGCACGCAGGCTGGTATCACTGTCGACTCCCCAGAACTCGTCCATGAGCTGCGCACGGGAAAACGTCTTTTTGGGATAGGACAGCAGCTTGAACAGGATATTGAACTCACGGACAGTTACCGGGATTTCTTCGTCATAAATGCTTGCTGTAACTGCATCGGCATCTAAAGTGAGGCTGCCGACAGTCAGCTTTTTTTCGTCCATGATGTTTGCACGGCGCAGGAGTGCAGCAACCCGCAATACGAGTTCGTCCAAATTAACCGGCTTAACCATGTAGTCATCAATCCCGGCGCGAAAGCCCTTTTGTTTGGAGGCAATATCATCACGTGCCGTCATAAACAGGATGGGGATCGTTTTATTCAGAGAGCGCACGGTTTTAGCAAATTCAAAGCCATCGATCTCCGGCATCATAATATCGGAAATAATCAGGTCATATAAGCTGCCGTACATGAAATTATATGCCTCATTGGGATTAAGACAGCCTTTTGCAGCATATCCGTTGTCAGAAAGATAAGCGCATACGATTTGATTCAGTTTTAAATCGTCTTCTACTACTAATATATTTATCATTATGAAACCTCCGGTATAAAGAAAATTAAATGATTATATCATGATGTTGTTTGAGAATTGTTAAAGTTTCTTTGCCCCTTTTAACGGCTCTTTTGCAATACCTCTATTAAAATTATACTGCTGATAAAAGAAGATTACAAACGATTATAAAATCTCAGGCTCAGACGGCCGGCGGAAAAGGGATTGACCGGACCGGTGAAATGCAATAAAATAGAAGGCGAGGTGAAAAAAATGACAGAAGGTGCATTGGTTTTAGAAGGCGGCTCTTTAAGAGGAGTATTTACCGCCGGAGTTCTGGACGTATTTATGGAAAAAGGAATCAGCCTGTCTTACGTAAATGGTGTGTCAGCCGGCTCCATGGCAGGAATGAGCTATGTAAGCGGCCAGATCGGGCGTACCATAAAAGTGGATTTGGATTATGTCAGAGACAAACGGTTTTTAAGCTTTCGGAACATGGTGAGAAACCGTTCCATCTTTAATTTTGATTTTCTCTTCGGGGAGCTCAGTGAAACCCTGGTCCCCTTTGATTATGATAGTTTTTGGAAATCTCCTCAGAAGTTTGAGGTGGTTGCCACCCGTTGTAAGACGGGAAAACCGGAGTATTTTGAAAAAAGCTCCAGTGATGATTTCATCAGCGTGGTCAAGGCTTCCAGCAGCATTCCCATCCTTTCCGGGATGGTCAATGTCAACGGAAAGAAGTATTTGGACGGCGGCTGTTCCATGCCCATTGCCTACCAGAGGGCCATTGATTTAGGATATGAGAAAATCATTTTGATTCTGACCAGGGAAAAGGGATACCGGAAGCCGCCCTTGGATAAATGGACAAAAAGAGGGTATGAGCGTTATTTTGCGCCTCTTCCTGAGTTTTTAAAAGCCTTGAAAGAGGTTCCGGACCGGTATAACCGGATGCAGGATGAAATTGACAAGCTGGAAGAGGACGGAAGGATTTATGTGATCCGCCCGGATAAGCATGTGACGGTACAGAGGACGGAACAGGATAAGCGGAAGCTGGAAGCTCTTTATGAGGACGGGAAACGTCTGGCAGAGGAGAATCTGGCAAAATTGAAGCATTATCTGGGAATTTCAGAGTAAGGGATGCCTTGCAGGAAGGAAAAACGGTATAGTTTATGAGCATTTATGATACATTGAATCCAATGCAGAAGGAAGCGGTACTTCAAACCGAAGGCCCGCTTCTTGTGCTGGCAGGGGCCGGGTCGGGAAAGACCAGGGTTCTGACCCACCGCATTGCTTATCTGATAGAAGAAAAGGGGATCAACCCATGGAATATTCTGGCAATCACCTTTACCAATAAGGCGGCGGGAGAAATGAGGGAGCGTGTGGACCGTCTGGTTGGCTTTGGTGCCGACAGCATATGGGTTTCCACCTTTCATTCCTCCTGTGTCCGCATTCTGCGGCGGCATATTGAAAGCCTTGGATATACGACCAATTTTACCATCTATGATTCTGACGATCAGAGAACCCTGATGCGCCTTGTTTTAAAGAACTTGGACATTGATCCCAAGCTTTTTAAGGACCGGGCCATGCTGGGGCTTATTTCCACGGCAAAAAATGAACTGATAACAGCCGACGAGTTTGAAAAAAATGCTTCCTCTGATTTCCGGCAGAAAAAAGCGGCTTCGATCTATAAGGAATACCAGAGCCAGTTGAGAAAGAACAATGCTCTGGATTTTGATGATCTGATCATGAAAACCGTACAGTTATTTCAGCAGAATCCGGAGATACTGGATTACTATCAGGAACGGTTTAAATATATCATGGTGGATGAGTACCAGGATACTAATACGGCTCAGTTTGAGCTGATCAGCCTGCTGGCCGGAAAATATAAAAATCTCTGCGTGGTGGGAGATGATGACCAGTCCATCTACAAGTTCCGGGGGGCGAATATTGAAAATATTTTAAATTTTGAAAAAGCTTATCCCGGTGCAAAGGTGATCAAACTGGAGCAGAATTACCGTTCCAGCCAGAGCATATTGAATGCTGCCAATGAGGTGATACGCCATAACAGAGGCCGGAAGGACAAGACCCTTTGGACTGCCAATGATGAAGGACCTCTGGTGCAGTTTAAGCAGTTTGAAAATGCCTCTGAGGAAGCGGAGGCCATTGTACGGGATATTTTAAACAGCGCTTCTGATTATCAGGACAATGCAATCCTTTACCGGACCAATGCCCAGTCCCGTCTGCTGGAAGAAAAGTGCCTTCAGCACAACGTTCCTTACCGCATGGTAGGAGGTGTAAACTTCTATCAGAGAAAGGAAATCAAGGACGTGCTGGCTTACTTAAAGACCATTGCCAATGGAAGGGATGATCTGTCGGCTTTGAGAATCGTCAATGTGCCAAAGCGGGGCATTGGAGCCACCAGTTTGGGAAAAGTGCAGGCATTTGCATCGGAACACGATTTTTCCGTTTACGATGCCTTTTGCCGGGCAAAGGCTGTGCCGGGGCTGGGGAAGGCTGCGGACAAGATTCTGGGCTTTACGGCTCAGATCGAGGACTTTCGGGGAAGGCTGGAAGAAGAGGCGTATTCCATCCATGATCTGATTGAAGATGTTTTGGATGAAACGGGATATTTAAAGGAGCTGGAGGCAGAAGGGGAAATCGAATATCAGACCCGTCTGGAAAATATTGAGGAATTGGTCAATAAAGCGGTCAGCTTTGAGGGAGAGCATGAGCATCCCGACCTCAATGAATTTTTAGAAGAAGTGGCTCTGGTGGCTGATGTGGACCGCATGGACTCGTCGGAAAACAGGGTGACTCTTATGACTTTACATAGTGCCAAGGGGCTGGAATTCCCGCGGGTGTATTTAAGCGGGATGGAAGATGGACTGTTCCCAAGCATGATGTCCATATCTTCGGATGATAAGGAAGATGTGGAAGAAGAGCGGCGTCTCTGCTACGTTGGAATTACGAGAGCCCAGCAGTTTTTGATGATGACAGGGGCGAGACAGCGCATGGTCAATGGGGAAACCAGGTATTCAAAAGTAAGCCGCTTTATCGAAGAAATCCCGGCACACCTTCTGGATTCTTCCAAACTGGAGTCCAGACTTTTCTCCACCCGGAGCGCTTCGGATTTTGACGACAGCGCTTTGCCCTGGGGGGGCGGGAAAAGTGGGGGACGGCCTCTTGGAGTCAACCGCTTTGGACCGGATCATGGAAGTTCCGCCCAGCCTGCCTTTGGAAAGGCTTTTACAGTGGAAAAGGCCGGCTCTCTCGATTATAAAGAGGGGGACCGGGTCAGACACATGAAATTCGGAGAAGGTCAGGTCATGGAGATCAAGGACGGCGGAAGGGATTTTGAGGTGACAGTGCAGTTTGATCAGGCCGGAGTGAAAAAGATGTTCGCTTCCTTTGCAAAGCTGAAACTGGTGTAAGAAAGAGCTGTAATACGATTTTTACAAAATTTATAAAATTTATAAAAAAAGGCAAAAATGATAGTAAAATAATCAATATAATGGTATAATAACTGCGATAGGCAGAGAAACTAAAACTTTGCCGGAAGGTAAGGAAAACGCCTTACAGCATATTTTAAAGCTTTGAAAAAGGGCAAAAAAAAGAAAGCAGGGCTCTCAGAAAGGACGTGGACACATGAACAGATTTGATGCAATGAGCAAAGAAGCGATGAGCAAACTGGAAGATATGATAAATTCAAGCAGAGTGAACGAATTGCTTCATAGGAGGGAACAGGAAGAAAAGAAGAAAAACTGCATCCTTTGGGTATTGGCTATCATAGGTGCAGTGGCAGCAGTGGCAGGAATTGCCTACACTGTATACCGCTTCTTTACACCGGATTATCTGGAAGATTTTGAAGACGATTTCGATGATGACTTTGACGATGATTTTTTTGAAGACGATCAGCCGGGCGAAGGTTCTGAAGAGTAAAATTTGCATTTAAAACGAGCAAAAGCGTGCCTCAGAAAGTGAGACACGCTTTTTTGCCTGAAAATTAAGATAGAGCAGGATAGGAGTCAGAAACGTGAAAAAGGGTGAAATATACGAAGGTACAATAGGAAGATTTGATTTCCCGGATAAAGGAGTTATTGAACTTCCTGAAGGAAAAATTGCGGTAAAGCACAGCCTTCCCGGTCAGAAGGTAAGGGTTATGATCAATAAGAAAAGAGGCGGGAAGTGCGAAGGACGGATTCTGGAAGTGTTGGAACGCTCCCCACTGGAAACAGCGGAGAATCCATGTTCTCATTTCGGAAACTGCGGCGGATGCACATATCAGACGATTCCATATGAAAAGCAGCTTAAGATTAAAGAGCAGCAGGTGAAAGCTCTTTTGGATGGGGTCTGCGAGGGTTATGAGTTTGAGGGTATTAAGGGCAGTCCCATGGAAGATGGGTATAGGAATAAGATGGAGTTTTCCTTTGGAGATGAGTATAAGGATGGACCTCTTGCGCTGGGAATGCATAAGAGAGGAAGTTTTTACGATGTGGTGACTACAGAGGACTGCCGGATTGTTCACCCTGATTTTTGTTGTATTTTAAAAGGGGTAAAGGAGTATTTTGAAGTCAGGGGAATTGGATTTTATAAGAAAATGCAGCATACGGGATATCTGCGTCATTTACTGGTGCGCAGAGCTGTAAAGACAGGGGAAATATTGGTGGATCTGGTGACGACTACTCAGGAAGAACTGGATTTGAAACCGTTTGCGGATATGCTTTTAGGGCTTGAACTGGAAGGGAAGATTGTTGGGATTTTGCATACGCTCAATGACAGTCTGGCTGATGTGGTGAAGAGTGACAGGACTGATATTTTGTATGGGCAGGATTTCTTTTATGAAGAGCTTTTAGGATTGAAATTTAAGATATCGCCTTTTTCTTTCTTTCAGACGAATTCTCTTGGGGCAGAGGTATTGTATGAGAAAACCAGGGAGTATGTGGGGGAGACGAAGGACAAGGTCGTGTTTGATTTATATAGCGGAACAGGAACGATTGCGCAGATCGTGGCTCCGGTTGCTAAGAAGGTTGTGGGAGTGGAGATTGTGGAAGAGGCTGTGGAAGCGGCGAAGGAGAATGCGAAACTTAATGGGTTGGAGAATTGTGAGTTTATTGCCGGAGATGTATTGAAGGTGATTGGAAGCCTTGAGGATAAACCGGATCTTATTATTCTGGACCCGCCGAGAGATGGGATTCATCCGAAGGCTTTGGGGGCGATTATTGATTTTGGGGTGGATAGGATGGTTTATGTGTCTTGTAAGCCTACCAGTTTGGTTAGGGATTTGGTGGTGTTGCAGGAGAGAGGGTATCGGGTGGAGAGGGTTTGCTGTGTGGATATGTTTCCTTCTACGGCTGGAATTGAGACAGTTGTTGAATTGTGCCGAAATTAGTGTTATAAGTTACTTATCATTGTATATGGGCCAATATTATAAAACAAGGGGCAGGAATCATAATCTGTGCCTTGTTTTTAATTGTATCACCGTAAAAATGCCCCCTGCTATTCTTGCAGAAAACTGGTTGAACGAGTTGTAAAAGAATATTATTCAGGTAAAACTCTTTTTTGTATAAAGGTAACTTTTTTTGATTATATATGGTTTAAATTGTGATTACACCGGTTTTTGAGTCTAAATAGTTTAATTTCTGCTAAATTGATTTTCCTTAAGTATATTTTAAAAATCCAGATAATACATTAACAACAAAAGCGTTGATGAAAGGCATCCATATATGTCTGATCAAACAGTTAATTATCTGACAAATCCAAGTGATTCTACAAGATATGAAATATTAAGAAATGCTTTTACAAACGCGGGCCGGCCAGAAGATTTTGAAAATGTTGTTGAACTATTAAATCCCCCGCCTGATATTACCTCTTATGCGGCTCCCGGAGCACATAAAAATATTAAAGTAGGTATAATCGGTGCAGGTTTGGCAGGTTTATCCGCTGCCTTTGAATTAAGAAAAATTGGAGTAGAAGTTACTCTGTATGATGCCATGGAAGACCGCATAGGTGGAAGGGTATATACTTATTATTTTGATCAGGACAGGCGGTATTATGGAGAATTTGGTGCTATGAGAATCCCTCTGTCCCATGGCACAACCTGGCATTATATAAATTTGTTACATCTGAATACCATTTCGCTTACTTCACCTTTTCCCAACAACTTTATATACGTTCATAATACCAGAATACGGAGAGATCGGGACGGGAGTAATATAACGAAATATTTATATCCCTTATTTAATCTTACGGATTATGAAAAGTCTTTGCCATGGTCAGAGTTAAATGATTATGCCTTTGATTCTGTCTTACGAAGCCTGGCTCCGTATACCCGGAGAGAATTGCTGCAGATTCTGCCGGCGTATTCGCCAGAGTATTCCTTTTATATAAACAACAGTATCAGGGATATACTGGAGATGCGCGGTTTAAGTCAAGACGCCATAAACTTGATAGCCAGTGTGGACCCTCTGATCGGAGGACTGCTTAACACCAGTTACAGTGAATCCCTGCAGGAGTTATATTCCATGGATTTTCTGAATACTTACCGAATAGCTGGAGGTATGATCAACCTTCCTTTGGCTTTTTATAATTCGCTTACGTCCCCCAATCCGGGAGAATATGATATTGCACCGGATCTGCTTGGGAATGTTGATATTAAACTTGGTCATAATGTAACCGGAATTTATCAGAGTTCCCCTGAAAGTAAAGTTATTCTAAGATATAATAACACTTACATGACAAATGCATATGAAGAATTTGATTACGTTATCTGTGCCATCCCATTCTCCACTTTACGGGAAGTAGATATAAAACCATTTTTCAGTAATCAGAAAATGCAGGCTATCCGGGAATTATTTTACACGGATTCCCTTAAGGCTGCCTTTTTCTGTAATCGGCGTTTTTGGGAGGAAAATACGATATATGGAAACATGAACGGAGGTATTTCTTTTACTGATCTGCCGATTCAGTCCATTATATATCCCTCCGACCATATCCAATGTACGGAGCCCTTATCCTGCTCACCATTAGAACCCGGTGTATTAGTTGCCTCTTATAATGTGAATCAGGATTCTATACGGGTTGCGAATCAAAGCGAAAGCAGGCGTTTTTCGTTGATTAAGAGAAATGTGGAAGAGGTACATGGACTGCCGGAGAATTTCTTGGATTCTATTGTGGAGCATTATAAAGTTGTAGATTGGAACCACCAGCAGTGGTTTCGAGGGGCATTTGCTGTAAATCTCCCCGGTCAAAAGATAAATTTCGCCCATACCATTCTTGAACCGGAATATAATAACCGTGTATTTTTTGCTGGAGAACACACTTCTGTAAAACCTGGCTGGATGCAGGGAGCCTTATATAGCGGTATGCTGGCGGCTAATACACTGGCGATGAATCTGAGATAATATAGAATTGGAATATTAAATATAAACATATACAATATAGCTTTCCAATAATTATTCTAATGTTGTATTTTAGCGCTGCTTTTTTAACTTTATTAATCTTGATAAATTGATTGAGGAATATCAAAGTTTTAAATCAATTATGGATTACTTAAATTGTAATGATAAATGATAATAGAATCAGAGAAGGTGTTTTCAACTGAAAACTGCCAGCAATAAAACCCTCATCAGTATGCTGAGGGTTTTATTGCTGGCAGTTTTTATCTTTATTAATATATATCGATAAATAGGAGCTGCTATGTTATAATTAGAATAGTTGACTTATAAAAAAAGGGTATGAGCGTCAGAATTATAGCAACAAGGAATGTTGAGACGTTATTTACCGTGCTGATGAAAAGCCGACAATCATTGTAATTGATATTGATTTGGAAATAAACAAAAGTATCCGAAGTCGATTGCCTCTTTTGAGTGCTAGAAGAACGGACCTATACAAAGTTGAGGAAATATAGACTAAGCTATATGCATCCGATGTAACAGAGTCATTCAAAAAGAGACTTAGAATCTATTTTTTGTGGAATAGTAAGTGGTTCGCCAAGGCCAAACCACGCCTTTCGGGAATCAGAGTCACAGCTTCAACAAATACAGAGGTCTGCTGCCTTTTGAAAAGGAGATAAAAACATGAAAGAAGTAAATAAACCTTCTGTTAAACTAAAAACGTATTTAAGTGAAAAAGATTACGAACTAATCGCTGCGCTTGAGAAAGAGTGCACCCAAAATGACCAGACGACTTTAAAGCTTGAGCTTGATTATAAGCTTGGGGTTGCTTTGTCAGATACAGGGAATCTTGATAATAAAGAAATTAATGAGTTCCTTTACTTTAACGGTCAAAAGCTGATCGGCTATATAGGAATATGTGGTTTCGGCGGAGCGGGAACGCCGCTCGAAATAACTGGCATGGTACATCCGGAACATAGACGTAAGGGTATTTTTACTAAATTGTTTGAATTAGTCATGGCAGAATGCCAAAAAAGAAATTCAGACGGTGTTCTTCTACTCTGTGACCGCAAATCTGCTTCTGGTCAGGGCTTTCTGAAAAGGAACGGTGCAGACTACAAATATTCCGAATTTGAAATGTACCTTATGGCGGAGGTATCTGCAGTTTCGCAAGAGCATATGTGTGGCATTACTTTAAGAAAAGCGGTAAATTTTGATGCTCGTGAGATTGCAAGGCAAAATGCCATTTACTTTAGTGACACTACAGAATTTACAAATTCTGATCTAGAAGAAAACGACTCAGATTTAGTCATGCCTGAAGAAGAGGAAAAGCGGGGGATGACGATTTATCTTGCTGAGAAAGACAAGCAAATAGTCGGAAAAGTTCACATGCAAATCAATGCAGCAATTAGTGGTATTTATGGACTGGGCGTGCTGCCGGAGTTCCGCGGAAAGGGCTTTGGGCGGGCGATACTTTTAAGTGCGGTGAAAAAACTTAAAGAATCACAGACAAACACAATTATGCTTCAAGTTGCAGCAGAAAACGCAACTGCCTTAAATCTCTATAATTCCTGTGGATTTAAGGAAACCTCGGTAATGGATTATTTCTGTTTGAAGTTATAATGCGTACAGCACCTGGTAGAACACCATTTGAATCAATATAGGAAAGAGGTAATTATGCAAACAAAAACTGTTATAGCCCCCCATCATTCTAATATTAATAAAATTCTTGAATTTGTTGAAATACGCACTAAAATTACAAGCGTGTTTCCATTTTTCATGTCTCTGGCTTACCTGTTTTACCGCAGACAGCCGGTGAATGCAGAGCGCACGCTTTTGTTCTTTAGCTCCATGTTCCTGTTTGACCTGACTACAACTGCAATCAATAATTATATTGATACCAAAACCAATGGTCAGAAACTGCCCTTCTCCCGCAGCATGGCAAAGCTCATCATATATCTGCTGCTTGGCATAAGCACTGCTTTAGGCCTTGCGCTGGCATATCGTACGGATCTGGTAGTGCTCCTCCTTGGAGGGGTGTGCTTTCTTTGCGGAGTGTTCTACACCTGGGGACCAATACCTATTTCCCGTTTACCCTTAGGCGAAATTTTTTCGGGACTGTTTTATGGTTTGTTTATTCCTTTTCTGATGCTTTACATGAACATGCCTGCCGGAACGTTCCTGGCCTTAGCGACAGACTGGCATGTAGTCCGGCTGGACTTAAACCTTGGTTTTATGATTTTCCTGCTTTTGTTTTCCGCTGGCCCAATCTGTGCCACAGCCAACATTATGCTGGCTAATAATATCTGTGATGTGGAAAAGGATATTACTGTTGGACGGTATACCCTGCCTTATTATTTAGGCAAAAAAGCGCTGAGTGTTTTTGCTGGTCTATATTATATTACTTATTTGACATGGGCAGCGTTGGTAGCGTTAGGATTCCTGTCCCCGGTCTGCCTGCTGGCATTGTTTACCATAATTCCTGTTTATAAGAACAACTGCCGCTTTAAGAAGGAACAGATCAAAGAAAAAACATTTGTCCTTTCGGTGCAGAATTATGTCATCATTGTGGGAGCGCAAACGGTGACGATATTTTTAAGCGGTTTGATTCTTTGATAATTCTCCTGCTGTATTGCAATCATCAGAGGAAAAGGAAAACAGACGACGAGACTTCGGGATTGCTCATATATAAAACAAAAGATACTGTAATGGCCGAATTACTCATTAGAGGCAAGCGGTCAACCCGTTAGTATTTTGAAATATAAGCTGAAAGATTTATTTCCGAATGATTATGAGAGTAGCCTGCCTTTTATAGAGGAAATAGAAAAATCTTTAAAAGATTTATGGGAATAAAGATTTAGCATCTAGTGCAGAAGTAAGATTTCATAGAAGTTATATTCTAATATGAGTATCGGTTAATTTTATTAAAGAATAATTAACAAAGATTCAGTTGTTAGACAACATGCTTCCTGATATGATTAAATCAGTAAAGGCCATTACTTATTGAACTAAAATTCAGGAGATCATTGATATGCAGATTGGTGAAGTAATACGGAAACACAGGAAAATAAAAAATATAACTCAGGAAGAAATGGCAAATATTCTGGGAGTGACGGCACCGGCAGTTAATAAGTGGGAAAATGGAAACTCAAATCCAGATATTATGTTATTAGCTCCCATTGCAAGACTGCTTGATATTACCCTGGATACACTGTTATGTTTTCAAGAAACACTTACAGAGGAAGAAATAAACCATATTATATATGAAATAGACTCCAGGCTGAAATGTGAACCTTTTGAAGAAGTATTCCAATGGGCAAAAGGTAAAATCGAACAGTATCCTAATTGTGAACAGCTAATTTTGCAAACAGCAGTGATTTTTGATGCATGGCGTCTTACAAGAGATATTCCAGACTCGGAAAAATATAACGATTATATTAATCAATGTTATGTCCGCGCACTGGCCAGTGAAGATGAAACGACCAGGATTCTTGCTGCGGATTTCCTGTTTGAATTCTATTCAAGAGAGGAACAATACGAGAAGGCAGAGGAATATCTGGCTTACTATTCAAAACAAAATCCAGAGCGGAAGAGAAAGCAAGCAGTTATTTACAGCAAGACCAACCGAATGAACGAAGCATATAAAACATACGAAGAATTATTATTTTCAGGTTATCAGATGATAAATATGATATTTCACAGTCTGTATATGCTGGTAATGCGTGATAAAAACATGGAAAAGGCTCATATGTTTGCTGAAAAACAAAGAGAACTGGCGAATCTTTTTGAAGTAGGGGAGTACCATGCGGTTCCCGATGCACTTGATCTGGCAACAGTAGAAAAAGATGTAAAAGCTACAATAGAAATAATGGAGCGGCTGATAGCCAGCCTGGATAGTATATGTGATTTTACGAAGTCAGCTCTTTATGAACATATGGAATTTAGAGAAACAGGTAAGGAGTTTAGCAGAGAGCTGCATGAGAACTTGCTGACGTGTTTCAGGGATGAGGAAACATATGACTATATGAAAAAGAATCAGCGTTGGAAGGAACTGGTAAGGCAGTAAACCGGTATTATGATAATGATGCTTATCAAAATATCATTCATGCGGATTTTGTATACAAATAGTAGGAGGTAAGTATGGATATTACAATTTGCCAAGCGACTGAAGACCAGGCTGAAGCGGTATGGCAACTGATGTATGCTCTTGATTTTGAAACAAAATATATGATGTACGAACCAGGTGAAAGATCAAAAGACATTGAACGGGTAAAAGATATTATTAATACGGCTGTCCATGGAGATAACCTCTTTCTGGTAGCTGAAGATAAAGGCGAATTAATTGGATATCTTTTAGCACAAAGAGGCAGATGTAAAAGAGTATATCATTCAGCATATATCGTTGTAGGAGTTCGTGCTGCATACCAGAATTATGGGATTGGTTCAAAGCTTTTTGCTGAATTGGATTACTGGGCGAAGAAGAATCATATTACCCGGCTTGAACTGACAGTTATGTGTCAAAATGAGGCTGCAAAGCATCTCTACGAGAAAAATGGTTTTACTGTTGAAGGGATAAAGAAACAGTCTATGATTGTAGACAATGAATATGTTGATGAGTACTATATGTCTAAGCTTTTTTAGATTATAAATACAAAACTGATCAATTCTGATTTGCAGAGGATATGAGTCATGAGCAAAAGAACTGTTATGATTTTTCCTGAATTTGAAAACATCGATATTATTAATCATATCCGCAAGAAATATGACCCATTGGCAGATTTAGTATCACCGCATATTACTTTGGTTTTTCCTTTCGATAGCCAGTTAACGAAAGAAGAACTGCATTTACATTTAAAAGAATGTTTAAGTGATATAGAACCATTTAAAATTAAATTAAAAGGATTCAGTACGCATATAAATGAATATGGAAATTATTTGTTTTTAAATATAGTAGAGGGAAAAGATATAATTAGAAGTATTCATGATAGGTTATATAATGGAGAACTAAATCAATCTGATGCGTCGTATCATTATGTTCCGCATATGACAGTTGGGAAAGTACCTTCCGTGGAGTCTCTCGATGAAGCATTTGATGATGTGAACCAATGTGATACTGAATTCAATACCGTGGTCAAAATGATATCAGTTGAAATGATTGGTGAGAATGAAGAATCAATTATTATAGAAGAGTATGAATTGCATAGCTAAACCCAAATTTTTCACTTTGCAGAAAGGCAATGATGCATATAAAAAGAAGGTTCAGTTTGCTGTTAATCAGCCTGTTGGTACTGGTTCTTTGTTCCTGTTCCAATAATGGAACTGTCAGGAACGGGGTACCACATCCCCCTAATCAGAACAGAACAACCAGTTGATGAAGTCCATAAGTCCAAGGAAATGACAGATTTAGATGATTCACTTGGAATCACGGTATATAATTATCCTGTCATTAATGGCTCAATTTCAACATTAATTTTTGTACAGGCTATATATCAGGAAATGTACAGTGAAGAAGGATATACAGACAGTATATACTCTCCAAAAGCGTCTAAGACCGTACCATCTTACCTACATTTGATCGGTGGAGATATGGTCATGTTATAATCAATACAAACCTGGATTTTGTAGGCAATAGATGGACAGACGTTTTTCCTCTCAGATTAACTTAAGGCGTGCTTTTGCACTTAATTGAAGTGAGATATGTTTCCGATTACTGTGGTGGGATAGGGAAAGGAAACGTTTTGGAAAAAATAGATAAGTAATAAACTGTAGAAACACCAGTCCTGTTTAGGCATATGACTGGTGTTTTATTATAGTTGTGTGAGCTGCAAGCCAGAGTGAATTGACTCGCTATTATATATTTTAGAGTTATCAGAAAATATTGATAACATCCATGTCCGAAAATTGCCAGATATTTTGAATTAGTATGATATACTTAAATAAAGTTAACTCTCAAGAGAATCCATTGAATGAAAGAAGTATATTATTATGTAAAAATGACCTTACGTAAGCAGTCACTCAAAAAAAGAGTAACTTCCATGTTCATAACAGGAGAAAATAAAGAAATGAAAAATGATGTTGGATTATATGCAGCATTTAAAGCAAAGGACGTAAGATTTGATGGCCGCTTTTTTATGGGAGTATCATCAACAGGAATATATTGCCGCCCCGTATGCGGAGCGAGAATGCCAAAAGCCGAAAACTGCACCTTTTATTCTTCCGCAGCCGAAGCAGAACATGCGGGATACCGCCCCTGTCTGGTATGCAGACCTGAACTGGCACCAGGGGTATCCATAACGGATGCTTCTTCTGTGTTGGCGCAGCGTGCAGCAAGAATGTTAGAAGAACACTGCGGTAATGGAGAAAAGATGGAAGTATTGGCTGGACAACTTGGGTGTACCGGCAGGCATCTGCGGCGCGTATTTATGGCGGAATATCATGTTACACCGATTCAATACCTGCAAACCTGCCGTTTGCTGCTTGCCAAAAAGCTGCTTACAGATACAAATTTACCGGTAATTGATGTTGCAATGGCTTCCGGGTTTGGGGGATTGCGCCGGTTTAATGATTCATTTAAAGAACATTATCATTTGACGCCCACGGATTTGCGGAAAAAGATGTCGAAAGAAAAAAGACAGAGCGATAATATCACCGTTTATCTGGGATATCGTCCGCCTTACCGTTGGAATGAGATTCTGCGTTTTCTTGAAAACCGATCTATTCCAGGAGTGGATTTTGTCAGAGATAATATGTACTTCAGAACGGTGCACATAGTCAGCAGTAAAAAAGAAGACATTTATGGTTGGGTTAGGATTAGCCATATATTGGAAAAAAATGTGTTAGGGGTCACCATAGGCGAGACTTTACTGCCTGTTTTACCCCAAGTTCTTGGAAAAATAAGAAATATGTTTGATTTGTATTGTGAACCCGAAACCATCTACCAGGCGCTTTCAACCATGAATGATATTCGTCCGGGGCTTTGTTTGCCCGGAACTCGCCTGCCGGGCTGTTTTGATCCATTTGAGATGTCAGTGAGGGCGATTTTGGGGCAGCAGATTACTGTTAAAGCTGCAAGCACACTGGCAGGGAGGATTGTAATGGCGTTCGGAACACCGGTACAGACAGGAATTGACGGATTATTCCGCGCATTTCCCACTCCAGAAAATATAGCTGCTTTAGAAGGACCTATTGAGAATCACCTGGGACCTTTGGGGGTGATCGCTTCACGGGCAAAAACGATTGCAGCTTTGGCTAAGGCTTTTATACAGGAAGAAATAAATTTTGGATTCTGCCCTGAGCCGGAGGAAGAAATGAAAAAGCTGTTATTGATTCCTGGGATTGGCAATTGGACGGCACAGTATATTGCAATGCGTACAATGGCCTGGCCGGATGCATTTCTGGAAACGGACGTTGGTATAAAAAATGCATTGCCAGGATATACACCGAAAGAGTTGCTGAATATTGCAGAGCAGTGGCGTCCCTGGCGCAGTTATGCCACATTGAATCTTTGGAATTCACTATAGGAGGTTTTTTATGTATTATACAACGGATTATAGTTCACCTTTGGGGGTGATTACACTGGCTGCTGATGACAGGGCTCTTGTGGGATTATGGCTGGAAGGGCAAAAGTATTTTGGCGGTACAGTAAAAGAAGAAATGAAAGAGGATCATAGCCGCTCTGTTTTTAGAAATGCAGAGGATTGGTTAGACCGGTATTTTGCCGGTAAAAAACCTGCGGTTTCCGAATTGACGATAGCCCCAATTGGAGGCGAATTCAGGCAGGGAGTGTGGGAAATCCTTTGTCAAATTCCTTACGGCCAGGTGGTTACTTATGGCGATATTGCGAGAAAAATGGCAGAAAAGATGGGGAGAAGCAGCATGTCCAGTCAGGCGGTTGGCGGGGCAGTTGGCCATAATCCCATTTCTATCATCATTCCCTGTCACCGAGTTGTGGGAACCAACAGGAGCTTGACCGGGTATGCAGGCGGCATTGATAAGAAGTTAGCGCTTCTCACGATAGAGGGCGTGAATGTGGAACGCTTTTTTATTCCGAAGAAGGGGAGCGCATTATAGTAAGAATGGAAGGAGGGGGATTACATTCAGTAATCAATTGAAGATTTATTTACATATCGGTTTAGATGTGGTAAAAGTTATTCCATCTGAACTAGTCAATAAGAGTTTTTGCTATGTAATATAAAATTACTGATTGCGGGAATGTGGAGCTTGTAGTTGAATTGTGCTAAAAATAAAAAAGATGAACGGATATAATAAAGGCGTGAGCAATTATGTTTACGTCTTTATTATATCTATCGGTAAATGATTACGAATAGTATTATGGAAAAATAGATATAAAAATAGTAAGAAGCATTACTTTTCAAATAAATATCATGATATAATGTGGCTAGTGCTATTGACTACGATGAAATCAAAAATACTTGGAATAAGTTAAATAGTGTCTTTCCAATGATGAAAGATTGGTTTTTTGAATGGATATGAATATTTGATTTATGAATCATTGGAAAGATAGTAAATGTAATAGATTTCGCTTTTGAAGAGTTCAGTTTATCTGAATGATTAACAAATTAAAAAATCATGAATTAACTGAGATGAGGTATAAGTATAATGATTGAAACAGAAAGATTAATAATGAGACCATTTAATCAAGATGATTTGGACATTATTATAGGGCTTTATTCTAATGAAGAAATAATGAGATATATGCCAAATGATGTCATGAATGCAGAGAAAGCTCAAAAACATTTAAATAAAATTATATGTGACTGGGAAGAGAAACCACAAGTGAACTTTGAAATGGCAGTAATTTTGAAAGATAATCAGGAAAAAATTGGCCGTTCCAGAATTCACTTAGATTATGAAAATGATACAGCAATAATTGGTTGGCTTCTATTAGAAAAAAATTGGGGAAAAGGTTATGCAACAGAGATGACAAGGGCATTAATTGATTATAGTTTTGATGTATTAAATGTGCATAGAGTTTGTGCACTATGTCATCCTAAAAATATTGGTTCATGGAGAGTTTTAGAAAAATGCAATATGCGTAGAGAAGCACATTTTATACAAAAATGTAAATATATTAAGGATAACAATATAATCTGGGAAGATGAATTGGAATATGCCATATTAAAATCGGAAAGATAAATTCCAATATGGCGGTAGCATTAATACAGGAGAACATACACGAGGAATATTACATGGAATGCGGATAAATATACAGAAGACTTTTCATTCGCAGGAAGTTTTGTATAAGGACGACAAATGGTATGCAGATTATATGAGAATTAAAATGAAAGTCATTAAAGAATAGTATAAAAATGCAGATTATTTCTATAGAACGAAACGGGAGGGACAACAAATAGATAGAATAGGAGGCTAAATTGTAATTAATTAAAAATGATTGCAATTATCGCCATGACTATCGACCATATTGCATGGCCTATTTTTCCGGGATACCGAACAGACGTGTCACATTAATAATGCACACAATCGGACGGCTTACCATTCCGATTGTGATGTATTTCATTGCTGAGGGCTATAATATACTGGGGTTGCTTTGGCTGTTCCTTTTCTCAAAATATACAATGATCAGCGTGGTAAATGGAAAGGTATGAAGTGGTTTTTTATGTTTACTATCCTGCACCTTTAGTCATGTCATGTTTTATAAAAACATATCTTTATCTTTAATAATTGGCTTTACATCAATAATACATAGCTGGAAAATTCTAATTAAGCAAGTTTTCTCTATTGTTCATTTGATGCAAATAAGAAAATATTGAATCATGGGCCCCATCTTCTCTTTTTTAACTATTTTAAAATAAGGCATTAACATTGTCTCAAATTCATTATTTGATATATTATATCGATCAGTTCTGCCCAGATACTCTTCAATGAGTGCTGTGATTTGAAATTCAGGGCTTCCTGCATCTGGAATATCAAGTATATATTTACCGTCAGGTTTCATTATCCTATGAGCTTCTGCAATTGCCTGCGCCACAAAGTCCTTTTCAAAATATTCCAGCGAACCAATACATGCGCCGATATCAAAAAAACTTTCAGCGTATGGTGTTTCATGCATACTGCCCCAAAATAAAGAGCCAATCTCAATGTTATTATTGTGAACAAATTCCTGCAACAGTTCTATGGTCTTTTCACTTATATCAACACCATAATACGTCGATGTCCATTCATGATATCCTCGAAACATTAAGTTCAAACAACACCCAAGGTCAATAAAGTTCATACCTTTTTGGGGGGCCAGATATTCCACTATTTCCTTTTGACTGCTGTCTGAAAGTGTTTCATCCATCCGCATTTTCAGATATAAGGGGTAATTGGGGTCATTAGTAATATGTGGAGGGAGACTCTGATAAGAATCAATCCCTTTTCGTCCTAAATCAATTCCTTTATCATACGATTTGGCAACTAACTCCAAATGATCTTTCATTGTGTCCCCCCTGACTAAATTCTGATATATTTTGTTTAATAATACAACACCCTCTTCTAACTATCAATATCAAGTTTTCAATGTGTACTAATACGCCAAACCCTACCTTATCATTGAGATAGAATACTTTACGGATTTGAAAAACACCAATAGGAGGCGCGTTATGGTGGAGAAAGCAATATATTTAATTACTGGTATTATGGCATCTGGAAAATCAACAGTTGCAGAACTGCTCGCTTCAAAACTTGAGAACAGCGTGCATTTACGCGGTGATATATTTCGCACAATGATTGTATCAGGACGTGCAGAAATGTCCCCGCAGCCGTCCGACGAAGCAGTACGGCAGTTGCATCTGCGCTATCGTTTGACTGCAGATGTGGCCGGAACTTATTATGATAATGGATTTTCTGTTGTTATGCAGGATAATTACTACGGAGAAGAATTTTCCCGCGTATTAGATATGCTCGGTGATAGAAATGTTCATGTAATAGTGCTTTGCCCAAATGTGGAAACAGTAAAAAAGCGTGAGGCACTGCGGGGAAAGGTTGGATATATCGGTTTTACTCCGGAGGCTCTGTATGCGGACTTTATGAAGGAAACTCCCCAAATTGGATTTTGGATCAATACCTCAGATCAGTCACCGGAGCAGTCGGTTGAGGATATTTTATTACATTTCAAAGAGCAATAGAATTGGAAAAACAGGTTCCAATTCATTGAGCAGGCAGACTCCTTTTGAATGAGTCTGCTTTTCGTACGCCTACCTGCATGCTGCACCTCCTTAGCACATCACCCGGATGCTTTCCGGCACGAAGCGCAGCAGTACATAATCGAGAGCAGTACAGCCTTTTTGCTGAACTGAGGTATGGTTCATAGTAATGGACCAACCACACTCACTTTAGAAGTTATTTATTACAGAAATAAAAAATATATCCCTGAAATAATTAATGAAGTTTGATAATATCTACAAAAATGTGGATGAATTAGTGAAAAGAGTATCTGTCACAATCAGAGACTAGTGGCTGCTTTATTGGTAGAAGAGGTATTCATAAACACCTGAAGATTTATAAAGAGTGGCTACAGGAAAGCTTTGGCTAGCAGATAGAATCCGATAAAGAGCTATAAAAAGTTGATAATAATCGTAATGAACAGGACAGGCATAGATGGGATTTTGATGCTTGTACTGTTTCTCTCTCTATAATATATTTGCATCAACTAATTACACATGAAATTGAATTACTCTGTATTGTTGTAACCAACTGCAGAATAAAATTATAAACGAAATCTCTGCAGCCACACCAAATTGCATTTGTGCTTCTGCAAAATTTAAAGCAGTAGTTTATTGTAAGTATATAAATGTAGTGATATCATAGGGATAATTTCAGGATTACCTGGATGAATTAAAATTCAAACTTGAAAAGGGAGGGCATCATGTATATATATTCTAAATACATGATATAAGAAGATTATGATTCGTTTCGCCACAATAGGAACAAACTTTATTGTCAGAAGGTTTCTTGATGCTGCAGCCAAGAGCAGTGAACTTTTATATGCAGTTTCGTATTCAAGAGAAGAGGAGAAAGCAAAAGCATTTGCAACAGAATACGGTGCATGCAGATATTGTACCGATTTACAGGAACTTGCGGAATCAGAAGATGTGGATGCAGTATATATTGCAAGCCCTAATAGCTTACATTTTGAGCAGTCAATCTTAATGCTTTCTCATGGAAAACACGTGATGTGTGAAAAGACAATTACCTCCAACAGAATGGAACTCAATAAGTTGACAGAGGTTGCTGACAAAAACCATGTAGTTTTATTAGAAGCCATGCGTTCCGTTTTTGACCCCGGATTCGCAGTGATACAAAGAAATATAAAACGATTGGGAAGAATTCGCAGAGTCAGCTTCCAGTATTGCAAGTATTCTTCCAGATATGACAAATTTAAAAATGGCATTATTGAGAATGCATTTAACCCTGCTTTTTCTAATGGGGCTTTGATGGATATAGGAGTTTACTGTGTCCATCCTTTGGTTAAACTTTTTGGACTGCCAGAGAAAGTTATATCTGATGCGATCCTTCTGCATAACGGAGTGGATGGAGCAGGAACCATTATAGCCCAATATGAGGGAATGCAGGCAGAACTCATTTACTCCAAGATATCGGACAGTTATGTTCCCAGTCAAATTCAAGGAGAAGATGGAACCCTGGTTATTGAAGATATACCGAATCCGAGGAAAGTAACATTTTATAGAAGAAATGGTGAAAGTGAGATTTTAGTATCTCGTGGGTCGGATTCAAATATGATTTATGAAATCCAGGAATGGATTGAGCAGATTAAAGGACACAGGGACTGGCATGACCCGATGAAAATCTCACTCATGGAACTTCAGGTTATGGATGAAGTCAGGAATCAGCTTTCTATAAAGTTTCCTGCAGATGCGGAGGAGAAATGGAAGAAATATTAAAAAAGATTGAAGAGATCAAAAAGCAGCAAGAACAACTTGTATTCCAGGATTTTCAAGAAGAGACTGCATGGATAATTGGCTCTGGAATTCGGGAACGGGCAGTGGAAAAGAACTATCCAGTTTCTATTTGTATAACCTTGAACCGAAGACGTTTATTTTACTGTTCTATGCCTGGAACAGCCCCTATTAACGATGACTGGATCAGAAGAAAAGAAAATACAGTATATAAGTTTCATAAAAGTTCTTATGAAATGTCTCTGTACATGCAGCTAAAGCAGGATGAAATCGGCCGAAGGTATGGGCTTGATTGTAGTGAGTATACGGCTGCAGGAGGGGCAGTGCCTCTGATCTTAAAAAACAGCGGAGTGGTAGGAGCTATCACTGTATCGGGATTAACCGAAGGGGAGGATCATGAGTTAGTTGCAGAAGTAATAAAAGACTATTTACTTGCTCTTTCAATGGAGAGATTATAATGATAGCCGGGAAATGTTCTTGTTTTATATTTAAAAAATAATTCTCCTCTTGTATCACCATCATATTTTTACGAGTGCATATTTATTAAGTGCTTCTCAAAAGAAAATAAGTGATGATATCTCAAACAAACGAAAAGTATTAAGTTCAGTTTTAAATGAATTTAATGAAAAACAATAAAGACTATGATATAATAATAAACAATAAAGATATCATATCGGCCTAAAGCCGGAGAATGAGAGGGGATTACCGTGTTTGCAGAAGAACGCCATGACGCTATTGTTTCATTAGTCAATAAGAAAGGTTCCGTCCGGGTAAAGGAGTTAAGTGAGAAATTTGATGTGACAGAAGACAGCATCCGAAAGGATTTAACCCAGCTTGAAAAAAAGGGACTGCTAAAGAAAACCTACGGTGGAGCTATGAAAATCCGCATCAATGTTCATGATCTGGATGTGGCTCAACGGAAGGACAAGAATATTGAAATGAAACAGATGATAGCCCGGAAGGCCCTGGAGTTGATTAAAGACGGGGACATGGTTTTCCTGGACATATCAACTGCAAATTTAGAGCTGGCGAAGCTGCTGACAAAATCCATGCTCCGAATCACCGTGGTCACGAACATGATTGATGTCATGCAGACGCTGACCGCCGCCCCGACAGTAAAAGTCATATTCATTGGAGGGACATTCAGCCGTGGTCATGATGGCTTTGTAGGCAGCATTACCATTGATCAGATTGTCAATTACCGGTTCGACATCGCCTTTGTAGGGGCGGTAGGAGTGGATTTAATTGATAACAGTGTAGCCACTTATATGGTGGAAGACGGTCTGACGAAAAGTGCGGTCATAGAGGTCAGTAAGAAAGCGTATATGATGCTGGAGACCAGAAAATTTAATATGGATGGGACATATAAATATGCCAAGGTGGACAGTTTTACCGGGGCGGTTATGGATGGGAAGCCTCAGGAAGATATTGAGGAACAGATGAAGGAATATGATATCGAGTGGATTTATTGATGAAATGGATAATCTTAAGTGCCGGTGAAAGCCAGGCTTAAGATTATCCATTTTTATTTTACTTTTACATAAATAGCAATATGGAAAAAATAATAAAAATAAATAACAAATATGTTGACAACAATAATAAAAAAGAATATTATATTAATGATAAATGATGGTAACAAATAAAAAACAATAAATATCAATTAATAAGAAGGAGGAGAATCTATGACATTGGTTATGACCGACAGAATTGAAAAGCTGAAAGAAAAGATGCTTTCCCAGCCCCGTTATGCATCCATTGAGCAGGCAAAAATCATCACAGATACCTATAAGGCCAATGAAGATAAGCCCAGGATCATTCAAAGGGCCCTTGCGCTGAAGGCGGCATTGAAAAATCTGGAAATCAGTGCAGAACCGGAAGAACTGATCGTGGGAAACCGTAC
The DNA here is from genome assembly GCF_047605665.1 of Lacrimispora sp. Classification (GTDB taxonomy): domain Bacteria; phylum Bacillota; class Clostridia; order Lachnospirales; family Lachnospiraceae; genus Lacrimispora. Next base: position 71,917 of record NZ_JASGFH010000018.1, on the reverse strand, counting down.
TGCAGGCGTCCGCTACGGAGTGGTATTTCCTGAGAGCGGAAGCACATGGGTGGATAAGGAATTTGAGTCCCTTCCGACCCGCCCCCAGGATAAGTTTCAGGTCAGGGAGGAAGACATTCACTATTTTCGCAGCGAGATCAAGCCATACTGGCAGGGGAAATCTCTGGAAGATGTATTGCGAAGCAGGTACGGAAAAGAGATTGATGAGATTGCAAAGGTAGTGAAAATTAATCAGAAAGATCATGCTCAGGGACATATTTGCCCCAACAGCGTGGAATGGCTTCACAAGGGTCCGGCAGCCATCAGGGCGGAAGCAGAGGCCAAGATGAAACTGACCTATGGAGAAAAAAGAGATTTTTATGAAAGCGTATCCATTGTCATGTCAGGAACACAGGATTTTATGGTCCGGTATGCCAGGCTTTTAGAAGAAAAAGCAGAACAGGAGCAGGAAGCTGACAAAAGAAACAACATGCTTCACGTCGCAAAGATTTGCCGTAAGCTGTCAGAGCAGGCTCCGGAAACTTTTCACGAGGCGGTTCAGTCCCTTTGGTTCCTGTTTGCTATCCTCCATATGGAATCCAATGCATCTTCCTTTTCACCTGGACGTATGGATGACTATTTATGGGAATATTATGAACGGGATTTGAAGAATGGTATCCTGGACCAACAGGGGGCACTGGAAATTTTAGAATGCATGTGGTTGAAATTTAATCAGATTGTATACTTAAGAAATGCCCACAGTGCCAAGTTTTTTGCAGGTTTTCCCATTGGCTTTAACATAGCCATAGGGGGGCAGGATAAAGAAGGCAATGATCTTGCCAATGATTTATCATTCCTCCTCTTAAAAGCCCAGGAGCATCTTGGTCTTCCCCAGCCTAATTTATCCGTCCGTCTTCATGAGCATACGGGTGATGAACTGTTAAAACAGGCTATCCGTGTTGTGGCAAAGGGGAGCGGTATGCCTCAGTTTTTCAATGATAACGCGGTGATTCCATCCATGGAAAAGCTGGGAATTTCCAGGGAAGATGCCAGGGATTATGCCATTGTAGGCTGTGTGGAACTGACCACCCAGGGAAACAACTTGGGCTGGAGCGATGCAGCTATGTTTAATTTAAACAAGGTTCTGGAGCTGACCTTAAACGGCGGAAAATGTCTGATTACCGGTGAGCAGCTGGCAGAAAATTACGGGGATATCACCACATATCAGACCTTTGAAGAACTGGAAGCTGTGTTCCAGCGATATCTGGATGAATACATGGATAAGATGATAAAAGCCTGCGAAGAGGTAGAAAAGGCCCATATCGACCTGCTCCCATCTCCATTTTTATCATCAGTCATTGATGACTGCACGGTAAAGGGAATTGATGTGACCGCCGGAGGCGCTTATTATAACTTTTCTGGAATTCAGATGATACAGGTGGCTAACTTAGCCGATAGCATGGCTGCTGTGAAGAAGATTGTGTTTGAAGATGGGAAGATCGGAAAACAGGAACTTTTAGATGCCTTGCGTGCTGATTTTAAAGGATATGAGATACAGCGTACCATGCTTTTGAACAAAAGCCCCAAATACGGCAATGACGTAGACTGGGTGGATGAATTAGGTGCAAAATGGGCCGGGTATTTCAAAAACCGTCTGTCCCGTTATACCAATTACAGGGGCGGAAAATACCATACAGGAATGTACACCGTATCAGCCCATGTGCCCATGGGGGAAAATGTGGGTGCTTCTCCTGATGGGCGTAATGCCGGGAAGCCTCTGGCCGACGGAGGTATGTCGCCGGTATACGGAAGGGACATTGCAGGACCAACTGCCGTTTTGAAATCCGTATCAAAGCTGGATAAGGATTTAACCACCAATGGCGGGCTCTTAAATATGAAGTTTTTGCCGGAATTCTTTAAGAATGACACGGGAATCGACAAGTTTGCAAAGTTTCTGCGGACGTTTGTGGATTTGGAAATTCCTCATATTCAGTTCAATGTTGTGCGCAAGGAGGATTTGATTGCGGCAAAGAACAATCCGGAGCAGTACAGAGGACTGACCATCCGGGTGGCAGGATATACGGCCTACTTCACGGAACTGGCAGGTGAACTGCAGAATGAGATCATTGCGAGAACCAGCTATGGAGATATATAGAGAACGGGAGCCGGTATATGGACAGTAAAAACGTACAGGGAACCATATTTGACATCAGAAGATTTTCCACACATGACGGCAGTGGGATACGCACAACTATTTTTTTAAAGGGCTGTCCCCTTGCCTGCGTATGGTGTCACAATCCGGAAGGCATATCGGTGAGGCCAAGGCCCCTTTATTTCCCCAATAAATGTATCCGATGTGGGATATGCGCTGCCATGGCCCAAAATGGCGGCGCAGTGCTGGAAGAAGGTGGGGTGAAGCTTCATCCGGAGAAAGACGAGGACTGGAACCGGATTATAGATGCCTGTCCTTCAGGGGCTCTGGCCTGGGACTCCAGACGGATGACAGCCCATGAAGCGGCAGAGGAACTGATGCGGGATGAGCCATTCTTTAAATATGGCGGGGGTGTCACACTATCAGGAGGAGAGCCTCTCTTACAGGATGAATTCGCTTCGGCTCTTCTTAAGGAATTAAAATCACGGGGGATACATACTGCCGTTGAAACTGCCCTTCATGTGAAACAGGAAGTGTTAGCAAAAGTGATCCCATTTTTAGATTTGATTTATGCGGATTATAAGATTTCTGACCCGGAAGCCCATAAAAAATACACAGGCGTGTCCAATGAACTGATAAAAAGCAACATTCGTTTCCTGCTGGAATCAGATAAAAGGGAATCCGTCATTATAAGAACGCCTATGATTCCCGGATTGACGGACAGCACTGAAAATATTTCTGACATCAGCCGTTATATATCAGAGATTTATCCGGAGGTTTCTTATGAGCTTTTAAATTATAATCCTCTGGCAGCGGCAAAATACCATTTGATTGACAAGGATTACTATTTTAAAGAAAATCCCAGACAATATTCCGGGGAGGAAATGGCTTTATTTGCGGAAATTGCAGCACTTAACGGAGTGAAAAATATAATCATGGAATGAGTGAGAAAGGATATTATTATGAAATTAATTATTGACGATGCGGATATCAAAAAGATCAAGGAACTTTACAGTATATTTGCCATAGACGGTGTTACCACCAATCCCTCCATACTGGCCAAAAATGGAAGACAGCCCTATGAGACCCTGAGGGAGATTCGGGAGTTCATCGGAGGAGAGGCGGAACTTCACGTCCAGGTGACGGCTGAGACTGCAGAAGGGATGCTGGAAGATGCCCATAAGATTCAGGAGGAATTGGGAAGAAATACTTATGTAAAAGTACCTGCCACATCAGAAGGATTAAAGGCAATGAAGGCTTTAAGCGCAGAAGGCGCGAATATTACAGCAACCGCTATATATACCCAGATGCAGGCATTTCTGGCAGGTAAGGCAGGCGCTCATTATGCGGCTCCGTATGTGAACCGGATTGATAATCTGGGGGCAAACGGAGTGAAGACGGCCAAGAGCATTCATGATATTTTTAAGAAAAACGGATTAAAGACAGAGGTATTGGCTGCAAGCTTTAAAAATTCCCAACAGGTCCTTGAACTTTGTGAATACGGAATCGGGGCATCCACCATTTCCCCTGACGTAATCGAGGGACTGATTAAAAATGATTCTGTTACCATGGCTGTGGCCGGTTTCACAAAAGACTTTGAGGCTCTTTGCGGAACCGGAGTGACCATGAAAAATTGCAAATAGGAGGTTCTCATGTTATCTGATAAGGCGATCCGCATTTTAAAGATTTTGGTCATCAATAATAAAGAGCCAATTACAGTAAAAATGCTGGGTGTTTGCCTGAACATGTCAGAACGGTCTGTGAGCATGTACTTAAAGGAAGTCGGTGATTTTTGCCGGCGCCACCATATCGTTTATGTGAGTAAACGGGGCTGCGGCGTTTACCTGGAACTTTCCGATGCAGATGCTTTTGTGTTGAGGGATTTGTCGGAGCCTTCCTATTATGACGGAGAATATCGGATCAGCTATATCAAACAGATTCTTTTGGAGGGCTGGGAAAGTTATACCATTTCTCTTTTATCAGAGGAACTGTTCACCTCCAAATATGTGATCGGAAGTGATCTGGATTCGGTTGAAGCCTGGTTTAAGGAGTATGGTCTGACGCTGGTAAGAAGGTCCAAAAAGAAGCTTTCCATTGAGGGAAGTGAATGGAACCGCCGCCGCGCCATCATAAGCTGGGAGCACTGGAAAAAAAGCAGGATAAAAGATGAAAAGCAGGCTGTATATGACAAGCGTTTAGATGGCTTAAGTGCTGCAATGCTGGAAGCTTACTGCGGTCCTTTAATATGCATGCGCATCTGCCGGGCCATAGAGCAGTTTGAAACAGAGGCAGGAGTCATTTTTGTAGATTACAGCTTTATTATGATGGCAGAATATCTGTGTGTTCAATACAATAGGATTCATGCCGGTAAATATATACCGGATGGGGAACTGGGATTTTCCTGTCCACAAAAATCTTTATCAGAATATGTGAAGATATTGACAAAAAATGTGGAACAGGCCATGGAAACGGAGCTTAAGGCAGGAGAGCTGGATTATCTGTGTCTGATTCTGGCAGGAGCGGAGTTCCAGCAGGCGGAGGAGGAGAAAAAACGGGAATTTTTACTGGTTTCCTCTCAGGACATATGCGAAATAAGCAGACAGATTCTGCTGTATTTATCGGATATTTCAGGATTGGAATTTGGCGAAGATGAGTGCCTGTACAGCGGGTTAGGGTCTTTTTTGCACCGCTGCATCATACGTACAAAGTTTGGACTGGAAATCTGCAATCCGTTTCTGGAAGAGGTGAAAAAAAGTTACAGTGCAATTTTTACAACGTGTTTCACCTTGGGAAATTATATCCGGAAAGAGACCGGGAACATGCCGTCGGAGCATGAAATTGCATTTCTGACTCTTCTGGTTGGCGGCGCCTTAATCCGAATGGAAAAGCAGATAAGAGCCGTGCTCATTGGGGCGGGAAGTCTTCTTCTGGCGGAAATGACTGCAAAGAAAATTGAGCAGAGAGTGTCCTGGATTAAGGTTATAGCTGTTCTTCCCATGGACTGTGCCTGTCAGACCAGCCACCTGGACTGTAGTCTGGCCATTACAACAATACCGGACTATGAAACCGAACTCCCTACGGTCTATGTGACGCCGATTATCAGTGACCGTGATGTACTAAAACTGCAAAAGGCAGTCAACCAGCTTTACACGGGCCGTTTGGGGCATCCGGAGCCCTTTTCTCTTTGCCCTTATCTGAGGCCGGAATTCATTCTGATGGATGCAGAAGCGGCTTCAAAAGAGCGTTTGATTGAACAGGGATGCAGCATCATGGAAAAGGAGAATTATGTAACAAAGGAATACTGCAGGGAGGTTCTTCACCGGGAATCCATCAGTTCAACAGAAATAGGCAACGGTGTGGCCATTCCTCACGGTATCGAAAATACAGTCAGAAAGCCGGCGGTTTTTATCATACGTTTGAAAAATAAAATGGACTGGGGAAATGGTTCGGTGGATATTATCTTTATTCTGGCGCTGAATTTCAATGATGTAGACGTCACCAGGAAATTTTTTAATTTGTTTTATGAAAAGATCGGAAATGAGGAAACCGTGGAGCAGATCAGAATAGCGGGAACAAAAGAAAAAATTATATCCATTCTGCAGTGACAGGAAAAGAGATAGATGAAGGGAGCAGCCCCGATTTTATCTCTTTTTTTGAGTTTATCTCTTTCAATCATAAAAAATGCAGTTGTATTAATGCAAAAATGGAAAGATTCATGCATTGAAAATAATACAAAGTTAGAATAAAATGATATCAATAAATAAAGAAAAATAAAAATAAATCCGAAATAAGAGAAAGGAATAGGAAATGAAAACAATCGAAGTTCACAAAAGAGCAGAGAGCCACAGGCATGACCAACTTCATCATTGGGTTGGCAGGCATTACAGAAGCAGGGATCGGCATTATAGTTGGCACGTTGATTCTGGGATTATCCAGAAAAACGATAGATGAATCATAAGGAGGGTTTCCATGGAAAAGGAGTTAATGTCACAGGCAATCATCGTGTTTGATATGGTTGCGAAAAATAAGGAGGAGGTGATTTCACAGATGTCCTGTCTGATGGGGGCAGACGGGCGATTGCTGGACTTGAATGGATATGAGCAGGATGTACTGAAAAGGGAGGGGCAGGCATCTACTTGTGTAGGTTTTCTGACAGCTACGCCCCATGCAAAATCAAACCATGTAAAGTGTCCCTCTCTGGCATTTGCCAGGCTGAGTGAGCCGATTTGCTGGGATTGTGAGGAAGAAGAGGTGAGCCTGGTGTTCCAGGTTGCTGTTCCGGCAGAAGGACAGGGAGACCGTCATCTGGAAATTCTGGCAGGTTTGTTCCGTAAATTGATCTATGATGACTTCAGAGAAGAACTATTAAACGCAGATACCAAAGAAACTGTTTTAGGACTGATAGGAGAGTTATAAGGAGGAGAAGATGAAAGAATTAACAGGAATATTAAAGAATACAAGAGCACATTTGATGAATGGTGTGTCTTACATGCTTCCAGTGGTTGTAGGCGGGGGAATTCTGATGGCAGTGGCTGTTATGCTGGCAGGTGAAGGCGCAGTGCCTGAAACTGGCTTTACGGCAAAACTGTGGCAGATTGGAGTGAGCGCCCTGGGACTTATGGTGCCCGTACTTTCTGCATACATAGCGGTATCCATTGCTGACAGGCCGGGTATTGCTCCCGGACTTGCAGGAGGCGTGCTTGCCAATGCAGTCGGGGCTGGGTTTTTAGGCGGTATTATATCCGGATTGTTTGCCGGAATTCTTTGCCACTATTTAAAAAAGATACCGCTGCCAAAGGCGATTCTGTCACTGAAGTCCATCATCATCATACCGGTTGTCAGCGTTTTGCTCACCGGACTCATGATGCTGTACGTTATCGGCACTCCCATTGCAGGGCTTATGGATGGAATGACAGCATTTCTTACCAATATGAGTGAAGGAAACAAGGTCTTTTTGGGATTGATCATTGGAGCCATGATAGCCTTTGACCTTGGCGGTCCTGTCAATAAAGTTGCATTCGGTTTTATGGTGGCTACCATTGGAATGGGAATCTATTCTTATGCAGGTCCCTGTGCCATAGCCATTGCAGTACCGCCTTTGGGAGCAGGAACTGCTTCCCTGATTTTAAAGAAGAAGTTTACAAAAGAGGAAAGAGAAGCTGGAATCGGAGCCCTTGCCATGGGAGCCGTTGGAATTTCTGAGGGAGCGATTTCTTATACCAGTGCAGATCCCCTTCACATGATTCCCATTAATATGATAAGCAGTGCCATTGCTTCTGCCATTGCGTATGCCATCAACGTGAGCAGCAGGGCTGCCTGGGGAGGTCTGATTGTTCTTCCGGTGGTTGAAAACCGGATTGGCTATGTGATTTCCATGGGAATAGGTGTAGGTGTGTATGTGGTTTTGTGTGCTGTATTTAAGAAGAATGCGGCAGAAGTTACAAAAACAGCTGCTGATGACGATGATGTAGATATTTCATTTGAATAAAGGAGAAAGCTTTTATGAAAATTTTAGCAGTGACAGCGTGTCCGTCCGGAGTTGCCCATACTTATATGTCCGCAGAGGCCATTGTAAAAAAGTGTAAGGACAGGGGCTGGGAAGTGAAAGTGGAAACGCAGGGTTCCATTGGAATCGAAAATGCCATTACAGCGGATGATGTGAAGGATGCTGATGCAGTCATTCTCACAAAGGATATGCCTATTAAGAATGAGGAGCGGTTCCAGGGAAAGCTGATTGCCAGAGTTGGTATCAGCGATGCCATTAAGAAAACAGATGCGATTCTCAACAAGATAGAGACAATGGTTGATAAAAAGTAATCTGGTATAAAGTGGAAGGAGATTTGGAATGAGAAAAATTATTACTTCTCCAGGCAGCTATATCCAGGGAAAAGGCGAATTGAAAAACCTGTCAGAGCATTATAAGAAACTGGGTCAAAAGGGCGCTTATATGATTGTGGATAAGTTTATTTATGAGACTTATCACGATGAAATTGTAAAAAGCTTTGAAGATATACAGATGCCATACCAGATTTCAGTATTTGGAGGAGAGTGTTCGAAAAAAGAAATTGAACACCACGGATCACGTCTGGCGGAATGCGATGTGGTAATAGGTATTGGCGGAGGAAAGACCCTGGATGCTTCAAAGGCGGTTTCCTATTATGCACATATTCCGGTTATGATCGTGCCCACTGCGGCATCTACGGATGCTCCCTGCAGCCGCTTATCAGTAATATATAAGGAAAACGGGGAGTTTGAGTCTTACCTTCCTCTTACCTCCAATCCTGAGATGGTCATTATGGATACGGAAGTTATTGCAAAGGCGCCTGTCCGTTTTCTTGCGGCAGGAATAGGGGATGCCCTTGCAACTTATTATGAGGCGGCGGCCTGCGAAAAAGCAGGAGCAGTATCTATGGCGGGAGGCCATGTAACAAAGGCAGCCATGGCTTTGGCAGAGTTGTGCAGGAATACATTGTTTGAAGAGGGCTTAAAGGCTAAACTTGCGGTGGAAGCCAAAATTTGCACCCAGGCAGTTGAGAATATTGTGGAAGCTAATACTTATTTGAGTGGAATTGGCTTTGAAAGCGGAGGCTTGTCTGCCTCACATGCAGTTCACAACGGACTGACTGTTCTGGAGGAGTGTCATCATATGCTGCACGGGGAGAAAGTGGCATTTGGAACCTTGACACAGATGGTTTTGGAAAATCGGCCTTTGGAAGAACTTCAGAAAGTAATCCGTTTCTGTAAAGAGATTGGACTTCCCACAAATTTTAAAGATCTTGGAATTGATCAGGTGGGAGATGAAAAGTTACTGGCTGCAGCAACAGCCAGTTGCGGGGAAAATGATACCATGGGAAACATGCCTTTTGAAGTGACTCCGGAAGATGTACTGGCGGCTATGAAGGCAGCGGATCGTCTGGGATCAATGTAAAAGCCGATTGTTTTAAAAGACAAGAGTCTGTTTTTTGAATAGGGGAGTATATCAAATAGATAGACACGAAGTCGAATATGTATTGCAGAAGGAGTTATTTAACAACAGAGGTTTTATAAAAGCGACCTATTACTGTAGCCTCATAAAGCCATAGTCCTGCTGAGTTTTGGGACTATGGCTTTTTTACAATTTTTTATTATAAGGGAGTTTTAAGTAAAATCTCCTTTACTTTCTCAAATTTCGGAAAGTTTCAGAGAAATACTCAGTGAAAGTAATAGTATAATATTTATATTTTATAAAAAGAACTTTTAATAAAGTTATAAACTATTTTGGTGCATAATTTTACATCTTCAATTTTTCTCAGTTCTGTGATGATGTTATATCGTCCGTTGAAAAGAAGAATTATATTTTTACCAAAAAAACACAAGCGGCAGTCCATACCGCTTGTGTCCCATTAATATGCATCAATGCCGTTTCTTCACAGCAATGTAGGCTGGCAGACCGGCCAGCGTGATGGCGATACTGCCCAAAGAGAGCATCCGCGCACTTGGGCCGGACATGAATAACTGGCTCACGATCACGTAAATGCCGCTTAAAATGGCAAGCACGGGAATTACAGGATAAAACGGGACCTTGTACTTCCGGTCCAGGTCAGGCTTTGTCCGGCGCAGCTTCATCACGCAGGCAAAGGTCAGGGTGTAGAAAATCCAGCAGGAGAATACCGCCAGATCGGTCAGCATGTCAAATTTACCGCTTAAAGAATAGAGACATGCCAGGAAACCAACGAGAATGATCGAGTTGGCAGGGACCTGATTACCGTTTAACTGAGCCAGGCCCTTACTGAAGGGCAGGGTTTTCTGGAGAGCGAGCAGGTACACCACCCGTGAGCCGGACATCAAAAATCCGTTGGCCGCGCCGAGTACCGAGATGATGATACCGATTTTAATCAGTAGACCACCCGTAGGCCCGAAGACTTGCATTGCCACAGCCGAGGCGGGTGATTCCAGATACATGAGCTGATCGGCAGGCAGTACCCACAGATATGCCATATTGATGACGAAATACACTGCCATGATAATGGATACGCCGCCCACGATTGCCAGCGGCAGATCGCGTCCGGGATTTTTCATCTCGCCTGCTATGGCGCCGACGTTAGTCCAGCCTTCGAACGCAAAGAGCACTGCCAGAAGGGTGGAGCCGAGCACCGCGCCTGCATTTTTCCCTTCCGCCACCATGGGCATGAAAATGGGATTTTCTCCGCTTCCGACAAGAAAGCCGAAGATCATCAGTAAAAACAGCGGGATCAGTTTGCAGACCGTGGAGACAACCTGAATACCCCCCGCGGTTTTGGCGCCCAGTGTGTTCAGCGCCACCAAAACGATGATCACCGCCATCGCCACCGGCAGAGCGTACTGCTTGCCGATGAATTCACTGAGTTCCGAACCGACCTTCACCCCGTATCCGGCGAGGAAGGCAGGATAGAAGATCACCGTCTGCATCCACCCGGCAAGGAAACCAATCTTTTCATTGTATACTTCGCCCAGATATGCCACCATGCCGCCGGTTCGGGGGATCAGCACCGCCACTTCGGCGAAGGTGAGTGCCGCCAGGATGCTGGCGATACCGCCGAAAATCCACGCCAGCATACCCATACCGGGAGCGCCGCCGGTTGCCTGATAGATGGCGTAGGGCTTGAAAAATACGCCCGCACCGATGACACATCCCACCACGATTGACATCGCTGTTGCAACACCCAGATTTTTTTTGAGGCCTTGATTATTGTCCATGGTAATTGTCTGCTCCTTTCGGCGTGGCTCTATGCGGCCCGCCTGCAAATATCTCCATTATAGTGACCGTCTGAATGTTTGTCAATATCTGGATATAGTGTGCAGGATGTGGAAAATACGGCTTATTTACAAGGAACCGGTCAACCCCATAATTTCCATTAATCATGAGTATTAATCCCTTATTCTTATTTTACTCACTGTATTTTAAGACTCATCAACGGCATTTCGCTGCATTTCTTCACTGATGGGCTGCGTCTCTTCTGCGAAACAGAACAATCCCAATTCCAGCCAGTATGATTGTCACAACACACAGTGCCGGCGGCGCGATCATTGGCTGCACTGCTTTCAACGGTGTAATCCAGGAGAAAGGGGAAAAAGCGTAGAGTACTTCGGGAAGCTGTTGCTGCTCCCAGAAGATCTCCATAAGGAGAAACAGAGTGAGCACGCCATAACTGATTCCGCTCATCCATCTTGGCAGCGTACCGAAAAGCAACAGGGCGATACCGCCAATAGTCCAGATTGCCGGAATCATCCCTGCCATTTCAAAGAAAAGCCTGGAAAGTGCTGTGCCATCCCCAGTACCGATTACCGCACCTAAGCCAGCGCAGAATCCAGACATCAGCATAATAGCCGCCGAACCACCGAAGATGTAGACCATATGGCTCTGGACCAGCCTTTCCCGCTGTACTGGCAAAGATAATAATGTTTCGCCTTTTGCTGACTCTTCCCGGCGAAGAATACCTGCCGACATCATCACATAGATAGAGATGAGCATCCCGAAAATATACAACATAAGAGATAAAAACGCCCGGTTTATACCGCCCAGCCGCTCAATCAGACTTGTCAGAGCTTCTGCTGAGCTGACGGCGTTCACCATCAAGTAACTGGCGTAGCCCATGGCGAAGGAAAAGATTCCGTAAAAGCAAAACCATGCGAGAAACAGACTCTTTTGCGTACGCCAGGCAAGACCACTAAGATTACAAAGCCCCGGCTTTGCAAAAGCTCTGCCCGTCCGTTGGGGTACAAGTCCCGCGCCAACATCCCGATGCATCATCAACCACATAGACAGGGCCGCCAGCGCCGCACCCAACACAAGCGGAATCAAAAGCACTATGAAATGCTCTCCGGCAAAAGGCCGTACCAACAACGGCCATTCCAGCGGATTGAAGTAAGCGAGAAGATTTTGTCCGCCGCTCACATTCCACATAATATGCAGGCCAAACAGTGCTCCCAGCAGTCCAAAGGACATCCCCCGTGCCGCCGTGGCACTTACAAAGAACTGCGCGGCTGTTCCTGCCAGAATCCCCAACACAGAGGCAGAAGCAAAGAAGCCCAGGCAGTGGGCCAGTGAACCAATAACCTCCAAACCGAGTGCAACCATTGCAAATATGGTCAGCACCGCCGCGATGGCGTTCGTGATGATCATATTTAAAAATGCCGCCGTCAAGGTTGCAAGGCTGCCGGTAACATTGGCTTCCAGCAGCTCCCGCGTGCCTTGTTCTTCGGACAGCCGGGTGTGGCGAATCATGTGGATCATGCTGAAAATCCCGCCTAACAGCACTAAAAACACTTTGGTACGCCAAGTGATAAATCCGGCCACTGAAATATCCAGCAACGGCCCGTGCATGGCATTTGTCAATGGATCAATGAGACTGACACCCATCTCTGTCAACGCGTTCTGCGTAGGGAACAGCACTAGTGACGATATGGTGTTAATGGCCACCCATACTCCGGGCAGCAGAAGCCAGACAAGTGTGAAGATGCGGTTTTGCCGCAGGTATAGCTTGGTAAGAGAAAGTGTGCCGTGAAAATATTTCTTCACGTTAATCGCCCCCTTTCACAATCCCTCTTGTAGTAGTTCATAAATAATGCTTCCAATGTAGGCGGTTCTTGTTGATGGATGAGTGCTTTCAGTTCTTCCATACTGCATTCTTTGATCATTTTCCCTCCGCGGATGACGCCGATTTGGTCGCAAACGGCTTCCACCTCCGAAAGAATGTGGCTGGAGAGAAATACAGTCTTTCCAGCATCCTGCATCTCCTTGACGCACTGCTGGAATATGCCCTCCATCAGTGGATCAAGACCAGTTGTGGGCTCATCTAGGATAAGCAGCTCCACATCGGATACAAAAGCTGAGATCAGCGCCACTTTCTGGCGGTTGCCTTTGGAGTAGGTCTTGCATTTTTTTGTGGGATCGAGATCGAACCGTTCAATAAACTGCATCCGGCGCTCCCTGGAGTAGTTACCCCGCATCCGGCCGAGAAAATCGATGACCTCACCGCCGGTCATGTTATCCCAGAGCTGTACATCGCTGGGCACATAAGCCAAACGTTTGTGCAGTTCCACCGCATCCCGCCAAGGGTCGCCGCCAAGCAGTTTTACCTGTCCGTCGTTCTTTTTCAGCAAGCCAAGCAAAATACGGATGGTAGTGGATTTTCCTGCACCGTTGGGGCCGATAAAGCCGTAAATACTGCCCTGGGGTACGGAAAGATCAAGGCCATTCAGGGCGGAGGTCTTGCCAAACTGCTTGATTAAGCCATGTATTTCGATAGCGGACATATCATTTCCCTCCTTTACTGTTTATAGAAACATTTGCGCAGCACGTCCAGATACTCGTCAAAGTCAGCATTGAGGGCCTCAATGTCGATGTCTGCCACCTTTTTCTCTCCGATTAATTCGAGTGAACGGTTGCCGTAGTTCTCCAGCGCCCAGGAGATGAGGTCTCGAATTTTGTTGGCCGGTACGTCCTGCCGGAACAGAGATGTATCTAAATTGCCCAGCAGACATTCGTAGCCATAACTTATCATTTTTTCAAGCAGCTCTTTCAGATCGGCAGCGATTTCGGGTGACTTTTCCACGGTCAGCCGCTTGATAAACTCGAACATCGGGGGGTGACGCTGATAAACCGCTCCCTTAAGCATGGCGGCCCGGCGATAACGAATGAGCAGGTCGCCGCTGCAATAGCCAATCTGCTCGTAAAATTCCCTGCTGACAACCTCAAATACATAGTCACAAAGGAAGAAGAACAAATCTTTCTTGCTCACAAAGTAGTGGAACAGAGCTCCTTTTGAGATGCCTGCCGCCTTTACCATTTCGTTGGTGGAAGCCAGATCATAACCTTTTGCAGCAAATTCCAGCAGGGCCGAATTTATGATAATGTCCCGCTTTTCTTCTTTTAGTCCAATAAAGTTTTCGTGCATCGTTACCACGCTCCTTATATAAATTGACCGGATTGGTCGGTAATATCAATATAACACAACCGACCAGGCTGGTCAATATCCAGCTTCTGGCAATTACAAAAAATTGATGGAGTAATCACAAGTCAAATATTTCTCATATTTTAGAATTGCCATTTCAGAATATAAATTTAAAAATATCTATTATATCAGGGCGCCAGAAATCCTATAATCCTAATGAATAAAAGAAAAATACTCCCCACTGGTCCGTTGATTGATCTGTTAATCGCTGATTTTTAAACATTTTGTTGAAATAAACAAAGAATTAAAAAGCTTAATGCAAATATTTGGAACGTATAAAGGGGAATATTGAAAACAATGTAAAAATAGGGTATAATTAGGAAAAATTCAAAAGGAGGAAAGTCTATGTATAATATACTGATTGGCGGTGCTGCCGGACAGGGCATTGACACCACGGTCGCAATTCTGGAAAAGCTGCTGAAGCATTCCGGCTACTATATTTACACCACCAGAGATTTCATGTCCCGCGTGCGCGGTGGGCACAATTTTTCCCTGCTTCGTTTTGGTACCGAGGAAATAACGTCCCACAGCGATGTTTTGGATGGGATCATTGCCTTAAATGAGGAAACCATTGATTTGCATAAGCATAAACTGACGTCCGAAGGATTTATATTATGTGACAGCAGCTTTGCCTATCCGGATGAGGATTCCAGAGTCATTAAGCTGCCTATGAATAAAATAGCCAAAGAACTGGGGAACGTGAATGCTTCCGGCAGCGTGGCAGCAGGCGCGGTATTGAAGCTCTTTGGCGAGCCATTTACATATGCAGGAGAAGTCATGGCCGGTGTCATGAAGAAAGAAATCCTGGAGGTCAATACAAAAGCGGCTGAAGCAGGCTACACATTCGTTGAAGCGAAATTTAAGCATCTGGATGGCGAATATAAGGATTATATGCTCATTTCAGGCAGCAAGGCCCTGGGACTTGGGGCGGTAGCCGGAGGGCTTAAGTTTTACTCCGCTTATCCCATGTCTCCTTCTACGGCTGTTCTGGAATATCTGGCTTCGGTGGGACATGAGGCAGGGATCGTGGTGGAGCAGGCAGAAGATGAGATCGCCGCAGTCAACATGGCATTAGGGGCTTCCTATGCAGGAGCCAGAGCCATGACCGGGACCAGCGGAGGCGGTTTCTGCTTAAAAGTGGAGGCGCTGGGATTTTCCGGTATTGCGGAGATTCCGCTGGTGGCCGTGGATGTGCAGAGGCCCGGTCCGGCAACCGGTCTTCCCACAAGAACAGAGCAAAGTGATTTAAAGTTCGTCATTTCTGCATCACAGGGAGAATTTCCCAGGCTGGTCATAGCCTTGAGAAATCATGAGGATGCTTTTTACCAGACTTTCCGGGCGCTTAATCTGGCGGAAAAATACCAGATTCCTGTCATACTGCTCAGTGATCAGTATCTTGGCGATACGACGGCCAGTGTGAAGCCCTTTGACACCTCCGGTCTGGAGCTGATCACCCATGCCAGGGAAGCGGAAGGTGAGTATCTGCGTTACCGGATAACAGAAGACGGTATTTCTCCCAGACTTATTCCGGGGCTGACCAGCCATCTTGTGGCTGCTGACAGTGATGAGCATGATGAAAGAGGCTGGATAACGGAATCGGCAGAGGTCAGGAATCAAATGGTGGATAAGAGGATGAGAAAATTAAAAGGGCTTATCCAGGAGCTGTCAGAGCCGGAGTTTATGGGAGAAGAGCAGTGTGAAACTCTCCTCCTGGGCTGGGGTTCTACTTATGGTCCTATCAAAGAAGCCGTATCCCTTCTGAATAAAGCTGGAAATGGAAGCTATGGGGCTTTGGTTTTCGGAGACATTTACCCCCTTCCTCAGGAAAAACTGAAAACTTATGCAAAGGGCAGGACCTTAATTAATGTAGAACAAAACGCCACAGGCCAGCTTGCTTCCCTTATAAGGGAGCAGACAGGCATAGAATGCCACAAAAGTATTTTGAAGTATGACGGCAGACAGATATCCGGAGAAGAAATTGTAAAGCATGTGCTGGAAGGAGGTTCCAAGTAGATGGATAAATTCACAACTTATGAAACAGCCTGGTGTCCGGGGTGCGGAAATTTCTCCATATTAAACAGCCTGAAAACGGCGTTGGAGGAGCTGGGCATAGAGCCTAATGAAGTGCTGATGGTAGCAGGAATCGGCCAGGCAGCAAAAACACCTCAGTATTTAAGCGCCAACAGCTTCTGCGGGCTCCATGGAAGAGCCCTTCCGGCTGCGATTGCCGCAAAAATAGCCAATGAAAAGCTCACGGTTATAGTAAATTCCGGAGACGGAGATTCTTACGGCGAAGGAGGCAACCACTTTATTCACAACATAAGAAGGAATGTCAATATCGCACATTTTGTTCATGACAATCAGATATACGGCCTGACCAAGGGACAGGCATCACCCACCAGCGGGGAAGGATTTGTCACGGGAGTTCAGACCGACGGCAATATAAATACGCCCTTAAATCCGGTGCTCCTGGCCATTGCTTCGGGAGCGGGATTTGTTGCCAGAGGATTCAGCGGTGATTCAAAGCAGTTGGTGAGCATCATGAAGGAGGCCATCCTTTATCCGGGATATGCATTTGTGGATATCCTGCAGCCCTGTATCAGCTTCAACAAAGTCAATACCTTTGCCTACTATAAGAATATGGCAGCGCCTCTCGGAGACGATTATGACCCCACAAATAAGCTGGAAGCCATTAAAATGTCAATGGAGGTCAGCGAAAAAATCCCCACCGGCATCCTTTACCGGGAAGAAAAACAGGAGTTTCACCGAAAAAACAGGCTTTTAAAAGACGGACAGCCTCTGATAGAACAAAAAACAGAGGAAAGCGTGCTTAAGGACCTAATTAACAGCTTTATATAGTTACATAGAGGGAGCTTGCTGCATTATTTTCCATAACTGTAATATAATGTAATAAAAATTCCTGGATAGAGCCAATGTTCTATAACGGTAATGGGAGAAGAATCAGCTCCTGCAATGAAGATGACGGTTTTACAGAAAGGTATTTGAATCCGTCTGATATCTATATCATCAGAGGATATCAGATAGAAGTATTTATAAAAAATTTAAATTCTCCGATTGGGATGGTCTTTAATGAAAACGGGGAGGTCCTGGTGGCTGACTCCGGTCTGGCTACCGGAAATCCCCGTATATTGCAGTTGATCAACGGCCAGTTTGAAACCGTCGCAGAAGATTTTGTTACTCCCATATCAGGGATTAATTATTTAAACGGCGTGATCTATGTATCCCACAGAGGATTTATCACAAAGATATACAGGAATGGTACAAGGCAGAATATCATTATGGGACTGCCCAGCAACGGCGACAACTACAACAGTCCGGTCACTTTTTCTCCGGATAATAAAATGTATTTTGGGCAGGGAACGGTGACTAACAGCGGTGTCGTTGGAAATGACAACAAGTGGGTAACCGTTTCCCCGCTTCTATGTGATTACACAGGAGATTACATCATGCTTCATGGGCAAAACTTCGCAACAAACAATATGCTGTCAGAGGGCTTGCGGGATGATATCGCCTTGACGGGGGCTTTTTCTCCTTATGGCATTCCCAATATAGAGTACGAGATCAGAAAACGGTATATCAAGGCATCAGGAAGCATTCTCAGGGCAAATCTGGACGGCTCCAATTTAGAACAGGTTGCATGGGGATTTAGAAATCCTGCTTACTTAAAGTTTGACTCCAGCGGCCAGTTATATGTGGCCAATAACGGCTATCAGGCGGTGGGAAGCAGGCCTATTGAGAATGCCACGGATGATTTTTTTTATATCACACCAAATTTATGGTATGGCTGGCCGGATTACTCCGGAGGCGAACCCGTGAATTCACCGCGCTTTACGCCCAGCGGGGGTGTACAGCCTTCTCTTCTCTTTAAAAATCAGCCCAATATTCCCCCAAGGCCCTTTGTGATGTTTCCGCCCAACTCCTCTATCAGGGGATTTGACTTTAACTATAATTCCCAATTCGGTCCCTATGGGGATGTGTATATCGCTGAATATGGCAGCACCATACACAGCCAGGTCGGCGATACCATATCTTATGCGAATGCAGGACACAGAATATCCAAAATTGATATGAAATCCAGGACCATCAGCACGTTTGCCATCAATCGAACGGGTTTTCCGTCCTCTTTGTCAAACGGAGGAGGTCTTGAGAGACTGGCTCATCTGTTATTCGGCCCGGACGGAGCAATGTATATCGTAGATATCGGACTGAATGTTCAGGGGGACCCGGATGCATTTATTCCTAATACGGGTGTTATCTGGAGAGTGACCAGGACGGCTTCGTGAAAAACAGTATTTTTCATTTTTAAAAAGTGTATGGTAATACCTTTGATAAGTCCGTTTGTTCCTCAAGTTATAAGCCGCTATACCATAAGCTTATTTCATGTGTGTTAAATAAACAGCCCCTGCAACTGTACTAATTTCTTTTTTTGTGATATGCTTTGAACGAGTATAACGGTACTGGTATAGAGGGCGTAAAATATAGTCATATGTGAAGTCTGCTTTATCAATCACAGACCTTCCCGCTATACTTTGGTATATGATGAAGACCATCACGAATAATTAAAAATCAAATTATGATGACCAGAAAATCCAGATAAAAAGGCGGAGTGTTAAGTACGTGAGAGGTATTTTGATGCTCTTATTTAGTACGATGAAAATGTTTACACCGGTAGACATTTACATAAAAGGGTCGTCGTTCTATAATGGTAAAAAGGCAAATAGGGCCGGATTGAATTGTATTAATTTGCCTGAAGGTGAGATGAGAGAATATGAAAAAATGGATGAATCCATTTGAGAGCCAGGAAAAAACCTATTTGCAGCTTGCATCTGATAACTGCAAAGCGATAGGAGAATATAATGAAAAAATTCTGTCTGTATTGACGCGGCTGGGCGGGATGCTGATGCTGCTTCCGGTGTTACTGGTGCCTTTTCGCACCCCTAAGACCGTTGCAGTTCCAGTCTATTTGCTGGCAGCCTCACTCTACTTTGTGATATTTTTACTGTTCAGGCTGCCTGTTATGAAAAAATACACCCTTTGGGGGCTATATATTGGCTTTTCTGCTTTCTTCCTGTCCGCCGTTTACTTAAGCGTGATTCACTCGCCCCATATGCGTGCAACCGTTCTGTTGTGCGCATTTTGTATCGTGCCGATCAGTTTCATCGATCGTCCTGTTTACATCAACCTGTTTGTAACTTTCTGGTTTGTGCTGCATACACTTTTTGCGTTTTACTTAAAGCCGCAGCATGCCCTTAGCGACACCATCAATAGCTTGGGTTTTGCTATTCTTGGGTGTGTTCTTGGCAATATCATGGTATGGGTTCGCTTGGAAAGCTATGAAGCACGCCGTCTGCTGACCATTGAAAAAGAGACGGATGTGCTGACCGGTTTATTTAACCGCCGTAAATTATTTGAAACTCTGGCGGTTCTGGAAACAGAGGATGCAAAAAAGCCATCCGGGGTCCTTATGGTGGATATTGATCACTACAAGAACTTCAATGACATATATGGTCATACTGTCGGTGACATATGCTTAAGCCGCGTCGGTGAAACTATGATGAAATTCATGCAGAATTTTCGGCTGCACTTTTATCGCTATGGCGGTGAGGAATTCGTGGCCATGGCTTATGGATATAACGAGCAGGAGTTGCTCGCTATTGCGGAAAGTCTGAGAATCGCTGTGCAGAGCATGGATATAGACGGATGCCAGATTACGGTCAGCATCGGCGTAGCGTACTGCGGTGACGAAGCCATTCTCAACTATGAAAAAGTCATTGACAGGGCGGATCAGGCCGCCTATACGGCAAAACGCACGGGACGAAACAGAGTGTGCAGAGCAGAGGGACAGGCATAGCTGAAACGGTTTAAAAGTATGGGCCTGAGAAGAAGCAGGCAAAAAGCCGGTAAAGTCACTTTGCAGGTATGTCGAAATGATAATATAACAAGAAATTCTCTTATATTGATATTGATTTATATCAGCGGATTACCTGTTTATTTTATTGAGAAAAGAGGATTAAAAAAGATATGATGGAGGTTCCTATGAAAATCGGATTGATACAGATGCCAGTCACGAGTGAAAAAGAAAAGAACCTTTCATATGCGGCGGAGAGCATTTGCGAATGCACCGGACAGGGCGCAAAGCTGGTCATACTTCCTGAAATGTTTATGTGCCCTTATACCAATGAGGCTTTTCCTGTTTATGCGGAACAGGCAGGGGAAGAGACGTGGAAAATGCTGTCTGACGCAGCGAAGAATAACAGTGTATTTCTTGTCGGCGGAAGTATGCCGGAAAGAGATGGAAACCGGATATTCAATACTTCATTTGTATTTGACCCGGCTGGAAATGAAATAGCAAGGCACAGAAAGATCCATCTTTTTGACATTGATGTCAAAGGCGGACAGTGCTTTAAAGAATCTGATGTGTTTTCGGCAGGAAACAGCATCACGGTATTTGATGCTCTCGGCACTAAAATAGGGCTTTGCCTCTGTTTTGACATGCGGTTTCCTGAACTGAGCAGGATTATGGCATTAAATGATGTGCAGATAATCATTGCCCCCGCTGCTTTTAATATGACAACGGGCCCCGCCCATTGGGAACTTTTATTCCGCCAGAGAGCAGTTGATAACCAACTGTATACGATTGGCGTGGCGCCTGCCAGGGATGAAAACGGTCCATACATTTCATATGGAAATTCCATTGTGGCATCACCGTGGGGAGACATTGTCTACCGTGCTGACGAAAAACCGGCAACCGCTGTAATCGATATTGACCTGGAAATGAACAAAAGTATCCGAAGCCAATTACCGCTTTTGAGCGCCAGAAGAACGGATTTATACAGAGTGGAGAAAATATAGAAAATAGCGTCAAAGACAGAGTACATCATTTGGATTTAGATTAGGAGGAAAACTATGCCGTTAACAATACAGGACATCCAACTTGCCCGAACCCGTATTACCCCTTATATCATTCAGACTCCGCTTCTCCGGCTGCAGAATCTGGACGCATATCTTGGCTGTAAAGTATATGCGAAAGCAGAATGCATGCAGGTTACCGGCGCATATAAGCTGCGCGGGGCAATGAATAAAATATTAATGATGACAGAGAAAGAATTATCATGCGGAGTTCTTGCAGCGTCTTCCGGAAACCACGGGCGGGCACTTGCATACGTAGCAAAGATGCTCGGCATCAAGGCAGCCATTGTCATGCCTGACACCTCACCGGAAATAAAGTCAAATGCCATTCGCGCCCTTGGTGCAGAAGTGGTATTTTGTGAAACTTCAGAGCGGTTTCGTGTTGCCGAACGCCTCCAAAAGGAAACAGGAGCCGTCATGATTCCTCCGTTTAATGATGATAATATCATGGCAGGTCAGGGAACGGTTGGTCTGGAGATATTGGAGCAGTGTCCTCAATTAAATACTGTGATTGTCCCGGTGAGCGGCGGAGGTCTGATTGGCGGCGTTTCCACTGCAATTAAGGCTCTTTCACCCAGCACGAAGGTCTATGGTGCGGAGCCGGCAGTTTTACCGAAATACAGCCGTAGCCTTGAAGCGGGAGAACCTGTTACAGTACCTCAGCAAACAACCATTGCAGATGCTCTCGTTGCGCAGATTCCCGGCAAAATCTGCTTTCCTTATGTTCAGGCAAATACCGACGGTTTTGCCGCAGTGGAAGAGGAATATATCCTCAAGGGAATGAAACTTTTGCTCACGGAAGGAAAGCTGCTGGCAGAGCCGTCTTCCTGTATCGGCATCGGCGCAGTATTGCAGGGGCTTATCCCTGTAAAAGAGACGGACGAGGTGTGCTTTGTCATATCTGGCGGGAACGTTGGGCTGGAACAATTAAAAATGTTGGAGAAAATTATAGTATAAAAGCATTTTTTAATTAAAATTTTCCAGGAATGATCAGATACAACACTCTTTATACTTTTAGCAGACATCTGCCGATCCGGTGATAGAAATGCTGGTTGTCGGCTGTGCTGCATTGAGATAGGAGAAAAAGGGAAATAGAAAAATGATAAGCGGAAACGGAGATATCAGTTTCTGCTAAAAAGCTGCCAAGACTAAACTTCTCAGTACGCTGAGGTTTTTAGTCTTGGTGGCTTTTATTTTTGAAAAATTAGACATCGAAAAATAAACGTTGCCATGTTATAATCAATACAAATATTTTATAAAGAGTATGGATTGATATATTATTCAAAAGAACGCAGTAATAGATAATAAGATATTTATTTGAAATATAGATTAAAGTTAAAAGATTTATAGAAATTATGAAAATATTATTTTTATATTTATTAAAGGGGGCATTGATATTTATGGTGATTAAAGAAGTATTAAGCAAACTTGGGTTTAAAATGGATGAGTTTTCAATCTGTACGCCTTTTTTTGAAGCCACACTCAAACAGAATGATGCTTCAAAGATTGCTTCATGGATGCTGTTCATTGAGTTATCTACAAGAGTTTCGACCCAACCACTACATGATATGCAGGGGTGTGAACATACAGCATTAGAAAGTATTTACAAATTATTCGATATTACAAGAAATATATTGAAAGAATATGGGCGTGAGGCGGAGAGCTTTTCAATGTTATCGATTTGTATGCTTAATCTTTGTCTCAGGCCATTTACTTCAAGATGGCATCGAATTTTTTGTGATGAGGTTTTAAGCGATCACGATAAAGAAGTTTTCAGGTATGAGCTAAAAGAGTTACAAGTTAAGCTGTTAGCTTTTACTGCTCTTTTACTTCAAATGTCAGAAGTGAGTGATTTTTCAAACATCAGAATAAACGAACTTGATCGGTATTTAGATATATAATAAAAAATATATTACAATTTAAAGGGGGAACAGTTTTGGATAATAATCAATGGAAAGAGAGTGAAATATATAGACTTAATATAGACAGGAAGCAATTATTATCAGAATCTATATGCATTTTATTTGAAAGGCTTGCGGTTTATTTATTTATAAATCAAACAGAGGCATGTGAAGACGAAGACATTGTCAATGAAATTATACGGAAGGCTGGAGATGATGAAAATCCCAAGAGTTCTCAAGCTTTTAAGAAATATATTAAAGTAGAAAAGGGGGTTAATACCAGCGTTTCCTTTTCTTGTGATGAGTATCAAATATATTATCTTTCAAGCTGGATTACAAGAAAGCTCTGCAATATTGCCAATAAGGTTAGTGAAGATTCCTTTGATACTTTTTTCGAGAATAATTTTTCTAAGGCCAAGCTATTGTATAAAAATCTTTGGTGTCTGCAAAAATTTGCAAAGCAAATGAAAGATTACTCCATAGATATTCAGCGGTTCAAATCAGCAATTTTTGAATATATGAATAGCCTTGTCACTAATAGATATTTTTATTGTTCGGATCAGGCAGTATTTGACTTATCAAAGGAAACGATTTTTGTAAATATGTGGGGTATTATTAAGTCGTATTATTATTGTCAGAATCCCATTAGCACTGTCAATAAGCATGTGTTCTCGAAGCTGATAAAAGACTTTTTTAACGGCATTTACGGAAAACCGGAGTCTCTTTCACCAGGCATAAATCTTGCGTTTATGGATTTCTCTGAAACAGATTTATCCGAGATAACATTTTACAATACAGACTTTACTCAAACAAATTTTTACAACGCTAATTTGGATGACGTAACCTTTGACGGATTAAGGCTGGTAAACGCAAACTTTGAGTCTGCTTTCATGGAAGTTTCAGGTATATATGACTGCGATTGTTCAGGGGCATCCTTTAAAGGAACACATTTGTTATCCTCAGTTATTGATGAATCAAATTTTTGCGGAGTTGATTTTCGTGGAACGAATTTGATGGAGTGTGACATAAAGAATACTCATCTTATAAATGTAAGATTTGATGATAATACCGCTTTAAATTCATCAGTATTTATCAATAGCACTCTATCTCAAATCGATTTAACTGGAATATCAATTTCACAGGAGCAAATGAAATATTTCTGGGAAAACACAAAGGGTGTCAGGAATATAAATGTTTATGGTGATGAGTTCAGGATATTACCTGAAGAGGAGCAGCAAGTCAAACTTTATGACATGTTGGTTGAATCCCTTGATAATTATCTTATTCAAAATGAATTTCCCCCAAACCCAATTGATGTTTTTATTTCACATGCTACATTAGAAAAACTGGAAGTAGCAATGCCGGTCTATGAATTTCTAAAAAGTAACGGGTATTCTTGCTGGATAGATAATTTTAAAGTAGAAGAAGATAAATTAAGAATTTCAATAGAGGCTGGAATACAGAATTGCCAATCAGCTATTATCGTTTTATCAGATATTTACAAAACCAGGGCATGGACAAAATATGAATTATTGAGAATAATTCAAGAGTCACAAAAAAGAAAAATCAATGTTATCGTTATTGCATATCATCTTGCCGATATAAAAGATTGCCCAGAGGAATTCAAAAAACTGATAGTTCAAGATACGATAGAAGATAAATTCTGGGATCAGTTATTAAATCTGCTTGAAATTGAGGAAATAAAATGCTAAAACGGCTTTTGATCATCATTACAGTCACCATAGCCGGTGTGCTGGTACTGTTGCTGTCCATACTCTGGGACAAGGCACATGCCCCAGAGGCCGGACTGACCGCAAAACAGGGAAGAATAGATGCTTCTGCCTGGGATATAGAGCATGAGCCTGTCATCCGCCTGGATGGAGAATGGGAATTTTACTGGAATAAGCTGCTCACGCCGGAAGATTTTCAGTCTGAAAATGCTGAACAACCCTCTGCCTATATGCAGGTTCCTTCCCTATGGAGTAAAAGTGCATCTCAGGGAACGACTTTTCCTGTTTTTGGCTGCGCAACCTACCGTCTGGTGATGGAAAATGTCCCGTCTCAGAGAAGTCTGGCTCTGAAAAAGGTCAATGCACGTTTTTCCAGCCGGGTATATGTCAACGGGAAGCAGATTCTTATTGACGGCATTCCCGCACTGCAGGAAGAAGATTACCGCTCCGGCAATACGCCGAAGCTGGCTTTTTTTGAAAGTGACAGCGGAAGAATCGAAATTATAATCCAGGTAGCCAATTATGAATACCTCAATTCAGGCATTCCATCTTCCCCTGAACTTGGGCGGGAGGATATCATGCTGAGGCAGCACCAGCGTCAGAATCTGACAGTGCTTTTGATTTTTGCAGCGCTCTGTACGATTGTCCTCTTATACATGACTTTCTTTATCATTACCTGGGACGGTGCACTGAAAAATCCCGTACTCCCGCTCTTTTCCCTGTTCTGTCTTTTGCTGGCGTGGGGAAACGGGATGTCTGATCAGCGGTCTTTGCTGCTTCTTTTACCGGAGGTCCCCTTTACTTTTGCATTTAAGCTCAAGGATTTTTGTCTTTCCGCAGATTTTATCGTAATGATTTGGATATTCCGTAAGTTCAGGAGCAGTTTGCTGTCGCAGCGCTTTGCCAGGCTGGTTTCACTGGTCTATATCAGCTATCTGATGATGATTCTGGTATTGCCCCTTCATGTGTATTACAAAATCCATGTATATGTGATGGCATTTAACACAGTTATTTTGCTGGTGCTTTTGGTTCGGGCCGTTCATTTATATGTCCGGAATGCGGAGGGCTTTTTACTGTTTGTAGCCCTGTTGTCGGTCAATCTGTATTCTGCCGATACGATTTTGTTTTCTTTGGGAATCAAGATAAGGTCCGGCTTTATGCAGGTGTTTATCCTGATTTTCACCGCAGTCATGATTGCCTATTTATCCATGGAGTACCGCAATACCGTTGAGCGCCTGCGCCATTCCATGAAGCAGGCCCAGGATGCTGAAATCGCTTTTTTGCGGGCTCAGATCAAGCCCCATTTTCTCTATAATTCCCTCAGCGTTATCGCAGTACAGACAACGCAGGAGCCTCAAAAGGCCAAGAGCCTGCTCTATGATCTGACCGATTATCTGCGGGGCAGTTTTCATTTTGAAGCACATGACGGCATGATTCCCCTGTCCGGAGAAATGAATACGGTAAAAGCCTATCTCTCCATAGAAAAGGCCCGGTTTGGGGACTTGCTGGAGGTGGAGTATTACATAGAGGAAGGGCTGGACACCATGGTGCCTCTTTTAAGCATCCAGCCGATTGTGGAAAATGCCGTCCGTCACGGCATCTTTAAGCGGGCGGAGGGCGGCAGGCTCAAGGTGCAGATATTCAGGGAAAGTGATTTCGTCGTGATCCGGGTGGAGGACAACGGCGTTGGAATTCCAAAGGAGCTTTTAGAAGGAATCCGCCGGGGAGACAGCCCTGCTGCCGGAGTAGGATTAAAAAATATACGGAGCAGGCTTGAACGTTACAAAGGTTCCCGGCTGAAAATCGAAAGTACGGAGGGCGTCGGAACGGTGGTGACTCTCGAAATTCCATACAGGGAGGTATTGCATGAAGACAATTTTAGTGGATGATGAGGTGCTCTTGGTGCGCGAGATGGAAAGGCTGCTTGCAGACTATCCCGACTTGGAGATTGTGGGCAGCTATACCGACCCTATGAAAGCATTAAAAGAAATAGAATCAACACAGCCTGAGCTGGCCTTTTTGGATATAGAAATGCGTACTTTAAACGGACTTGAGCTTGCGGAACGGCTGCTGCAGCAAAATCCGGATTTAAACGTGCTGTTCGTTACGGCCTATGATCAGTACGCTGTGGAAGCGTTTGAGATCAATGCTGTTGACTATATTTTAAAGCCTGTCCGCCCTGAGCGGCTTCAAAAGACTATGGAACGGATACGGCGCAAACAGGGAATCCCTCAGGAGCCGGAGACTCTCCGAATACAGTTTTTTGGGAAATTCGGTATTTATGCGGGGAAAGAAGCTGTCAAGTGGAGCCGCAGCAAGCCGAGGGAGCTGCTGGCTTATTTTCTCGCAAATGAAGGCATTTGGCTGGATAAGTTTAAAATCTGCGATGATCTTTGGCCGGAAAACAGCCCCAGCCAGGCATTGCGCAATTTGCAGACGGCTGTCTGGGCCATTCGCAAGAGTCTGCGTGAATATGGGATTTTGGCGGCATCCATTGCCTATGCAAATGACAGCTATATCCTCAATTTAAAGGATTCGCAGTGGGATATAAGGCGGTATGACCAGGCGTTTGGACAATTTATGGAAAACGGCAGCTCTGCCGCAGGCAGTGAGGCAGCAGCCCTGTATACGGAAGATTATCTGGCGTATGAGGACTGGAACTGGGCAAGGGAGAAAAGAGCCGTCTACGCGATGAAACAGCAGCGATTACAGGAGCGGTTATCTGGGGCGGAGAGAAGTGCCGCAGAGTAAAACAGAACAAGGGAATCGGATTAAAATTTGCTGAAAAGGCTGATTTTAGTCCGGTTTTTTTGTTTTGCGCTGATGTGTTGAGAATTCGTTGAGAGGAAATTGCTATAATGATAATTGAAATGTTGTCGGAAAGGGCAGAAATAGAAAGGATTCACGGATTGATTTAAAACCCTGTTTCAAGGAGGTGATGGATACGGATTTCATATTTAAAGAGAATCATTACAGATTATTGTTTGAAAACAGCATGGATGCCATGTTGATTACGACAGTGTCCGGTGAAGTTTGCAGGGCGAATCCGGAAGCCTGCAAATTATTTGAAAAAACCGAAGAAGAATTATGCCGGGGCGGCCGTGCCGCCATCGTAGATTTGGGTGATCCGAAGGTAGCGCTTGCAATGAGAAAAAGAAACAGACTAGGCTCAACAAGAGAGGTGCTGACATTCATAAAAAGCGATGGCAGTAAATTTCTGGCGGAATGCACGTCCACAATCTTTCAGGACGAAGAAGGACTCGTTTTTGTCTCAATGACCTTCCGGGATATTACTTTCTACAAGCGCAGCATGGAAAATCTCATGAGAAGCAATGAAGAAATCATTTTTCTCGCGACTTTTGATTATCTGACGGGGGCCTTTAACCGGGGCAGTTTTATTCAGAAGTTAAAAATCGAGATAGAGCGCACGCAGTTTGGAAATACCACAATGTCCCTGCTTTTGATTGATATAGATTACTTTAAACATATCAATGACCGGCACGGGCATCTTGGCGGGGATATTGTTCTCAAGCATTTTACGGAACGCATACAGTCCAGACTGCGTTCCCATGATTTTTTAGGAAGGCTTGGGGGAGATGAGTTTGTCGTATGCCTTGCAGATACGGTATTATCAGAGGCAGCAGGCATTGCTGAAAAGATGAGAACAGATGTGGAGGAGTTGAATATTTATTATAATTCCACTCTGATCAAGATCACAATCAGCATTGGCGTTGCCCAATATAAAGCAGAAATGGGCGCGGATACAGATGCCTTTATTTCCAAAGCGGATGAATATCTGTATCGGGCAAAAGAGAACCGGAACTGTGTTGTAAGCGGAGAATAACGGGTATCGATATTGGGTTATGTTTTTCAGAATGAAAAACATGGCCTTTTTATTTTTTAAATGAAAACAAATGGCTCAAATGGGAACGCAATCATAGAATGCAGGCTTTAAATGAATGGCATACTAAAAATAAAAGGAGGCAGATTATGAGCAGAGATAATTCGAAAAAAAGTACAAAGAATCATAAAAAAGAAGATGGTAAATTCCATTCAAAGCATATTAATCACAACCCGCAGGCAGAAAGTGCCAGGGCTGTATTCGGGTTAAAGGCAGATAATTCCAAGGATAAAGAAGCTTAGGATTTTGGTTTGTAAAAAGGCAAATATGAGATTTAACGGGTTTACAGATGATTTGCAAGGAGGTTCCCATATGTCCAATTATACCGGTGTAGTTAAATGGTTTGACAACGAAAGAGGCTACGGATTTATCTCAGCCAATGAAGGTCAGGATGTCTTCGTCCATCATTCCCAGGTCAAGGAAAAAACGCATAATAAAGATTTGCACGAGGGCCAGTCTGTCAATTTTGATGTCAGGGAAGATGATAAAGGTTTATCCGCTTTTAATGTTCAAAAAATGTAGTTTAAACAGGAAAGGAGTTGTCTTATGAACAAAATTCATTATGATATATCAGGCATAAACAATTCAGAGGTTAAAACTCAATTGAAAAATGCATTAGATAAAATAGACGGAATTTCTACAGTCAATATCGATGCAGCAAGAGGTTCCATTGAAGTAGGATACAATGAATCAACGGACGAAAATTCGATTAAATCCTGTATTGAAAATGTTGGCTGTAATATAATCAGTTAATCTGCTATAAAAAATACAGCACCCGGAAGCAGACAGTTTGTACTATAAGAGTAGGAAAATTTTCCTACTCTTATTTTTTATCATCATAAGTTTAAAAGGTCCTGTTTTAATTTATCAGCATTGGCCTTTTTTATCAATAGAACAAAAAGAAACAGGGCTTTCCGTTTCTTCGATTTCAGCAGACATAGTTACATACTCACTGATATCAAAGGTTTTTTCTCCGTTTTCTAATATAAAAAACGGTATTCCGATTCTTCCGGATTCCTTAACTTCCTGGAACATGGTGTCGTTATCCCGATAAGCTAAAAATTCCTTTAAAGTGGCTGTGTCATTGGTGATGTTCCTGTACTCCAATTCAATATCATGAAGTGCCGTTAAGCTCTTTTTAGCCTTAACGCAATCAGGACAAATTTCCGCTCCATACATGGTTACTTTCATATTTACCCCTCATTCCGCATCCTTAGACTGTGCTCAATATTTTTTGATACCACTTTTATTATAGACTCACTTCTTTATGAAGTCAATCTGCGCCCCATTCTATTTCCTGTCAGAAAATATTAATGAATTCGCTCTTCCTTTAATTCATTTTTATGCTATCATTAATTTATTCTATATATTTTTACAGGGGTGGAAGAATGGATAAAAAGAGCGGAGTGAAGTTAAGCAAATTGCGTTTCCTGTATTATGGGCTGATGGTTTTACTGAGCTGTCTTGCACTGTGGCTTTGTTTCAGTGAAGGAAAACGGCTGCATTTTGTAGAGATGGAAATTATGCCGTCAGCGCAGAAGTTTATCATTAATGTTGAAGCGGATGGCGGAAATGTTCAGGTTTTTGCTGCGGAAGATGACGTTTATGTAAGAGTCAGTTATGTGGAAAAATTGGAAGATCAGCGGATGAGACTGACAGTAGAGGGAAATATCAGGGAAAAAGCACCGGGCAGCGGGCCGGTTCACCTTCTGCTCCTTGGTTTTGACCATAAAGAAGAATGGAACTGGGAAATATTAAGCGGGGTAGGGCTCTCTTCCATTGAACCCGGAAAAGTGGAGATGGTAAATGTCCGTTCATACGCTTATGTCATTATTATATTTGAGATACTGTTTCTTTTCCTGCCCCTTAAAAATAACAGAAAAAAGAGAAGCTATGCAAGAGAAAAGCTATTGGAATTAGTGGAGGAGGCAGAGAATCAGGCAGCATTTGAAGCAGGAAAGCGTTGGTTTTTGATTCATGACAGGAGGCGGTACTGGAATCGGTGCCTGGAGTTGTTTTTGATCTGTGGACTGGGTATTTACTTTCTTCAGGAATATATATATCAATGGGTTTTTCTGGATTCAACGGACGGAATAGGACTTATTCTCACGTTGGTACTGGCGATTATGAGTTTACGATATAGTCTGGAATTTTATTGGACAAAAAAGTATATGGCGGTGCTTTTAAAAGAGAATCGGCCCCTTACCGCTGCTTTTGCCTTTTTGACGGAGGCAGCATACGGTTTTTATTGGCGCCGGTCTTATTATAAGAATCAGATACACAATGCTGCCGTCGGACTTGCCAGGGCTGGAAGACATGTTCAGGCGCTGGAGCTGGCAGATTATGACTGGAAGGGTGTTCGGGAAAAGAAGCTGCTGCAACTGGTTCACAGCGGTCTGATTCAGGTTTGTTTTGAGCAGATGGGAAGAGAGGAAGATGCCGAAGCGGAATTTGTGTACCAGAAGCAGTTCATAAAAAAGCATCCCTTATTAAAAAAGGTAGGGGAAGCGGGGCTTTTGCTGACTGAAATCAGGAATGCCTATGTGACCCGGAAATTTGGACAGGCGGAAGCCTATGTGAATGTATATTGTGAACGTTATCCAGATGCCTATCATCGCATTGGGGTCATGCTCATTGAAATGAGAGTCTATGAACAGGCTGGCGAAATGGAGAAGGCAAAAGATGTCTGCGATTCTCTGCTATCGTACAGCCCTGAAAATGCGCCGGTCAGGGATGCGATGAGATATGGAGTCTGTACTTACAGGGAATCTCCGGATTTTCTTAAAGATAAGATGGGGTTTGGGATTCGTATGGTTATAACCGGCATGGCTGTCATTTACGCAGTGCTGGGAGGCATGATGTTGCTGTGGACGTCTCATTTGAGAGCAGGTGAAACAGGTGTATATGAGGAGACAAAAGCTGAAAACCCCATGCCGCAGATAAATGGTACAAAGAAGGCAGAAGATGAAACCGTGAGTACAGAGCAGCCCGAAACAGGGCAGGAGCCGGCGCTTCAGACACCAGCCTCTAAAGCCCCAGGTTTTGAAGTGGATTTGCCAAAGGATTGGAACGATCTGGCAGTCAGAAAAGAGTTCGAGGGAGGATGCAGCTACCATCAGAAAAAATCGTATGATCTGATGGGGGATGGAGTTTTGTTCTATATTCAGTCGTATTCCGACGGCAGCTATGTGAATCTGCCGGATTATGAAGTATGGGGGTATGATGGCCCCTATGTATATGCGGCGTCACGGCCTACTGATGTGGCATTTTATACGGAAGACAGCGCCATAATGGAGGAATACCGGAAAATGGAAAGCGAAATCAGCCAAATCAGGGAGACTTTCCGGATTCAGTCTGATACGGCAAAATATGACGGATATGAATTTGTATTTCCCAACAGCAGCAACAGCCTTCTTAAAGAGCCGGATTTATGGAATCTTTCGGCCAGCCATCTTCGGGTTGCAAGAAACGAGATTTATGCAAGACACGGCAGGCGTTTTCACGATGAGGAATTACAGAGATATTTTAATCAATGCAGTTGGTATGAAGGGACTATTGATCCGGAAGATTTTGATGAACGTATGCTGAGTGAAATAGAGCAGTCCAATATCCGCTTGATTCAGGAACAGCAGCAAAATATGGAGTGAGAATTAGGAGGTATCCTTATGAGTTTCAACTTGGCTGAAGGAGCAAAACGGGCCGTAGAAGATTTAAAGGAGCTGGCTGCGCTTACGGCTGATGAAAACGGTGCACAGCGTGTGGCGTGGACACCGGAATGGCAGAAAGCGAGGGACTGGTTTAAAGCGAAAGCGGAAGAAATGGGAGCCATGGTAACCATAGATTCCGCCGGCAATCAATGGGCAAAAATGGAGGGTGAAACAGAAGAAGCGGTGGCAATCGGAAGTCATTTAGACTGTGTTCCCAATGGAGGCGGTCTGGATGGGGCTCTGGGGGTTGCTGCGGGGCTGGAAGTTCTAAGGCAGTACCATAAACACGGTATCAAGCCCAGGAAGACCCTGTATGCTGTTAACTGGGCTGATGAAGAAGGGGCAAGATTTGGTTATAGCTGTCTTGGTTCCTCGGCGGCTAGCGGTTCTTTGAATATCCATGAGCTCATGGGAAGAAGTGATGTAAACGGAGTGAAATTTGAGGAGGCAGTAAGAACGTATGGTGTTGAACCGGCCAATATGCTGGATGCACATGCCCAAATGGACGCCCGTAATCTGAGGAGTTACCTTGAGCTGCATATTGAACAGGGGCCGGTGCTTGAGAATACGGATAAAGACATCTCCTGTGTTTACGGTGCAGCAGGAGTGGAGCGCCACTCGATTGAATTCACCGGACAATCTTCCCACGCCGGTTCATTTCCAACCGGAATGCGCCAGGACGCCTTTTTGGCGGCGGCCCAATCTGCGCTGGCATTTAAAGAAATCGCATTGAAATACAATGCCGTATGCACCGTTGGACAGGTGCGTGTTGAACCTGATGTCGTAACGATTGTACCTGGGAAATGCGTGATTTCTCTCGATCAGAGGACAATTGATCCTGATGATTTAAAGAAGATGCATGAAGAAGCCAGGCAGGTCGTTGAGCAGGCATCAAAAGATCATGGCGTTACTGCAAAATGGGGTAAGATTTGTACGGTGGCTCCCCAGTTATTCGATGAGTGCTTAATTGAATTGTGCAAAGCCGTAGTAGAAGAGCAAATCGGAGAACCGACTGCCATGTATTCCGGCCCTTTGCATGATGCAGTGGAAATGGCATCACAGGTACCGACGGTCATGATGTTTGTTATGTCCGAAGGCGGATTGTCTCACTGCAAACAAGAGCATACACCGGATGATAAGCTGGAAAAAGGCATACAGGCATTTTTATGGCTGGTCGATAAGGTTGTGAATATTGGTGGCATCTGACTCTCATATTTATGATATATTATAAGCATATGAAAATCATGGAGATATTGAAAGGAGAGGGCGATATGTCTGGATTATACAGTGAAAAGCTTGTTTACGGAAATCTGATCAATGGACAGTGGCTGGAATCAGCGTCGGGCAAGGCCATTGTCATAACATCCCCTGTAGACGGTTCTCTTGTAGGTGAGATACAGGCGCTCAGCAAAGAAGAGGTCAATGAGGTCATCCGGTATTCTAAAGAAAGTCTCTCTTTGTGGAACCGCGTTCCAATATATGAAAAGGCCGGGATACTGTACAAAGCAGCGGAGCTTTTGGAGGAAAGGGCGGAAGAAATATCGGATATTCTGATGATGGAGATTGCAAAAGACAAGAAATCTTCCGTATCAGAAGTGAAGAGAACTGCGGATTTTCTCCGGTTTACCGCGGATGCAGGAAAAAGTCTGGAAGGAATAGCCGTGAGCGGAGAGAATTTTCCGGGCGGCTCCCGCAATAAGATATCCTATGTAAAAAGGATTCCTCTCGGCACGGTATTAGCCATATCTCCTTTTAATTACCCCATTAATTTGTCCGCCTCCAAGATAGCTCCTGCGCTGATCGGGGGCAATACGGTCATATTAAAACCGGCGACACAGGGAGCGATCAGCGCCCTTCACCTTGTAAATGCATTGCAGGATGCCGGATTGCCTAAGGGAGTGCTGCAGACCGTTACCGGCAAAGGCAGTGAGATCGGCGACTATATTGTAACCCATGAGGGGATTGACTTTATTAATTTTACAGGCAGTACAGAGGTAGGCAGGCACATATCCCAGATATCCTGCATGACGCCTTTGCTGCTGGAGCTTGGCGGCAAGGATGCGGCTCTCGTGCTGGAAGATGCTGATTTGGAATACGCAGCAAAGAATATTGTAGAAGGTGCGTTCTCTTATTCCGGCCAGCGCTGTACGGCGGTGAAGCGCATTATTACCACTGACGAAGTGGCAGACCGGTTGGTGGATATGCTGAAAGCCGGAATTGAAAAGATCTCTGTGGGAGATCCCAGGGACTCGGTAGTGGTCACTCCTTTGATCGATGAGAAAGCTGCTGATTTTGCTGAATTTTTGATTCAGGATGCCATTGAAAAAGGTGCAGAGCTGGTTGTTGGAAATAAGCGGGAGGGAAATCTGGTTTATCCCACCTTGCTGGATCAGGTGACGGTGGATATGGAAATCGCATGGAAGGAACCGTTTTCCCCGATTCTTCCTGTTATCCGGGTGAAAAATATGGAGGAGGCGGTGGAGATAGCCAACCGCTCTGAATATGGACTGCAGTCTTCCGTATTTACCAAGGATATCAATAAAGCTTTTCACATTGCTGAAAGATTAGAGGTGGGAACCGTGCAGATCAATAACAAGACGGAAAGAGGCCCGGATCATTTTCCGTTTTTAGGTGTAAAGGCCTCCGGCATGGGAACCCAGGGCGTGAAGTACTCCATAGAAGCGATGACAAGACCTAAAGCGATCACCATTAACTTGACGGAGTAAATGAATCATACTTCTGATAAAGCCCTTATGTGATAAAGGAGAGAGCGAGATTATGAGTCAATTTTTCACCCAGGTATATGATGTTGTGGAGCGGATTCCCCGCGGCAAGGTGGTTTCTTATGGACAAATCGCATATATGCTTGGAAGACCCCGCGCTGCAAGGGAGGTTGGACGGGCGATGCGTTTCTGCCCGGAATATTTGCCGTGGCAGAGGGTGGTGATGGCTGACGGCTCTATTGCAGGCGGCGGTTTTCCGGAAATCCGTGAAGCTATGCTGAAAGCCGAGGGAGTAGCCTTTCTCCCCGATGGCCGGGTCGATATGGCGGCCTGTTTGTGGAAAGGGGAAAGAGAATAAGAAGTCAGAATAAAAGAGCCTTCCAACTGCATGATTGCTGTTGGAAGGCTCTTAAAGTTATCTGCCGGCAGTGGTATTGGCTGGCTTTTAAAGCATTTGCTTGGCGGAAGAAACTGTTACTTCCAGTACACGGGTCAAGAAAGAAAACTTTTCCTTCATCATGTCAAACTCTGAGCCTGATTCCAGAAATTGAGCAGTGCCTTCCACTACAAATCCTGTGCCTTGGTAATCTTTATAGCCTAAAACTTCTTTGCTGCCCAGGGCCAGTTTGATTTTATTGTTTTGCTTCAGGTTATTTTCTGTTTTGCGCATGGCATATGCAGGAATCAGAATTCTTTCGTCGCTGGTTATAACCAGGTAGGAATTCCATGTGTTGACCACGTGGGGTTCTCCGGTTCCCCATGAAACGATTGTAACAACACCTTCTTTTTGCAGAACGTCAAGAAATTTCTCTGAAAACATGACTGAATCCTCCTATAATTAATTTTTTAAATGCATATATTATAGATAAGCTTTATCGTAGATAAATATTATCTACGTTTATTATAGATAGACTTTTGCTTAAAGTCAAGTTATAATAACAGTATTACAGATAAATATTATCTATAATACTGTTTCTGCTCTGTTTTTGTTTGTATCAGGGATGGGCAGGCGTCAAAAAAATCATATTGGTTCAGCGTGGAAATAAAACGTCAACAGGAGGTTATATACATTGCAATTTTCTATCGGTATTGAATATGCGTTACATTGTTTGCTGCACTTATGTTCTCTTCCTTCAGAAAAGACTGTTGGGATTAAAGAACTGGCGGCATATCAGGGTGTTTCGGAAACTTATTTGTCAAAGGTATTTACGAAGCTCGGAAAAGCGGGCATCGTTCATTCGGTTCCCGGTGTGAACGGCGGCTATGAATTAGGAAGGTCACCTGAAAATATAAGCTTTTGGGATGTGATTGAAGCAGTGGAAGGAAAAAAATCACTGTTTCAGTGCGCGGAGATCAGACAGAATGAAGTGTTGCTGGATAAAGATAATTTACCGGAGGCCTATACGGGCTGTCCCTGCTTAATAAAAGTGGTTATGACCGAAGCGGAAGAGCAGATGAGCCGGTATTTACGGGGCAAAACCTTAGCCTGGCTCCACGGGCAGGTGAAAAGCAAAATCCCGGAGGATTATATGAACGAAACCGTTCAGTGGTTCAGCGAAAGCAAGGCCCGAAAAAGGTGAGGCTGATAGGAAAAATAAGCGTATCGTTCTAAATGAGCGATGCGCTTGTTTTCACTTTATAGGGTAATTTCTGGTTTTTACATGCTTGTGCTTTTTATTTCCGTGCATTACAATTAAAACCCTTCTTTGCTCTGGGTGT
Organism: Lacrimispora sp.; assembly: GCF_047605665.1. Lineage (GTDB taxonomy): Bacteria > Bacillota > Clostridia > Lachnospirales > Lachnospiraceae > Lacrimispora. The sequence goes on along the minus strand of NZ_JASGFH010000018.1, from coordinate 35,203 downwards.
TATTCTTTTTATGCAAAGAATATGCAGTATTGTTTCTCTGCGCTTTTTTTAATGGGAATAAGTTTCCTGCTCTATTGGCCAATAGTTTAAGATTTCATACGTGTTTTTAAAGGCTTTCCAGTGGCAGTAATGTGATTGGAGGGCCTTTTATGCATCAATACCGGATAACAAGTCATTTAAACGAATGATTTTACTGCCTTTACTTTCATAATAGTGCAGCATCTCGTCAATCTTCCTTTTATCATAACTTGTAATGCAATCTGATAATACATTTACGCTGTAATTTGCTTTGCATAAGTTGTAACAGGTTGATTTAACACAAGCGACAGCATCTGCTCCTGTTATGTAGAAATCACATATTTCATTTTTACTGATAAAGTCAGTAAATTCTTCGCTGCTTAATGCGTTTCCTTTGCATTTGGTAAAAACATTTTTTGATACTATTTTCAAGTCTGAAACTAATTCAAACCCATATGTATTGGGTTTAAAAGTCCTCGTACCGGCTGATAAATTTTCATGCCTGATATAAATAACGTGAATATTATGATTGACTGCCCAATCAATAGCTTTATTGATATTGCCAATAACATCCTTGTAATTCTTTGTTATATCATTTTGAATATCGATTATTACTAAGGCTTTTTTCTGCATAGTGTTTCCTCCTGACAGGTAAATTGATTTGTTTGCTTTTCTATTATACCTTTTAATTGTTGACAGTAGTATGGCAACAATCTATAATGACAACAAGAAATTTGGGAAGGCGGCTGGCAGATGAAAGTTGACAGGCTTGTTAGCATTATTATGATACTCCTTGATAAAAAGCGTATAGGCGCACAGGAGTTAGCGGATATGTTTGAAGTTTCACCTCGCACAATCTACCGCGACATAGACACTATCAACATGGCGGGTATTCCTGTCCGGTCCACATCGGGAGTGGGCGGCGGCTTTGAGATCATGCAGCAATACAAAATTGACAGAAAGGTTTTTTCGGCTGCTGACCTTTCCGCTATCTTGATGGGGCTTTCCAGTCTCTCCGGCATGATACGGGGGGATGAACTGGTAAATGCCCTTGCGAAAGTCAAGAGTTTTATCCCTGCCGATAGGGCGAGAGATATTGAATTAAAAGCGAATCAAATATATATAGATTTAAGTCCGTGGATGGGCAACAGGAACATACAGCCATATTTAGAAATTATTAAAACAGCTTTACAGGAAAGCAGGCTGCTGACTTTTGAATATGCGGACCGCTACGGAAACAAAACCGCACGAACAGCCGAGCCGTATCAGCTTGTATTAAAAAGCAGTCATTGGTATTTGCAAGGGTATTGCTATAAAAGAAATGATTTTCGCTTGTTCAAGCTATCCCGCACATCAAACCTGCAAATACAGGAGGAAGTTTTTACGCCGCGGGATTATCAAAAACCGCAGTTGGATTTTACTGATATTCTGGCAGCCATGCAAACAAAAATCAAAATCCGTATTCATAAATCTGTCATGGACAGGGTGCTTGATTATTGCACTTATGAACACTTTTTGCCGGACGGTGATGAGCATTATATCGTCAGTTTTCCTTTTATAGAGAACGAATACCACTACAATATTCTTTTCAGCTTTGGGGATAAATGTGAGTGTTTAGAGCCGTTACATATCCGTACAGAAATGAAGCGCAGAATACACGATATAGCTGCCTTATACGAAAATTAGAACAGGGAGTCTATTCCCATATTCACAATATTTTATTTTACTATATCCGGTGAATCTTCCGCAGTGTGAGAACGCCGCATCAGTTCCCTGCGGTTTAAAATATAATATCCGCTTTCTCTCTTATCCAGCACGCCATCCTCACAAAGCTGCCCCAGCAGCCGGAACATGTGGCGGTAGCTCATGCCGACGGAGCAGGAGACATCTGTCAGGATGTCATTGAAAAGACCGTGGTGTGAATTCTGGAGAATGTAGGTGCAAAGCCGTTGTTCTCCGGTATATAGGGCTGAGGAGGTAAAGCTTTCAGTGCTCTCATGTAATTTTTCTGCCAGTTCAATTCCCAGCCTGTTCAGAAAAAGTATATTGGTTTTTAACTCGGTCAGACAGTTTTGATAATTTATGACAATGCACTCAAAATCAGTAATAGCTATGACGGAAGATACGGCGTTTTCCTGTCTTGTCATCAATTCAACTTCCCCGATCATTCCTGAGGAGATATAATAGCAAATAATAAGGCTTTTTCCGTTAGGAGCAGTTCGGCAGATTTTTGCCCTGCCATCAACTACGAGGAAAAGCCAGAAAATCGGTGTCCCTTCCCGTAAGACCTCTTCACCTGATGAAAAGCGCAGGCAGGAACAGGCCTCCAGCGGTATATTCTGCAAGCCGTATTCTGCAAGTTTGTCCATGTGTTCTTTTTTTAAGGGAAGCTTTTTCAAATTGATCACCTCACTATACATTATAACAGAAAATTACAAAAACACTATGACAAATGTCCTATGTGCTGTGGCAAATATTTTGTTATCATCTGATAGGGAGGTGGAATCGTATGTATCAATTTTTATCTTTTATATCGGGTATTCTGCTGTCTGTTATGATATCCGTTAACGGCAGTTTGTCAGATCAATATGGGGCTTTCACAGCAGCAGTAATTATTCATGTAATAGGCTCGTTGTTTGCCCTGTCATTTTATTTTTTACAGAGAGAAAAGAAGGCACTTTTTGTTCACAGGCCGAAGTGGATTTACCTGGGAGGCGCCATAGGTGTGCTGACCACCATATTTTCAAATTTAGCTTTCGGTCATATCAGCATGACCAGCATTATTGCATTGGGATTACTGGGACAGACGGTTGCTTCCTTGTTTATTGATATTTTTGGCTGGTTTGATATGGAGAGAAGGCCGTTTCAGAAAACATCCCTATTTGGCCTGGCGTTTGCTGTCTTTGGTGTTTTTCTGATGCTGGACAATACAGTTGCCACAGGTTTGACGGCTGTATTTATCTCCTTTGCTTCAGGGATTACTGTGGTTTTGTCCAGAACAGTGAATGCGTATTTGGGTAAAAAGATTGGAGCCTTAAACGGTTCTCTGGTCAACCACCTGGTTGGACTGCCAATCACTGTGGTTATTGCACTTATTGTCACAAAGGGCACATATCTGAATACTGTGTCAGATAACGGTTTTCAAATATGGATTTATTTGGGCGGTGTTCTCGGTGTGGCGGCAGTGATGCTTTTTAATATAATCGTTCCCCAGATTCCCGCTTTTCAACTGACCATGCTCGCTTTTGTAGGGCAGGTGTTTACCGGAGTGCTTTTGGATGTGATGGCAGGCAACTATAATTCAGATACGTCGTTTTTAGGGGGTACTGTCATTGCAGCCGGAATTGCCATCAACATGATTATGGAGAGGGTAAATAATGTCAGGGAGAGAAGGCATCAGGAATATTTAGACAAAGTAAAACGGACGGAAGAGGGATATTGAAAATATCCGGTGGAAGAACATTGCAGATGAGGCAGAAGTACCGGACAATTTACATGTAAAATTCTTTTATTTCAATCGGAACTATGACATAATGGTGTCATAGTTCTTTTGCTATTATCATAGCAGAAGGGAGGACAAATGAAAATAGACCGTCTGATGGGGATTGCCATTTACTTGCTGAATCACGGAAAAACATCTGCTCAAAGGCTTGCAGAGGAATTTGAAGTTTCGGCCAGAACAATTATGAGAGATATGGACACACTGGACCAGGCTGGCATACCAATTCAATCCTCTTACGGGGCAGACGGCGGATACCAGATCGTCGATACATACGTAATGGAAAAGCAATTGGCAAATAATCGCGATTACGCTTTTATCGTAACAGCATTGAAGGGGTTTGCAAGTGCATATACGAATAAAAATCTTGAGAAGACCCTTTATAAGATGAATTCACTGACTGATGGACAAATCCCCCCAATCAGCCTGGACTTCAGTGCTGCTCATGAAAATCGGGAGGTAAATAATCAGATTCAGCTATTAGAAGGGGCCATAACACAAAAGAAAATAGTTCGGTTTCAATATACGAATAATGAGAACGAGGTAAAGCCGATGCAAGTGGAGCCTGCTTCTGTAATATATAAGTGGTTCAATTGGTATCTTGTCGGATATTATGAAAAATATCAGGATTATTGCATGTTTAAACTTGTCCGCATGGAGCATTTGGAGATTACAGAAAAGAGAAACAGGATAGAGCACTGTGCAGAAAATATTTTTATCCGGGAAAGAAGTTCTCAAAAGGTTATTGAGATAAAGCTGAGGGGAAAAGCGAGAGTAAAGTCGAAATGCAAAGAATATTTGAATGGACATATTATAAAAGAATTTGAAAATGGTGATTTTGAGTTCTGCTTTTCAGTTCCAGAGAAGGAAACGTATTGGTATGGCGTTCTTCTTTCCCTTGGAAGCGAGATCAGGGTTATTGGGCCTCAAAGTGTTATTGACCGTATTTTGGCAACTTGTAATGATCTGTTTAAAGAATATGGGGAATCGCAGTAAAGATTTTTTTGAAAAAATTTATATCAGACAACCCGAAAAAATATGAAATTGATCGGAGAAAAATAAAATGATTGATGTTTATGAAAAATGCCCGGTTTTGGAAAATTCTTATTTCCTTTTTAGATTAGTGGAAGAAAATGACGCAAAGGACTTGATCGAAGTTTACAGCGATAAAAATTCATTGCCGTTTTTTAACAGTGATAATTGCAACGGTGACAATTTTTATTATCCGACAGCAGAAAGAATGCTGGAGGCAATAAGGTTCTGGCTTTGGGAGTACGACAACAGGGTTTATGTTCGGTTTGCCATTATTGATAAAACAAGTAATAAGGCGGTAGGAACTGTTGAACTTTTTAACCGCAAAGCAGCCGATTACTTTAATAACTGCGGTCTTATGAGATTAGATGTAAGAAGTGATCTGGAGAAACATACATCACTTTGTGAGATTATGTCAATTGTTTTAGAACCGGCATACCAGTTGTTTGGCTGCTCCATGATTGCAACTAAGGCAGCGATCTATGCTGTGGAGCGGGTCAGGGCATTGGAGGAGATGGGGTTTCAAAAGGTCAAAGAGCGTTTAATAGGGAAATATGATACGTATGGGGATTATTGGATCATTAAAAATAACGATAGCGGCCATTGTGACAGGAGAAATAATGAAAAATAAATAAAAGGTAAAATAAGGAATTGTTAGTTCGTGGAATGGATGATAAAATCAGTACAGGCAGGTTTTGGTTTATGTATTTGTTTGGGTGTGGTAGCTTAACAAAATACCGTAAATTCGAAATCTGCCATATTTATATGGTGAATAAGCAGGTAATAAAAATAATTTACATAAAGAGCAGAGGAGGACACGCATATGAAAGACAGAATTGTCCCAAGAATTGATACGAGATTGCGCAGTCACACCGTCATTGTACCTGATGCCATTAACCGTGCAACGGGGATTATCATTAACGGCAAACGGATCAAATCGATTTTATTTTCCACGGATGTTGCCATCATTGCAAATTGCAATGCGGATGCGGTTATTGCCGTATATCCGTTTACGCCTACAATGCAGATTACAAAGGCAATCGTTGATGTGTCACAAAAACCGGTATTCGCAGGCGTTGGCGGCGGTACAACTGCCGGGGCGAGAGTTCGTGATATTGCCCTTGATGCTGAGCTGCACGGAGCCACGGCTGTCGTATTAAATGCTCCGACGAAAACAGAATTTGTAAAAGACCTGGCCGAATACATTGATATTCCCATCGTATTATCCATTATTTCAATCAATGAAGACTTGGAAGAACGGATGCTGCGTTCTGGCGCAAGCATTGTGAACGTATCCGGAGGAAAAAATACGGTTGAGATCATTAAAGCTCTGCGCAGGATTGACGAAGCATTTCCCATCATTGCAACCGGAGGGCCAAACAGTGAATCGATTGAAGCCGTTATTGAAGCAGGAGCCAATGCCGTGACATATACACCGCCGACAAATGGTGAAATATTCAAAGATATTATGGACGAATACCGCCGGCGATGTGAAAAAGGAGAAAACCCCTGATGTTATAAAAGCGTTACAAATTTTTGTTTCTGGTGGCAAACATTGACATCATGCCTGGCTTAAGATATATTCCTAATATATGGAGATGGGAAGAAATGGCAGGTAAAATTTGCAAATACTACCATCAAAGGCCCGGTAATGCTGAAAATATCCTGTCAAACCGGATACCTGCAAACCGGAGAATAATGCAAAAAGGGGAAAATACTATGTACTTTGCGTTGGGATTGTTTGCAGTAACTTATGCACTGCTCCTTGGCTTTGGCAAATACCGTGCCTATATTGCGGCAGGTTCAGCGGTTTTGTTCGTGCTGCTGGGGATTTTGCCGGTCGGAAAGGTTTTGGGGGCTATTGACTGGAATGTACTTTTAATGATTGCCGGAACTATGGGAACCGTGGCTCTTTTTATTGAATCCAAGATGCCGGCCTTAATGGCAGATGTCATCATGGAAAAGGTGCCTAATGTTCAGTGGGCAGTGGTTGCACTGGCTTTATTTGCCGGAATTATCTCGGCGTTTGTAGACAATGTGGCTACGGTTTTGATGATTGCTCCAGTTGCTCTTGCGCTTTCCAAAAAGCTGAAGATCAGTCCTGTGCCTGTTATCATTTCCATTGCAGTTTCTTCTAATTTGCAGGGAGCCGCCACTTTAGTAGGTGATACAACGGCGATTTTGCTGGGCGGTTATGCAAAATTGAGCTTTTTAGATTTCTTTATTTTAGACGGCAAGCCGGGAATGTTCTGGGTGGTACAGGTTGGTGCCATTGTTTCCGGTATCGTATTGCTGTTTTATTTCCGCAAGCTGAAAGAGCCTGTGGTTTCTGCGGCCCGCACCGAGGTGACGGACTATGTGCCTTCCGTGCTTTTAGGGGGAACGGTATTGCTGCTGATTCTGGCTTCTTTTATTGCCGATAAACCGGCAGTCACAAACGGTATCATCTGTGTTGTATTGGCGCTGATCGGCTTTATCAGAAAAGCGGTTGCCGGAAAGTCCTCTTCTCACCTGCTTCAGTTCTTCCGTGAGATGGATGGCCAGACCTTGCTGCTGCTTGCCAGTTTGTTTGTCATCATTGCAGGTATTACGGAAGCAGGCGTTATTGATGCCATCAGCCAGTTGTTTGTAAAAATTGCAGGAGATAACTTATTCCTGATCTATTCCTTAATTGTATGGGCTTCCGTGCTGTTTTCTGCTTTTATTGATAATATCCCTTATGTCGCAACTATGCTTCCTGTAGTCAGCAGCATTGCCGCGTTAATGGGTGTTGATCCGTACCTTCTTTATTTTGGGCTTCTGACAGGAGCGACCCTGGGAGGAAACTTAACTCCCATCGGTGCCAGCGCCAATATTACGGGTATCGGTATTTTGAGAAAAGAAGGATATACGGTTACGAATATGGATTTCATGAAGATCGGTGTTCCGTTTTCTATCATTGCGGTAGTATCCGGGTATGTTCTTCTCTGGATTATTTGGAGTTAAACTCATTAAATTCTGAAGTTTGACTTTACACTCATATACCGGTCTTTGCTGACCGGAAGGGACTTTCCGCTTTTCAGTTGAATCCTGTAACGGCAGAGGGAGCTGATTTCAAGTGGGTTGACAAGGTAGCTTCTGTGGGTTCGGAGAAATTGGGGAAATTGCAGGCTGAGAAGAGAAATGCCGCCCCGAACCAAAAAATCACCGGAAAAGGTGTAGATACGGCACCATTGATTTGCTGCCTTGATGTATATGACTTCGACGGGGTGAATGCGGTGCCAGTTATCCTGACTGTCGCGGAAGGTCAAAGTTTCTCTGGAATGTTGCACAAAGTTCAGGGATTTAATATAATTGAAGAAATTGCCGCCGGCCTGACAGGCAGAAGTTTCGGGAGAAAAATCAATAGAATTGGAACTGTGGATGTGGAGAAGGGTCAGATGCCCCTCTTCTTCCCTCCATACATAGGTCACACGGACGCGGGCAGGCCAAATCTGCCCGTTTCCCAGCAGAGTCGTGGTGCAGTAACGGCCATAGACCACCCAAAGGCTTCTTTCGTGAACCAGGATATAATATTCCTCATCGGAAAGCAGGACAGACAATTCCTGCAATTCATCCTGTGCGGCAGTCTCAAACGTCTCCAGATTATTAGCCCATTGTAGGTCACCGGAACCGATCCATACAAATTCCTTTGCCATAGGCGCAGTCAGGCCGTCAAAATTCCGGCTGTAAAAGTTATGGATATTCTGGCTGGTAAGGCTGATAACTTCAGATTCAGTATAAGTTTTCGTATTCATAGGCTGGCCAGTCCTTTCCTTCGATAAATTTATTATAAAAGAATCTATACTGAGTTGCAAGAAAATGTTTCCAGTCCACACGTGATCTTTGCCGGTTCAAACATAAGAACTTGACAACATCCCGTTTTCAACATTTGATTGACTTAAAAAAGCCGATACCCCGCATACATACGCAGGTTATCGGCTTTTTCTAAAGCTGAAGATGTTGTATGTGAACCCTGTCATACGCTTCCGGATTATCTGCCAGGTGTAACAGATCACCTCATGAACAGTATTCCATAAACGTACAGCATAAATATTTCCAGTTCACACATGATCTTTGCCGGTTCAAACATAAGAACTTGACTAGTTTCATTGCAGAGAATAAAATATTATATAATATTTATTGCGAAAATTGTCAAAATATGGAACTTGTGTACAGCCGATTCTTTTCAGGGAGGGGGCAGAGGAAATGGGTATATTGTCAGAGTCTAATCAGGCTAAGAATACCGGCACGGCAAGTAACAAAGCGAAGTTTAAAATTGAAGGGGATGCCTCTCCTCTTTATGTTCAGTTTAATCCGGAATCGTACTCAGTCAAAGAGAAGGTTGAGTATCATCAGATTACGGGACAGGGAACTGCAAAGGGCGTGACTCAGTACGTGAGCTCCGTGCAGTCTGTGTCCAGTCTCAGCTTTCATTTTGACACAGATTCTGTTCTTGGTGAAAGTTCTTCCAAATCGAAAGACGCAACCGATGTATCTTCCCTTACCGCCAGATTTTCCAACCTCTTAAAAGTAGACGGAGATTTGCACAGGCCCCCGCTGGTCACGTTTGTGTGGGGTTCTATTAGTATTACCGGTGTGGTGATTCAGGTGGATACCAGCTTTACCATGTTTGACAGGGAAGGTGTGCCGGTGAGAGCTAAGGTGGACTGTAAGCTTCTTTCCGTTGGAAGTGACAGCGCCATAAAGAGCTCTCCCCCTCAATCTCCGGACCGGACAAAGAGCCGGGTCATGTCGGAGGACAGCAATTTATGGGAGCTGGCAAACCGGGAGTACGGAGACATCAATCAGTGGCGGGTGATTGCCAGAGCCAACCGGATCCTGGACCCTATGAATATAGAAACAGGGACAGTGCTGAAGGTACCGGCTCTGACGGATTTGTAAGGTTTTTGAAAGGCCTTTGAAAGGAGAATCCAAGTGGGAGATCTGATGAGAGAAAGCTCCAGTTATGCGCTCCTGGAATCTCAGTACGGCAATTTCATCATTCCTGCATTGAAAATCAAGGTAAACGGCTCCGATGTGATTAAAACCATGGGTCTGGTGATTGAGGAGATTCGCGTGACCCTCTCCGTAAAGCTTGCGGGAATGGCAGTTTTTAAAATTGCCGGATTGTATCAGGAAAAAAATCACTCCTTTGATTCCGATGTGAAGGAGAAATTTAAGCTGGGAACAGTCGCAGAGGTAGAGCTTGGATATCTTTCCTCTACGAAAAATGTATTTAAGGGCTATGTGGCCATGTTAGGGGCGGAATTTGGGGAAAGCCCGCTGCTGGTGGTGACGCTGATGGATGCCAGAAGACTGATGATGACAAGCGGAAAAAAACAGGTGCTCCATGATGTCAGGAACTATTCCGATGCGGTGAGGGAGGTGCTGGAGGCCTATTCAAAACTGTGTTCACCCGTCATTGAGGCCACCTCAGACGGGTTAGAAAAGCCTTTATCCCAGACCACCAATGATTTTGATTTTATTACAAAGGAACTGATTCATGCCTGTAAAACAGACCGGGAGTTTTTTATTGTCGGAGATCAGGCTTATTTCAGGGCAGCCCAGTCTGTCAAGGCTCCCATGCTGAATGTGGAATATGGCAGAGAGCTGCAGAGTCTGAACGTGGATTTCTCCTATCTGGATCTGCAGGTAAACGTAATCGGCTATAATCCAAAGGAGCAGACCAGCGTCAAAGCAAGTGAAAAAGCCTCCGGCTGTTTAAGCCAGACAAAGCTTATAAGCAAGACGCCTGTTCTGACTATGGTGGATGCGGATGCGGACAGCGTGGAAAAAGCAAAAATCCGGGCGGCAGCCCTGGCCAGAAGCCAGGAGGAAAGCACCTGCGTGGGTAAGGGAAGCACCTTTGGACTTCCCGAATTAATTCCGGGCAGATATCTGCAGGTGGAAGCGATGGATGCAATGCTTAACAGGAAGTATTACATTACGGAAGTGACCCATGTGCTGAACAGTGAAAATTTTATGACCTATTTTGAAATCGGAGGTGCCTGCTGATGGGAATGTTTGACGATTTGCTTGAGACAGCCGCTGCAAAACAGTTTCCGTTTGCCAATCCGGGCATTGCCATGGGGGTTGTAAAAGAAAACTGGAATAAAGATTTTCCGGGAAAGGTAAGGGTGGAGCTGCTGCTGGGCGATGAGGGGAAAAATGTTACCGGCTGGATCCCTGTGGCCATGCCTTACTGCGGAAACAGCCACGGATTTTACGCACTGCCTGAGATCGGTGCTGAGGTGGTGGTGGCTTTTCATATGGGAGACCGCAACTGTCCGGTCGTGATCGGCTCTCTGTGGAATAACAAAAACAAGCTGCCGGATGAGACGGCCAATGAGAAGAATACAGTAAAGCGATTTAAGACGAAGGGCGGCTGTGAGGTGGTATTCGATGATGAGGACAAAAAGGCGGTCGTCTCAGTGACTACCCCCGGCAAGCTGCGGATTGCTATTGACGATGAAAAAAAGCAGATTGTGATTCAGGACGACAAGGGAGACAACGGACTGACCGTTGATGCACAAAGCGGAGAGGTGACCTTAAGCGCCAAGAATAAGATCCGCCTGTCGGTGGGAGGAAAGGATTTGATTCTGGCAGACGGACAGACGGGAACGGTTCAGATCAAAACCAACAGTGTCAAGGTGGAAGCGGTTCAGGCACTCAGCTTAAAAGGTCAGAATACCACCCTGGAGGGAGCCATGATGAGTCTGAAGGCCCAGGGATCTTTAAAAGCGGAATCCAGCGGGATTCTGGAGGTAAAGGGAGCTATGGTGAAGATCAATTAGGAAGAGGTGGAGGGATATGGGGAGCAGAGACAATGCCAATTCTTTTTTAGGACGAGGATTTAAATTCCCTGTTCAGGTGGATCCGGTAACCGGAAGAATGATGACCTCTTCCTATGAAGAGGATATCCGGGAGGCAATTTACATCCTCCTTATGACCAGAAAGGGTGAACGGGTGCGGAATCCGGAATTTGGCTGCAGCATTCATGACTACATATTCGGAACCATGGATTTTACTTCCTTAAAAGAAATTGAACGCAGTGCGGAAGAGGCCTTGATTTTATGGGAACCCAGAATCCGGGATATTGATGTGGAGGTGATGCTGGATGACGCGGAATCCGGCAAACTGCTTGTCAGGGTCGGCTATGTGGTAAGAACCACCAACAACCCGTTTAATCTTGTATTTCCGTTTTTTATCAATGAGGGATTTGGAGACAGGATTTCATTTTAAGGGCAGGTATGTATATGGAGAATCTTACGATATGGACAAAGGAAGAAATCATAGAGCAGATCAGGGAAAAGGCCGGAAGCTATGTACCGGAATGGAAGTTTGATACGGAATTCCCGGATATTGGTACGGCCCTGGCTCTGGTTTATGCAGAGATGCATGCAAGAACGGCCAATAAGTTCAGCCAGGTTTTCCTTAAAAACAGGATTGCTTTTTTAAATGAACTGGATGCCGGGCTTTTGCCGGCGGTTCCTGCCGCAGGATATGTCACATTTTCCCTTGTCAATGACGAGGTGGATGGGGTTGCACTTCCTTCAGGAACCGTTGTCAGCGCCCAGTCGGAGGATGAGGAGATCGGTTTGATCAATTACCGCACGGAGGATGATGTCTATGTATCTCCGGCCAGGGTGGAGGCAATTTATCACGTCTGTGATCAGGAAGACTTTATCTCCCGGGTTTATGAAGCAGGAGAGGGGTGGAAAGAGGAGGCATTTTTTGATTTGAGCCGTCCCAATCTTCAGAGACATGAGCTGTATTTTTCCCATGACCAGGCATTTTATATCAAAGAGAGCGGCTGGATTCAGCTGTCCCTTTATCTTAGGGGAGAGTTCCGGGTGCCGGAGGAAATCCAGAGAAAGCTGACGGATCCTGCCTGCGCCTGTTTTGAATACTATTCCGGCTCCGGTTATGAGAAATTCAGCAGTGAGAGGCTGGAAGACGGAACCATCCTTCTCCGTAAAGGAGAGGAACAGCCGCCTTTTGCCAGAACAGAGGTAGAGGGCAGGCCGGGATATTTTATCCGCTGTGTGGTCAGGGATATGGAGCCGTTCAAATACCTGGAATTTGGCAGAGTGGTCATACGCTCATGGGGCAGCAATATTCTTCCGGACAGCGTTTATGCCAATGGGATTGAAAGCAATAGGAAGCACTACTTTCCTTTTGGAGAGAGGCTTACGAATTTTAATGAGGTTTATTTTGGATGCGAAGAGGCGCTCTGTAAAAAGGGAGCCAGGGTGACACTGGCCTTTAATCTGGATTTTGCCAAAATACCCCTGGATTACAATGTGGAGAATGATCCGGTAAAGTGGGAGTGGATTATGAAGCGGTCTGATTTTAAATCAGATCCGGAATATGACGTGACCATTGAGGAAGTGATGTGGGAGTATTATAACGGAAAGGGCTGGGCCAGATTGTTTCCGGATGACCGTTACAGCCATGTGTTTCTTCCCCGGAACGATGTGAACGGGGAATATAAAAAGATAGAATGGATATGTCCTCATGATCTGGAGCCGCTGGTGGTGAACTCCTGCGAATCCCGTTATATCAGAGCCAGGATTATCAAGGTGAATAATCTGTTTAAGCTGAAGGGTGCCTATATTTCTCCGGTGATGGAGGATACCATATTCGAATATGATTATCTGGGCCGCGAGGTGGGGCCGGAGCATATGATTTCCTATAATAATCTGGAAAGCCGTCAGGCTCCGAAAACAGCTTCGGATCAGGCTGCGACTTTTCGTCCTTTTATTCAGACCGGAATGCAGAGACAGGCTCTGTATCTGGGCTTTCAGCTTCCGCTTTCAGAGGGGCCCTTAAAGCTTTTCTTCATGATAAAGGACAATGTGGATCGGACGGGACAAAATCTCCTTTGGGAGTATTACAATGGGAGCAGCTGGAAGGAATTGAATCTGGTAGATGAGACCAGAAGCTTTTCCAAATCAGGAATTGTGACCGTAATGGGACGAAAGGATTTTGCTTTAAAGAAGATATTCGGCAGGGAACAGTATTGGATCCGGATCACTGATGTCCACAACGGCTATGCTCCGAAAAACAGAACGGCGGCTCTTCCTGTAATCCGGGGAATTCACATGAATACCACCAGGATCATGAATGTGGATAAGGCAGTGTCGGAGCTGTTTCGAAGAGAGGGGTATCAGGAAAACAGCCGTCTTGAGTTATCGGACAGGAAGATCATTGAAGCAGAGGTCTGGGTGAATGAAGTAAATGATTTAAGGGCTGGGGAATATGAGAAGCTGATGAAAGAAAAGCTTTTAAAGCCCATATATGACGAGGCCGGCATGCTGAAGGAAGCCTGGGTCAAATGGAATCAGGCGGAGGATTTTACAGAATCCGGGGAAACGTCAAGGGATTATGTGCTGGATAAGAATGAGGGCTTTATTCTCTTTGGAAACGGCAGGCAAGGAAGGCTTCCCCCCTCCTCCAGAAGCGAGAATATCCGTGTGGAATACTTAAGCGGCGGCGGGGAGCATACCAATGTGGGGGAGAACCGGGTCAGGCAGATGAACCAGGAAATAGGGTTTATCAATGAAATTAAAAATCTCCAGGCACTTGCGGGCGGAAGCAGCAAAGAGTCTTTAAGTGACGCTTTAATCCGCAATTCGGCTAAGATACGTCATCAGAACAGAGCCATAACCGTCAGGGATTATGAAGAGATTGCCATGGCGGCTTCCAGAAGTATCATGAGAGTGAAATGTTTTTCCGGATATGGCCGTTCTGGACAGAGGATCCCTGGAGCCGTCACCCTGATTGTGCTTCAGAAGGATTTTGAACATCGAAGAGAACTCTTTGGCACCATCAAGGATGAGGTGGAGCGGTATCTTAAGGATAAGGTGGAGGGCAACCTGTTCTGCATGGGAAAGCTGGCGGTTATGGAGCCGGAGTTTGTAGAGCTGTCCGTCAGGGCAGATATCACGGTTTCCCATTATAATGCTGCTTTTCAGGTAAAAAAACAGGTGCATGACAGACTGGCAGATTTTTTAAATCCTCTGACCGGCAATTTCCACAATCAAGGCTGGGAGATCGGCCAGCTTCCCAATAATATACAGATCAAAAATGCCATAGGAAATATTCCGGATCTGGTATTCGTAAAGAATATCTATATCAGTGCTTTTGCAGGGGATGTTATGGGACGGCGGGAAGTGGACTTGGAGCAGATAAGACAAAACCGGTATATTTTACCGGTCAGCGGTCAGCATGAAGTGATGATTGACATTGGATAGGAGGGAGGCATATGCTTCCAGAATTAGTGCTTGATAATGAAAATTTTGAAGATATGATGGCGGAAGCCAGGAATATGATTATCAGCCTTTATCCGGATTGGACGGATTTTAACTATCATGATCCCGGAATAACGCTGATTGAGCTGTTTTCCTGGATGAAAGAAAGCCAGTTGTTTTTTCTGGATCAGATCAGCGAAGAGAGCCGGGAGAGATATTTGAAGCTTTTGGGAATCCGGCCCGGAACAAAGCTGCCCGCCTCCGTCCTGGTTCAGGTCATGCCCCCTGAGGATGTTACGGTATTGGAGGGAACCAGGCTGTATGCGGGAGATATATGCTTTGAAACGGGAGCCCAAAAGCATCTGATCCGGGACGATGTGATATGCTGCTTTTCAGCCGGAGCCGGTATGCTTCAGCGGGTGGATAAGGAAAGGCTCCGGTTTGGGAACAGCCTGCATATGCTTCTCTTTGGAGAAAAGCCGTGGATTGGAAGCTGCTTTTATATTGGATTCAGCCACGGACTTCCCAGGGGAGAGGCTATGGATGTCCATTTGGAACTGTTTGAGGATTACCGGGTAAAGCGAAATCCTCTGACAGGGATCCTGCCGGATCCTTTGGCGGAAATAAAGCTTCAGTATTTCCGTGGGGGAGTCTGGAAGACGGTTCACGGCTTCTCTGATGGAACCAATGGGGCGATTTTCTCCGGAAAGCTGGGATTTTGTCTTTTGGAGGACATGGAAGAGACAGAGGTTTTTGGGGAAAGAGGTTATTTTCTCCGGGTGCTTCTGGAAAAGGAAAGCTATGATGTTCCTCCTGTCCTGGAATCCATCAGCGTCAACCGGATTCCTCTGACCCAGAAAAAGCAGGTGATTGAACAAAGGGATCAAGGAGAGTTTGAGCTGGCCGGACATCAGGCTTCCTGTACCGTTGATACTATGATGGCTCTGAACGGGCGAAATGATCTTTACATAGGCGGCGAAGGGGGCTGGTACCGGATATCGGGTTTTACAAAAACGCCGGATTTTGAAACAGGAGTTTCCCGCTTTCAGTTTGAACTGCCTGCTTTTGCAGGAACGGTGGAGGGTGTCCGCATCATCAGTGCCATGGCGGAGGATGAGGAGAGAAAATTCCTGGCTTTTGGCAGCGGATTTCCGTATCAGGAATATTCTTTGGACAATTCCCAGGTGGAATATGAGTCGTTTCAGCTTATGATCCGGGAGGCGGACAGCCAGGACCGTTATGTGACCTGGACTAAGGTCAGGGATTTTTCGGAATCAGGACCGGAGGACTGTCATTATATTCTGGATTCCGGAAAGGGAACGGTCCGGTTTGGGAACTGCATCAGGGGAATGGCTCCGGAAGGGGATATCATCATCACCTCCTACCAGGAGACGCTGGGAAGAAGGGGAAATGTAAAGGCCGGTAAGATCGACCGCTTTGACGGCATGGAGCCGGAGGATATCCGGGTCTGTAACCGGGAGGACTGTCAGGGCGGAAGGGATGAAGAAAGTCTGGAGGAAAGCTTTTTAAGAGCCAGAAAAGAACTGAAACACCCGGAGACGGCTGTCAGCTATGAGGATTATGAACGTTATGTGATGGAAACACCGGGACTTTTGCTGGAAAGCTGTAAGGTGATTCCCGCCAGCCTCATGGGTCAGATTAAAAATGATGTGGAGGAAGCGGAGATCAATATTGTGGTGAAGCCCTTTTCTCCGGACGGTGAAAGAGGACTTGGCGACTGCTATAAAAAGAATATACTGGCTCATCTGGAGCGTTACCGTATGGTTGGAAGAAAGATCAGTCTTCTTTCTCCTCAATATATTACCTTTGAAATTTATGCTGATATTGTGTTGCAGCCCCATTACAGGGAAGCGGTGGAACGGGTGCGATTAACCCTGGATGAATATTTTGCGGACATTCACAATGAATTCGGGGTGACGGTACAGTACAGTGATTTGTATGGAATTATTGATATGCTGGAATGTGTGCTCCGAATCAATTCCCTCAATGTGGATGTGAGGGGAACGGGGGTGCTGCGCAGCAAGGATGGAACCATAAAACTCCCTCCCAACGGAGTGGTTCGCTTAGGAGAGATACAGTATCTGTTCAGCACCGGAGAATAATGCTGTAGTGCCGGAAAGAGGATAGAATGAAGAATCAGTTAAAATATTTTATTTTCAACAAATCTCAGGATTATTCCAGAGGCTGTCTGGAAAATATGGAGTGCGACCAGGATGGGATCTGGGTCAGCCAGACAGGCAGGGGCAGCCGGGGAACCTTTATTTCCAGAATTCTGGACAGCAGGGAAAAGGACATGGAATGGCACCGGATGGTCTTTGATACAGGCCGGGATGACAGTATTCCTTATAAAATTACGGTTTTTGCGGCCAACAGCGTGGAAGAAGATATCCGTCTGCTTATGAAAGCTCAGGAGGTTCCCTTTGAAGAAAAGATGGAGAGGATGGAGCCGTTCATGAAAAAGCAGGAGACAGGAATATGCGACATCCTGCTCTACGGGGTCACGGGACGGTATCTGTGGATTGCGGCGGAGCTGTTTAGGCAGAACGGGCAGGAGATGAAGCTGGAGCGCATGCGGTTTTATTTTCCCAAGCAGTCCTGGATTGGCTGTCTGCCGGAGGTCTACCAGTCCAATGATACCGGGAATTTCCTGGAACGGTATCTTGCCATTTTTCAAACTCTTCATGAGAGCATGAATCAAAGGATACGGGAAGTTCCGGATATGTTTGACGTGGATGCGGCACAAAAGGAATTTCTCATCTGGCTTACCCAGTGGCTGGATATAGCAGGCAGCCACATGTGGTCGGAAAAACAGCTTCGAATGCTGCTGAAGAATGGAATCCGTCTGTATAAAAAAAGAGGAACCAGAGAAGGAATGCTGGAATTTATCCGCTTATATACAGGGGGGGAGGCATATCTGGTGGAATATTACCAGATGGAGCCTTACATGGCGGATAAGGATTTAAAGGAGAACCTGGCCAGACTGTACGGAGTCAGTCCCTATACCTTTTCGGTTATTTTAAAAAAAGAATACGTTCCAACCCAAAACGAGTATAAATCCCTGCTCCGGCTGATTGATGAAACGAAGCCGGCGCAGATGGAACCGAACCTGGTTATCCTGGAGCCTTATATGTTCCTGGGAGGTCATGTGTATATGGGAATCAACAGCTCTTTCGGAGAATACAGGAACCTGGCTCTGGACGGTTTGTCCATGGTTCCTTTTTCCACGATTTAAGTTCATAAATGCCTAAACATAAAAAAGGAGAACGGAAAATGAAAAATTCAACCATTTTTCCCTTTGAAAGGAACCAATATTTCTATGGCAAGCTGCTGTCAGTGGACGATTTTGCGCTGGAGCAGAAATACGGCAACGATAAACGGAGGATGATCAACCGGTTTGTGTGCGGAACAGGAGTCATTGCCGGCATGTACGTGGTGATGGTTGATGAGCAGACCGTATCGGTGGAAGCAGGGTGTGCCCTGGATTCTCTTGGCAGGGAAATCGTGGTGGATGCCCCGGTCATTAAGAAGCTTTCGTTAATTGACGGTTTTGAAAGCTGTGCGGATATGCAGGACAGCTATGTATATCTGTGCATCGAATACAGCCAGGAGGGAACCAATCCGGTTCATAATATAGCCGGCAATTCGGGAGTGACCTCCTCTGAAGGCGTGCAGAACAACAGAATCAGGGAAGGATACCGCCTGTACTTAACCAATCAGAAGCCGGAGGAGATCAACCTTTCCTGTGATGCCTTATATGAGGAGAAGGTCAGAATCTATTCGGGTCAGGGTGTCACCATTATCCAGAACTGTCCCAAATTCGTTCAGTCCGGACAGGAAGCGGAATTGACTGTAGAGGTTGAGAACCTGGGACAGCAGTACATATCCTTTTCCTATACCCTGAATCTGACCGGACTGACTTATCAGGGGGATTCCCAGATGACGGTGTCCTTCGATGAAATGATGTTTGAAAAAAAGGGCAGATACACGCTGACCTATCATCTGAAAGCCATGAATGTGTCGGAGATGGAAGGAAGCGCAGACGTAGAGAGTGACAGCTTTGGCCTGTATATTGCAAAGCAGAAGGTGGATGCCAGAGCCAATGGGCGGTCTGTGATGAAGCTGACCGCCAGGGATGGAAAAGAGGAGCTGCTTAAGCAGTACCACTATCATGCCATGGAAAGCCTGATGGAAGCTACCTATAAGGAAACCATTTATCTGGGAAAAATCTATATGATAAAAGCCGGAGACTCCTATTTTATCGACCGGATTGAGCAGATGCCTTATAACCAGTATGTTATGAGCAACGCCCTGAGCGGTGCCCTGATCAAGATGCTGATGAAGGAGTCGGTCCGCATGGGAGGCATCGGAAGCGGAGTGGATTCCCAAGGGCAGTTCATCCGGGGAGAAAGCGCCCTGGGAGCTCAGGTGAGAGACGGAGTCATTGAGTTTGATTTGGGACTGGGAGGTCAGAGGGGACAGCGTCTGATTTCCGGAGAGATATTTCATGGTCTGGGTCTTGGCCGGGTGGCCATTCAGACCGGTCTGGAGGAAGAGCAGAAGGAAGTCGTCTATGGCTCCAGTGAGGTATTTGAGGATCAGAAAATCCGGGTGGAATCGGCTGTTCGCACCTATGAGGACAAGGGCAGCTTTGCAGTGGGAATCCGCCTGCTGGAGACGGTGATGGGCGGAAAGATAAAGGTGCGCTGGACTGCTGTTAAAAATGTGGCGGAAGAGCATGCGGATAAAATAGAAAAAAAGATATTTATCAAGCCGGGCATTTTGGAGCTGGGGCTGAGAGAGAGCTATTATTTAGAGGCAAACTGTGTGAATATGACGGATAAGCGGGTGGAATGGAGCGTAAAGAACAACGGCGGCTTTGTGGATTCCAACGGTCATTACACGGCGCCCAATACGCCGGGAGTCTATGAGGTGGTTGCCCAGAGCGTAGCCTTCTCAGAGGTAAAGGCATCTATATTTGTAGTGGTACGCAATAAGAGTTAACCGGTTCATACAGGCAGGTGAGAAAGATGATCATACAGACGGTAAAAAAAGCATATCTGGTTATAGGATATTTGGAACAGGACGGACAGAAAGAGGTCTGCCTTTGTGAAAATACAGTTGATCACAGCCGGTGTCTGATCATTCGGATAAAGGATCAGAAGCTTATATTTGCGGCAGTGGAGTTTTTATATGAACAGGTGGCTAATGAGGCATTTGTGGACTTTCAGGACTGCTTCGTCAGCGGCGAATCCCTGGTGCTTGTGTTTTCCTGCTTTGAAGGACAGGAGCTGGAGCAGAAGCTGATCAGTGAATATTCCAGCCTGGAAGAACGGCTGGAGATTATAAAAAAGGTATTGGAGCGGATTATTTTACTGGACATGTCCTGTTATTTTGCAAGCCATTGTCTGGAGTTGAAACAGGTCTTCGTCAATCGGAGCCTGGATGTTTCCTTCCGGTATGGAATCGATGATATGGCGCAAAGCAGGATATATTCCATGAAAGAGGTGCAAAACCGCCTGAGGGAACTGACTGAGTTTGTATTTAAAGAGGAACTGAAAAAAGAGGTGGTCAGGCCCATGGCGGATTTCCTGGATATGCTGGAGAAGAGCCGCTGCGGCGGTTATCTGGAGCTGTACCGGGGATTTCTCCATGCGAGAGAACAGGTGCTGGCGCTTTCCAAGCAGGAGCTGGAGATGCCTAAAACATGGGTTTTCCGTATGTGGGAAAGAATCAGGAAGCTGTTTAAACCGCTGAAAAAAATAATTGTAATAGGGGTATTGGCGGCAGGACTGTTTTACATGCTGTGGACCATTGATCACGCCTCCAAACCGGCGTCTTCAGCGAAAGTTGTGGATCAGATCGGAACCTTAAAGCTTCAGTAACAGCTATTTTAACGATGAACATAAGGAGACAGGAATATGAGATTTTCCGGTAACTTTGACCTGGGAAGGGCGTTTTTACTTCTGATTAAAAAAATTAAACGAATTTTTGTCACCCCGGTTCTGATGCTGTATCGGAAGATTCTCCGGGTGATCAGTCCGACCAATATTGTGGGCAGGATGTCCGGGGACATTAAGACTGAGGTAAAAGAGGTTGCGGAAAAACCCAAGTCATTAAAAGAGTATTTCATTTTCGGACAGCTTTATGTGGCAAAAAAGCTGGTTGCGGTGATCCTTCTGCTTTTGATGCTGCTGGTGGTTTTTATGGTTCGGATCGGCATTCCATTTATACAGGCAAAGCTTTTTGTCAGGACAATGGTTGTCAATACGGTGGAGATGAAGGACTACACAGGACGGGTAAAGCTGTTGGACAGCTATGAAAACCGGAATGTTTTATTTATCGGACGTCTTGACGGTGGACAGATAAACGGCAGCGGAACCCTGTATGGCTATGACGGAGCCCTGATTTATAAAGGGGAGTTCCAGATGGGAGCCTATTCCGGTTCCGGTGAGGAGTATTATCCCAACGGAGTCCTTCGCTACCGGGGCGGTTTTCTGATGAACCAATACGATGGAACCGGAAGCCTGTACCATGAAAACGGCCTGATCTGGTATGAGGGGGATTTTGCAAAGGGGCTTTATGAAGGAAATGGGAAGCTGTATTTTGAAAACGGCAGTCTGCAGTATGAAGGCGGTTTTTTAAAGGGACTGTATGAAGGCGGCGGAAAACAGTATGAGGATTCAGGAGAGCTTCTTTATGAAGGCGTATTTTCCAAAGGGATCAGGCAGGGACAGGGACATCGTTATATCAATGGAAAACTGGAGGAGGAAGGAGAATTTAAAGACGGTTATCTGGAAAGCGGCCGTACTGTTTTTTATGACGGCAAAGGAGAGGTGCTTTACCAGGGAGAAATCAGCCAGGGACTTTATTCCGGTCAGGGGAAATTATACAGCCAGAGAATGCTGCTGTATGAAGGAAGCTTTTTAAACGGAATTTATCAGGGAGAGGGAGTTCTCTATGATGAAGAAGGAACTCTGGTTTATCAGGGAGGCTTTGTCAATGGAGTCTATGAGGGAAAAGGAAAGCTGTATGACGGCCAAGGCCAGTTGATTTATGAGGGGGATTTTGTTCGGGGTCTTTATGAAGGAAAGGGAAAGTCCTATGCAGAGGAGCACCTGCTGTATGACGGCGATTTTCTGGCGGGTGAATACAGCGGAACAGGTAAGCTCTATGACGAACAGGATCGTCTTGTCTATCATGGAACCTTTGCCGAAGATAAATATTCAGAGTCGGGAAAGCTGTTCAATCCGGAGACGGGAAAGCTGGTCTATCAGGGTACATTTTATAATGGACAGTACCAGGGAACCGGCGCCCTGTTTTTTCCGGACACAGGAAATCTCCGGTATGAGGGAGAATTTTTTGAAGGACAGTATCAGGGTTCCGGAAAACTCTATGATGCCGGAGGGGTGATGGTCTATGAGGGCAGCTTCCAAAGAGGGCAGTTCGAAGGAAAGGGAGTGCTCTATGACGGGTTGACAGGCATGATCGTCAGTCAGGGAGTATTCCATCTGGGAGAACTGCTGGTTTCCCAGGAAGATCTTGAGGGAACCGGGAAAGAGGAGGAATCAAAAGAGGACTCAAGTATAGCTGGTGCGAAAGCAAATGAAGACGCAGGCCGGGAGGCAGAGACAGAGATCGGTCCCGGGATAAACCTTTCATCAGAGGATGAAGGGAAAAAGGGAAAGGAGTGACCTATGTCCAATTATTCAATCATATCAGATGTGGGCAATGGAATCGTCAAAATATTGAGAAGTCAGATGGTTCCGGAGATCATATTAAACTCCGATGCCATTGGCCTTTGCAGTCCGGAAGACAAGGGGGATTTGTCCCTGGGAATCTATTTGTATGATGTGAAGGAAAGTGAAGAGATGATGGGGAGGGGGAATCCGGGGATTGCCGGGGATATTAGAAAGGCTCCCTCCCAGTATTTGAATCTCTTTTATATGATTACCGCTTACTCCTCCAGCGACATCAAATTCCGCGCGTCGGAGGAACACCGGATTCTGGGCCGGGTGATTCAGACCCTTTGGGACAATCCGATTCTCGGGCCGGATTATTTAAGCGAAGGCAACGGGAATATGGATTATCCTCTGCGGATTGAGATGCTGAAGCTTGACAATGAAGAAAAGCTGAAGATGTGGAACACACCTAATATGCCTTATAAGCTTTCTCTGTATTACAAGGTCTATCCGGTAGAAATTGAATCCTTAAAGGTGAAAACTCTTCGCAGAGTTGTGGATGTTGATTTTACAGTGGACGAAAAGAACCGAAACTAAAGATGGAAACGGTGGTGAATGCAGTATGGCGGACAGTGTGAGAACAAAAGTGTCTCTGGTGGTTCTGCTGATCGATGATTTTAATAACAAGGTCATCACAGGAAGCAAAGCCAGAGTAAGGATACCGGGAGAAAAGCCTCCGATCCAAAAGCCGGAGGGATATCATGTCTTTACCGGCCTTTCGGAAGTACGGCACCAGGTTCTGATTGAAAGCGGAATGTATGAGAGCCAGACTGTGCCGGTAAATTTATCGGGAGAGGATGCTGCGTACACCATGCTGAAGGTCAGAATGGTTCCCAACCGGGCGTATCTTCTGCCGTCAGGAACAACCTGTGTGGAGGGGACGGCGGAACCAGGAAGTCAGATCCGCCTGTTCTGCCGGGAGGGAGTCAAGGCAATGAAGCTTCTGTACGACTATGCCGGAAGCGGAGAGCATGGAAGGGAAATCGGCATCTATCATTCGGAGGAGATGGATATTGAAGGAAAGGTTCTCTATATCGAGAACAAGGACAGATCAAAACAGGAATTTTTCCGAATTTCCAAGGCGGACGGGGAAGGCCGGTATCTGCTTACTGATCCTTTGGAAAGCAGCTATAAAAAAATCGGCACCACCATATATCCGGTATACAGCACCAATGCAGATGAAAAAGGCTATTTTTTCCTTCCGGTTTTAAATATGAGCGGGGATTCCCGTGAATTTTACTGTGAGGCGGCAGGAACGGAACATACATCCCATAGCTGCAGGCTGGTTAAAGGCACTATAAATAAACTGAATCTCTTAAAGGAGGAAGGATAGATGGGAATATGTGTCTGCGGAGGCTCTCTTTTACAATGTGCTTTTGGAGCTGCACCGGCATCCTTAACAGTGCTTCCGATAAGTAAGGTGCTCAGCAGCACCCCGGTGGCCACGATTATGGATAACAAGCCCATGGTCAATGTGCTGCCCTTCGGGATGTGCAGTTCTCCCTCCAACCCGCAGGTGGCGGCTGCCACAGCGGCTGCCTTGGGAGTGCTGACCCCCATGCCCTGCCTGCCGGTGATTTCCGCCCCCTGGGCACCGGGAAGTCCTGCGGTATTGGTTGGCGGATATCCGGTTCTTAATAATGCGTCAAAGCTGATCTGTTCCTGGGGAGGAGTCATTCAGATCGTCAATCCGGTTACCATGAATATTATGGTGCCTTAAGGGGAGGGATGGAGAATGGAACTGGATATGAGTGTTGTATCAATTGTTTTGGGAGCGTGTCTGATTGTCTGCACTGCGAGAAACAGGATGCTGTCCAGGAAGCTTGCCGGATGGAAGAGGAATCAGGAATCGGCAATAAAAAATATTTCCGCAGCCGGGAAATCCGAGGATATCTCTGAAAAGATGATACCCGGAGAGATGCTGAACATGCTGAAGGTAAAGCGGTACTCCGATCTTGCGGTGGGGGATCAGCAGTATTTTTCCTCTATTATTATGGATGTTAATATGGCGGATTTGTCGGGGATGGTTCAGGGCAAACGGGTGAATGAGGTGTTTACCTCTATTAACCGCATGCTGAATCAGGTTATTCCTGTTGTATACAGCCATGGCGGAATGGTGGAAGGGTTTCAGGGAGGAGGCTTAAGCGCACTTTTTTTGGAGGAGTATGAACAGGCTCTGACTGCCTCCGTGTCAATTTGCGAGAATATTAATACCATTGACGGACGGGACAGGGAATATGAATCCGTAACAGTGGGACTCTGCTACGGCTCTGTTATGATCGGAGTGGTGGGACATGAGCGAAGGATGACCATCCTGACCCTGTCGGAGGCCAAGGAGTTTGCAGGAATGCTGCGCTCCATCGGCCACAAATATGAAGCAAAGATTGTTGTAACGTCGAAATTTCTGGAGCAGATAGAGGACAGTGCCAGAAAATTCAATTACCGTCTGCTGGGATACATCCGTATCAGGGCTTCCAATACGCTGGAAAAGGTCTATGATGTTTTTGACGGAGATGTGGTGGAAATCCGCAATAAAAAACGAAAGAGCAAAATGGTATTTGAAAAAGGGGTGGAATTATTTGCGGAGCAGAAATTTTTGGAGGCGAGGCAGCATTTTATTGAGGTTTTGAAGATGGCTCCCATGGACAGGGCGGCAAAACACTATCTCCTGCGCTGTGATGAATATTTTAACGGCAAAGGGGAGCGTGACATATTTATTGAGACTTGCTAGGGGGCAGAAAATTGTATGCTTATAACAATTAGAGAGCTGATGAAGCGGTATAACCTGGATCAGGAGCAGACCGTATACCGATGGGAAAGAGATGCTGTATTGGATTTTCCTCTGGTTGCAGGTGATTTCTTTGAAATTCTTCAGGGAATGGAAAAGGGGAGAAATTACTATCCTGTCTGTGAATTTTACACAGCCTGCAGACAGGAGGAACGAAGGCGGGGGATTCCGGTACTGATGGAAATGATGGAAGAGAATCAGAAGCAGGCCGTTGAGATTAAAAAGAATCGCAGGGGTATTGAGAAAAAAGATCTTTTAGAGGACTTAAGCAGTGAACGGAGACAGCTGCGCGAGGAAATTGCCCTGCGTATGGAAGCCTGCCGTGAAGCGGTGATCAAAAGGTATGGGGAAAACCAGGAAGAACTCCGTTTTTTTGAATATAAAAACCGGGTCATGGTAACCTCCTTTGAAAATATAGTGAAAATGGTGCCCAAACTGGGCGGGACAGAGTTAAAGGAATTAGATGGATTTCCATGGCTGACCACCAGTCTTCCGGAACTGCGCCGTGCTGTTTTAAAAGGAGAGGAAATAGGAATTGTGGGAGGCCCCTGTCTCTTTGGAATTGATGAAGTGCTGCTTTTTGTGGATACGCTGGAGGGAGAACAGGGGGTGTTTGACTGCAGCTGCGGCCGCAACTGCGCCAGGGACTCTGAGAAGCAGTCTGTTACCCTTGAAGAGTATCTGGGTCTCCACCGGCATCACATAAAGGGGATTCGCATTTTAAACAGAAAAACAGGCATCACCAGACAGGAGTATATCAGTCTGCTTTATGTCTTTGAAATTGCCGGTTTGCTGGGTGGCAAGGTGGTGATTCCTCTGCCGGACTTGTCCTACATTAAATATATGACCAGTGATGCGGCTCTTCTGGATGAGCCGTGGAAGCGGCAGCTTTTGGCGGAATTTGAGGCGGAGACTTATAAGATCACAGATTTGTTTTTGGAAGTGATTGATGTTTTGAAAAAAAGATATCCTCAGTTAACGGTAACCGTTCTCCACAGCAGGGACAAAGAGTTATGCAGGATATTTTATGATAAGAGAGAACCGTTTATACAGGACTCCTCCTACATGCGAAAGCTGACCGATGCAAACGGAAAAAAGGATGCGGTGGTGGACTATATCACCATGCTGGCATTGCCTTATTATATTTACGGCACACGGCATGTGGTTCAGCTGGACAGTCTGGATGAAACGGATTCCGGGCGGAAATGTCAGAAAATACATAAGGATGAGATCAGGCTTCATTCGGTTCTTTATCCGGAGTTTATAAGCAGGGATGGAAAAAACACCATTTATAATGCAGGGATTGAATACAAAGATTATCTGGAGAGTGAAGAGTATTGAAGATGGCGGAACGGTTTCATAAGATCAGAAAAGCAATGGCGGAAAAGAGAATAAGGAAAACCGACCTGTTATGCATGGTCATAGCTGTCCTCTGCCTTTTCTTTTTGAGGCATTATTCCTATCAGTACGATTGGAAGTTCAGCAGGGAAATGCCTGTGGAATCTCCGTGGATGGTGAAAGCGGACCAGAAGGGGAATTACTATGTGGTTGATTATGAAAGAACCAGGATATTGAAAATTGCCGACGGACAGGTGGATGAGGCCATTTACGGAGCGGCCCCTTTTGGCGACACCTTTTACTATGCGGAAAATATCAGTGTGGCGGACAATGGGAATATCTTTGTACAGGAGACGGGCTGGAGCGAAACCGGTTTTTCCCTGGATTACGAAAGCATTCTGCAGTATGACTCTGAGGGAAAGCTGCTGGGGACCTGCTATGAGGCAGATTATGATGCCATTTATGCTGATAAGCACCGGATATTTGGCATGACTGCCAGGAAAGACCTCCTTTATTTTGTGGAGGCGGATGAAACCGGCTTTTCCCTCCGTGAGCTCAATCCGACAAGTCAGGAAATGACCACCCTTTCTTCTTATGAAATGGCGGATGCCATTACGCTGATCCAGGATTTTGTCATTGATGCAGAGAGTCTGGAGGTCTATGCCATTGATAAAAGGGGACGGATTTACCGGGGAACTCCGGGCGCAGAGACCATGGACACCCTTTATCAGCTGGAGGCGGACAGCACGGTTAAAGATGGGCAGAAGGTGGTTTTGTACCGGGGAACCATGGGGAAGGACGGCACTGTTTATGTGACGGACATTGGGTCCAATCAGCTTCTTAAGTTTTCACAAGCCAATGGGTTTTTGAGGGAAGTGGTGGCGGAAGGCTCCCAGATGTGGAACGCTTCCTATCAAGAACTGCAGGATGGAAGGCAGATGCTGTCCTATGTGTCTGGGGGTGGGATATTCACCTCAGAGGCAGATGGCACCGAAGCTTCCGGCTCTTATCAGTACACAAAATCCTTCCATTACCTTCGGGAGGAATTACTGTTTGATCTGGCTGCTGCGGTCTTTTTGATAATGCTGGCTTATCTTTTTATTCGGGCCTTGTATTTTCTTTTTGCCATATCCTATACCAATACCCAGAAAATCGGCGCTCTGGTGATTTCTACGGTAATTGCGGTTTCCATCATTCTGGTGTATGGTCTGATGGGGCAGTTTAAGGAGGTTTACAGAAACGAGCTTCTGACCAAATTATCCATGACGGCTCAGATTGTCAGCAACGGCATCAAAAACGAGCAGCTGGATGAGATTGAGATGCCCCAGAACTATGGGAATAGCAGCTATCGAAATCTGTGGAATGCCATGAATCAGGTTCTGGATAAGGAATATGCCTACAGTGAGGACATTTACTGCAATATACTCCGTTATGACGGTACCTTGGGATATGCGGTGATTTATCTGGACAATTCCATCGGTACATTTTACCCTCTCACTGATGATGAAACACAGGGTGTAAAGGAGGTTTATGAACAGGGGCTTTCTTTACAGAGTGATATCCGCAGTGAGACAGGGGCTTATATCTATGTGATGACTCCGGTTAAGGGAGACGACGGCCAGGTGGGCGGCGTGGTTTCCGTAGGAACCTTAAGCAGTGTGATTGACGGAAAGATCCGGCTCATGTCGGAAAGCATTGTTGTCACCATGATTATGATTATACTTGTAATTATGTTCGTGTTCAGCGAGGTTCTGTCCTTCTTTGACTTAAGAGAGAAATACAGGGAGGGAGTGACGGATAAGGCTGCCCCCATTCCCATGCATGTGGTGAGATTCACCGTATTTATTACATTTATGGCTTTTAATATGGCAACCTCCTTTCTTCCGGTTTATGTTATGCGGTTTGCCGGGGAAGGAATGGGGCTTCCCCCCACCCTGGCCAATTCCCTGCCAATTACCTTGAATCTGATTTTCATCGGACTGACTTCTTTATTCTGTCCCAGGCTTATGGAAAAAATGGGATTTGCCAGACTGGCTTCCCTCAGCGGAATCATTGCCCTGTGCGGTGATCTGTTCATGGCTGCTTCCGCCAACTACGGTATGATTTTAACCGGGATGGTGATGAATGGCATTGGCGTAGGATTGATTACCAATTCGATTCATATCTTTATTGCATCTATTTCCAGAAATCAGGAAAATGAAAATGGTTTTTCGATTTTTAATGCCGCCAGCATTTCGGGGATTAACTGCGGTATGCTGTTTGGCTCCTCATTGGCGGAGCGTTTGGGACAAAACCGGGTATTTTTTGTTTCAGCTCTGGTATGGGGGCTGGTCACCCTGGTCTTTGTCATGGTAGGCAGCCGGTTTGTCATGGCAAAGGCCCGGCAGCCGGAAAATGGGCGAAAAAAGCAGACCTTGCCTGGCTTCATCGCATCGCCGGGAATCCTGAAATTTATGCTTTGCATTCAGATTCCATATATCATCATGAACAGCTTTACCTATTACTACGTTCCAATTTATGGAAATGAACACAATTTAACAGAAAAGGTCACCAGCCTTTTGATTATTGCATGCTCCTTGTGCAGCGTATATTTAAGCGTATCGGTTACCAATTATTTAAGCAGAAGGTTTAAGGACAAAGCCATGTATTTATCCAGCCTGATTACATTTTCAGGGTTGTTGATCTTTGCATGGAACATGTCTTTCCAGTCTCTTCTGGCTGCAATGCTGCTGATTGGTTTAGCCAACAGCTTTGGTTCTTCCACCAGGATTTCCCACTTTATCCGGATGGAGGATTCGGTTCGTTATGGCGAAGAAAAAGCCATGGGAGCATACAATTTTGTGGACAATCTGGGAGAATCCACCGGGTCCATTATTTTTGCCGGAATTATTTCTATTGGCTTTGGCAGTGGAATTCTGGGACTGATTGGCTGTGTGGGAGGTTTGAACGGGATTTATGCGCTGACTGCGAGGAAGGCCAAAAAGGATACAGGCGTTTCGTAAGGAGGGATTCGGATGAAATCAGGACGTCGAAGTAAGTTAAGCAATAAGGCTATTGCATTTTGTACTCTGTTTGCATTGTTCCTAAGCCTGCTGATTGGAGGAGTTGGCTATTACCGGTACAGTGTGAGCATCGAAGAAAGTTATGAGAATTACGCCCGTACCCTGATTTCCATTATCTCAGAAAAAATTGATACCGGACATCTGGAGGCCTCTATTAAAACCGGAATAAAGGATGCTGCTTATGATGCTCTTCAGCAGGAACTGAATCATGTGAAAGAGAATTCCGATGCCCAGTATATTTACATGATCTGTTATCCGGAGGGTGTGGAGCAGGGAACCCTGGCTTATGTCATGACCGGATATACACCGGAAGAACTGCTTTATGAATCAGATACCATCAGCTATTTGGGAGATATTGCGGAAACAGAGGATTTTGGAGAAGAATTCCGCAGGCAGATGCAGGAGAGCGTTGCACAGAATGATACTGAAATCCGGTATATTGATAACAGCACTCAGGTGGCTCAGGGATCGGGCAATTTTGTGGAATATATGAAGACAGCTTATAAGCCCATCAGGAATGAAAGCGGAGAGCTGATTAGCATTTTGTGTACAGATATTTCTATGACCCGTATTTATAATAACCTCCACTCTTACCTGGTTTCCGTGGCGGTGGGAGCGGTGATTGTTGTTGTGGTTTTCCTGGCATTGTTTTTATTCGTCATGAACCGCCAGGTTCTTGGCCCCATTAAAATGATCGCGGAACAGGCAGATGACTTTGTAAAGCAGAGTTATGCGGTTTCAGATCCGTCTCAGTTTCAGTTTCAGGAGATTCAGACCAGAACCAGAGATGAAATACAGTCCCTGGCCGAGAGCTTAAATCACACCATGAAGGAACTGATTCATTATATGGTGGATATGAAAACCATGTCTGTAACCCAGGAGCGGATATCAGCGGAGCTTGATGTGGCAAAGCAGATACAGTTAAATCTGTACCCGTGTACGTTTCCTGCGTATCCTGAACGAAGCGAGTTTGATATTTATGCCAAACTGGAATTTGCCAAGGGTGCGGGAGGTGATTTTTACAATTTCTTTTTTACGGACAGCACGCACCTGTGCATGATGATGGGCAGTGTATCCGGTTCCGGAATTCCGGCCATCATGCTTGCGGCAATTACGACAACCATTATGAAAAGCTATGCCCAGTTAGGCTATCTGCCGGCCAGGATCATGGCTGAGACCAATAACCAGATCAGCAACAATAACAGGGCTGAATTGAATGTTTCCGCATTTTTGGGGATACTCAACCTGGTGAGCGGGAAGCTGGATTACGTCAATTCAGGTGATATGATACCGTTGATCAAAAAGTCCGGACAGGTATTTGAACCGCTGCCTAATAAAAAGGGGATTCGTCTGGGGTCTATGGAGAATGTACCTTATTTTCAGCAGTCTGTTCGTCTGGTACAGGGAGATATGCTGTTTCTTTATTCACCGGGCGTGGCGGAAGCCAGTGATGAGCGTGGCAATGTCTATTCGGACAGCTGCGTAACCGAACAGATGAATGAGATCACAAAGCAGGAAATAGGCCTGGAGCGGATTATAGGCGTCATGAGCGAGGATATCCGAAAGTTTCAGGGAAGACAGCCTCAGGAACAGGATCATACCATGCTGATGATACGGTATTACGGCTGATCCGGAAGGAGATATGTTTATAAAACCGTAGATAAGCAGGGTGTAAAATAAACAGATACAGCCATTGGCAACGCATCCATGGAGGTTCCGTCAATGAAGCTTTACGACTTGTATTTTAACAGAAAGATGGATTCTAAGGCATATAAACAGGAACAGGAATACTGGCGTGACTGGTTTGCCATGCTGGATATGCGGCTTTCCGTACTTTGTGCATACCGGATGCAAAAATCCGGAGAAAAGGAAGGGCTGAGTCTGGGTGATCTGGCAGTCCGCGGGCTTGCCGTTTCAGCACAGGAGGCAATCAAAGCACTTGAGGCGGAAAACACCCGCTGGTCTGCCAAAGAAAAGGGAGAGGCTGTAAGGAACCAGATCCGTCTGGCTGAAGTCCATATTATGGGGCGGCTGGCCTATACGGCTCAGGGAGGAGAGGACTTTTTCATCCGGAAGATTTTTCTGACCTTTGGCCTGAGGAAACTGGAACAGTTTTTGCTTTTTTTATCCATGGCTTCTTATTATGATGCCAGGTATGAGGCGCTGTTTGCCTGGCTTCAGGGAGAGGGAAAGACGCTGCCTACGCTTCGGCTGGCATTTTCTCTTTATGAACTGACGGATGAGGTACTGCCGGAGGAGCAGGGAAGGCTGCTGGAACAAAAGGGAACACTGTTTGAATACCTGGTGGCCGGAGATCAAACCCATCGGGGATCTGCCGGATCCAGGAGATTTATGATTTCTCAGAGGATTTACTCCTTTATGCTGGAACAGCGTTTTCTGGCGCCGGAGTTGGAGTCAATGGTTACGGCATACAGGCAGGAGGAGCTGTCGCCGGTTCATATCAGACAGGAGGAGGCAGGGAAGGTCAGCCGCCTGATCGGAGCCTATGGAGGGAACCGGGAGGGAGACTGCCATGTTCTTCACCTTTACGGAGAGATGGGGAACGGAAAGCATTTTTCCGTAAAGCACGGAGCCTGTGAAAATGGCTGTAATGTATTGTTTGTCAATGTCTCCCGCCTGATTGACGGAAAGATACCGGAGATAAATTCGGCGGTCAAGGCATTGAAGCGGGAAAGCCTCCTAACCCACTCCCTCCTCTGTTTCGAGGAAACAGGATATGGAGGGGATGAGGAGGAAGAGTTTTTGATGAAGCCCTTTCCCCCAGCTCTTGATTATCTGCTGGAAGTCCTTTCCCGTGAGATGCCCTTTTTCATCTGGATGACCGAGGAAAAGGCAGGATATCTGATCAGGTATCCATTTCATTTTACCGCCTTGGAATCGCCAATGCTGACAGTTGGGGAGCGGATCACCCTTTGGAGGGAATTTTCCCGGGGATATTCCCTGTCGGAGGATACGGATCTTTTGCTGTGTGCCAATCAATACATCCTGACGGCCAGGGGAATCAAAGAGGTTCTCGCCAGAGCTAGGATGATATGCCGCAGCGACGGGCTGGAAATCATCGGGAGCCATGCTCTTTTATCAGCGATAAAGCAGCAGTCCGCCAATCAGCTGGGAAGGTATGCAACCTTGATTAATGCAGTGTTTACCTGGGAGGATCTGGTGATAGACCCGGATCAGAAGCGGCACATGCAGATGATTTGTGATCAGATCCGTTACCGGAACGTGGTAGGGGAAGAATGGGGATTTCACAGGAAAACTCCTTATGGGAGAGGAATCTGCGCTCTGTTCTACGGATCGCCGGGAACGGGAAAAACCATGGCGGTACAGGTTATGGCAAATGAACTGGGGATGGATTTGTACAGAATTGATCTTTCCCAGATGGTCAGCAAGTATATCGGTGAGACGGAAAAGAATATATCAGCGCTGTTCCGGAAAGCCAGGAATATGAATGTGCTGTTGTTTTTTGACGAGGCGGATGCCATGTTTGCAAAGCGTTCTGAGGTGAAGGATTCCAATGACCGGAATGCCAATGCGGAAACGGCTCATCTGCTGCAGAAGCTGGAGGATTACAGCGGCATCACCATTCTGGCAACCAATTATGCCAACAACATTGACGATGCCTTTAAACGGAGAATCAAATTTATGGTTAATTTTGTTTTTCCGGGGGGAGAGGTGCGGTATCAGCTATGGACCACCATTATCCCTGAGAAGGTCAGGTATGAGGAGGAAATTGATTTTGAATTTTTTGCCCAGAATTTCGAATTGTCCGGCAGCAATATTAAAGAAATTCTGACGAACGCGGCTTACATTGCGGCCGCAAAGCATAGGGGACTTGCCAATGAGGACGTTGTGGAGGCGGTAAAGCTGAATTTTGCAAAATACGGTAAGATATTGGTATCGGAGGATTTCGGCTATCTTGGACAGATAAAATAAATGAATCAGTACAGAGAGGAACGGGATATGACACAGGAATGGAAAACAGAGTTTTTTGAAGCGTTATCCAGGAAAATAGAGACATTTACCGATAACAGCCTGCTGATGAAAAATGAGGTAAACGGAGAATGGGTTTTAAAGACAGTGTTTGCCGCAACCATGGAACGGAAGAATTTTGTTATGGTTCAGGGGATTGTTTATCAGGCCAGAGCGGATGTGTGTTTGCTGGAGCTGTATGTTAAGCTGACTGATGAGGTCAGGGAGGAGGCGATGCCTGAGCTTAGAAAGGCAATCGAGGAGCTGAATTCCTATCTGCCTGTAGGAACCCTGGGGATATCTCCTTCCGACTATCAAGTGTATCTGAGGGATTGTTTTAAACTGCCTGCAGGCGGAACCGTGGAACAAAGCATCAGCGATGCAATTGTGGATTATGAACTGATTATGGAGGTGGTCGCGGCAGCTTATCCGGGCCTTAGCCAGATTTGGAGCGGGACGATGACATTTGAACAGACGGTGAAGAACCGCTTGCTGAAACAATACTCAAAGAAGCAGGGAGGGGATTAAATGGCTGGTATTTTAGAACTTTTAAGGGGCGAAGAAGAGAATCTGCCGGGAGGCAGTCTTGACTCATTGGCGGAACTGGAAAATCCGATTGTTTCTTCCGACAGCGATCTGGAGGAACAGAACGGAGAGGATACGGCACCAGCCGGATCGGGGGAAGAGCCTGCGGGAGTATTGGCCGAACTGATTGACTTGGTTGATTCGCCGGGAAGTGGTTCGGAGGGAGAGAACGTGGAGGAAGGACCAGCCGGAGTTGAAGAAGGTCCAGCCGGAGCGGATGGAGAAGTGGAAGAGCTGGTGGATATGATTGCATCTGTGGACAACACTTTAGAAGAACAGAATAATATAAAAGATGTACCAGCCGGAGCCGAGGAAGGACCAGCCGGAGCGGATGGAGAAGTAGAAGACCTAGTGGATATGATCGCATCTTCGGATAACATTTCGGAGGAGCCGAATGTGGAAGATGCGCCAGCCGGAGCCGAGGAAGGACCAGCCGGAGCCAATGGAGAAGTAGAAGACCTGGTGGACATGATCGCATCTGTGGACAACACTTCAGAAGAACAGAATAATATAGAAGGTGTACCAGCCGGAGCCGAGGAGGGTCCAGCCGGAGCCAATGGAGAAGTGGAAGACCTGGTGGATATGATCGCATCTTCAGATAACGTTTCGGAGGAGCCGAATGTGGAAGATGCGCCAGCTGGAGCCGAGGAAGGACCAGCCGGAGCGGATGGAGAAGTAGAAGACCTAGTGGACATGATCGTATCTTCAGATAACGTTTCGGAGGAGCCGAATGTGGAAGATGTGCCAGCCGGAGCCGAGGAAGGACCAGCCGGAGCCGAGGAAGGACCAGCCGAAGCGGATGGAGAAGTAGAAGACCTGGTGGATATGATCGCATCTTCAGATAACGTTTCGGAGGA